>JAGXAB010000139.1 GCA_018971775.1 Cyanobacteria bacterium REEB67 | reverse complement strand
GATTGCAAAATTTTTGTGCGCATTACGAGTGCTTTATCGTACAAGCCGAGCTCTTCGTAAGAGGCGGCAGCAGTTTCAAGAGCGCCATTAGAGTTCGGCTTGAGAGCAATGGCGGCCGTACAATCATCAACCGCCATTTTCAATTGACCGAGGTCGTAATAGACATGAGCTCTGCTCGCATAAGCATTAGCCCGGGACCTGTCAATCTCAATCAGCGCGGTCAAGTCGTTGATTTCTTTTTGATATTGACCAAGATCGCCGTAGGCATCGGCGCGCATCGAATAGGCTCTGGCGCACCTGGGCGAAATCTCCAGAGCCCTGGTACAGTCTTCTACAGCTTTTTGATACTTCTCAAAATGAATGTAGGCATGCCCACGTTCCGCATAAGCGAGGGCGTTACCAGGCTCGCTTTTAATCAGCGAGTTGAGCAATACCAGAGCCTGCCCATTGCGACCCTGCTCCAACAATGTGCAGGCCATTTTTATAGTCTTGCTGGAAGATCCGCCTTCAGCAACCACAGGCTGAGAAAGCACAACAGCAATAATCGCTGTCAAAAGAGCGGTTTTCATTAAATGCCTGGACAATCGCACCATGTGCTGCCATCCAATGTCCTTGCGGACAGCCACGGAACGTCTAAACCGGCGGTATCAAATACTCGTCTTTCTTCATCCCAAGCCGCAGCGGGGCGTCTTTGTTTACCACCAAAGTACCGGCGAGCATGTCGTGGACGCATTGCCGGCGAGCAGTGAAGCCGCAGATGATGTAGCCTAAATTGAGAAACAGCCCCGAAAGTATCCGACCGAATTGCCGTCCGATGGCGCGGCCGATGCCGATAGGAGCGCCGTTTGCATCGGTGACGACGATGCCTAAAGCCATTTTGCCGGGCGTTGCTTGCTTGGCTGACGCTTCGAAGATGGCGAAGTAGGCGATCCAGATCGGCATCCCGATCAAAAACATAAAAACCCGACCGATAACGGCTTTGGTCATGCCATCGAAGTGCAACATGCCCATAAACATTTGCAAGCCAATACCGAGAGGCAAAAGCAAAATCAGCATGCCGATCGACACGATGGTGCAGTCGAGACAGTACGCGGCAAACCGCTTCCAAAAACCGGCAAACTGACTTTTATCTTCCACGACCGGTCCCTCAAACTGGACTCAACCAACCTATTCTAACAGACAAAAAAAGTGCAAAAAATCGGTCATGTCATCTGCTCGTAGAGGGATACGAGGTTCAAACATGACCGATTTTCAATCACAAGTATCTGATCTACTGATACTTGGGAAGGTTTTCGCAGCGAATCCTTAGAAGCCCATGTCGTAGCGCAAGCGCTGGAGCAGACTGGGCTGATTGGTGTGCAGATAATCGAAGAAAGCCGGATCGTTGCAGGTATTACGACAAGGAGAAACAGACCTGGTTCCAATTTTTTTGCTTTTTTAAGCTCTTGAGAACAAATCGAGCATGTCATACCTGTCCCCGAGTACAGCCTTACTATCGGCTCCCAGCCAGCGATCGAGCACACTGGCATAGACATTGCGGAAGTCGATTTTATATTTCAAATCCCCATCGTCCAGGTCGGTCAGACTCGGTTGATCGCCGATGATTCCACCCTTGACATTGGAGCCAATCAAAAACATCGGAGCAGCGGCACCATGGTCCGTACCGCGCCCGCCATTTTCTCCGACACGCCGACCAAATTCACTGAAAGTGATCATACAGACATCTTTGTCCAGCCCATGATTTTCCAGATCGGTCTGCAACGCTTTCACTCCCTCGGTCAGGGTACGGAACAGCCCTTCATGCGCTCTTTGCTCGTTGGTGTGAGTGTCGAAACCACCGATGGAAATATTGTAAATACTGCAATTGACACCGCCGATGATCAGCTGGGCGATGAATTGCATGCCACGGCCAAAGCCACTGTTCGGATATTTAGCACCGTCCTTGTAAGTGGCCACCATTTTGGCAATCGAGTCGGAGGCCTGAGTAGTATCGAGACCGACACGGCGAAGCTCTTCGATATAAGGCCTGTTGAGCGAATATTTTTGATAGATAGAGTTGAAAGTCGAAAGTTGAGCGGTGCGATCGGCTTCGTAGCGGGGATCGGCTTTGAAGGTGAAATTTTTGACGTCGCTGATCGAAGGCACGACCACTTTTTGCGCCGACAAAGTCTTGGGCAAAATCGGATCGACGTTGATCGCCGGGAAGATATTGTCGAGCTGCGCTTTGCCACTATTGGCAAGATCGAGATAGCGCCCGATCCAGCCAGTATCCTTCACTTTTTTGGGCTCGGCGGTTTGCCAGATTTCGATCGAGCGGAAATGCGATCGGTTCGGATTTGGATAGCCGACGCCCTGCACGACCGCGAGCTTGCCGGCCTTATACAGGTCCTGGAAGGGCGTCATGTTTGGATTGAGGGCGACCTTGTCGTCGAGCTTGAGGACGACATCGGGCTTGATGCCGATCGTCGGCCGGATCTTGAGATAAGCGGGATCGGCAAAAGGGATAACCGTATTAAGACCGTCATTGCCACCGGACATCTGGATGATGATCAATATCTTGGAAGCACCCACCGCCCGTGGTGCGGCCTGAGCCTGCTGCGCCAGCAAGCCGAAGAGCTCATTGCCGTAGACGGCAGCTCCCATCAGACCCAGTCCTGACAACAAAAAATCTCTGCGTGATGTCGTCATATAGATTCGTTATCCTCAAGCCAATTGATAAGAAGGAAGGGTCATGATCAAATGCAGCAGGCCACGCATCTTGGCCTCGACTGTTTTTGCATCGGGCAAAGTGCTGACTTCCTGACCGTTCAGATCGGTAGCAACATATGCAAGCAACTGCTTGCGCGCGCTGGTCGGTACGTCTTCATCCACCAGCCGGGCAAGGAAATGATCGACCATATCCTTGGCGCTATTGGTACCGTATTGACTGGCCAGGACAGTAGGATTTATGTAACCTTCCTTGGCGTCAAATTTTTGCGTACTGATGCGCGCCGCAAAATTGAAGCGCTCCATCAACGTGTCGGTAGCGATCCAGGCCATGCCCCCATCCCAACCTTTGACATTGGGCGGCTCGAAGAGATTTTGCCCCATGCGCGCCATCACCGCCGGCAGGTCGCCGTCGATTTTATCGACCTGCAAAAGCTTCATCGTGCCGATCACATACTCGGCCGGACTTTTGATTTTGCAATGATAGGCCTTATCAGAATGAAACTCCGGTGAAGTAAAAATCGTCTCCATGACCGAGCGGATATCCTGCTTCTTGCTCATGTAGCTTGCGGCCACTTTGTCGACGAAACTATCGCTTGGATCGTCCATGCAAAAATATGTAATAAGCTTCCGGCTGATGAAGTGCGCGGTCTCAGGCCGGGCCGCCAGAATGCGCACGATGTCCTCGCCGCCGAAGTTGCCGCTCTCGCCCAGAAAAGTCTTTTTCTCGACGTCATGCTGCTTGCGATTGAAGTAAAATCCACTCGGCGCCATCCAACCAGTAAATGCTCTGGCCGCCTCTTTTACATCGGTCTCGCTGTAGTTGCCGATGCCCATGGTAAAGAGTTCCATCACTTCTCGGGCGTAATTTTCATTTGGTTTGTTTTTGGTATTTTGCTGGTTGTCCAGATAGACAATCATGGCCGGATCTTTCGAGACCGATAGAAGCAAATCCTGAAAATTACCCAGGCCCTGGTTGCGAAAAATCTGATTTTGCTGATACATCAAATAGGCATTGTTCACTTTGCCATTATTGGAAGTGGCAAAATGGCCGTGCCAGAAAAGACATAACTTCTCCGCCAGCGGCCGACGCGTGAACATCATTCTGTAAATCCACCAGCGCCGCAAATCGCCGAGATCGTTATAGTCAAAATTCTGATCGTAGACAATCTTTTCCATAGCATCGTCTTTGACCGTCTCTGGATGCAAAAGCTCCTTGAGCGTCCCGTCATAACCAAGCTGCTTATAGTAGCTCTGCTCCTGCAAGGTCGTGCCGAAACCGGCGCGCCTGAGCAGATGGTCCGTCCAGTAAGAGTCAGACTTGGTGTTTGGCATATCCCACCATTTTCGCGTAAAAAAGATGCAGTTCTATAACCCGGTTATGCCCAGCGGAAGGCGACAATGATCCAAATGAAACCGGCAAGATATTAAATATCTCGGCCGTATAAGCGGCACATACGGGCTGCAGAAAATGGCAAATATTTCAGTCGAGCTTTTTGACGAAAAGCGCAGCGGGACAGGTGTTACCCTCTTTGGCCCGAGTCGACATCAAGCCATAAAGGAGCTGCGCATGACCGAAACTACCCAGATACAAATGACAAGCGCCACCAGCCTCAGACCGACGCTGGAGAAAACATTTGCCGATTATCTGGCCGCCAGAGCCAGATTCCCATCCTGTGGCCCGGCTACCGCCCCCCGAGCCGACGAGCGCGAAGTGGCCATCGATCTGCTCCGCAGTTTTGCCCATCACAACGGTCACCGTACCCTCAGCCCGCTCGAGGCGCAAGAGTTTCAGCGCCAGCAACAAGAAGCAAACGGCCTTCAAAACTATCGCGGCTTCGAACAAATCTTTGGCCCGAGCAAAATCCCCCCGCTCATCGGCGACTTCATCGAATTTTTGTCTTACGACCTCTATCACGATGCCAGCCAAAAATTTGTCCGCGTCACCTGCCAGACACTCGAGGATTATTGCCTCTGGCTGACGCGCCATGACCTGATCGACCCGGCGGACGGTGAAGAGGCCGCCTTTCACCTCGCCGAGCTTGGCCGCAAGCTGCCTCGCGCCAGGCGGGCCCTGCGACGCCTCCTCGAAGAAGCGCGCAAACGGGATGAGACGACAGATGACGAGCCCGGCCAAAAATATTTGATCCACGAGCTGCGCAACGGCCTGATCTGGCTCGAAGACATCGACGGCGCAGTCGTCGGACCAATTAAAGTGGGCGAAAAAAACCGGCGCGACCTCGACAGAGGCTGGGAAATCCATTGCAGCCTGAGACGGGTGCACAATTACTGGCTGATCAGCGCCGTCGGTAGCATCCATCCTTTACCGTTATCGTTACCGCGCCGAGCGTAATAACCGTGTAGGCCAAAAGCGCCGACGCCATTAGCATCGTAGAGCCTCTACCGATGGCATTTATGGTGTAAATGAAATTTGACTCCCCGGCCCCATCCACTCAGGCCGACACCACACCAGTCCAGCACATCCTCACCGAGCTTGCCCCCAAGCACGAGCACTCGGCTTTGGCTGATTTCGCCGCCGGTCTGGGCAGTCATCTCAAGGCGCCGCTGGTCGGCGTCAAGCAACTCCTCAGTGGCAAAACCTTCGACGACGATGAGACTGCCTGGAAAAAGCCCGAGCCGGAATCAAAAGCAAAAATGGCCGGCGAAATGGTCGCCGACGCGACAATTTTCCTGGGCGTCACGGCAATAATGCGGCGCCTGCCGGCTGGAGCGGCTCTCGCCCCAATCGAAGCGGGCGGCGCAATCGGCTTCATTGCACCTTTGAAAAATGGCGAAGGTATGTCCCAGAGATTGGTGCACGCGGCATCTGGTGCGGCGACCATGGCGCTGATTGAGAAAGGCCCCAAACTACTAGCTTCGACAGGTCTGATTAAATCGGCAGAAACTTCACTGACCGGCACTTTTGTCGCCGGTTCGGTAATCGGCGCCGGCACGGAGCAAATAAACACCTATTCGCGCACCGGCCATTTCGCTGATCTCAGCCAGACAGCCACCGGCGCCGTCAGCTTTGGCCTGACCGGCTCAGCCTTCCACGGCCTCGGCCTGGCCATGGGCGTCGGGGCACGCACGCTCGGCGAGCGCTCGCGCCTGCAGGATATGGGCTCGATCGTTTCTTCCAGGCCCAATCTGGCGCTCCTGCCACAGATAGAAAGCCTTTTCCGCAAAGGGGAAACAAGCGCAGCGTCGTCGACACGATCCGCCTCGACCGAAGGCTGGCATCTTGTCCTCGGCAGTGGCGGCAGTAAAGCCGCACTCACCGGCGCCGGCGTCGTCCTCGCCACCCGGGCGGCCAAACTCAAAATCGAAACGATTGGCGGAGTGAGCGGAGGCTTCGTGCCAGCGGCGCTAGCCGCTACCGACATGTCCTCGCAAAGGCTCCTGCAAGTCGCTAAAGATACAGACATCGCCGCCCTGCTCACCCAGCGGCCGATTTTCACCGAGGTTGTCCGTCAGCACAAAAGGCTCGACCTGCTCAAGGACGGTCTCTACGACACGACCCCACTCGGCGCCATGGTCGAAAGCCACATGCCCGGTGCGAAATGGCCGGAAAAACTCTGGACGATGGCCGTCGGCGGCGAACACTCCGAGGTCATCTTCACAAAAAAAGGCGTCACGGAATACAGTCCTTCCGGGCAGCACGTGCTGGACAACAAAGCCCCCAGCGTCGGCGACGCCGTGCGGGCAACTTCTGCCATCCCCGGCGTCCTCGCCTCGATGACCATGTACGGCCGCCGGCTCTATGACGGCGCCCTGGGCAAATTTGGCAAATGCCCGTCGGACATGGCAACGACGCACTTCGGCATCCCGGAAGAGCGGATCATCGCCAGCCTGCCGACCGGTGCCATGACAGCCACCAACGCCCGACTCTATCGCCTGGCCAAATATTTGAGCGGCAATTCCGAACACGGCGCCGGCCAACTGGTCGAACACGCCGGCATCGTCATCCGTCCGGAAGTGAACAGCTTCCACTCATTGCGTTTTTCACTCCAGCCCGCCCAGCGTGAAGAAGCGATCCTGGCCGGCTATCGCGCCGCTCTCGAACAATTTGCCCAGCGCGGCCTGATCAAAGGCATCCCACTCGTCCAGGCGCGCGGCGCCGGTGAGTCGATGAGCGCCATGGAAGCTTATTTCGCGCCGAAACCGAAATTTCCATTTTCGATCAACACCGACATCCTCCGACTGACCGGTCCCAAATAGTTCAAAACCCTGAACCAATTTTTGGGTATTAGATAAACAAGACTGAGCTCAAGTTGGACAAGTTGGACAGGGTGTAATAATTCATGGCCGAAGCCGACAAGCCCAAGACACAGGTGGAAACCGGCCGCGGTGGGCCGGGAGCTCACGATCCGACGGCTATCGGCGGTGATGACGACGGCAGCTTCGAATATGCCCTCGTCGGCAGCAAGCTCAACCAGATCGAAAATAAACCGCGAGCCGTAATCTGCGAGCCGGATTATCTTGTGCGCCACGGTTTGATTGCACGCCTGCGCTACACCGTGCGCGTCGTCGGTGAGACGGCTGAGGGCGCCGAGGCTGTGCGCATCTTGCATTCGACGACGCCGGATATTGTCTTGTTTAACGTCCAGGTCGGCATGAAATATGCGCTCGAGGTCTGCAATCTTTTTGCCGGACAGGTGAAGATCCTGATTGTCACTGACTCCTACAATGCGACGCGCTATGCCAGACAATTGCAGCGCGCCGGCATCCAGGGGCTCTGCCTGCACAGCTGCAACGATGCTCGCTTAATCGAATCGGTAGGCTGGACGCTGGCCGGAGAACAATTTATTGACAGCAATCTGCGACCCTGGCTGGAGCAAAGACTGATCCGCGACGCGAGCTCGGACGCATTGGACGAGAGAGAACTGGAAGTCTTGCTGCGCCTCTGTCAGCAGGATGAAGATATCGCCGAAGAACTCGACTTAGAGCCGGCTCAAGTCGAAAAGCTGACCGCCGCCATCCTGCGCAAGATGCGCGTGGCGCGAAATACCGCCGCCGTCGTCAAAGCGATGCAGCTCGGTTATCTGATGCTGCCGAAGATGCCGGTCGTCGGTGAAAACGGCAAATCTGATGAGCAGACACTGGCGGAAGAAATGGCTCTGAGAGCGATTGGTGAGTCGGCAAGGGCGGATTAGGTGGTTTGGTGGGTTTGGTGTTTTTGGTGGGTTTGGCAGGACACTAAGGTATGGATGGGCGCAAGCCCTTGCCAAGCCGTCATACGTGTATTACAATTGATGCATGTATTACAGGATTTTTGAGCTATGACCACTTCGATTCGATTTTCGGCAGATATTGAAGAGCGCCTCGACAGGCTGGCTAAGGAAACTGGACGCGCAAAAAGTTTCTACATCAAGCAGATGGTGGAAGACAATATTGACGCAGTTGAAGACTGTTTCTTGGCAGAAACTGTTCTGGAGCGCATTCGCTCGGGCAAAGAAAAAGTCCATACCAGCGCATCTGTGAGAAAACAGCTTGGCTTGGGCGATTAACTATTCTGACACCGCCCTCAAGCAGCTCAAGAAGCTCGATAAAAGGGTGGCGAAGGAAGTACTCGATTATCTGGACAAAAAAATAGCGACCTTGGAAGATCCCACCTCGGCTGGAAAAGGTCTCTGTGGAACGCTTGCAACATACTGGCGCTATCGCGTACGCGACTTGCGAGTCATCTGCTATGTGGACAAAGGCGCAGTAACAGTGCTGGTTTTGCACGTCGGTCACCGCAGCGAAGTTTATGAAGGTGAGAAGAAAATCGCGGGCAAGGCTGCTCAAGATTTGGCGGAGTTTCAGGAAGCACGCAAACTAGAGAAAGAAAAATCCGCAGCGAAAAAGAAAAGCCGAAAATAAGAGATAACCAAATAATATGCCTGGCAAAATCAAGATTCTTTTTCACGCTCTGCTTTTTCACGTTAAGCATTTCTGTGCAAATGGCATTGGCGTTACCTGATTCCACCCCGAAGCATCCCGTCTCAAAAATGGATGCGACCAAATTTAGTAAAACGAAATCCAGAGTTTTCATTCAGAGAACATTCAAAATTGAAAGACAATACAGATTACGTGACTCTGGAAAGTTTGATTTGAAATGTGAAATTCTTCGGTTAACTCAGACTCCACATATCGAATTACCTGAAAAGAACTTCGATAAGAATTCCAATTGTTTCTACATCGTAATTCACTACAAAGTCTTGAATATGGCGACCAAGCCTCTTACAACGAGATTTCCGAGCCCTGTCCTGTTGTATGGCTCTAAGGAAGTCGGTTTTGGCACCTGTGAATACGATAAAGCATTAATGGCGGCAATTAAAAAGCGCACCGACTTCAGTTCATCCGGACGAAACAGACTGCGACCACGTCTCAAGTATTCCACCAGGTAAGCTGCTAAACCTATTCGTGGGCTATAAATGCGAAAAAACAATCTTGGACGAACATCCTCAAATATTTATGGGATTCGAAGATTCAAGAAGAGGAAAACGGACTATGCTGCTAATCCCGATGCCTTGGGAAACTCGCAATATTCCAGATATTCGACATTACTAGAACAACCCCACTCGGCAGTAATCATCCAGCAATAGCAATTTACGCTAATCATTTGGGTGACATCAACATGCATCTCGTTCTTTCCGCTTAAGCAGAAAAAGACTACAGAAAAGCACTTCTAATCGACAGCGTATCAAGCGGCTAAGATAGCCACGACTCGCCAGCGACCCGGTTGATATAGCTAGCCGGCAAAAACTGCGCACCGGCCGGAGACAGATCGCCAACAGAAAGATCGACCGATACGCTAGTTACCTGTTGTCACCTATTGGCCACAACAGGATACAAGATATAGCCCAGATAAACAAAGAGCCGGAGTCGCCCACTGCGCCCCCGGCCCTTTTTATCCAAATTTTTCCAATTGGTTAGAATCACAACCTTTTGGATTTGCCGACCGATTTACTGATTGAACGCTGCCATCTCCGGCTTGAGCACCTGACGACAATTGCCCCAGCCGCCGTTTAGCTGCATGAGAATCGATGTCGTCTTGAGCAGGTCGCTGGAAATGCGCTTCGCTTCGCCATCGCCTGACACAAGCATCTGACGCAGAGCAGGCACGGCGTTGATTGCCGAAGGCAGTGAGAAATCAGCATGGAAGGCCTTGAGGCCCTGGCCAAGCATGACTTCGCTACGCTCGCCATAGCAAACAAGCTGGGCCGGATTGATCTCTTCGAAATAGCCGACAGTATCGGCGCTGACTATGGCACTGCGACCGGGTGAAACGACCAGGGCTTTATTGCCGGCACTAATCACAACCGCATTTTTGCAAGTGTCATGCAGGTTATAAACCGCCAGACCGCGCCGGAAGGCCATGACCAGGACGAGCGACTTAGCCTTGATATTGACGTCGCCAAAGGGTGTTTTGACGATGGTGTCTACTTTTGGCGCAGCGATAATCGAGCCTTGATTGATAGTTTGCTCAGGCACCCTCGTTTGATGCAAAATAGCCGGTATTCTACCGCCAATCATCTCTGTTTCACTCACCCAAGAACGATCCGCCTGACGAGCCACTCGAGCTGAGCCACGCAGGGGGTAGCCGGTGAAGTTACTATCGATTTCATCGCCTCGCTCTGATTGCAGATCGTAAACAGTAGCCTGATTATCAGCTTGATTGTTTGCCTCCAACATTTGCAGAGATTGGACGATTGGGGCGATTGTTCTCGAAGCAATTTGGGCAGAATCGAGGCCGGAAACAGCCACTGAGGCGCTTGCAAGGGCTGA
>JAGXAB010000138.1 GCA_018971775.1 Cyanobacteria bacterium REEB67 | reverse complement strand
GGGTCCGGGCTTATATTCCAGGCGCCGAAAACTAAACCGATATCGGTTCAACTTTTGGGTCCGGGCTTATATTCCAGGCGCCGAAAACATTTAGAACTTCAAATACTTCTGCAGGAAAGCCGAGACCTTCGCCGGCGACAATCCGACTTCGTCGAGCAAAATCGGTCTGGCACCGTGTTCGATAAATTTGTCGGCAATACCGAGATTGACTATGTCCGCGAGCTTGCAAGCCGGATCTACCTGACGCAATTGGCTACTGTATTCGAGCACAGCAGCACCAAAGCCACCGGTGAGCTGCCCTTCTTCGAGGGTGACGATGCGATTTTTGGGATCACGCAATACTTTTTGCAAAAGCGATACATCGAGAGGTTTAGCCGATCGCGCTGCCACCACCATTGGTTCTATACCGACACGATTGAGCTCGGGTAATACCTGGACGGCCGTTTCAACCATGGCACCATATGCAAGCAAAACACCGGCTCCCGGTTTGCCCGGACGGAGTACCTGCCACTTGGTCAGATCGATAAGCTCAAATTCTGCAGGATCGCCTATTTCTGATGCGTTAACAGCTTTTTCGCGCGGGAAGCGAATCGCTACCGGACCCTTGCTTTCTTTGATCGCTGTATAGAGCATATTGCGAAGTTCGCGGGCGTCTCTGGGAGCAAGCACGGTAAAGTTAGGCACCGAGCGCATAAAGGCGATATCGAACACACCCTGGTGCGTTTCGCCGTCTTCGACGAGGCCACCACGGTCGATACCAAAGACAACAGGCAGATTCATGATCGCCACATCGTGGATGACCTGGTCCATGGCCCGCTGCAAGAAAGTCGAATAAATTGAAACCACCGGCTTGACACCGAGTTTGGCCATACCGGCCGCCATGGTGACGGCGTGCTGTTCGCAAATAGCGACGTCGAAGAAACGCTCGGGGAATACTTTGCCAAATTTCACCAGTCCACTGCCCTCGGCGGTAGCGGGAGTGATTGCCACCATATTTGGTTCAAGACGGGCGATGTTGATCAAGGCTTCGGTGAATATATCTGAGTAAGTGCGCGGCTTCGGCTGTACGGCAACAGCGGTAGGCTCAGCCTTTTCGGTGAGGGCCGGCTCGAGGGCAAAGGCCGGTACACCGTGATATTTGATTGCGTCGGCTTCGGCGGGAGCGTAACCCTTGCCCTTGCGCGTAATCACGTGAATGATCTGCGGCGTCGACTTGTCTTTGACATCGTTCAGCGCTTTCATGACAGCGCCTAGATCATGACCATCGATCGGACCGGAATAATTGACACCGAGCTTTTCGAAGACGATGCCGGGTGTGTCGAAGCGGTCTTTTGCTTCTTTTTTGACAATTTGAATCAGATCTTTGACGGCAGGATTTAGATTGGCCTGATCTAACTTGTCTTCGATAAAGTCAATTTTGCGTTTAATGTCTTTGTAGAAAAAAGTTTCGCGAATGCGCTTCATGTACTGGGAGAAGCCACCGACGTTTTCGGATATGGACATCTCATTATCGTTGAGAATGATGATGACGTCTTTTTGAATGTAGCCGAGGTGATTAATCGCTTCCAGTGCCATACCTCCGGTCAGACCGCCGTCACCGATGACGGCGATGACTTTGCGATCTTGCTGGAGATGATGGCTGGCCAAAACCATGCCGACAGCGAGCGAAATGGATGTGGAACTGTGGCCGGCAATGAAGGCGTCATGCTCGCTTTCGAACGGACTGATGAAACCGGAAAGGCCTTTGAACTGCCGCAAAGTATTGAACTTGTGCCGACGGCCGGTGAGCATCTTATGTACATAGGCCTGGTGACCGACATCCCAGAGGATCAAATCCTTGGGCGAATTAAAAACTTTATGCAAGGCGATCGTGATCTCGACAACGCCGAGATTGGAGGCAAGGTGGCCGCCGGTCTTAGCCAGATTGAGGACTATCTCCTGGCGGATTTCATTGGCGAGGCTATTCAGCTCTTCGAGCGATAGCTTCTTGAGTTCTGCCGGAGTGAGAACGGCATCTAAAAATGTTGTTGTCGGTTTCGCTAACGTATGCATGAATACCCGGAATTCCCCGTGCATGGGCACTTCTGGACTCAATCATAGCAACCTATATAGAAGATGGACCATAATATTTTGTCTTATTTAGAGAAGGGCAAACGAGCCTGCCGCTCCGCATGGTCTATAGTGCCTGTTCCCGGCGACAAAGTGAAAGTCGGGCGGCCATCGCCGGACCTGCAATAACGGTTCATAAAAGAACAAGATGAGACTTAAGTCCAATTTAACCAAATCAATTCTGACCTGCTGCACCACTACTTACCTTTTCGCTCAGATTATTACCGGCTCATCCCCGAGCTGGTCACGGCAAGCGAAAACCGGATGCGATGGGCAAAGCGAAGCAGTCGGCAAACAAACTGGCAAAAGAACCACCGCCTCACAGGCAAAATTGCTCCTGACGATTGTTGTGCACAATCCACACTGCCCGGCCTGCCTGCTCACACTGAAAAAACATCTCGGCGAATTTCCGGGCGTAGCCTCAGTCACCGTCTCTGACCTCAAATCAAAAGGTCCACGCGCTTCTCTTAAAATAAGGCTGACCCGCTCGGACAACGCCTCATCATGCGACTTGCGCAAAGATGCCGACGCTGTACTTGAGCGGGTCAGAACCCATGATTTCGAAATTCTCTCCTATTTCACGACGATTTTGTAGGCGTGGTTATCGCTGACGAATATGACCTGACGTCCGACAGCAAGAAAAGAAGCGAGTTTTGGTGAAGCTTTGGCCAGATCGAAATAACGAGCCGAGGCAAAAGTTATTTCCTCACATTTCTCGCCTTTGTAGTCACCATCTACCCAGGTGACGCCGTCGCCGTCCAGATAGAAAGTCTTACCCTGGGCCTGTTTCATCTCGCGAGCGCGCGCCTTATCATCGCGTGACGACACTGAGCCTTCTTCCCCATCTTTGAGCATGGCCACGCTTTTGGCACGCATTACCGCTTTTTCACCGCTGACAGCGGCAGTGTCGACCATCTGTAACTGTTGTCTGGCGCTATGCCATTCTCCCTTTTTCAGGCTGACAGCGGCACTGCTTTCACTGGCCACTCCCTGGAAGGCACCACCGAAACCGCCGCTTCTCATCATGCCCCCGCCGGCGATCGGAGAGTTCACAGTCGAGGACATAGGCATGGCTTGGGGCACGCCGTGCGGCATTCCTTGGTGTATGGCGGGACTGAAGCTGACACCGTTTCCACCGCGGCGTGCATCAAACACGCGTGGACGATTGATGGGCAGTCGGTGATTTTCGTTGGGATCGGTGGCCAGGAACGATGTATAAGCAGAGATGATGCCGTACTTTTGCGAGAGGGCAACAATCTCATCGACGACTTCGCGGCTGTCGCCATTTTGCTGCGCCGCTTCGGTCAGATGACCAATCCGCCGCATCGCCCAGAGCCTGGGCAGATAACTGTTTGCCGTTTCGCTCTCGGCATATTGCAGCGGAAAAACAAAACAGCGCGGCTGACCGTTGACTTTACCCGATACGGTGACACTGGCATGGCCTGCACCTTTGTAGCGCCCAAGCAGGAGCACCTGGGTGCCGGCAAAGATATCTTTGACGGCGCGCGGATAAACATCTTTGACGGTGATACCGTTGTATGTAATCTGACAATCGGACATCACCGGCGATTTGATTTTATTGTAAAAGCCGGACAGTGCTGTTTCCAGATTTTCACCCGGCTCGAGAAACTGGCTCGTGCCGTGATGTTCGTCGGCAAGCTGACTGAGCAAACGCGTGTTGACGTCGTAGCCGACACCAAAATCAAAAAGACGCAGATCGCGTTTGGCCTTCACCGATTTGAGCACACCGGCGAGCGTCGTCTCGCCGACAGTGGGCTCACCGTCAGTCATAAGCACCATATAAGCCGGTCTTGGATCGTTGACGTTGAGCAGTGATACGCCTGTATTGAGCGCGTCCGAAATATTGGTGCCGCCGCGTGGCTCGAGATCTTCAATAAATGCTTCGGCAGCCTTTTTATTTTCGGCAGTGGCCGCCACCAGTGTATTTTTGAAGGAATCGGCATCGGTATTGAACTGCACGATGCCGAAGCGATCTCCGGGAGCCAGCGCATTGACTACATATTTAAGTGCTTTTTTCGTCTGGGCAATTTTCTCGCCCTGCATCGAACCCGATGTGTCGGCGACCAGGACGATATCTTTAGGCATGACGACTGCGTTTTTGAGCGGTGGTGCCAGACTGAGGAGGAAATAGCCGTCCTCTCCCCCGACTTTGTGGGTGAGCAGATTTGCCTGGACATCTTTATCCGAAACACTGTAATAGAGTAGAAAATCCTTATCGACACCGGCTCCGCCATGAGCAGCAAAGGCGACTTTGGCGCGGTTGTTTTCCTCGCGTTTGACGTCGACAGTATGGCTCGGTGACCAGATTGTGCGCAGCCCCTGCTTACCGGAAAGTTTGACGCCGATTTTGCTGTCTTCGCTGTCACCGGCGACGGCGGCATCGCCCTTGAGCGGGAAGCGATATTTGATCAGACCGTTTTCGGCCTTGAGCAGCTGTGTATATTCGAGTTCTACTTTTTTGGTGCCATGAGCCGGGATCGGAAAGATGCGAGCGCGCACTGTTTTATAGTCGGCGTACTCGAGCAGACCGGGATCGACCATCTGCCGGACAATCGCCTCGTATTGAGCGCGCGCTTCCTGCGCCTCCATTATTTTGCCCTCCACCGGCTTACCGTCGATGTGCAGGGAAAAGCTGGAGAAGGCCGTATCCTCAGGCAAAGGAAAGAGATAAGTACCGGCCAGATTCTGGTCGGTGTCATTGGCGAATGTTTGCACTATATAGGTGCGTGCTACTTGATCGGTAATATCGACCTTTATGTCCTGAGATTCCAATCTCAAGCCGAAACTGACGCCACCGCGCAAAACAGGGCTGGTCGAGATGGGAGGGGCAGGAGTGTCAGGCGGACGAACGATCGGGATACTAATAGGTACACCGACAGCAGTACCGGTCCCAACGCCGATTGGCCGTCCGACACCAATTGGCCGCCCTGCGCCTACTGGCCTGCCAACGGGGCGAAAGATCGGCCGGGCACCGGCGCCGAAGGCCGGATCAATCATAATCATGCCGGCGGCCCGGGCCGGGGCGCCGGCAGCGGCCAGCGCCAGCGCTAAAGCCAGAGCTGAATGGCGCCTGAAGGCAGTCAGTGACGTAGTTTTCATAGAAATACTCCAGGGGCGGTGCAATAAACCAACTTTAGCCCGCGCCGATGCCCACGGTCTGCCCCATTAAGCCCGATCGACGGTCGGGGTATAGCTCACAAAATATCTAGGGGTTTCACTAGACATATAGGCGACGCGCCGGAATGGCCCAATTTCCAGGCTTTTTACTGGATATTTGCCTTTGCACTCAAGCTAGACTAATCTTGGAGCAGTCAAGCCTGTTCCGAGGAAAGTGATGCGGCTCTTACTGGCGCCATTCCAACGCCAATCGCCTTTGATAAAAGTGCCCGGTCAAAGTGCACTGAAAAGAGACGGACTGCTCTTCCAGCGTCTATTTTGGGGGGCCGCCGCGGGCGGCCTGGCAACCATTTTATTGGCGGAATCACCAGTGCTCGATACCATGGAAATGAATCTGCTCGAGTGGCGCTACAAAGTCGCTCACCAAATGCAAAGGGCTCTGCCCTTTCCAGCTACGAACGATATAAATATCATCACTTATGATGACGAGGACCAGTTCGATCTCGAAGGCGATGCGGAGGAGGGCGGCCCCCACCCGATTCAGGGCGTACTGGCCCGGCTGATACCGATTATAGAAAGCGGCGATCCGCTGCTTGTCGTCCTCGACATCGATCTCTCCGGCAAACCCGATCCAGAACTGGTCAAAACTCTCAAAGCCTACAAAGGTAATGTCGTCCTCGCCCTCTCCGGCAATCTCGACAATCCTCAGGACTTCCCCGCATCCGAGCTGCGCCAGAGCGTGCTCACCTGTGCCTACGACCATGTGATCCGCGAGCCCAGTGGACTGGTCTGCCGCATGCCCATATCGGCCAATATCTTCCTTGGCAATGACGGCGCCCCCGGTGCAGCCACGAGCGGTAGCGGCGCCAGCAGTGCCGGTGGGGTCGGTACCAAATATGGTGGCTTCGATAGTAATCTCGGTCAGGGAGCCAGGCTTTCATTTCCGGGAGAGGCCTTCGATAGCTTGCCGGAAGTGGTAGCGCCATTGATGTCATCGCGTGTCGGCGTCGGCCCTTCCAAATCGCAGATAACGGCCTTCAACGAGGACGAATTGCCTATCTATATAAAATTCAGCGACAGCCTTTACCCGACCTATAGTGTCAGCGAAATTCTCAATCCAACGGCAAGCGGCAAGGAAGACGGGCACTTTGACTCGGCTCGTTTCAAGGGCAAAGTGGTGATGATCGGCACCAATTTTTCGCAAAAAGTGGACAACACGCCGCGCGTACGCACACCGCTTTCTTCGAAAGTGCCTAATGTTTTGATCCAGGCGGAAGCGATTTCCACCTTGCACAACAACGAAGCAATCAAATCCTT
Source organism: Cyanobacteria bacterium REEB67 (assembly GCA_018971775.1). Classification (GTDB taxonomy): domain Bacteria; phylum Cyanobacteriota; class Vampirovibrionia; order Obscuribacterales; family Obscuribacteraceae; genus REEB67. The sequence goes on along the minus strand of JAGXAB010000138.1, from coordinate 3,972 downwards.
CCCGCGCAATATTTTGCATCACCTGCTGCTGCTGCTCGGCGGAGCCCTGGGCGCGGTTTCATCGGTCCTGCCTCTGGCCAGGCGCACGACGGCATTTTTGACTACGGCCATGGTGCTTGTCCTGTCGACGCAAATAGCCTTTCAATTTCTCAATCTGCATTTCCCGATCATGCCCTTGCTGGCAGTATTGATGCTCACCTATGTCTTCGGTACGCTGATCTATCTCGACACCGACTTGCGCTTGCGCAACAAAGAGCTCGCCCTGGCCAGAGAAGCGATGCAGGTCAGAGCCGAGGAAGAGCGCCAGCGCATTGCCGAGGATTTGCACGACGAGACTTTGCCGGCACTGTCCTCGGTGGCACGCATGGCCGATCGCCTTTCGCATGACTTGAGCGATAATCCAGTACCGCGGGAAATGCGCGAAAAGCTGGACGGCGCCATATCCGAAATGCGACGCGTGATCAACGATCTGCACCCCTCCGTGCTCGAGACAATGGGCTTCAAGCCGGCCCTCGACAACCTTCTCTCCATCCTCAGCCGCGAAGCCAATATCGTCGTCGAGCTCGTCGATCTTGATAACAACAGCGACGACGATTATGGCCTGACCAACATGGTCAAATTGCAGCTGTATCGCATCGTCCAAGAATGTCTCAACAATGTGCAGAAGCACGCCCAGGCCAGCGAGGTCAAACTGGAGATCGGTCGCAAGGGCGAGTCATTGAGAATCGTCATCAAAGACAATGGCCGCGGTCTCAATCCCAAAGAAATAAAACCGGAATCGCACGGCCTGGTCAACATCAGACAGCGCGCCCAGCTGATCGGAGCGTCCGTCACCTGGCGAAAGCCAGCGGAATTCGTCAGTGGTACCGAGGTAGCCCTTACAATAGTAGTAGTAGTAGTAGCCGGCGAGAATAGTGAGGAAAAGGAAAGAGGATGAGCATATTAATCGTTGACGACGAAGAAAGAGATCGCACCTGGCTGAAAAATCTGCTGGTGAACAACCTTGGCAAAGATCTTTCGATCGTCGAAGGACAGGACGGCCTGCAGGCGGTGGAACTGAGCCAGAAGCATAAACCGACCCTCGTCTTCCTCGATATCAAAATGCCCAATCTTTCCGGGATCAAAGCGGCCGAACAGATCCTAAAGCAGTTGCCCGAAACCGGCGTGATCATGCTGTCCAATTTTTCAGATGAAGTCTACGTGCGCCAGCTCTGGAAAGTGGTACCGCCCAATGGCGTTTTTGGTTATGTCTTGAAGAGCGCCTCCGACGAACAAGTGGTGGAAGCGGCGCGGGCAGTGATGTCCGGCGACTGCTGGATCCATCCCGGCATCGCCCGCGTTATCCAGCGCACGCAAAACCGCGCCACCTCTCTCACCTCGGCCGAATACGAAGCGCTCGTCTGTATCGCCCTCGGCATGACAGACCACGCCATCGCCAAGCGCCTTTATTTAACCGAAAAAGCAATCCAATCAAGACTCAAATCGCTCTACGCCAAGCTCGGCATCCCGGGCCGCTCCGAGGCTCACGAAAGCGAATTTAATCAACGCTGCCGGGCCGTTTATCTCTCTAACCGCCGTGGCCTGATCAATCAATCGGAACTCGATGACTGGGAAACAAAACTTTCGGACGTCAAAGCGGCGATTTAGCGACACCGAATAATCAATCAAGAAGAACAGAAAATCAGAGGCATCTATGTCAGGGCAGTCATTGTTGAAGAAACTCATAGTCGACAGAGAGATAGCAATCAGCCGCAAAAAGCTGGTCGGTATCTATATCTTTGTCGCCTCGACATTTTGTCTGACCGCCACCGCATACAGTGCGCTCACTTATCTGGCCTCACCGCTTCCCGCCCTTTCCAAAGGGGCGGAAGGGGACGGCCTGACTATCGACGCCGTTGCCAGCGCCCTGCGCAGCCGCTCAAAACCAGCCCTGAACGATCCCGACAGCGGTGTCCAGCTTTTGATTGCCATTTTCAAACGGATCGGCAACGAGCAAATAGCCGTTAGCGACACGAAAAAGCAACTACTCGCCTCGAGCAATCTTCCCGCAGGCAACTATTCACGTTTTCGCACGATTGGTTCAGGGCAGGTTACCGATGAGCTCAGTAGCACCAACGGCAGCGATAAAAACCAGTTTAACAAAGGCCTCTCCACCAATAGCTCTCCCGATCCGGCCCTTTCCATTCATCCGCAATTAGCCAAGTCGCGCTCTGAGGATGAAGGCAATGCTGTCGCTGCAAAGACTCTGCCACTCAAGCCAACGGCCCAGTCCACCCTGAAGGAAGCCGAACGCGGCAAGGTGATCAGCGAAAGCCCATACGTAAAAGAGTTTTCCAGCGGCCGAAAAAACGTACAAATATTCGATGATTCGCCACTTATACGCGATTATCGTCAAGTAAAAGCGGCAGACGAGCCGGCCGCCCGCGGCCGCGTCGATCGCTCACTGGTAGATCGTAAAGAGGACCGAAAAGACGAGCGCGAAGTTAATACCGCTTTAAATACAAGCGGCGCCAATCAGTCGACATCTGACAATGTCGCAGGCATCATACGCCCCTCGGAGCAACCAGGTCTTTTTAAATACGTACGCGAATATTTGAAGGATGCGCCGCTCCCTTCGCCACCGGCTGTAGCTCAAGGAACGGCCAATTCATACAATACCGTACCCAGCTCGAGCAGCCTGGGCAAAAACAGCGGCATGACTTCCTATGGCGCATACGGCGGTGGTATGGGTGGTGCGGCGCCGGCGGGCGCCATCAATTCCAATCAGTTGATGCAGGCCCCGGCCCCGATGGCGATGCCCCAGGGACAGTTGTCGTCGATGATGGCCGAGAAAAAGAGCGATGGTTATATAGCATCCACCGGCAAAATGCGCCGGGCCATGCCGTCCGGACCGGCAAAACAGGCTCAAAACTATGATAGCGGGCGTGGCTCGCCGCAGCAGAGCGGTTGGTATAAATCGACGCTGAAATACGAAGCGGGAGAAGACGCATCCGAAATCGGCGGCAAGGATCTGGCCTTTTCCAAAAAGAAAAATGCTCTGACCAGAATCGCATTTCTGCCACCAAATGCAGTGCACGGCATACCCGGCTTGCAACTCGGCGCCAGCCTCGCTCAAACAACGGCGTTTTTCAATACGCGGGGCAAAATCAGTCGGGTAACTATTGCTGGATTTCTCGTCCTCACCCTCAAAGATGATCAGGGCCTTCCCCTCTTGCAAGCCTATTTGCGTGAGGGCAATCTCGAGGCCCTGCGCATATTTCATCCAAATTATGCCCCCCCGCAACTAGGGGTCAATCTCGGTGAGGAATTGCCGACGATGAAAGCAAAATTTGGCGAACCGGCCTTCATTTTAGAAGAGCCGCGCAGCAAGATCAAAGCACCACCGGTAATGGCAAAAAATTATGTCTACCCGATCTCGCAGGTGAGCTTCCAGCTGGCAAGGCAAAATGCAGCAGCGACACCACAGGTGATGAGCCTGTTCGTTTTCCGATTTTTATAAGCGGCAAGCCCTATCAATGCGCCTCACCTGAAGCGACTAATATGAGGCTCCCTATCTGGGCCGCCTTATATGAATGGACCTTAAATCTGTTCGTATTTCCACTAGTGACACGTATTTTCACCCCATGACAACACCTTCGCCCCCGTGCTAGCTTGGGCGCACTGGACTCAGAGACATACCCCGACGAAGGCAATGGTGATGAAGCATGACTAGATTTGAAGGAAACGACCTCCAGACACAGCCGGCTGTTTTGGATGCAACTGCCGCAGGCGGAGGTAAACTCCATGAAGATTATTTGAGTGCGATGAAAATCGACTTCAAACCGGCCGATGCGTCTACCGCAAACGGTGCCGACGCCAAATTGATCAAGGTGGCCGACGGGCCGCAACTGGCCCAGGCTCAAGATGCAGGCCAGGGCAGCGGCGACGGCAAGATTGGTGTAAAAGAACTGGCCGGCGCCGATCCCAAGGAGC
>JAGXAB010000137.1 GCA_018971775.1 Cyanobacteria bacterium REEB67 | reverse complement strand
AATTTATCGAGATTGACATTCTGTGTGTATTTAGTCGATGATTTCTTCATGCGGTCTCTCCATTTTGTTTTCGTTTAAGCACCAAAAACAATACCAGGCTTCGGCCTGGGAGGGACTGCTCAATTTTCAACTAGCTTTGGGTCAAGCCCTCGCCATAGGAGCTAGAATCAGTAGACTTTGCGGCGCCGACCGAAGGATAAACTGTGATGGACGGGTATTTGAAAGAGGATCGCAAGGTAGAGATCAAAGTGGCGACCGACAGAAATTGCGCGGAGGCTTTCTCAACACTCGGCCTGCCGCCTAAGTACGAAATAACTGAAGAAATCGGTAAAGGCGGCATGGGAACGGTATACAAAGCAAGGCATAAGCAGCTCGGTACCTATGTTGCCATAAAAGTGATCAATGCCAGTTTGCTCGAGGGCAAAGATGAGACTCGCGAAAATGCCCAGAAACGTTTTATTAACGAATCCAAAGCAGTCAGTAAGCTCCAGCATGAAAAGAAGCTGGGCCGCACAAGTGCTGCTCAAAATCTGCAGAGCGAATATGAACGCTCGATCCATTCAAGGCATTAAAATTCCCGGCTCGCACCACGAAGTGATCAGCTCCCCCGGGACAATTTCCGCTTAATTTGCGCCGCTTTATCATCAAGTAGAGCAGCGAGCAGAGGAAAGAGTTTGATCTGCAACGGATCGATGGAAAGAGATTTCGAAATCAGGCCGGGAATGCTGCCCCTCCCGAGGACAGCGATCTCACGCCCGGACAAAAGAATTACCACCTGAACGTCCATGGTCCGGCAGATTTGGTGAGCGAGCCGGACCACATTGTGATGCAGGTCAAACGCTTCGGAAATTTGGGAAAACCTTGCTTCGTAAAGACTGGGGAGCACAACGCTGACGCGGTCATTCTCTGCTGTTACAAGGATCTCGCCAATATCCGAAGTTAATGTCAGCTCCCCCCAGACATCGCATGGCCGCAATGAAGTTGCACTATTTTGCATCGCTGGCGTTGTCGCGAGTCTTGATACTCAAGACGCCATTTACCTTCCATTTAGCGTGTACTGCGTCATCTCCTGTCTTACTGGGTACCCAGACCTGCAGGTCTTTGAATTCATAACTTATTTCGGCGCCACGGCCAGTCAGCTTATCGTATAGACCAATTGCCAGCTCCGGCCAGTTTTTGGTTTCTTTAGTTTCTTGAGTCGGTTCAGTCATTTTCATCTGCCGCCATGATTAGTGTATATTTCAACACTATTGCCTGGTTATGAACGCAACGTGAACCGCTGATTGTTTCCACTGGCGCGAGAGCACCTACCGCTGCAACAATCGATGGAAATTTCTTGAACCAGGCCCGGCCACTTCTTTGTCGTTTCCTTTGTCGTTTCCTTTGTCGTTTCCGACACTGGTGATTCGCTTCCATTTACCGGCGTCTTCAGCCTGATAAAATTCACGGCTATCAGGTTCCAACGCGACAAGCCTTAGCCATCTGTTGGTCACTAATTGTCTAACTTCCGGATGTGCTCTTAAGACAGTGTCAATCGACTCCAGCGGTGCATTTATGATCGCCAGAAGACGCATCGGTTCGTGCTGAAGACCTTCAGCAGTCATAACCGATTGGGCCGGTAGTCCGAGTTTCAGGTCGCTGGAGGCTCCCTGCATAACGCCAAAATCCCCGATTACATTATGAAGGACCTTGCTACCACTGCCAAATACCTCATTGTCGACGGTCGACAGGTAATATTGCATGTTTATCCACTGCGCCACCACTAGTGGTGCGGTCATAATCAGTTCGAGAATTTTGCCATCGGCATCGCCTTCGTATTCATAGGAATGTAAAAAGACGCGTCCTTCCAGGTCAACGGCTTTGGTGAGAGCCCTGGGGGCGGCGATAAAAGCAGCATTGCCGGCCAAACCCCATTCAGGGACGATTTGCGCCCAATCAACGGAGCGCGCCAGAGCGGCATTGAAATTTCCCAGGCAGCTCAGAGGCAACAATTTCTCCCGTCTAGCTCGCACCAGCTTGCCTGCTTCAATCAAGTCGCACTGAAGCTGTTGAAGAATACTTCGCTGATTATCCGAGAGTTTATTACCGGCGAAAAGCCTGAAAATGTCCGTTGTCGTGTCATGTTCCGCTGCTATAAAAACGGTATCACCAGGTATTTCGATATTTCTCCTGGCTAAGCCTGCACGAACCATCTTGTCATTGAGTATATCCGCTGCCAGCCTGGCATTGAAACCTCCGCCGTTTCCTCCGCAAGCACCGCAGTCGAGCGCCGACGCATAAGGATTGTTAGTCGAAGAGGCTTTGTGACCACACAAGACAATCACTTTACTGAAACTTCTTAATCCGATACCTCTAATCGCGCCCTCGGCCAGATCAACTTTCTGATCTGCCGAGAAACTCGACGTGTCGAGCTCGGTATGATCCGTCGGCCAAACTTGCTCGCTGGTCCACCGGCTTGCCTTTCGCAACAGCTGGGGCGCGAAAGTCTTGGCTGCCACCGGCAGGGCAGACCAGAGTCCGGTCAACTCGACAAGGCCGAAGCTTCCGGCCAGAGTGCACTTGAGTTTCTTGCGGAGTTGCGCAAGCGATACAGCAAGCGAACGCAAGAGAATGCGTCTTTGCCACAAGTCGTCGTTGCTTGTTTCCCTGACCGTATGCGATGGTTTAAGCAAGACAGGACAGAGATCAGCAGAAACTGCGCTGCCAAGCTCAGTCAGACGTATAGCCATGGCAAAGAAACCGGCAAATCCATATGTCGAATATGAACCCAGCTTCTCCAGCTCTCTGCGCAGGGGCTCGGAGCGCACGTCTATACAAAACACCAGTTGGCATTCGGAAGCTGCACTATTTACGACGTTGTTAATTTCTCCGGCGTCTGACAATTTGGCCAGAAGCTCATTGCGATAGCCAACTTCATATGCCTCCTGCCAGACTTTTCCATAGTGATCACCTGCAGGTACACGATTGCCATTCTTGAGAGTCTGCGTTTCAGCTTCAGCTTCAAGAAAGCGCTTTACCAGCGCCAGGCTAAGATTGCGATAGGACCTCAAAGCAACAACTTCGGCCAACTTCTTTTCGTAGAAGAGCCTGACAGCGAGGTATTCTATCATCAAGCCAGATTTACCATTTTCGACTTCTTGCCACTTTAGATATGAGGCAAAGCCAGGTAATTGAACGACGTGCCGCTGCAGATATGACACGACTTCGTGAGGCGTGACACCGAGCCCGTCCAAAAGTTCTTCAAGACAAGCTTCGGGCGATTCCGGCAAAGATTGGATCGACCGATTCCAATCTTTGCATCCCTGCAACAGCATTGCAAAATCATGACGCGCATATTCTTTCCAATAGGAATAGAAGCTCGTTTTGACGCCTGGAGCCCACTGAGCCTGAGTACGGTCAAAAAAAGCGCCGCACCACTTCCCGATCTGCCTGTTGATAGTTTTTGTAATCGTCGAGCCACTACCATGATCTAACATCTCACCCAGAGTCCAGGCAACGGGCTCTTCGCGATGAGAATCCTTAAGCTGTTCTTTCAACTTTCCAAATTTACTGAACGCTTCTTCCAGATCATGTGGCTTGATCCTGCCAGTTTCGTACATGGCCCGGTATTGGGAAAGTGGCAAGTAGCCGGTCGCATTGAAAAGTCTCTGCGATCGACGCATAGCCTCGTCAAAAGGCAATGACTCAAAACCTTTCAATGGATTGCAAGCAATGAAATTAGTTAATGGCCAGAACAAATTGATGCACTGAGTCGCCTCCAGCACAGCGTTTTCGATACCATCGCTTTTTACACTGACAGCCAAGGCAGAACCTCCTTCTTTTAACCGAGTCTTTGCTTGTCGATTTTCCACCAGAACCAGCTCGAAAATGCAGCTGCTATCTCGTCTACATAAAAACCATTCAAGGCATGCACATAAAGTGCTTTCACAAACTGAGAACGACGCCCCATTAACAAGAGCAAAGTGGAAGCGGCGAACAATACAAGAACGCTCGCTAAAAGAGCACTGTTTTGCGGCCACCAAACCAAGTGCTCCAGGCTTTTCCCAACAAAACTTGAGGCGACGGCCAGAATCAATATTCCCGACCAGATCGGCAACAACATGCGAAGTCCGATGCGGCTCAAAACAGGTGAAGTACAGAACAGCGCCGCTGCGCTCACGAGGGCAGAAACGGCGCTAAATCCCGCACTACCAAGATAATAGATCGCTGCCAAGGCGCAAAGAAGGGCCGAGCTGAGGATGAAAATCGCGCTAAGCACCCGACCGTTTTTAGCACCTTGTCCATGGAAGTAACTTCTCTTAGCCAGTCCCTCGGCGATGCCGCTACCGGACTGGAGAAACATATGACACTTGAAGAGCCCATGAGCGATGACGTGGAAAAGCGCCAGCGGAACGGCGCCACAGGCACATTGCAGTGACATAAAGCCCATCTGACCGACGGTTGAAAAAACAAGCTTACGCTTCACATCTGGTTGGGCCGAGACACTCAAAGTCCCGAGCACTGCCGATATTGTCGCCAGTGCAGCCCAGAGCAGAAGTGCTGCCGGTGCTTCTTGCAACACCGGCATGGTGTGATAAGCCATGATCGCAGAGACATTGACCACACCGGCATGGAGCAAGCCGGATAGCGGTGTCGGTGCATCGAGTGTAGCAAGGAGCCAGCGGTGAAAGGGAAACAAAGCTGACTTGATCGAAAAAGATACGATAAGCAAAATGGCTATCAATGTCGCTTTTGAGATCGGTATCGTTGAATCGAAAATACTCACTGGTGACGCAAGATCGGCAACCCTCGCCGCCATCTGAGAAAAACTCGCCGTGCCGAGCCAGCTGAGCGTAAGGGCTACACCAAGAAGTAACAGCAAATCGCTCGAAAGATGATGCGCTAATACTATATTCGACGACTGCCGAGCCGAATTTCTGAGGCGCATCATGCGCCAGATGCCCCAGGACAGGAAATGCCAGCAGATCAGACTCAGAACGATGTTTTCCGATAGTGCCAGCAGAGCAGATGAGCAAGACAAGGTCGTTATCTGAGTCAGGAACGACAGTCTTGTTTTGTCTCCGCCCAGGTAACGCTCACTGAATGAAGTCACGACAAAAGCGATAAAGGTTATACAGGTCAGGACGCAGCTTGAAAGAGGATCAAAGTTGAGCACACCGAAAATTGGCTCGGGCGGATGCAGCGCACCTGGCTGCGTCATTGCAAAGAACAGAGCAAAGAACATCGCAAAGAGGGCACCGATGAAAGAAAAACATTGACCAATAATCAAAGTCTTTGCTTTGTCCTGTTGCCTTCTCAAAAGCAAATTGACCGCTAGCGCAAGGAGCGGACTAAAGACTGCGACCAGCTCGCTTGCAGTGAAAAAATTCGTTGCCATTTTCTCCTCTTATTTGTCTTGTTTCTAGGCGGCAAATGAACTGGCATCTGTTTGTACGGTTGAGGCTAGCCCTAAAATCTCCTCAAGCTCGTGCTTAGATAGTCCAAGTACTTTCGCCGCCTCAGTGGCGCACCAGAGTTCTGCCTCTGATACCGCTTGTCCGATCGCATGCTGCATGGCTACACTCAATTGCTCCAGAGACTGCTGAGATACTCTCTGAGCCAAGCTATTTCCAGACAGAGAATGCTGGACGGCAGTGAGGTTACCGAGCAGTTGCTTTGAGCGCTCCCGAACAGCAGAGCTTTGATCAAATATGACAGCTGAAATGCGCTCTTCGGGAAACTCCTTGAGAGTCTCCAGCAGCTCACAATACAAGGCTGCTAAACGCGCATCGCGCTCAGAAGAAGGCAAGACATGATTGACGCCAGTGATAATTACCAGGTCAGGGTCAAGGGCACCGCCTAACCTTGCTATGTCTCCTCGTTCGACGGCACCGGCTTCAAAAACAAGAACTTCGGTGCCTTGTGGCATAGCAAGAATGCCTCTGATACACCCGAACCAGCCAAGATTGCCCATAAACGCCAAATGTACGTTCAATTTGTCCTGCACTAGCTGATTGATCAGAATCATCGTCGCTCGCCGTCCCATGCTTCCAGACACTCCGACAACCCTCGCTCCCACTGCCTGACGCCAATAGCGCACCAGATCCAGCAACGCTGTTCGTGTGTCGGCTACGGAAATCAGGGCGCCGTGCTGGTCGGCCGATGCATAGCGTTGGCGGCGGTTGACGATACAACCTCGTGCACCTTTGGCAAAGGCCTGAGCTAAATGGTCATGGGGGTCTTGAAACTCCGATGGTATGGCAATAAACCAATCACCGGCAGCGACCTCGTCCAGGTCCCAAACAATTCGCCCACGGCCTTGCTCGCTCATCACCCCACAGACCAGGCGACCTCCAGTAGCAGAAAGGATTTCCTCAGCGGTAAATGTTGCACTCATCGTAGGCTCCTTGCGTAAAACATGCAAACATTCAGATGTATTGAAAGCTGGATATTTGCAAGTATAACCATTTGCAGAGGTATGTCAAATCGTTAAAATCGCAATTTGGACAGCGCCGTGTCGGCAAAGCGCCTGGCGACGGGACGATGCAAAGGCTGGCATAAACATGCCAATATTTACAAACTACAATATTTGCATATTTGCATGTATGAGATCTTCACGACATTGGCACAAGGACGGCCAGCCCAAAAAGTCTTCTTTGCTAATTAATGGCTCAAGCCTTGGACGTCCGCTTCTTGCCAGGCGCCTTCGGCTTACTATCACTGCCCCACACTGATTTGGCGCTCTCAATTGCCGACATCATTTTTTCAATCTCGGATGTATCGGGCGAAATAAAGCTCACACCATCCATGATCCATAAAGCCATCTCGGACTTTCGTAAGTGATAAAAGACATTTCGGCCTTCCCGGTGTTCGACTACGACATGATTGTTTCTCAATACAGCCAGTTGCTGCGAAACCGCTGATTGCGTAATACCGAGAATATCTTTGAGGCTACCAACAGTCAGATCTTCCCGCTGCAACTCCTCGATTATTCTGATCCGAATCGGATGCGAGAGGACACCAAAGAGCTTCGCTAGCTCAGCGCTTACAACTGCTCTGTATGGCATGATCGACCTCTATGACCTTATTCAAACTTTAGAATATCTATATATACAGCTATTAGTCAAGCAACCGGCAAATTGTGCCCGTGACGGCTCACTATCGATTTACTCAAGGCACTAATAATCCGAGTTCGCGTTGCTTCTTCTTCGAAAGACCCTGCGAAACGATAAAATGCGACTGCTTGATATAGCTCTTCAAACCATCGTCGCTGAGGCCGGGCTTTGCATAATGCTGGATCCACTTCAAACCGCGTGAGGCCAGATAGGGAGCCGGCCTGAGGCCGGGCTGATCTTCGAGCACATCGTAAGAAAAATCACTTACCTTGAAGGTAAAGCTTGGCTCGCCGTCGGCCCAGCCGCCAATGGCAAAGACTTTGCCGCCCACTTTCCAGACATGCGAATCGCCCCACTGCATTACATAGGTGGTCGCCGGCAGTGCTTTGCAAAATGCGTTGAATTGCTTGTAATTCATAATATTCAGGCGCCAACTTATACGCCAACTTTTACATTGAATATTCCATTTGTTATGTCTATCATGATCGTAAAGTCTCAGCAATCAGCCCGGTTTAATAAAAATTGCCAGAACTGCCCGATGATCTGACCAGGTCACAATTGTTTATTTTCGACAGCCTGGCCGGCACCCTGGTAAGAGGCGCCAGCTCCGGTCGGCTCGGGGAGAATGAGCCCCTGTTCAGCATGATTTTGCCGGCCGGTAAGATACTGGACAAGAAATACAAGATCATAAGCAAACTGGGCGAAGGCGGCATGGCGGTTGTCTATCACGCCCACCATCAGCAACTGGACAAAGATATCGCTCTCAAGACATTCAAATCAAAAGAGTACACAGCGGAAGCCTGGAGACTGTTCGAAAAGGAAGTCAAAACCCTGGCCCGCTTGAACGATAAACATATCGTTCACATCTACGATTTTGGCTTTACCGAAGACAAAATCCCCTTCTTTACGATGGAATTTCTGCAAGGACAAACGCTGGCGCAAAAACTCGAAGGCGAGGTGCTGGTCGACCTCAAAGTATTTTTGCCTTGCTTCATTCAGGTCTGCAGCGGACTGGAAGCAGCCCACCGCAAAAACATCTTGCACCGGGACATAAAACCGGCCAATATTTTTTTGCAAAACGCTTCCGGAGATAACAAAAAAGATATCAGTCAAAAACAAATCGTGAAAATCCTCGACTTCGGTATCGCCGCACTGACTCTCGATGAGGCAAATACGCAGGAGACGACCGGCAATGGTGCCTGCTACGGCAGCCCGCTCTACATGAGCCCGGAGCAGGCATCAGGCCAGGAACTGACGGCCGCGGCCGACATCTACTCGCTTGGCTGTTCGCTCTATCAGGTCTTGAGCGGAGCGCCGCCTCTGCGCGGTGATTCCATATTGGCCACATTGCTCAAGCATCAGCATGAAGTTCCGCGGCCTCTGACTTCCGGCGACGGGTCTACTTTTCCCAATCGGCTGGTGGCGCTTGTGGCCAAGATGCTCGAAAAAGATCCGGGCAAACGCCCGCAGACAGCCGCCGAAGTGGCCGCGGAGTTGCAAGCAATCCTGGCGCTCAATCTGCCAACGACGCACAGAAGAGTGCCTGGAACCATTTCAGGCGCCACTTCAAAGGAAGAATCCGGCCAGACCAGTTCCGGCCTTTTTCACAACGGCGTAAGTGAATTTTTCTCCCGCCGTAACATTGCCGTTGGCGCTGTCTTGAGTGCGATTGCAATTGGATTGACCAGCTGGAATATTTTTCGAACAACCGCACATGAACAAGAAGAAACACGGCAGGTGCGTGCAATTTTCAGTCGCAGCCCGCTCAGCAACGAAATACAGAACACAATTCCACATCAAGAAAAGACGCTCACGGTGACTTCCTATCTGCAACATGATAAAGCAACGGCCAGACCCGGTTTCAAACACTTTCATTTTCCGACCATGGCCGGCCTTGGAACAATTGACTACGCGCAGGGCGAAAAGTCCATATCTGAGCCCATGAGCGGCGATGTATATGTACCGATCTCAGCCAAACTATGCCTCAGTGCCAAACGCCGTCTGGCCGAACACCCTGAACTATTTGACGGCTTTGAAGCAAACGATCTGGAGTCAATCCGTCTGCATGATTTGGCAGCAGTGGAGGTGATGTCGGACCTTAATTGGAAGGACACGCACTTTCACCACATAGCTCGATTGACTGGCTTGAAAGAGCTGGAGTTTATCGACGCCGGGCCGACAGCAGCCGTCTGCAACGATTTGAATAAGCTGACCCAACTGGAAAAACTGTGTATGTTTGGCCAGCGCTCAGATGTATCCTGGCTTACCCGTCTGGTCCGTCTGCAAAAGCTGAAAGTTTTAAGGGTCTCGGAGGCGTCTAACATTGTGCCGTTTTTAAAACAACTTGCGCCGTCGAAAAATCTGATCTATCTGGGAATCCAACATTCAAATGCCACCATGCAAGATCTTAAACTGGTCAGCGAAATAAAATCGCTACAAAGACTCTGCGTGAATGAAAATCCGAAAATTACCGATGAAGCTATACCAATACTGGCCCAGCTGCCCGAGCTCAGGGACCTGGAAGCAGCCAGTACAGGCCTGACGGCTTCCGTCATCTTCAAGCTGCCCTTACTGAAAAAACTGCAGGGGATATCTGTCAGCGCAGGCCTTTTAGACAGGCGCCAACGTGAATACGCGGAACAATGTCTAGGAAGGCATATCACCGTCCGCGAACCAAAAACAGAAAGGGACGGAGCCTGACAGTTGGGCCCGCCTTACTATTTCTTCCGACCGGCCTGGGCAGCCATGCCTGCTGCCAGTCCAGCCAGGACATAAAGTGAAATCGAGAGCGCTTTAGTCTTAGGCGACATCTTTGTCGCGGAAGAATCGAGCTTGAGCTTACCGGGCAAAACTACAGTGCCGGCACCAGCAGCGCCACCAAGGGAGGCACCACGGAGTAGACTGAGTAGTCCACGCTTATTGCCTACCTGGCTGAAATACAAAGTATTGGAAATAATATCTCCGGCAAAAGCCAGCTTCTGCACTTGCTTCTCGCTCATCTTTATCTTCGCCGCTTGAGCAAGCTTGACTACGCCCTGCTCACCAAGCACATCAAGACGCGGCGCATCAGGCGTCAATTTACGCAAAACTTGATGAGCTATCGTCAGAGTGCAGGCGCCCACGAGACCATTAACCATGGATCTAATCATTTTTGCTCACCTATCCAATCGACTATGCTATCCGATACCTACCGGAGAGGGACATTGTAAAACGTGCATTAGTTCCTCGAAAGTCGCAAAAGGAAAATTAGGCAAAAAATCAACATTACCGCCGCATCTGAGATAATGCTGAACGATGATCAAATCAACATTAGCCGACAAGAAAGCCCTGACAGCGGCCATTTGCCTTTACCTGAGCGCCGCCGCTCCCGCTTTTTCTCAGCCTACAAGCGCCGGCTCCCATCGGTATAAATTTCAATTTCCTCAGGATGCCCCCATGGGTAAATTGATGTTGGTGCCAGCCAACGCCCT
>JAGXAB010000136.1 GCA_018971775.1 Cyanobacteria bacterium REEB67 | reverse complement strand
TCAGTTGCTTCAATTCAAAACCGACTTTTGCGTTTAGTTCGGTGCGATCTGCGGCGCTGTTGACGGGCATCTGGCCGGCGAGATCTGCGACCAGCGATGCGGCCGAGGTCGTCTCAATCCGGGCCGGTTGCTCGGATGATTTTTGCATCGCTGGCAGTGTCAAATAGCCGATTAAAATCAATGAAGCGGCAGTCGCTAACAGCGATAGATTTTTCACCGATTGTCTGACAAGCGCGTGATGTCTTTGTTGCTCTTCTCTTTTGAGATTTGCTTTGATCGTTCGATGAGCCCGGAACAGGCGGGACATGACGGTGCCTGTTGGAATGGCCAGAATATCCGCAATTTCGGCGTAGGAGAGTTCGTTAAGCTCTCGCAGCAAAAATGGATAGAGCAGGCCCGTCGGCAGTCTCTTCAAGGCGTTCAAAAGCTCCGGCGCGACCTCCTGCTCGATTAACTGGCTTTCCGGGTCCTTTGCAGTGCATGACTGGTCGGCAATGTTCAAGCAGATTTCAAATTCGACATCGCTGTCGATCAAAGCTGCTTGATTGACGCGTTTACGCAGCCAGTCGTTGATAACATTGATTAAAATGCGTGTCATCCAGGCCTTGATGTTCGTCCCTGCTTGAAAGGTTTGAAATGACCGATAGGCCTTCAGGTAGGCCTCCTGCAAAGCGTCCTCGGCATCCTGGGTGTTTCCCAGGCGCCAGAAAGCAAATCGATAGAGATCTGGTGCCAGTGGACACGTCAGTTTCTCGAATTCTCTGCGGCGATTGCGAAAAATGTTCATCGGTCTTGCCTTTGCCTCGGCGGCCATCCTTATTAGATAACCGCTATGGCGGCAATTTTATTCACTTTAATTTCCCCCAAGGAGAGGGGAATTTTTTGAACACTGCTTCGGTTTACTGATTCGTAAGTTCATTCGAGGCAACAATCATGACTTCCGAAATCGATCGCAGAGAATTCATCAAGCTAGCTGGAATAGGCGGCGTAGTATTCATGTCCAGTCTTTATGGCGTACCCGGGCTGGCCATGCCGGGGAGTAGGGACTTTTTCTTTGTCCAGCTTTCAGACAGCCACTGGGGTTTTGAAGGTCCTAAAATCAATCCCGACGCCAGAGGCACTTTGAAAAAGGCGATCAAAGAGGTCAATGCCTTAAATCAAAAGCCGGACTTCGTCGTCTTCACCGGGGATCTGACCCAGACAACCGATGACACAAAGGTGCGCCAGGCGCGCATGAAGGAATTCAAAGAAATCGTCGGTGAGCTTGATACTAAAGTTGTCCACTTCATGCCCGGAGAGCACGACGCATCACTCGACAATGGCGAGACGTATAAGAAATTTTTCGGAGAAACACATTACGCCTTCGATCATAAAGGCGTCCACTTTATTGCCATCGACAATGTCTCGGATCCGACCGGCAGCATCGGCGATGGGCAACTGGCCTGGCTTAGAGCTGATCTGGCAATGCAGAAGCCCGATACCGATATCGTTGTCTTCACTCACCGGCCGCTTTTTGATCTTTATCCCCAGTGGGACTGGGCCACCCGAGACGGCTCGAAGGCTATTGAACTGTTGATGCCTTTCAAGAACGTCAGCGTCTTCTACGGTCATATTCACCAGGAAAATCACCACGCCACCGGACATATTCTCCATCATTCGGCAACATCATTAATGCTGCCAATGCCGGTCGCCGGCTCTACTCCCAAGCGCATGCCCATTCCCTGGAATGCCGAGGAACCATATAAAGGATTGGGTTTTCGCAATGTGCTCAGTCAGACCATGGCGCGCAAATTTGAACTGAGGCAATATCCAATCAACGAGGCGGGAAAAATATGAAAAGTCTGAAAAACATCAAAAATGCAGGTTCGGCGGTAATGGTTGCCTCTGCTTTGCTCAGTTTTTTCTTGCCGACGGTTTACGCTGCCGAGCCTGCGCGAGTGATTAAAATCACGGCCAGGAGATATGAGTTTACGCCGTCCGAGATTACCCTGAAGAAGGGAGTGCTGGTTGTTTTACAACTATCTACTGCCGACCGGTCTCACGGCTTTTATGCTCCTGATTTGAATTTGAAAGCAGACATTAGACCAGGCAAGACTACCGAATTGAAATTGTCTCCGGCAAAGACCGGTAACTTCGATTTCTTTTGCGATGTCTTTTGCGGTAGTGGTCACGAAAGCATGCTCGGTAAGATTAAAGTCGTGGATTGAAAGTCGTTTCAGCAGACCAATGATTTATGCCTGGACTTACGCTAAAATCAATATTTCCAAAATTTTCAAGATTTGACCAATGAACATACCGCTAAAAACGATCGTGAAAGGCAACGATGCCGACTTCATCCACTATAAAGAGGGCAATCTCTGGTATAGAGTGACCGGGCAGCACCTGGCTGAGACTGGTGAGAGTGAGACTTTTACCTTTGACTTCCCTGTTCCCGTCTCCGATACCGGTGAAGGGATTTTCCCGGCGCAAATCAAAGCGATCACGCTGATGCGTTGGATCAGGCAACATCTCGATAGCTGAGTCAAGGCAAGTTGCTAAAATGCCCGAGGGAACCGGCGCGCCGATAGATACCCGGAGGTAAGCAATGTTCACAATTGATAGCCTGCCACTTTTGGCTCTCTTTGGAGCAGTCTTCCTTATTTCGCTGGGTTGCGCCGAGGGCGGCTACCGCCTTGGTGCCTGGCGTGCCAAAAAAGGTTCTACCGAACCACCGGCACCGCTTGGGACTATCGTGGCAGCAATTCTTGGTCTTTTGGCTTTCATGCTCGCCTTCACATTCAACGTCGCTTTGACACGATTCGACGACAGGCGCGCTGCCGTTCTTCAGGAAGCTAATGCCATAGGCACGACCTATTTGCGTGCGGATTTTTTTGAAGAGCCACAAAAAGGCCAGATCAAAAGATATCTACGTGAATATGTGCAGTTGCGCAGCCGGGTGCTAATGTCCCGTGAAAATAGCAGAGAAGCGATCTCGAAGTCCGTGGCCATTCAAAACAAGCTCTGGCCCGTAGCGGCACAGCTAGCGCGTGAGAACGCGGCTTCGCCGACAGTGGCTTTGTTTATCAGCTCGCTAAATGAAGTGATTGACATGCATAGCAAGCGCGTCACTCTTGGATTGTACGCGCGCGTACCGGTATCGGTCTGGATTGTTTTGCTGGCTGTCTCGGTCTTCTCCATGTTCAGCGTCGGCTACTACTGCGGCATTGCCGGCAATAGAAGCTGGGCCGAAATCATTGTCATGATTACTACATTTTCCCTGGTGATATTGCTTGTCGCCGATCTGGACCGCCCCTACGAAGGTCTGATCAAAACTAATCAGCAGCCGATGATTGATTTAAACGAGCAGCTCGGTCCGCCCTGAATTCACTCGTCTTTGAAGAATAACCGAAAATAGCTGCGGTATCGCCGGTGGTTTCAGGCAATCAAAATATTGCGGCATCTAGGGTCTTTCAGTCGCCAGATGGCAGCGTCGGTGACAAAATGATGGTAATTGACACAAGCGAGCACCAGGCCGCTTATCGAAGCAAAATTAAAACCAATCTGGGAAAAGAAATGGGGCACGCCGACATAGAAGAACATGCCGGAAAGAATGACGATGCCCAGATATTTAAGACCCGGAGTTCCGAGCGCCACTTTGGCAATTTCAGCGCTGCTCATACCCTCGGGCAGTCCGCGCTCTTTCAAATAATAGGAGAGGCAGACGGCCAGATATTGTGAGCCGTGAAACAAGCCCGGTACAAAAAGTATGTAAATGGCTTTGGCCGCATCGCGACTGAGCGCCAGGGTCAATAGTGCCGCCAGTATAAGTACGGCTTGCCAGGGAAATAGCTGTTTGCTCCTGAAATATTTGCCCAGGAGCGTCAGGACAAAAAGAATAGCGCTGGCTATGAAAAGCCCGCGAGCGAGATCGTATATTTCAATCGGCCAGGGCCCCCAGAATGGCATGGGCACGCCGAAAAATACACTGGGACTGGCTGACTTGAAACAAAATGTGCGGGCACTGACAATCCCTACCATGCCATAGATAAACCAGCGGAAGCTTTCTTTTTCAAACCGGTTCATCACATAATCGCGCTTATAACAATAGATCAAAGAGATGCCGAAGCATTGAGCGGCGTAGTGCCAGAAGACTGTAATGGCATAGAGGTAAACCAGGACCCCGATAAATGCCGGCACCAAAATTCCGACAGCAAAAAGTAGTAGCGCTGAATAGACCAGCCAGGTGCGATAAAACTTGAAACGACTGCGGTCTTCCTCGCTGCCCCAGATACGCAGATAGGTCGCCGTATTATGCGAATCGGCAAATACATAGTTGACCAGCATGATTACGGTGAGCAGCCACCAGGATGCCGGATCCGAGCTCACAGATTCAGGTACGCGCCAACCGAGGAAGAGATAATTGACGGCAAAACACAAAAACACCGCCCCGCCGCAGACGAAAAAAATGTCGATGAAGGGCGAGATGATCCAGGGATAGGGTTTGCTCTCTGCCACCACTTCTAAATCTTGATCTCCAGCGCTATCTTGAGCACATCCGGCAATCTTAAAACGCCGACTAGCGTCTGGCCGTGCACCACAGGCAATGCTTTAATTTTTTGAGTGAGCATCAATTGCGTTGCTTTGAACATCGATGTCTCTTCTTGCACCACCGGCGGAGCGGTACGCATTACCTGCGAGGCCGTTTGGCTTTTGATGTCCTGGCTAAATTGTTTTTGTTCATTATTAACCAGGCCGAAGAAATGAAAACCGCCGGGCTTGACGCTTAGCAGGCGCGACAGAATATCTTCCGATTGCACGACACCGAGCAATAAATTCTGGTCGCTGACGACGGGCAGGAGGGAGCGACCATTGGCAATCATCTGCGCAATGACCTCGGCTACTGGCGTATCCGGGCCGACCTTCATGGGATTTTTATCCATATATTCGCTTACCTGGTGACTTTCCGCTTCCACCTGCATTGCTTTAGTTGTCGCTTGAGCTGCCTCTTGCTGTTTCTTATCCAGTTTCGGCTGACCTTTGTCGCAGGTCACTTTTATGGCTTCCACCTGATCGACAACGATCAGACCATCCGAGAGCATCGCTTGCACATGCGGCAAGACAGTCTGTATTTTGCTCTCACTATCGACAGCCATGATTATTTCCGGCAGTGCCACCGCGATGTCCAGGATGGCTGTGGTGTGGATCATGCCGTGGCTGCCGAAGCCGGCGCTGCCGCGCAGGACCGTGCCGCCGGAAATACCTTCGCTGCGGAGCTTTTCGAGGATGGCGCTGGTGAGGTTGGTGCCCTGGTAGCGGTCCGTTTCGTCGACGAAAATCATGATGCGCTGCATCGGCTCGGAAGTAATCATACGTTTGAGTCCTTATCTGTTGACCGGGGCGAAGGTAAAGGTCTTGAAGAAAGAAGCCGCGTCAGATTAGACGGGCCAGATAGATGCCGAGGACGAGTGCTGCCATGCCGAGGACAAAGTTGCCGGCCAGGTTGGCAGCGGCAAGGCCGACCGAGCCGCGCTCATAGAGCGCCATGGTCTCGAAGGCCAGCGAGCTGAAAGTAGTAAAGCCGCCGGCAAAGCCGGTCGTCAACAAAAGTCTGGTATTGGCATCAAAAATGCCCGCTTTACTCAAGGCGAGGGTGCCGATGAAGCCAAGCCAGAGGCTGCCGCCGACATTGACGAGGAGCGTGCCGTAGGGGAAGGTCGTGCCAAACCAGAGTGCGCAAAAGTGGCCGCATAAGAAGCGCAGCACGCTGCCCACCGAGCCGCCCAGTGCTACTGCTCCAATCTGGCTGAGGGGCGGGAAAGCTCCGGCCATTTGATTTCCTCTTCTTGCCTGTGCCGATTACGATATAACCATACTACAAAGAGAGTGTATAGTGGTTGCTCGCCCCTTTTTGACCCGGACTTCCCCCGAGTTTTATGCTCCTGAAGCTCTCGCAAAAAGCAATTGTACTGGTGGCGGTGCCCATTGCTTTTGAGCTGCTCTTCGTTGGTGTGCTCGCCTACCTCTTGCGGCAGGCCGAGCAGAGGGCCGTGGCATTCCAGAGGAAAGATTGCAATCGGTTTTTGGCCGCTTCGAACCGGTGATGCCCAGCGATGCTGGGGAGAAGGGCGGCGCCGGTCTTGGTCTGGCTATCTGTCGGCGCATTGTAGAAGAGCACGGCGGGACCATAGGCGTGGAAAGCACCGTCGGCCATGGTAGTCGTTTCTGGTTTACTTTGCCGCTCTAGGAGCCCTGCTATAATCAGACGATGACAAAAATCCTGCTTGTCGAAGACGATCGTCAACTGGCCTCTCAAATAAAAGAGTGGCTCACACTCGAACACTACACCGTCGATATCGCTTTCGACGGTGCTGATGGATTACAGCTTTTCGAGCATAATCTATACGACCTGTCTATTCTCGACTGGCAGTTGCCGTCAATGAGCGGCATCGAGATTTGCAGGCATATCAGGGCCAGTCGCCCCGAGGCTGTCGTCATGTTTTTGACCGGGCGGGTCGAAATCGAAGACAAAGAAGCCGGCTTCAATATCGGAGCAGATGATTATTTGACCAAGCCCTTCAATTTGAAGGAATTGTCTGCCCGGGTGCGCGCCTTGCTCAGGCGCATCGGTACGAAGCAGGCACCGGTTTTGAAAGTGCAGGACCTCGAATTGCACACCGAGTCGTTTCAGGTGACGAAAGCGGGTGTGCCGATTACGCTTTTACCCAAAGAATTTGCCCTGCTCGAATTTTTTATGCGACATCCCGGTCAGGTCTTCAATGCCAGAGTTTTGCTCAAGTCTCTCTGGCCGGCCGATTCGGATGCCGGTGAAGAGACTGTGCGCACACACATCAAAAACCTGCGGCGTAAGATTAGTGGTGCGGGTGAGCAGTGTTGTCTCGTCAACATTTTCGGTGTGGGCTACAAGCTCGAAGCTTGAAATGTAAAATGCGACATCACTTTCTAGTCGATTTTGTCCACTTCTTCCGTGCGAGCCTTGACTCGACCAAAGTAAATTGCGTTTAGCCTATCAATGTCTGCTTGTGTCCAACCATTAATCGATACCTCAAGACATTCGAGCGTCTTGCTATCTTTGAAAGCGTTGACAATGCCTGGACCGATATTGTTTGCGCTGATACGCAGATTGGCCAGATGCGGCAAAGATTTCAAACTTGCCAGAGCGCTGGCATCCAGGTTGCAGCGGATCAGATTGAGCTCAGAAAGAGATTTTAGTTGACCGATTAATTTAACATCAGTGGCTGTAAGCGGCGTGTAATCAAGGAAAAGCGATTGTATTTTTGTCGAGCCCTGTAAAGCCTGCAATAACGGTGTAACTTCGTGACCGCCTTTATAATCGATCTGTATCATGTTATGTAGATTTTTAAGAGTCGCCAGATCTTTGCCGCTTAGATTTTTCGTGCGCGCTAAGCTTAGTACATTCAATGCCGGCAATTCACCCATCGTCTTCAAACCTCGAGCTGAGACATCACTTCCGTTCAGATTCAGAATCTTCAAATCAGTTAGATGGTTGAGAAAAAAGAGTTCATCGTCGGTATCCGGAGTGGGCTCATCCAGCACGATTGCCTGAACGTCTCCGGGCAAAAAACGGCGGAAAATTTTAGGATGAGTGCCGCAAACTCTATTGGCTTGAAAGGTAATACCTCCTCTGACAGGGATTTTTTTTGCACCGACCGCTTCAATCGGCTGGCCCTTTGCGTTTGGCTGCAGAGCACTGACGGTAATCGTACCGATGCTCTGGCTGGGGAACAAATAGCTTTTGCAACTGTCGACAATGGCGCCACCATTTTGTACAAATGGTTTGCTCACATCGTCGAGATCCGTGTTTACTCGCTCAGCCAGCACCACTTCCGGAGCAGGCGTCTGAATGCCACCATTCGCCAGTGTTTCTGCATGTACCGTTTTGGTCTTGTTCAATTCAGTTTGTTGATTTCTTAAAAAGATAAATGAGCCAACCGCACCGCCGGCGGCGCCAAGCAAAGCGACAGCGGCGGCGATGATAATTGTTGTTTTGTGTTGGTTGGGATTGCCGTATCCCTTGGATTGGTCGACATTGGCAATAAATAGATCTTCACCGCTATCGAGGGCACCGGCTCGCAGTTTCTTGCCGGCCCTGATCGCTTTCAAATCGTTTGATAGCTCTTCCATCGATTGATAGCGGTCGCCAGCTTCTTTGGCCATGGTGCGCGCCACCACCGCTTCCCATTCGGGGGCGAATTCCACTCCCATCGACGCTTCTTTCAGTGTCGGAGGGGCTTCGAATTGATGCTTCATAATCGTCTGCACTACGTTTTCGCCGACGAAGGGCGGGGCGCCGGAGAGGGCCTGGAAGAGCGTGCAGCCAAGGCTGTAAATATCGGTGCGTTCGTTGACATGGCGACCGACGCTCTGTTCCGGGCTCATGTAAAGGGGGCTGCCGAATACTTCGCCGCTTGCCGTCAATTGCTGAGAGGGCGCCAGAGCGCCGCCCGCCACCAGTTTGACCAGACCAAAATCGACGAGCTTGGGCACGACGCGATTGTTTTGCAAGATCAGCATGATATTGGATGGTTTTATATCGCGGTGCACGATGCCGCGACTGTGGGCGTAGGACAGGCCGTCGCAGAGGGCGATAAACATGTCTACGGCATCGTCTGGATTGATTCTGCCGAGACGACGAATCGAGGCGGATAGGGTTTCGCCTTCCAGCAAATCCATGACGTAATAGGGCATCTTTTCTTTATGAATGCCCAGATTATGCACTTTGACGATGTTTGGATGGTCGAGCTTGGCGATACTGCGCGCTTCTGTCTGGAAGCGACGCCAGCCTGTTTCCGACGGCGTATCGGAGGTGAGAATCTTGAGCGCATAGGTCTGGCGGAGCATGATATGCTCCACTTCGTAGACGTGACCCATGCCGCCTCGACCGATGTGAGACAAAATGCAGTAGGTACCGCCGATGGTATCACCAGCTTGCAGGTCGCGACCTTCGATTTCGACTGTCGGATCAGGGTTGTCCATAGTGGTTGTCCCTACGAATGTGAAAACATTATGGCAGGACTTGGCTTAAAATATTGCCAAAAATGACAATTCAACCCGTCTTGATGTGGGAAGAGGTTGTCCGGCTCGCCTGCTCCTGGCAACCCTGCGAAAAACTTCAGGGGGCCACCGGAAGCTGTTTCCGGGAAATCGCCCGGCAATAATGCGATGGTTCCCCCTGGGGAAAATTTGGCAATCAGTGCATTTAACCACTTAATAACGACTTTTTCGACCTTTTTGTTCGTGCTAGTATGTGCCCGTCCGTCCCGTGTTCATATAAAAAGTCCATATTGTTTAGTTGGAGAACTGGTAGATGCTTATCAAACCCAGAGTGCGTGGCTTTATTTGCACCACTGCTCATCCCGTCGGTTGCGCAGTCAACGTCGAACAGCAAGTACGTTACGTTCAGGAGCAGGGCAAAATCTCGGGCGGCCCTAAAAATGTTCTTGTGGTTGGTGCGTCAACCGGTTATGGTCTCGCTTCTCGCATCGTCGCCGCTTTTGGATGTGGTGCTTCTACTCTAGGCGTCTATTTCGAGCGTCCACCGGAAGAGGGCAAGGCTGCTACCGCCGGCTGGTATAACTCCGCCGCCATGGAAAAGCTGGCTCACTCCAAAAATCTTTATGCTAAGTCGATAAATGGTGATGCTTTCTCCGACGAGATCAAAAATCAAGTCGTCGAGACAATCAAAAAAGACATGGGTCAGATCGATTTGCTTATCTATAGTCTCGCTTCACCCAGACGTAAACATCCCAAGACCGGTGTCGTTTATGATTCGGCTCTTAAGCCTATCGGCAAGAGCTTCTCTGGCAAGAGTCTCAACACGGACAAGGAAGTCGTCACCGAAGTAAATATCGAGCCGGCCAGCGAAGTCGAAATCGAAAACACCAAGATGGTCATGGGCGGTGAGGACTGGTCGATGTGGGTGGACGCGCTGCAGAGCGCCGGATGCCTGGCGAAAGGCTTCCAGACTGTTGCTTATTCATACATCGGACCGGAAGTGACCTGGGCTATCTACAAAAATGGTACGATCGGCAAAGCCAAAGATGATGTCAAAGCGCAGGTGCCAGGCCTCGATAAGAAGCTCGCCGATCTTGGCGGCAAGGCTTATATCTCGATGAATAAAGCCGTGGTTACTCAAGCTAGCTCGGCCATCCCGGTGGTGCCACTTTATATCTCATTGCTCTTCAAAATCATGAAAGAAAAGGGCACGCATGAAGGCTGCATCGAGCAAATGTATCGCATGTTTGCCGCCCAGCTCTATAACGGTAAGAGCCCGAGTCTCGACAGCGAAGGTCAGATCCGTATGGATGACTGGGAACTCGCCGACGATATTCAGGCCAAGATCAAAGAAATCTGGCCGGTCGTCACCAGTGAAAATTTCCACGCAATGTCAGATTTCAAGGCTTATCGCCATGAGTTTTTGAGACTGTTCGGTTTTGACATCGCCGGCGTTGATTACGAAGCTGAAGTCGATCCGCTCACCGTCGATGGTGCCCTGGCTTCTGTCAAATAGAAGCCAGGCTAAAACGAAACGCCGAAGTGATAATCGTAGATGGGGCCCGGAAACGGGCCCCTCTCTTATT
>JAGXAB010000135.1 GCA_018971775.1 Cyanobacteria bacterium REEB67 | reverse complement strand
TTTCAAAGCCGGATACCCCTTTTTGGCAAGACTGCCTGTCGCATATTTCGCCCATATGCAGCCTCTTTAAATGTCGCCCAACACCCCCGGTAAGCCGGGGGCATCAACTAAAGAAAATAGTATTTTAAATCGAGATATTTGGGCGTTTAAGGGCCCGATCGTTTACTTTCGACAGTCGCGATATCCGGTTAAAACCTTACGCAAAAACGCCTGGAAAGCCAATTCATCGTCTTTTGCGAGGTTTTTCAAGTCGGCGACTAGGGCTTTATCAAGGCGAATTGTCACGGCCTCGACGTTCATGGCGTCGTCGATCTCTTTTTCTAATTCTGCCGGAGCCGGCTGCATGTGCTCAGGTGAAGCGCCGAGCTGGCCGCTTTCCCATAGCTCTGAATCGTCTTTGATTTTCTCTTGCATGGCTATACCTCACCTGGGCACTTACCAGTTATGCCCGATTTAGATGATTTTGGCAAAGTCTCTGAAGCGATTTTCGGCCAGATTTGTATAGATGACTGTGTTCTTGATGTTCTTATGACCGAGGTAGCCTTGAATAGCTCGAGTGTCTTGGCCGGCGGCGGCAAGTTTATGACCGCAAGCATGGCGCAGCATGTGGGGGTGAACGTCCAGGTCAATACCGGCGACTACGCCCGCTCTTTTAACAAGCTTATTAAAGCCGCTTACTTCCATTGGTCCTTTTCGCTCTGTGCAAAAGACAAAGGCCGAGTCGCCCTGGTCTCTCTTCAGTGCTCGAAGCGCTCTGATTTCTTCACCTGATAGCGGTTGCTTAGAGTCGTCGCCATTCTTAACGCGCTCTACGTGGATCAGCCCTTTGTCGAGCATGACTTGGTCCCAGCGCAGGGAGACTAACTCACTAGCTCTAAGTCCATGCCGGTAAGCCATGAGCACCATGAGCCCGTCACGCTGTCCATAGCGTCCGGTGCGCTTAGCGGCATCGATAAGAGACTTCACTTCTGAGTCGAGCAAGTAGTTTCTTTGCTCAGACTTTCCAGAAAACGGTGTTTGGTCGGCTTGCTTCGACATGGCTGAAACCTCGGTGGCTACATTGCCATCTTACCGCAACTTTCCAGAATAGGGTTATTTTCTGGAAAGTTTAATCGAGCAAAATCCCTCAGATATCCTGACAGGTACTGGGCCTGACACCCTATGATATAGGGGGTACACCCTTTTATTGGGGATATGTATGGGGCACGGCGGCCCAACACGCATAAGTTGAACCTACGCGCGATAGGAAAATTTGACCGGACTAGGCCCCGTAGGTCTCGAGCAGGTCGAGAATGTCTTCAACTGCCAGCGTGACGACGATCCGCGTTCCACCTGTGGTGAAAATGTTGGTTTTGCCGGGCGAAGCATTATCGCTGCAAACTGCAGCCACTTCTTTGACGTTAATGTAGACATCGCCGCTGATACTGCCGGCCGGGGTATGTATAGTCCCTGGTAAGTTAAGCGTTTTCAAAACAACCTCTAAGAGTGTGGAGTCAGTATCTGGAATGTTGTGGGTTTCGTATGATACTGGATATTGTCTAATCACCGCCCAGGGCTCTTTATAGCTTTGCGCCTCTCTGAAACAGCCTAATAATTTAGTTTGAATCCACGCGCGATAGGGGACCTGGCTAGAAAAAGTGAGTTCTAATAGGGATAAGGTTTCGAAGTCGGCCAAAAATTTTTCGGGTTTTCGCGCGATAGGTGCTTTCCGACATTCTTATAGGCTGTGATTCGGACCAAATTTTTTCCAATCAACGCTGATATGGTGTTTTCAAGCGCTTATCATCTATGCTTGTGGTAAGCCATTAGCTCAGAGTAATTTCAGTGCCCAAAAATTCAGCCGGCAAAAATGAGCCTATCCCTGTCAAATGGTGCTGGGGAACATTTTGCCGTCAGGTACTTGTCGATGCAGCAACAGGGCAAGACCCCACCTTGGTAGGCGTTTGTCAGGGAATTGACGTCAATGTTGAGACACCTGTCAAGCTAGACTTTTATGAGATTGGGCTAGTTATTTGGCTCCATGCCGTATTTAGGGCTGTGGAGATTGTCGACGAAGACCGGAAGTTTAACATAAGTGTTAAGCTGACTCTTGACAATCAGCCGAGCGTGGTACAAGTATTGGAAGTGCCCAATAAAGCCGGAAAAGAGTGGATGGAGATCAATATGAATCTTCCCATGATGCAACCGGAGCAGCGACTGAAACTTCCCGAGGGAAAGAGTTTGCTAAGAATGTCTTTTAGATATTCGACCACGCAGTTGGGTATGGTAGAACTACCGATTAGAGTGATGGTCAAGGTTTCGGACAAGAAAGATGCCTAGTCAAGCTGCAAGAAAATCCGACTCAATACTAACTGGCCAACGAGTCAGCTACGAGAATGCGGGCATTCCAACGCCCAGTTTCCGAAAGTTGCATGGTGACGGCATCGCAGTCAGTTCCAGTAATCAGACCTCTAGCAAGCCGGCTTCTTCCAATGAAGTCATTATTGTGCCTTATTTTGGCGCTCTCGCTCCCGTCGAATCTCCAAAACTCGACAACGTTTATACGTTTGATATGAGCCAGTCCGCCGATTCTCTTGTAAAGCTTTTTGAGCAAGTTGAAGCAGCTTATTCAATTGAAGATAAGGCGACTGTTCGAAATTTCCTAATCGACAAAGATAGCCTGATGAAGCTATTGCTTGAAGCCGTCAGGCCGATAAAAGCGGTCTTTCCGTCTGAAGAAGTGTCAATGATTCTTTTGCAAAATTACAAGGATTCTCCTGATAGTGAAATTGCAGTTTTTATCAATGTGATAGGCTCACCAGAAGTTGAGCTTGAGCGTCTAGCCGTTTTCGAGCAGTCTTGGTGGCTGGATAATTGCCAAAGAGCCGATAACAAGTTGACCATTGATTTGCGGTTTTAAAAAGTCGAGGTAATATTTCCTTGGCCTTTTTTGACTGGCACAATTATCTGTTGCTTGCAGAAAAATTATTGGCTGAGATTCCCGACAAGCCAAGTCTGATTACCGATCTTGATAGGGCCGCGATAAGATGCGGAATAAGTCGAGCGTATTACGCTGCCTTCTGGAGCGCTCAAAATTATCTTAAAAATGCCGACCCGCACTATCCAATATCCGGTGATACCCATGACAATGTGATTCGAGACATAAAGTGTTGTGGAAAAAAAGGCGCCGTAGGTGTTGGAAATACCCTGAGCAATTTAAAGATCAAGAGACGGATGGCAGACTATGAGGCAAAACATGATCTTAAAAGAGCCGACCTAATCAGTGTTATTGCTACGGCCAAAATTGTTATCACTGGCGTCAATCAATTTTAAAAATTAGGTCGAAATTTTTAGCCTGTAAACTCGTAGCGTTGGGCGCGCGAGGGCAGGACAATCGACACTTTTGAAGCCGGCGTGGTCATCCATTTGACCGACAAGGTCAGCGGAGCTCTCGCCCAGGTCGCCAAACAATTTACGCGGTCGCAGACCGCCGCCGACGCTTTGCAAAAGCGATTGAATTCCATTCATAGCCTCTATAAAAGCGGCATGATGATGATGGGTGGCGGAATGGCTTTGGCAGCTCCGCTTGTCGCCGCCACGAAGTCCGCGATGACTCTTGAGTCGGCAATGGCGCGAGTGAAAATTCAAACCGGCGCCACCGGCAAGCAGATGGAAATGCTAAATAATACGTTCAATAAAACATCGAACGAAACCGGCATCTTTTCAAAACCAACGCTTGCAAGGTTTGCGTCAGAAATGTATTCCGGTGGTATCACTAACGTAAATCAGATCAATTCACTCCTTCCAATCATGGCCAAAGCTGCCGACGTAACGAAGCTGATGTCTGGTGGCAGAGTTAATGAGATGGATACGCTACACACGCTAACAGCCCTGTCTCACCAATTTGGCAAATATGACACTAAGAGCATGACCGACATTTCAAACGCCGCTGTCGCGATGTCGCTGCAGCTTCCCGGCGGTATGAAATCTTTGCTTGGTACTGGTTCAACCGTTAACGTGCCTGGTAACCGAATGCTAGGCATAGACCCGACCACATTGATGGCATTTCAAGCTGCCGTTGCTCAGACCTCCGGTAGTGCCGGGGCTGGTGGCAAGGGGAGAATGTCTGCCGCCAACCAGGTTAACGCCTTAATGCGCGGCCTTCCCGGTATCTTTGGTGCTGGTCTCTTATCCGGCAAATCTGCATTCGCCGGCGCAGTGCTGGGTCTATCTGATAGATACGGCGCGTCAACCATTATGAAAAATGGCAAAATGGATTTTCTGGATTTTCAAAAGAAGTTAGCCGGAGCTGAAGGTTCAGGCTCACTCGACATTGCTAAAAGAATGAAGACCTACCTTCCTATGCTCGGCAAAAAAGCTGGTGACCTTCAGCCTCTTGTAGATCGAGCCATTGCCACCGGCGGCAAAGGCGTCGATAAAAAACAATTGATGGCTATGGTTATGACCTATATGTTTGGCTCTGCCTCGACGATCGCGACACTCATTGGCGATCCGAAATTTATGGCAGCTCAAAACAGAATGAAAACTTCTGCAGACAAAGCTATTAAGGAAAACGCTATCAGTAAGATGCAGGCCAAGATTATGGAAACGCTTGACGGTCAAGTGAATCGACTGCAGACGGCATTCGGAACACTTGGTTCAACAATCGGCATGCAATTGATACCCGTTGCGACTCAGCTTGCAAAAACCGTGGCGGACGTTGTTTATGCAATTAACGACTGGGCCACCGCTAATCCTAAAATAGTGAGACTTGGTGCTGTTATCCTTGGTGCCGCATCTGCTGCTCTAATGCTAGGCGGTGCGATCAACATCATTTCCGCCGGCTTCTCGGGTCTTAAATTTGTCCTTCCTGTCGTCACAAAGGCCCTCGGCCCCGTGAGTCTTGGTATAGCCGCCCTAGCTCTTGTTATAGACCATTGGGGCGATATCATGAAATTCGTCAATCAGCACTCTGGGTTTTTCCTTGTTCAAGCTTCCCGCTTGGCCGACGTTATGGATATGCTTGGAAAAGTTGCCAAAAGTGTTGGCGATTTTATTGGCAATGCTATTTCGTTCATAGGCTCGAAACTAGCTAATATCCCCGGTTTTAAGGCATTCTCTGAAAACATTTCGAAGATGCTTACTAAGTTTTTGACGCCTAGCGACAAGGAGGTTAACGAGGCCAAGAAAAAACTCCTCGCTAGTGGTCATGCCGATTGGATTCAAGGTATTCAAGGGAAGACTGGCGTAACTCCTGGTCAAGTAAATATAGATTCCAGCAACCTCAAAGCGCTAATTTCTGGCACTGGTAGTCGTGGCCCCGCTTCTATCAGCACTAAAGATACATACAACTACTCACCTCACATTGAAGTCAAAGGCGCGACTTTAGATGAGGTTGATCAGAAGTTGCAGAGCGGGTTTAAAAAACTTGTTGGAGCTCAAGAGCGTGCCAAGATTCGCAACTTGAACGGTGCTTCAAATAGTACGGTTAACCGTGGCTCATTTGCTAATGGCATGGGAGGCTAATACTTTGACTCAAAAGAGAATTCGCTCAGTCGATAGTACAGTCCGAATAGGAAATATTCCTTTTCCCGTTTTGTCTTGGACAGCACAGATGTCCAACCAAGGCGAAATGGGTAAAATATCGGCTTCGGGTTCGCTCTCCGATCTTCAGGCCGCAGGCTTCAATATCATTCACGAAACGCAGGACCCTGTCGGCGCGACCGTAGATATTTATTGTGGGTATGACGGCGATATCAAACTAATTTTTAGCGGTGTAGTCGACGAAGTTAAGCTTGATTTTGACGAAGACAGTTTTGAAATTCATGGTCGCGATCACTCCGCCGTTTTTCAAGACGGCGAGCAGACAATGGCCTCCTTCAATTACAAAAATCAAACAGTAGCGCAAATAGTGAAGCAATTTGCTGATAAATTTGGATACAAAGCGGATATTACGGACCCTGGAATCAAGGCTGGTATGGAAATCAACGGCATGACAGTTTTTGACCCAAAGCCTCAGTCTCTTTGGCGCCTTTTACAAAGAATGGCTCAGCATGTTGGCTATGAATGCTACACGACGCCCGACCAAACGCTCTATTTCGGCCCAGAAAAAAGCCAAGGCGAATTCACTGTTAATTACGGAGCTTCGCCTAATAGTGGTTTAGAAAATCCAGGCTGGGGGTTGACGGTCGATTACGCTCCGCGAAACAATTCGAATATCAAAGTGAACGTTATCTCGCAACACAGTCAGACGACGAAAAAGATTTTAGCAACTGCTTCAACGCAGAACTTACATGTTGGTCGGGGTCGCAAAACGTCTACCGGTATCTCTGGATCAAATAGCAAACCAAGCTTCAATAGCTTTGCAGGTTCAGGAAGTAAGCTTTCAAAGAAAACGACTTTCAATATTTTCAGGTCCGGCATAAATCAAGATCAGGCCGATAAGCTCGCGAAGGGAATGGCTGACCAGCTAGCAAAAAGACAAGTTATACTAGAGATGTCGATTGAGGGGTTGCCCGAGTTAAAAGTGCACTCAATCGTCAAACTAAAGCAGGAAGCTATCGACCTATATGGCTTTGCTAACATCCCTTTAAACGTTGCAGAAGTTACTCATAGCTATTCCGCCCCACAAGAAGCTGCTAGCAGCTCCGGCGGATACGTCACGAACATAAAAGCGATCGCGCAGATTGACGACGTCGCTTAGGCTTGTGTAATGGTGACGCTGAATGAATCGTCCTTCAAATCTTTGAGCGTGTACGCGATTCCACAAAACTCGCACGAGGTATGGTCAGTTTGATTAAGGGCTGTAGCCATTTCCGCCAGAAATGACTGAGAGCGAGCTTTTCCGTCAATTGGATGAAGAACGTTCATAACAGCCGCCCATACTTCACCCATAACAATCTTGTCTGCTTGTAAGTTGCTTACCGCATCAATTTTGATTTGATTTAGCCGACGAGTCGCTTTATCATTGGTCAGCATAACGTGTACGCGAAGGCCAGGGCTTTCGTAAAAATGCTGCCCATCTACCTGGCCTGTCCTTTGCCACGGATGCGGCAGTGCAAGCTGATTTTGCAACCTCTCAAGAAATTGTGTCGAATCGATATCGAATGGCGTCAAAATTGGTGGTTTCATTGTGCTCCGGCTATTTGTTTTGGATCTGATTTATTGCGTTTCTAACGGTTTGATTATCCATGTGAGTATATCGAGCGGTCGTCCTGATGTTTGAATAACAAGCCGCTTTTTGAATGAATTGGTTTTACTCAGTCGCTCTGTGTTGATCTCTCGCACCTACAGTTATATTTCATGAATGTCGGCGCAATCTTTTGTCGGCGACGATGCACGCACCGCGTTGTTGCTTCGTGGAAAAACCTTGATTTGTAGACAATTTCGTCAATCGACTCACGCCCTAGTTTTTGTATCAATAACGTTTTACCGATACTGTCAAAAAATATCGGTTCGGGATTCTCGTCAATTTCGATGACGTGTAATAGCGCCTCTAAGCTTTTTCTTTCAATTGAGTAGGCCTGTAAGCTTGCGAAATTTTTAAGATAGACAATCTTATCCACAATATCTACGATGTTTATATCTCGCTTTCTCATTTTTATCAGCCTTCCGTCTGAAAGGCTGAATTTAATTTGCTCTGGCATGTGTAACCTCATTAGTGATTTGATTGAATTGAATTCATTGCATCACGGACGGTGGATCCATAGATATGCGTGTATCGCTCCGTGGTACGAACGTTCGAGTGCCCGAGAGCTTTTTGAATAACAAAACCAGAAGTCCCGGCCTGGCCCAGGCGTGTGCCGACAGTGTGCCGCAAGTCGTGCAAGTGCAAATGTTCAATGCCGGCCTCCTCTCTAATTTGCCTCCAGAAGTAATCAATATTGGCTATGTGACCGCTCTTGCTGGCTTCGCTCGGAAAAACGTAATCGCTGTCATTAGTAAGCGACCGGAGTAAATTTAATGCCTTATCAGATAAAGCGATGCAAACGGTGTTTCCTGTTTTATGCTCTTTTGCTGATATGGTCCAGGTCTGATTATCTAAGTCGATGTCTCGCCATTTCATGCTGAGGACGTTGCTTTTGCGCTGGCCGGTCAAGTAGAGCATTTCTATCGCTCGGGCTTTTCTGTTTTCGTTGACGCTCAAAACATGCTTAAATAGCTCGTCCTCTGCTCCTTCTTTGAGATGTCGCTGCTCGGGCTTGCTCTTGTACTTCTTCACTCCGGCAAAGGGGTCTGGCAGCCTCTTAAATGCCATGGGATTGAAGCAATATTTGTAGCAAGCTTTCAAGATTGTAAGCTGCTTGTTAGCTGTCTCTTTACCGAATTGAGTCGCGATTTGATGCTGCCATTCTTTAATGACCAGCGTGGTCAAGTTTTCAATTTTGATATTTGAAATTGCTCGCCAGTATCGATTGAAGGCGTTTTTATAATCGGTTGGTCGGGAGCTTTCCATTGATAAATGCTCCTGAAAATATCGATGAAAAAATGATGCCACCGTTGGTGCCTGTCCGTAAGTGCTTTTCGGATCGATGCCGAGCGATGCCGCCCAAGCGTTGAAAGCAATTTGCGCCTCGAGGTAAGTCATGTGATGCCCGTCGCCTAGCTTTAAACGCGCCTGCTGAGAGCCACTAAGCAAATAACCAAACCATGAGCGCTTTTGCGAGTTACGCACTTCCAGATAGAGCCCCGGATGTGCGTAACTGTGTATCCAAACCTTTTCTTGATCTGGAGGGCACAGGAAGGTGTTTTTGTCTCGATCGATATCTGCAAATTGCTCAAGTAGCCGCTTAGCGGGCCGACCTTTTGACTTTTTTGACATTTGTTTTATAGCTTTGACTGCGATCATATTTGTCGAAGCTGGAAATCTGTAGACGTTGTTCATGTGTTACTCCTAGAGTGAACTCAGGTATTCCAACAATAGTTGGGGCCTTTGGTCTGGTAGTGAGGAGGCATTAATGCGCGCCGGCAGGTTCGATGTCAGCGCGAAGATTTTCAACTGTTGATCGATTGGTAGTTTCTCCCAGCGGAGCAACAGCTCTTCAGCGTCGTCGTAAATCGGCTCTATTCGCCTGGAGGCCATGAGGCTCATTACTGAGGCGATGTTACACTTTATACAGTCGACAATCGTTGTTTCTTTTGTACCGGCTTTCAGATAGGTCAAATATGTGACTGGCTGTGTGACGATACCGCGAGCTTTCACTCGCTTAATGGTTTGCATGGTCTTCGCTCCTATATAATCAAAGCTGCAGGATTCGCTCCTGCTAGAGGTCGGATCGTTTGCGCGATTCGGCCTCGCTTTTTTGTCTATGCTTCAGGTATACACTCGAGTCGTTTTAAAGGCAAGGGCGAGAAGGTACTTTGGAAGAAATACAATCACCCGCAAGACCGATAGGCCTGGCTCCGAGCGGGTTTATTAAAAATATTCACCGTTTATCATTCTACTAACTCGTCGGGGCGGAGCACCGCTTATGGTGGCTAATCGAAAGGTTTCGATTCGTCAACTATTCGTATTGCTCATAGATGTACGGCTCATTCTCTCGCCTGTGGCAAACAAAAGAGAGCCCCGCTATGTCGGACGGGACTCTCTTTATTATCAGGTTCAGATGCGCCGCTGACGCACAAGAGGCGATCTTTGCCTAATTCTATGTCGTCTGTGCTGGTGCAAAGTCCGCCTTTTTGAACAAATTTTCTAGCAATTGCTCACGGACTAAAAACTCAAAACTGCAATGGCTGCACATTATTACGTCGCTTGCTTTGACCTTCTCGAAATCGTCCGGCTGACAAATCAGCATGTGGTCGACGAAAGCTTTGTCTCTGAAGAGGCTTCCGACAGGTGGAGTGAAGCATTGACCGTTGTATGACAAAGCCTGCTTCCTCAAGACTCTAAGATAGATTTGGTCAGAGTGCGAGTTGTCGTGCTTATTCTCTGTTTTGCATTTCGGACAGAAAAACTTTTGCTCGTCTCCGTCGCAAATTACTGGCCAGCCACCGCGGTCGATAACATCGCGAAATAGTCCGCCATGTTGGCCGCGTCGCAAAACATGCCCGGCTTGAAAGGGTAAAACGGAGCGGTCAAAATATACTTGCGTGTCCACGGCGAAAATTAGCCACTCTGGCAGTGGTTTTTGTGGCTCTGTCGGAAGCGGCATAACTTCGACATGCCGGCCGAGCAATCGCAAAATTAGATTAGTTTGTGCTTCCGTTTCGCTCAGGTCTTTCAATCCTCGGGTAGGACTGTTCAACTCCCATGATGTCCAAGGCATAACATCTTCATTCACTAGAAACGATTTGCCTAAAACTCGGCCGACCTTGTGCGACTCGAGATACTCGGCGGCGGCCTGGACGCGTGAAAACATCGAGTGTCTAAATCGTCGGCAATATGTGTATGCCTGCCACAGTCCGATCTGTCTCCCTTTCAGAGGCTTTGGAGTGTTTGCTTCTAGCAGATTGTCGATGCCCCAGCGCCACAAATGGTAGGCATCCAGTATGTCGTCTCTCTGTTCCTCCGTCCCCAGAAATTTTCTTGTCAACTCAAAAGGCAGATCGTAGAAATTACTGCTAGCCTGGATTTCCACGTAACCTAAAGAGCTAAGTTACCCTCCCTTGACAGCGCCGCCAGGTCAGGCTTTCCGGGCTTAGGGAGCGGCCTGGCAATATGCATCGCATATCCTATCGGCATGCAAGTTATCCTGCGTGGAAATTGTCAC
>JAGXAB010000134.1 GCA_018971775.1 Cyanobacteria bacterium REEB67 | reverse complement strand
GACATCATCGCCTTAATGTCTTGCTTACTCACACCCAATAGTTCAAGCCGCTTGTTTAGAGGCTCTAGCGTGACTGAATATTTTTCATTCAGCGCCTTGAGAGTTACTTCGCGTTTTCTCACTGCTGCTTTGTATCGTGCCTGCGCAACGCCGAGGTCTGATTGCGCAAGTTGAACCTCTTCCTGAGAGGCTAAACCTCGCTCAAACAGCACTTTGTCGCGCTGGTAGTTAGCTTGGGCAAATTCTAATTTTGCTTTTGATTCGCTGATTTCGTCTTCAAGAAGCACTTCGGACTGATTTATTTCGCTAGAGACTTGTGTTTTGCCCTGAAGCGTTTCTGCTGAAAGCCTGTTTAAATCAGGACTTTGGAGCATGGCCAAAATCTGTCCGACATGCACCAGTTGGCCCGGCTCAATTGCAATTTTAGTAATCGTGCCTGCTAACGGGGCGTGTAGCGCAAATTGCATTGTAGGGATTGCTTCGATTTTCCCTGGGCTAGACAATGCACCTTTCAGGCTTTGCGTTTTAACCGTTGCTACCTCAAGTTTGATTGCGCTTTTCTGAATAGTGCTCAATGAAACAGGTTTCGGCGATGAGTCTTTATTTCCTGCTTCTTGACTTGCGGCAGTGCTCACCCAGGCACTGCTAGAGAAACAAAGCAGTGTCAATATAAAACCTGATACGGAGCTTAGTTTCATCGCTGCACCTGCTTGCACTTCATTGGTTTCCTGGTTCAGACGGGGCTGTTCCGCTACAGTATGACTCCATACTGTCAACAGAGCCTCCAGAAGCTGGATATCAAGTGCACATTACTACTCTACGTCTTACTATTTCAATTCTGCTGACAACGCAATTTTGGGCCTTGCTGCCTCAGAGGGCTTTCGCTGTGGAATCCCCTCAGACAGGCCAGGTCTCAACTTCCGACCTCTATTTAATGCCTGCGCTCGACGAAGCAATACTAAAAAGTCCACGAGCATCTGCAATTCGCTCACTATTGCCAATTGCCAAGAGTGGCTATTTACAAGCTACGGTCATGCCGAACCCAAGCTTTATCTACCTTCAAAATTTCAAGGCTGATCAGGTTAAAGAGGTTGGCGCCTCTATACCTGTGGAACCACCATGGAAACTAGCTTTCAGGCTCTTGGCGGCAAAACGTCAAATTACTCAGACAGATCTTGAAATCGTCCAAAACCTTTGGACACTGCGCGCTGACGTTCGCAGAGCCTACTTAGATCTCATCATCGCCCAAGAAATGTCGGCATTAGAAACAGAACTCGCGGGCATATTCCGTCAATTTTTGGACGCGGCGCAGGAGAAATACAAATCTGGCGCCGTGCCACAAATAGAAGTTGAGAAAGCTCGTTTGGCGACACAGCAAGCAGAAATTGAAGTAGAGAGACAAGCACAGCGTGTGATTTTAGCCAGGCAACATTTAAACATCATCATGGGTCGCAGTGTGGATGCGCCCTTGGCCGTGCCGCGCCTGCACACAGTCATTGCTCAATCAGAACAATCAAAACTCCTTCCTGATTTTGCGCACGACGTTAGACCCTTGAGTGAATTCATTGCCGAAGCCATGGAGTACAGACCGCAACTGAAGGTGATTCAACAAACAATTAAGACCAATGGTGCCAACTTAACGACAGCGTTTGGCAATATAGCACCAAACCCGGTGCTGACCTTTGGCCACCTTACGGCAAATGACATAGGACCAACCAACGGCATTACAAAGGGCTACTGGGCGGGAGTCAACGTCGATATCCCAGTATTTGACGTTCAGCAAGGCAATGTGGCTCGTCTAAGAGCAACTATCAAACAGCTCAAGTGCGAGCTGGAAGCGCAGAAAAACATCGCTACTGATCAGGTCGCCGCTTCATACCGGCGGCTGCTTATAGCTCGGCAAGTGACACGCGCCTACCAAGAGCGCGTTCTGGCAACCTCGAAAACCGTCGTCCAGATGACCAAGGAGAGCTACCAATATGGCCGTTCTGACATTACTGCTGCTTTGGTTGCCGCTCAACTTAATATTCAAACCCAGACTCAATACCTAACGGCGGTCTCTGAGTACCAACAAGCACTGACAGACTTAGAGCAGGCAGTAGGAAAACCGCTTGAATAAACTGATAAGCAAACTAAAAGACGAGGCCAAGGCTCTCAAAGCTGAAACTTATGCGCTGTATTTGGCTTCAAAAGACCCGAGGGTACCCTGGTACGCCAAGGTCCTGCTTGCCTGCGTGGTCGCCTACGCGCTAAGCCCAATCGATCTAATTCCCGACTTCGTGCCGGTGATTGGGCTATTAGATGACCTCATCCTCGTTCCTTTAGGTTTGAGGTTGGTCGTGAAAATGGTTCCGGCTGATGTTCTTGCTGACTGT
Source organism: Cyanobacteria bacterium REEB67 (assembly GCA_018971775.1). Classification (GTDB taxonomy): domain Bacteria; phylum Cyanobacteriota; class Vampirovibrionia; order Obscuribacterales; family Obscuribacteraceae; genus REEB67. Next base: position 8,414 of record JAGXAB010000134.1, on the reverse strand, counting down.
CGAGAACGAGCAAAGGACCTAGCCGAAAGCAAACCCAAGAGCCTTTTCGGTCTTGCCATTGTTCTAAGTATTTGGCTGCTCGCCATTTTCATTTTGTGGTCGATATTTCGCAAGTGGTATCCGATAGGAACAATGGAAAGCCCCGGCGGGTAACCACCAGGGCTAATAGTTTGTGGATTTGTGTTCCACGGGACTCCTATTTCCGGTATACCACAAAGCCACAAAGCCAAAACTATCAGGCCTTTTGCTATAGGATACCCCCCTATGCTATGATCCCTGCTCGGGAAGAAAAGAGGCGGCTATGGCACACACTACCAAGGACAAAAGGAAACTGATCGATAGAGTCAGGCGCATACGCGGGCAGATTGACGCGATTGAGAAGGCGCTCGACGAAGAAAAAGATTGCTCATCGATTTTGCACCACATCGCCGGATGTCGGGGCGCCATGAACGGGTTAATGGCCGAGGTTGTCGAGGGACATATTCGCTCCCATATCCTGACGAATGGCGACGGCCCCGACGACAAACAAGCCCAGGCGCAGGCTGCTGAAGACTTGATCGATCTAGTCAAATCCTATTTGAAGTAATGAGGTTACCGATATGACCGCCACAGATACGAAAGCCCAAACGGCTTTGGCAGCAGAACAACAAGAACACGAATCGCACAATCTTGAGAAATTAGATCTCATTCGCATTGCTTTTGTCGGCTTGGCCGTTTTGTTGTGTTGGCTGCACGTGCCATATTTCAACGTTCTAGCAATTGCTTCAACACTGATCGGCGGCTATCCGATTTATGAAGAAGCCTTTTCCAATTTGCGCGAGCGGCGGATGACCATGGAGCTATCCATGTCTATAGCCTTGTTTGCAGCCCTGGCGATCTCTGAGACTTTTACAGCTCTGTTGATTACGTTCTTTGTCTTGATTGCCGAAGCATTGGAAAAGCTAACCATGAGCCGGGGGCGAAACGCTATTGAACACCTGGTTTCAATGCTGCCCCAGGATGCCTTTATTCGCAGAGGCGAAGCTGTCGAGGAGCGAAAAGTTTCACATTTGCAAATCGGGGATATCGTTGTAATCAAGCCCGGTGCCCGTGTTCCTGTAGATGGTTCTGTTGTATCGGGGCATTCTTACATCGACCAATCAACGATCACAGGTGAGTCGATTCCCTCCGAGAAGGTCGCCGGTTCATTTGTCTACGCCGGTACCATTAACCAATCGGGCACGCTTGATGTCAGAACGAGCGGCATAGGCGAGGATACGGCCTTCGGAAAAATAATTCATGCGGTTGAAACTGCGGAGCTATATAAGGCACCAGTGCAAAAGACGGCTGACCGCCTGGCAGGATACCTTGTTTACTTTGCTATCGGCTGTGCTCTGCTTACGTTCTTCCTCACACACAACATGAAGGCAACGATCTCCGTTGTGATTGTTGCCGGTGCCTGCGGCATCGCCGCCGGGACACCTCTGGCGATCTTGGGCGGCGTTGGTCGTGCGGCCCGAGCTGGTTCAATCATCAAAGGCGGCTTGTTCCTGGAGCTATTAAGCCAGATTGATACGGTCGTATTTGATAAGACGGGAACGCTCACTTATGGGACACCAACAGTCATAGATTTGGAATGCTTGAACGGCGCTTCAGGCGCTGACATTTTGGAGTTGGCAGCAGGTGCCGAGTCAGCATCAGAACATCCGTTAGGCAAAGCGATCATCCAGGAGGCGCTAAACAAGAGCCTTCCAATCAGGCAGCCCGAACAATTCACTTACGCGCCCGGCAAGGGAATCATTTGCACGCTCAACGGTGATGTAATCCTGGTCGGGAACAGGAGCTTGTTTGCCGAGAACGGCTATAACTTGGCGTCATTGCCGACCACTCGGACTGAAACATCAGAAGTCTTAGTAGGAAGGTCTCAAAATGTACTGGGAATCATTCACATTGCCGATGTGCTTCGCCCAGAAGCGAAGCAAGCTGTAGCAGACTTAAAAGCCATGGGCATAAACTCAATTCTCTTAACTGGTGATGCAAAGCCGATTGCCCAAAGTATCGCCGATAAGCTGGCGATAGCTGAAGTAGCGGCCGAAGTACTGCCGGACGAAAAACAAGACTACATCAAGAGATTGGCTGCCTCGGGTCGTCGCGTGGCTATGGTTGGAGACGGAGTAAACGACGCACCGGCATTAATGGAAGCGTCCGTAGGCGTCGCCATTGGCTCTGGAACTGACGTTGCCAGAGAATCAGCCGATGTGGTTTTAATCGGAAACGATCTGGGGCGCTTCGTCGAAACTGTTCGCATTGCGCGCCGGTGCAGGCGAATTATCATGACTAACTTTGTTGGAACGCTTGTTGTGGACGGTATAGGTGTCCTATTGGCGGGGTTCGGCTATTTAAGCCCCCTTCTTGCGGCCTTCATTCACGTCAGCTCGGAGCTAATTTTCATCATGAATTCGGCTCGGCTGTTGCCTGGAAAAGCGGCCAAAATTTGAGTGACTGGTAATAAATACTATGTTTCATTCGCCGTGGTCGAAGCTGAAAAGGCACACTGAGCCTAGCTTTTCAGACCTCGGGTTTTTACTCTCTCCGTCAGAAAGTACCAAAAACAATTTTGGGGTAGCCGAAAACCGCCTGATCTCGGGCGTTTTAAGATTTATCGGACGCGCCATGAACTCTCAGAACCAGGACTATTACTTGTATGTTTAGGGCGCTTTCGGCGCGCGCTCCATCCGTCGCGCCAGGGTCCTAAATTGCCTTCTTTGAACACTTCGGCATAGCAAATTGATCGATCAAGCGTGCTTTACCGGCCCCCGCTTGCAAGAGACAATCTAGGTCTTCGAGCGGATCACTGTCATGATCAGCCTTTAGGTCTAGCGCATCCTCGAATAAAAGAAATAAAAGCGACAGACCATCGCGTCCGTCCTGCTTTTCGTCAGGATTCTTACTGACTGCTTTAAGCCACATACAGCCAAGAGCGGGCGCTACAAATTCCTTTAGGCGACGGCTGCGCTTTTTGCCTTCCGCTCGTCCCCATTTCTTCTTGTAGGTTTTTTGTGGTTGCGATTCCACATGCTAACCCCGACCGATGAACCAAGCACCCAAACGAGCCCACCAGTTCTCTTTGACTGCTGGGGTAGGCTTGTGTAATTGATCGGTTAACAGCTTTATTTGCTGCCTCTCTGCCTCTAGCTGGGCTTGTAAATAGCCATTGCGATACACAACGCTTTCTAGCTTTGAAGTAAGCTGCTGGTTGGCTTCTATAAGGCTTGCAACATTGATATTAGCCAGATGGAACCCTTGCGCTAGCCTGCTATCACTAATCTGATAGTCTTCCGCCACCCTATCATCAGGCTGGCAAACGGAAGCACCATCAGTAATATCAGGCTGATCTAACCCTTGCGGAATTCCGTCAGGATAGACGCGCCACTCCGGGCCTTTGGCGCCACTCACTTTAATCGCCGGAATCTCGCCCAGCTTGATTTTTAAGCGAACAGTTGCTACTGCTAGGGCATAGTGCGCACTGGCTTCTTTGATAGTGAGACCACTGATACTCTTATCCTCTACGGTGATATCAGCCTCGGGCACCCTTGTAGAAGCTTGATCTAAGTCATCACTAAGAGTGGTATCAACGTCAAAAACTTCATCCAAACCATTTAAGGATAAATCGCTGGTCTTGACTACTGCTTGAGCCGGTTGCTGCACGTTTTGCCTCGATTCGTCAGGGTGATGTCAGCCTATTATTAGCCTGCTTGCCACCATCTGTAAAGGCATCTATATCGTTGATATATAGACCGCCTATGTCTCGTATGGCTCACAGGCTCAATTGATCCGAAATTCGATCCGGCGTAACATCTGAAACTAGTAATTATCGTAGCCACCACTAGTGGCACCAGGAGATAAACAGTTCTAAAAGAAAAACACCGCCAGGGGCGGTGCATTCAGTGAGATATTTACCGGATCTCGGTATTCAATTGTAGAACGGGCTTTACTTGCAAGGTTTTCCCCCGTGATGCGATAAGAATAGCGGACAGATCCGGCACCGTCAAGCACGAGTTTTTTCGTGTAAAAGGCAGACAGTGACCGGCGCTACAGCATTTCAAAAAGCCACCACCAGTGGCGGAATTAATCAAAGAGCGCGACAAAATTTCTTGTCGCTATATCCGAATCGGCATCAAAGTATATTGAAACCGCGCGGTTGCAAGAGCTGGGTGACGATGAGTCGCCATGCTCCCCTAGCAGATGACACGATTTTGAATGCTATTGCATTGCAAGATGCCACCATCTGGGGTTGCCGGTGGAGTGATCAGACGCGCTTGGCCGTCCTTGATGTGGATCAGACAAGCCAGTATCACAACGAGCTAGGACTAGCCAGACTAAGGCATTCGCTAGCGTCTATTGGCTTTGATCTCCCGCAAATTTATCAATCAAGTCACAGCGAAGGCTGGCACTTATACCTGTCCCTTTCTTCCTGGGTTGACTGCGACACCGTACACAAGGCGCTTAAACAGTGGCTAACGGCAGAAGGCTATGAGATCAAACCGGGGCAGCTAGAACTATTTCCCTCAAACAATGGTCTGAGATTGCCGTTACAGCGGGGCTTTGCGTGGCTAGATGACCAGGGCGCTGTTAAATTGCGCCGGGAAGACATAACCGCAGACGAGGCAATATCCCGGTTTGTAGACGCCCTGGACGCTACCGCGCACGATTGGCAGCAAGTAAAAAAGCGCATAGTAAGCCGCTTAGAACAAATCCAAGCGGCCACGTCGCCGGCGCTGCCGGCGGACGAGCTCCAAAATGAAGACATAGAAGAGGACGGCTTTTCGGCGTTTTTTACGAACGCCGGAATGATCCACGAAGTTTATAACTTTGGCCGCGAATATTGGCGAAACGGGCTGACGGCGCCAAGTCAAAGACATCATGCCGTTTTGTGCGTTGGTCATTATCTTTGGTACGGAGAGGAAAGCGAAGGCGTCAGAGCGTTTCCTGGTGTCGGCAGAGCCGACCAACGAGCAGCCGCCATCGAAGCTTGGCTAAAAGAAAAACACAACGGCTTTTCAAAATCGGTTTTAAGAGGCGATTGGAACGAAATAGGCACGGACATAAGGCGGGCTTGCAATTGGGAGGCTACAGAGGGCGTAGAGCGTCAACGTGCACGCTACCCACTCACCGATCGCGCGATCGATCGATTGATGGGATTAAGCAAGCAGACCGGCCGTGTTTGGTATCCCGAAGACTTTGAGAAGGGAAACATAGGGCGCGAGGAAAACGCCAGGGAAAAGATCCGGGCCGCTCTGGTGCAGCTTGTGCAATTGGGCCGCCGCGTCACCGTTCGAGGGCTTGCAAGGTTGTCTGGCTGTAAGCGTGAGACGATCAGACGCCATACTGACATCTGGGGTGTGTTTCGGTTGTCAAACGGGCCAGGCGATCTTAGCTTGCGGGGGGGCGCCCTTGGTGCTGTTCCTTCTGGTTCCTGTTCTGAAAAGGAGAATTTTTTATCCGTTCTTCCAGTGGGAGACTCAGGGGATCTCGGGTGTGTTCGAGATGATCAGGGAGAGGACCGCGAAGCGCTTGAAGATTTAGAACAGGCTGCCTCGCTATACTCGGCAGTGGCTCCCCCCATCCCGCCCCAGGCTGCCGCCACGTTCTGCCTCGTTGCCGACTCGGCAGAGCAGCCTTGTGAGCTAGCGCCTATTGATTTATGGTGCTTGCTCTCCTGTGCTGACCGGCAGGTGGCGAAGGCGAGGGAAAGCGACGGGATGGAGACTTGGGGGTCCCTTGTCTCGCCCTCGCGCACGCAGCCTAGCACAGGGAGCAAGCACTGGCTTGGGGGTTCTGTAAGTACCTGCGGCTTAAACGGCTTCCTCCCCAGCTCCGCAGAGCCTCCGCTGGGTCCCCTCCATTTAAATCCTCGGAAGATTTTTTCTAAGGGCTCAGGCTCAGTCTTGCTCCAGGATGATGGAGAGAGCAGCCAGGCAGGACCGCAGACTGTGGTGAGTCCCGTGATTCGGGTAGCTGCCGGGCCTGGCATTGCGCCGAAAGACACCGCTCCGCAGCCGTATTACGCGCGCCTGCGCGCGATTGGCAAAATTTAGCCCTAATTTTGTGCGCCGTCTCTGGTAATAATGATAATAAAAAAGGTAATAATAAAAATAATGGTAAAAATAAAAATAATAAATGTGGTAAAAATATATAGAAGTACGGCAGGGAAAGAGGTGATTGAAATGGCACGCAGGCGCGCGATAGAGGCTGATGAGTTATTCGAGACAGCCAACCGACTCCAGGCAGAAGGCAAGGAGGTGACGGCCGTGGCGTTGCTGGATGCTTTGGGCGGTGGCAGCCTGCGGACTATTTATAAGCACTTGGAGGTGTGGCAGCAGCGACGGCCTGCGGTGGTAATAACGACACCTGAAGAAATTCCGGGTCAGGTGCAGGCATCGTTTGCCAATGCTTGGAGGCTTGCCAGTCAGGAAGCGGCGCGCGCTGTCCAGGCGGTGAAGGAGAAAGCAGCCGAAGAAGTGCAGGCGGCACAAGCCCAGTTTCAGGGCGCCTTGGACGAAATAGGAAAGCTTGAAGCTGAGAGCGAAGCAGATGCACAACAAATCGACAGTCTGAAGCAACGAGTAGCCGAGCTGGAATCGGCGTTGCAGAAGTCGCAGAATGATGGTGCTGCATATAAGGCGACGGTCGAACAATTGCGCCATCAAGTTAAGTCGCAAGAGGCAGAGCTGGAGCGACTGCATGGCGAAATAGATAAAGAGAGAACTACCCGCCAGCAAGAGATCCAGAGGATCACAGCAGCGTCAGAAGCCGCACAGGGAAAGGCAGAACAACAGATCGAAAGCCTCAAAAAAACTATTTCCGAAGAACAAAGCAAATCGCAACAACTAGAGAAAGAAAAGGCAGACGCGCACACCAGGCGGGACGAGACGCAGCGACAGCTTGAGAAAGTCGAGGAAGCAAGCAAGGCAGATCGCGCCGAAAGAGATGCCGCTATCAAGGATGCGGCAGAGTTACGCGGACTATCTGAAGGTCTGAAAGCGCAAAATGCAGAGCTACTGTCCAGGATTGGACGAGACGATAAGGATAAGAGCCGCAAAGGCTGAGAAATGCCAACCCTGATGCTTTTGTGGTAAAGTAAGTAAGAAAAGTAAGACGAGGTCATTTTATGACTGCTGCAAAACTAAGAAGCGTGACATTGAGTAGCAAGGGGCAAGTGACGTTGTCAAGCAGAGCGCGCCAGCAATTAGGTATAGCTCCAGGCGCTACCTTGATGGAAATCGTTGTTGGTAGTTGTGTGATTCTTATGCCGGAGAACCGCTTGCTGTCAGACGCCATGAAGCTCGCACAACAATCATTACAAGAGTCTGGCGTAAGCATGGAAGAGCTTAACGAGGAAATTGAGCGTCTGAAAGCCGAACGTTTTGCCAAGGAGTATCCTGACCTAGCCTCATGACGAGCAAGGAACCACGCGCACGGCAACTGATTTTTGCCGACTCTAATGTTTTCATCGAAGCGTTGTACCTGCCGGATTCAGCGGCAGCGGCTGTTATTCAGCTTGCCGCAACAAGCGCAATTGATCTAATTACTTGCGAACCGGTTATCCGCGACGTTGAAAACGCTATTCTGGCAAAGCTTACGAAGGTTCCAGCCCAGCTTGATACAGTCCTGGCAAAGTGGGCAGTGATCGTAAAAGAGTCTCGTTTGGCTGTTGTCCCGGCAGCGAGTCAGGACGCCGTGCGGGAAACGTACAAGCTCTATATAGCCTCAATGCGCCATGCCAACGACATTCCCATATTGGCGGTTGTACTTGAGGTGTGCCCCGATGCTGTACTCTCAGGCAATTACGAGCATTTCAATTCCGCTGTGGCTGCTAAATCAGGTATTCCGATGATGACTTGCAGTGCTTTTATAGAGCTGCTCGCCCGTCCGAAGCCGTAGCGGTAGCCCCGTTTCTCGATTACGATCTACGGTATGGATCTCATTTGGTCACTAGGATTGATCGTTGTTTTGCTGCTTGCCCTCAACCATATGGCAGGCGGCCGGGCTTCCAGTGTCATCAGACCAGTAACCGGCATCGCCAGCAACTTAATTACGATGGTTGTTCGCGCCGTGTTGGCGCTGTTTGGCTCAGTCTTCAGGATTGGCGCTGGTTCAGTGAAGCTACCGAAGCTTGGCGGTGATAAGAAAGAGACAGATAGAGGACCAGGACCGCCGCCGCCTCGATGGGATTAGCGCTGAGAATGCAGCGCGCGGAAGAGGCACTGACGCGTAATTGACCACGGAGCGAAGCGGAGCCTTAGCGGACGGTCCGACCGAAGGGAGGGTGGCTTCACCGTTCGGTAAGGCAAGATACAATGCGCAGGCACGCGCTTGTTAAAAGCGCTTCTGCGCTGAAAAAACCAGCGGCACTGCTCTAGTAATTACCCTAT
>JAGXAB010000055.1 GCA_018971775.1 Cyanobacteria bacterium REEB67 | reverse complement strand
AGTTCTTTTCGAAAATATCTAACACGGAGTTTGGCTGTGTCTGAAGATGTTAGTTCTTTTCGAAAATATCTAACACGGAGTTTGGCTGTGTCTGAAGATGTTAGTTCTTTTCGAAAATATCTAACACGTAGTGGCTGTGTCTGAAGATGTTAGTTCTTTTCGAAAATATCTAACACGGAGTTTGGCTGTGTCTGAAGATGTTAGTTCTCTTCGAAAATATCTAACACTAATCGGCTGGATCTGAAGATGTTAGATCTTTTCGAAAACATCTAACGCTAATCGGCTGGATCTGAAGATGTTAGTTCTCTTCGAAAATATCTAACACGGAGTGGCTGTGACTGAAGATGTTAGTTCTTTTCGAAAATATCTAACACGGAGAGGCTGTGTCTGAAGATGTTAGTTCTTTTCGAAAATATCTAACACGGAGAGGCTGTGTCTGAAGATGTTAGTTCTCTTCGAAAATATCTAACACGGAGTGGCTGTGTCTGAAGATGTTAGTTCTTTTCGAAAATATCTAACACGAGGCGACTGTGTTTGAAGACGTTAGATGTTTTCGAAAATATCTAACATCAACCTGATTCGAAAAATCTTTGAATTCGAACCAAGACATATCGACTAAAAATTGAACTTTTCCGCCCGCTGAGCGTTTTATATAACAGAGTAATCTGCAAAAAGCGGGAGGTTTCGCCATGTCTTACTCTGCAGCAATTCGCGCTTATATTTCCGAAATTCCGCTCGGTGTAATCATCTGCACTCGCGATGTAATCCATCTTGGCAGCCGTTGCGCCGTCGATCAGTGTCTTTATCGCCTGGTTAAAAAAGATAAATTGGTACGCATCGCACGCGGTGTTTTCGTCAAGTTCGGCTCCAGTCTCCCATCGATCGGAGCCGTAGTGAAGCGCAAAGCCGAAGCTTTTGGTCGAAAGGTAGCCAGTCACGGTAAGGCCCTCGGGCAGGCATTAGGTCTTCTGCCTGAAAGTCACCTGACGCCGATTTTCTGCCAGAGCGGTGGTAGCACTGCCCTGAATATCATGGGCGGCACCGCCGTCCTCACCGGTACTTGCGATCGCAAGCGATTCTTCGACGAGAGACCAGAAGGTAAAACGATTCGAGCCCTCTGGAATCTGCGCAAGGAGCCTTTTCTCGCCATGTCTTTCGATGATCTGGAGGCTCTAGAAGAGCGTCAAAATATCAGGCTTGCCCCGGAGGCCGCCTGGATGCCATATTGGATGAGCGATAGATTCATTCGTCGTCGCTGATTTGCGATGGCTTCAAACGAGCTGCTTTTTATCGATTTTGCCCGATGAGGTTTTCGGCAGTGGTTCTTCGGCAGTGCGAAAATCCCATTCCATCGGTCTCAACTCGCGTTTGAGATTTTGATTGCAATACTCTCTCATTTCGGCTTTCAGAGCCGCTTTCGCTTCATGCTGAGAAGCTTCGTCACCTTTTAATTTTTCGGACCATTCACCGTCGTTTAAAACAATGACCGCTTTCACCAGTTGGCCGAGCCTGGAGTGAGAAACTCCGACTACAGCTACTTCTTTGACGATACTATTGCGCCGTAGCGAATCTTCCACTTCTGACGGGAAAACTTTATTGCCCGCGACAATGATCATCTCTTTGGCGCGGCCGGAAATGAAGAGATAACCATCTTTCATGTAGCCGTGATCGCCTGTTTTATAACAGCCGTTTTTGAGCACGGCCTCAGTTGCTTCCGGTTGTTCGAAATAGCCCTTCATCAATGTCGGGCCGCAGATGATGATTTCACCAGACTGGCCGTCCGCTAAAACTTTTCCTTCGCCGTCGCGAATCTCTACTGTCGTCGAGGGGGCGACCTTACCGACCGACTCGACCGGACCGGCCATGTTTACCGCCATGATTTTAGATTCGGTCGATCCATAACCGTTATTCAAGCGTTTGCCAAATCTCTTTTCGAAATCCGAGGCGAGGGAAAGCGGTAGTGGTGCGCCTCCACAAAGGATGACCCGAGCCGCCGACATATCGATTGCACCGGGCGGCATCGAGGCCAGGGCACCGTATATGGTGGGCACGCCGACCGTGATTTCCGGTTTATGTTCGTTGATTGCTTTGACGATACCTGGTATCGAGAGTTCGGAAAAGAGCACGGCGCCGCCGACAAGATGTACGCAGAGCATTACTTCAAGACCTAGCACGTGGCTTATCGGTACCGGTATAAGCGCTTTTTGAGCCTTTTTGATGCCGCCCATTTCGGCAAGCTCATGCAAGTTTGGCACGAGCGAGGCAAGGTCGTGTACCGCCGCTTTAGGCATTCCGGTTGTACCGGAAGTGAGAATCATGAAAGCCGGATGGTTCAGGTTGGCGAAGGCTGTTAGCGGGCGCTCCTTGCTATCCGGCTCGTGTTTGGCTATTTCCGTAAGGCAGAGTAGCTTGGTCGATGACGATTCCAGTTCTTTTTCAAGTGCCTGCAGTGCTTCTACATCCTTAAAAAAGGGCTTGTACACGAAGGCCAGACGGCAGCGTAGTTTGACGGCCACATTGGCCAGCTCACCGGTGGTCATGCGAAAGTCGATGGGCACGCACTCGACACCCAGGCGCCAGCCGGCCATGATCGTCGCGGCTAGTTCCGGAGAGTTTGGCGATGTCATCATGATCCGATCGCCGCTTTTGATGCCGGCATGCTCGAGCATCGTCATCGCTCTTAAAATCAGCAGGTTGTATTCGGCTCGGCTGACGCGGCGCTCTTTACCCTCTCCAAGCATTTGAATGAAAGAGGGATTGTCAAGCTCATCCGCCTTTGGTTTAAGCAGAATTTCGAGCATGGAAATTGTGTTACTCGTCTGGACTGTCATATGCCCTCACAAATGGCTTCTTTGATTGTCTTTGAGGATGCCCGGATTGACCCTTGCTGCTATTCTTATTATGGTCTTGAAACTGATATCGCTTTTGATTTTGTGATTTTGCCTGGACCTGCCGGTGCATTGCTTAACTGATTTTCCGGCTTATCCCTGTGTTAACCATTCTGGCAGATGCTTTGCCTTTCAAGACGACCTGACCGACAGCTCCCGAATTGTTGGATTTAACAGGTCATACTAACTGACATATTTTGCTACAGGTTCTTGCGTGAGCGATTTTATAACAAGCCTTGCCGATTTTGACCCTAACGCCCTCTATGCCGTGGCTCTCGGTGGTCAGGCTGAAATGGGTCTGATTTTATGGCTATTTATTCATCAGGGTCAGATTCTCATTGTTGACGCAGGGGCTTCTTACCCGGCTACAGAATTGCCCGGCGTTGATTTGTTTTTGCCCAATATCAATTTTTTGGAAGCAAATCAAGACAAAATTAGTGCGCTTGTTCTCACCAATGGTCACGAAGAGCATTGTGGGGCGGTCAGTTATCTCCTCAGTCACGTCAATGTCCCACGCATCCTGGCTCCTCCCTTCGTCGCCACTTTGATCAAGGATAACGCCTACAACATCTACGGGCAAAGTTTGACGAGTTTCCCGCAATTGGAAGAGATTCAAACCCGTCGTCAATACAAGGTCGGCGCCTTTGGTCTTGAGTGGATAGACAGCAACAATGCCATCGCTGACTCCTGTGCTTTGAATATTTCCACCGGCTGCGGCAATGTGATTTACACGAGCAGTTTCAAATTCGACCAGACGCCTGTCGACGGCAAGCTTCTCGACGTCGGTCGCCTGGCCGCAATTGGGGACGCCGGGGTTGAACTTTTAATTTCGGACAGCAGCAACGTCGAAGTTAGCGGCTACACGCCTTCCGAGAAAAAATTAGCCGGAAAATTTCAGTCGCTTAGCCAGGAAAGCCCAGGTCGTCTGATTGTTGTCGCGCCAGCTACTAACACACATCGCCTAAAATTGCTTTTTGAAGCAGCGCAAATTGGTTCTCGTCGCGTTATTTTACTTGGTGACACGTTGCACAAAGTGGCTGTAGCTGCCGCGATGACCGGACATCTGCCTTTTGACCAGAAGCTGACCGCATCTCTTGAAGATCTCAACAGGCTGGAAGATCGCAAAGTTTTTGTGATCGCCAGCGCCATCGAGGCCGATCCGATCAGCGTGCTCGATCAGCTGGCCAGCGGTAATCATCCGATGCTTTCCCTGAAAAGTGGCGACACCCTTGTTTTTTCGTCCGACGTCATGCCCGGTCATGCCCGCCACATGGGCTATATCCTCGACCAGTTGCTCTCGCTCGATGTTAAGTGCATCTGGGGCACCAGGCAGGGAGTGCATGTCACAAAGCATGCCTCCAGGGAAGAATTGAAGTTAGTCGTCTCCACAGTCAAGCCGCACTTCTTTGTGCCGGCCATGGGCGAAGGACGGCACATCACCCAGCACGGAGAGCTGGCCATCGATGTCGGTCTCGATCCCACCCAGGTTTACACGCTTGCTAACGGCGACGTCTTTGAATTGTCCGGCGGTTTTGCCACCGTCATGGGAGCAATTGAGTCGCAGCCGGTGCTGTACAATCGAGAACAGGGTGAACGCGTCACGACCGCCTCGGTTAACGAACGTCGGGCATTGTCCCTGGAAGGGGTAATGACGATTGGGCTCTCTGTCACCGCCGGTGGTGACATCGCCTCCGGGCCCACCTTCGAATGCGGTGCTTCCGGATTCTTGCGCTCGCCTGAGTGGACCACGCTCGAAGGCGAGCTAGCCGGGATTGTCCGCGAAGCGGTGAGCAGATCGCGCAGTGAGAATAAAAAAGCCGCGAGCGATAGTGTCGCCGATGGACTATCGGTGATGCGCTCGGCGATCAGAGAGTCGGTGGTAAAAACTCTGCGCTCTAGATTAGCTGCCAAGCCAACCGTACAGGTCTTGCTCTCGCGCACGCACTGATTGTTTCGATCTTTTTCACCAGCCGCCTTGAATAAGCAGAGCATTGGCATCGGTCAATTCAATGGTCTGGCTTTCGCCTGCTTTGACCTTGATCGGTAATTGCCAGAAATAAATCAAACCGGGCACCTTGTGAGTACCTGTGATCCACCAGTCCCCCGGTGAAATGTAGAGGCTGGTTTCAATGGCGTCGCCGCGTTTAATCGGTGTCAAATTTAGCTTGACCGGCTCCAGGCCCAATCGCAGCGCTTCCATTTCCTCGTCTTTATGGTTGTCTTCGTGCTCTTGTTTGGCCTTCATGTAAGCCTTGAGCCGCGCATTTTCAATTTTATTGATGCGCTTACATTCGGCCATGACATAGGGCGTCAGGTCGTCGGCGAAGTGATAGATCTGAAAGAAGGCGTGCGGCTCGGTAATGCCCGATTTTTTGCGAGCGTTGCGGTAGGCATAATTCCAGCGCCAGCCGCTGTCCGGATAAGGTTTAGTCAGGCTGAGTCTCATCGAATAGCCGCTTTGAATCACCTTATAGCGTACGCCTTCGAACGATTCCGGCAGAGGTGCGGGCAAGATGGCGATCGGCGGCAGATCGGTCGTATAAGGATTGATCGAAAAAGTGTCCACCCGCTTTTGCATCTGCGGTACAAAAAGCCTGAGCACGAGCAGACCTTTCGGTTGCTTCTGCGGGTCGTCGCTGGGCGGTTCTGCAGTAGCGTTTACTTCCGATTCGAGGGCGGTATTTTTGTCCGGTGCTTTGACCGGCGCCGAGGCATTGCTTTCCGAAGTGGCGGTTTCAGCCCCTTTGCTGCTGGCCTTCCTAGGGGACGCAGTTTGGCCGACCGCGCTGCCGGTGGCCGCACTTGTTTTGTCACCCTGGGCGGCCATAGCGGTCAAAGTCGGCACTGCACTCAGGCAAAAAAACGTGGCACAGAGGGCGCTCACTATCAGTTTCGCGGCCAGATTGAAGACTGGATTCATCTGCTCCAATTTTTTCCCAATTTTTTCAAAGCTATCAAATTTATTCCAATTTTTCCCAATGTCGCCAAGCCGGCGCATCAGTCCAGTGGCTTATAGTCTGCCGGCAAGCCGAAATTGTACAATCTTTCGAAGCTTTCTTTGAGATTGTCCTCGCCGCGTTTAGGTTTGGAGCCGGCGGTCAATTCGACCAGTCGGCGCCAGCTGATCTGGCTGAACATGCCGATATCGGCGGATGCATGGCGATCACGTTCCGACTCCATGCAGGTCAAAACGGTTTCGGCGGGAAGTTTGTCAAAAGCCTCTACGCAAGCGGCATCGAAGTGATTGTCTTTGCCCGCGTCTAAAATTTCAGCCACTTTTTCGATTGGCATGCGGTTACGGTAATGTCGGACCGATGTTAGAGCGTCAAAAACGTCGGCTACAGCGATGATACGCGAGAGGAAAGGAATCTGTTCGCCTTTTAAGCCGCGGTAGTAACCAGTGCCGTCCAGCTTCTCGTGATGGCAGGAGGCGACGAAGGGTACAGCCTGCAAGCGCTTGGTGAAAGGCAGGTTGGAGAGCAGGTCGAAAGTGATGCTGGCATGCTTTTGCACTGTCGCGTACTCTTCCGGAGTGAGACGACCGGGCTTCCAGAGTACCGCCTCGGGTACGCCGATTTTGCCGTAGTCGTGCATCATCGCCGAATAACGAAGGATGTCCAGATCTTCGCCCAGCACGTCCATGCTATTGCCGATCATCATGCTGTAATTGGTGACGCGTACCGAATGGCCTGCCGTCAGAGGGTCGCGTTTATCAATCGTCTGGGCGAGCACTTCCAGGGTTTTGTCGACGAAACGTTCGATTTCGTCGTAGGCCTGGGCTTGCTCGATCAAACCAGAAGCGACTGCGGTCAGTGCTTCCAGCCATTCCTCATCCTCTGAGGTGAAGGGCCCGGTCAGCTTGTTCAAGACCTGGAAGACACCGATGATGCCGCCTTCGCGGTTACGCATCGGTACGCAGAGGACGCTGCGCGTTTTGTAACCGGTCTTTTTATCGACGGCCGGGTCGAAACGGTCGTCTTTGTAGGCGTCCGGGATATTGATGATCCGACCGGCCCGGGCGCAGTGGCTGACAATAGCCGCGCCGGAGAGGGGGATGCGGATCGTCCTGACGCCGGTCAAGCCCTGGGCGACCTGGGTCCACAATTCGCTTTTATCGTGGTCGAGGACAAATACACTGCAACGATCGCATTTGACGATACTTTGCGTCTCTCTGGTGATTGTGTCGAGCAGGGAGTCTAACCGGCGCTCGGTCGCCATCGCTTTGACGACGCGATAGAGGCCGGAAAGCGGACGTAAGCGGTCCAGCTCTTCTTGCAGGCGCAGTGATTTTATTTCTCGTTCGATGATGGCGATTTCGCGATTATTCAGTTCGTTTTCCAGCTCGTTAAGCGCTGCCGGGTCTAGCTTTCCCGAAGTGCTGGTTTCGGTGCCGCTCGACGCACTGGCGGACGAATTGGGGGCGTGACTGGGATTATGACTGTGAGTGTGGCCCTGATTCACCTTGGATTTTGCCATCTGCCTGCCTCTGACCCGAAAAGGATGTATCGCTCAGAATATATACCCAGATTAACCCCTGTCATAAGGCTTTCAAAAGCGAGCTTGCCAAATCTAAGGCTGACTGTGGCCTTACTTCCCTGCAGGCTACTCTTGCCGAATTATTCTTTTATTCTTGCGCCTGCAAATTAGGAGGATAAGTGGGTGGGTCGAGCTTGCGCCAGATCAGCAGAAAAGCGCGACCGATGACGCGTTTTTGATCGAGGAAGCCCCAGACGTGCCCGTCTTCGGAGTTATTTCTGTTATCGCCCATCATGAAAAGATGGCCTGCCGGCACCATGATCGGATCGCTCATATGTTTGGGATCGGTCTCATATTGAATCGAGCGCATGTCCATGTTGCGACCGCGGATGTCCCCGAGCACATTCAAGCTGTAATTGGGCACTTCTTTGATGTACGCGCTCTCGTCGAGAAGCTGATTATTGATGAAAACGCCCTGTCCGGCCTGGATGCGGATCATGTCGCCGGGCAGACCGATGACGCGCTTGATGAAGGCTGGTTCGTTGGGGAAAAAAGGCAGACCGGTGTAACGGCCGGCCAGGTGCAATATGTCATTGCTCAGATCCTTGCCGCTCATTTCGATGGGCGGGGGATAAAAAACAAGGATGTCGCCGCGTTCGATTTTCTTGCCCAGGTGGCCAGAAATCTTCTCGACGATCAAGCGATCATTGATCTGCAAGGTCGGCTCCATAGAGCTCGACGGGATATAGCGGGCTTCCGCCACGCCCCAGCGAATCAAGACCAGTAACAAGAGAGTAACGACGACGAGCTCAATGGCTTCTTTGAGAAAACCTTTGAAAAATCCCTGGGGTTCCCCAGGTGATGCATTTTCTGTCTGCTGTGGTGCTGATGTGGTCACGGGCAAAAGTAGTTTCCTAAAGCGAAGGCCAGGCACTGTATGGGCAATTTGAACTTGACGGCAAGTTAAAGTCGATTATACCGTCAAAACCTTTTTTTGCGATGTCGGCTGCGAGCTACTTTGCTTGGCATCATCTCTAGCCTTAGCCGGCAAAGCTTTCAATACTTCTGCCAGACTTTGGGCAAAGAGGTCGAGGTCTTCTTTCGGGTTCATCTCGGTGACGGCCACGAGGATGCTGTTTTGCAGATGCTTGAAATGCGTTCCCAGCTTCAGCCCGCCCAATACCTTATGCTCTGTGAGAGCTTGCAGGACGGCGCTCGGATCGGCCGGCAGGGTTATGGCAAATTCGTTGAAGAATGGTTCTTTGAATGTCAGTTCGACGCCATCGATTTTGGTCAGGGCATCGGCCAGATAATGGGCGCGCTGCAAGCTGATATTGGCAAGATCGCGCAGACCTTGCGGACCCATGGCCGTCAGATAGACAAGCATGGCCAGGGCGTTCAAGGCCTGGTTAGTGCAGATATTGGAAGTGGCCTTGGCCCTTCTAATATGCTGCTCTCTGGTCTGCAATGTCAGGGTAAAAGCGGTCTGGCCGCGGTTGTCCACTGTCATGCCGGCGAGGCGACCGGGGAGCTGGCGGATAAATTCTTTGCGGCAGGCCATATAGCCGGCCGACGGGCCGCCAAAAGCAAGCGAATTGCCACAGCTCTGAGCGTCGCCGACAACAATATCGGCACCGAGATCGCCCGGTGCTTTGAGCAGGCCTAAACTAATAGGGTCTGTGACGACGACGAGCAACGCACCTTTGGCGTGTACTTTGTCGGCAATTTCCTGGACGGCTTCGATCGTGCCGAAATAATTCGGATACTGGACAACGAAACAAGCGCAATCATCGGCGATTTCTTTTTCCAGAGCCGCACCACTGTCGGTTGCACCTTTTTGCGCGGCGGTAACGAAAGCGCAAGGCAAATCACAGGAGCGGGCATAGGTTTCAGTGACCATGCGATGCTCGGGATTGAGCGCTTCGGAAAGGACGATTTTTTTCTTGCCGGTGAGGCGCACTGCCATCAAGCAAGCTTCGGCAAGGGCGGTCGGGGCGTCGTACATCGAGGCATTGGCAACGTCCATGCCGGTGATCAAGCAAATTGCAGTCTGAAACTCGTAAATGGCTTGCAGGCTGCCCTGCGAAACTTCCGGCTGATAGGGAGTGTAGGCTGTAGAAAATTCGGAGCGCGAAATGACGGCCGGGACGACTGCCGGTACGAAACGTCTATATGAACCGCCGCCTAGAAATGATGCTTGTTGGCTGGCCGGTTTGTTTTTGGCGGCCAATTGCGAAAGTTCTCTGGTCAATTCGAGCTCGGCCAGTCCGGCTCTGAGCTCGAGGGGCTTGGCTTTGACTTCGGCTGGAATGTGACTGACCAGATCTTCGAAAGTGCGCACCCCTATTTCTTTGAGCATCAGCTCTCGCTCGGCCTGGGTAGCCGGCAAATAAGGGAAGGGCAATATTTCGCCTGCGTCGTCAAATTCTTTAGTCATATTTAGATTTCAACCGTGAGTGGAAAGCCTTTTAGTCTTTGCGTCAATTTATATTTGCGTCAATCTATATAAATTTAGCCCGCTCTGCTAAGTTTAGCTCTTAGAAGGCGGAGGCACCCCGCAATAATAAAACTTTTGGATAAAGCCTGGCTTACAATTAGGCGATGAAAGTAGTTGTTGGTCTGGGCAATCCTGGACGAGAATATGAAGATACGAGGCATAATGCCGGTTTCAGGTTAGTAGATCAGCTCGCCACTGCTTTTGGTGCCGAGCTTAAAGAGACTAAATCTTTGCATTGTTTGATTGCAAAGACGACTGTCAGCCTCAATCCCGGTCTGTTTGCCGCTACGCCCGGCAAGGCGGCCGGCGTAGCCACACATCCTGTCAACCGACAGGCGACTGAAGAAATCGTTTTGCTTGTCAAGCCGACTACCTATATGAACCTCTCCGGTCGCGCCGTGAGAGCGGTCTTAGATTGGTACAAGATTGATCTCGGTAATGTCAGAAATGGACAGGTAGAAAAAAATGCACTCTTGATCGTGCACGATGACGTCTCGCTCAATCTCGGACGTATCCGCTGTCAGGCCGGTCGCGGTGCTGGAGGTCAACACGGCGTCGAATCGATCATCGAACATCTCTCCGGATCTAAAAGTTTCGAACGGCTAAAATTGGGTGTCGGACCCGATCCCGGCGGTGCGGTGCGCGGTGATTATTTGCTTAGCAAATTTCGCCCGGAGGAAAGGATAGTCTTCGAAAGAGTATTAGAAGGATCTCTGCAGGCAGTCAAGATGTGGCTTTGTTGCGGAACCGAACCGGTTGCCAATGAGTTCAATGGCATCGATTATTCGATCTAGAAAGGTGAATTTTCACTCAGATTGGCATATCGATGAGATTGACGTCATACGGTGCCTTAGCAATGGTTTCCGCACCCCTAGTTACGCTTTGTATCAAAGGTAGCGTCGTGGTGGGGGTTTGTAGGCGGGGCTGAAATAATTCTTGAGTGAAAACTCATGCGTAATTAGAGGGATTGAGGGCATGTCAGTAGCCTAAAATCTTATCTGAGACAAGGCAAGAGGCCTTTGAGGGGTAGCATCAAGTGAGTAGTTTGGCACAAGGAACTTCGCCGCAGGGCGGATATTCGGCCACCAGTCTGGTCGACAAATTTTTCAGCAATCAGGAAGGCAGCGCCAGTCGCAACTTCTTCCTGTCTGCGCTCTGGTGGTCAATCTGGGGCATGGGCGCCGGCATGCTTGCCGGTATTGAATTCACCCTGCCGGATTTGATCCGCGGAGTGCCGCAGCTGGCCTTCCCTCACTTGCGTATGTGGCACGTCAACGCCGTTGCCATCGGCTGGCTGTCGATGGGCTATGTAGCGTCGATGTTCTACATGATTCCGTCGCTCTGCAAATGCAAGCTCTACAGCGAGCGTCTGGGCAACTTCACGATGTGGGCCTGGAACATTTTGATGGTCGGTGCATTCTGCACGCTTCTCAATGGCAATTCCGAAGGTCGTGAATATGCCGAACTCGGCGCCGTTCTCGACGTCATCGTCGTAATCGGACTGGTATCGGTCGCCTACAACTTGTATATGACCATCGTCCAGAGAAAAGTCAAAAAGCTATATGTCTCGCTCTGGTATTTCCTCGGTTCGCTTTTCTGGTTCCCCCTCGTCTACGTCATCGGTCAGCGCACCTTCGTCGGTCTGCCCGGTCTGAACGACGCCATCGTCGGTTGGTTCTACGGTCACAACATCCTCGGGATGTGGTTCACCACCGTCGGTGTCGGCATGATGTATTACTTGATTCCGCGTTATACGAAAGCCCCACTGTATAGTCATGGTCTTTCCATGCTCGGCTTCTGGGGTATCGCCCTCTTCTACGCACCGACCGGTACTCACCACATCACTCAGTCGCCCGTACCCGAATGGCTGAAAGCAATCGCCATCATCTCGTCCATTTTCTTGCTGGTACCCGTACTGACTGTTCTGACCAACTTCTTCATGACGATGAAGGGTAAGTGGGGCCTAGTCGCAACCGATTTGCCGCTGCGCTTCGCCGTCACCTCCTGTATGTTCTATCTGGTCACATGCACCCAGGGACCATTCCAGGCGACTCGTTGGATCAACTGGTATCTGCACTTCACCCAGTGGGTTGTCGGACACGCTCACCTGGCGCTGCTTGGTACGTTCTCCTTCATCCTCACTTCTTCCTTCTATTACTGTATGCCTCGCTTGACCGGTAAAGAGTGGCACAGTCAGGGGCTGATCAGAGCGCACTACTGGCTCAAATTCCTCGGCTTCATGTTGATGATGACCGCTCTCACCACCGCTGGTTTGATCCAGTCGGCCGGTTGGGCCTTCGGCTTCCCCGTCGATCAGTGGGGCCTGGCTATCCGTCCTTACTGGTTCTTGAGAGCGATAAGCGGCATCATGATCGTCACCGGGCAAGTGCTCTTCGCTTACAACGTCTACAAAACGCTTTATGTGCCCAAAGTAGTTACCGGTGCCAGCGTCAAGGCACGGGAGGTCAAGGTCTAATGTACGGTTACAGGCTTGGTGCAATTGGTATTGTCACCACCTTCTTTATCATCATTTTCTCCACCGTTCTCATGCCCATGGTTTTGTTCAATCCCAAGGCATCCGGACGCGGTAATGATTACGATGTCATTCCCGCCAGCGTGGCCGATGCTAAAAGAGGCAGACAGATTTATGTGAGAGAAGGCTGCTTCTATTGCCATACGCAGTTTACGCGTATTCAAGATAGAGGCTACGGCCCGCTTGTCAAAGAAGGCGACTACGTGTACGAAACTCCGCACCAGCTCGGTACGGCTCGCACCGGTCCTGACCTTACGAATGAAGGCGGACGTTTCCCTTCGCAGTGGCAAAAGGCTCACTTGATCGCTCCCCGTGTAGTCAAACCCGGTTCGATCATGCCCAGCTTCAGTTTCCTTTCCGAGCGCGATATGAACGACCTGGTCGCCTACATCCAGTCTCTGGGTAACAAGCGTACAGTAACCGCCTTCGTCACTCCGCCCGATGAGTATCTGCCCACCACTCCCCAGGGACGTGCTCTGGCCGCGGGTAAAACTGTTGATACCGCTAGCGATGCCGCAGCCAATGCCGGTCGTGGTATCTATACGCAGAACTGCGCTGCCTGTCACGGTCTCGAAGGTCGGGGCAATGGCCCCAACTCGATCACTCTCGAGAAAAAGCCGCCGAACTTGACCCGCGATTATTATAAGCAGTATCCGGATGAGTTCTGGTATTACCGTATTTCCGAAGGGGTGACCGGTACACGCATGCCGCGCTTCCAGGAGATACTCTCTCCGGAACAGCGCTGGTATCTGGTTGCTTATCTGAAGACTCTTCCGAAAGAGCATGAAGAAACAATCAACAGCCTTGATCAGCTCAACGTTGCCGAACCGGTCCATCTACCGGTTTTGAGCCACGAGCAGTATGAACCTCACCACGGTCAAGAATAAGGAGGCCCTCAATGTGTCCTAATTGTGTACTGAACGGTGCGTCTTTAGGCGGCGGTATATATGTCGCTTTCGGTATCTGCGGACTTTTCTTTTTGATTGGTATTGCCGGTGTCCTGTGGGCCTTCAAAAACGGCGAATTTGAGGATCTAGAAGGCGTTAAATTCGAGATGCTCGACGACGGTGAAGATAACCGTCTCGGCGCCGAAGCCAGAGCCAAAATCGAAAAATTGAGGGCTCAGTCGACCTAGAGTTCCAAACTCGAAAGACCGGGGGCTAAGTGGAAAATAAGTGCTCAAGCGCACTCTGACAAAATTACGTCAGTAAATGGACGAGGGTAAACGAAAAACAATGGCTGAAGAAGTCAAAACAATGGACGAAGAACACTATGAAGTTGTGTCCGAATATCGCATCGGCGAGGGCGCTCCGCCGCCTTTTCTCGTGATCTGCTTCATACTGATCTTTATATATGCCGCGGTCTCCTGGATTCCCTTCTTTGGTTATTAGAGGAAGATGTCACCTAGTAAGTTAAATATGGCAACGAGAGTTGTTAAACAAGTAAGTGCTCTCAGAGCCGATTTCAAAGTGTCCGTCGTTTTGACGCTGATACCGGTCATAGTGGCTATATCCATGGGTCTCACCGCCTGTGGTGATAGCAAAGTGATCATACCCGGCGCCGATAACGGTCTGGTCAGCACTAAAGTGACAATGGGCGGTAACGAGCCGATCTGGCCCAACGATGACCCGTCCGTTCCGGATGGTGGTGGCGTTTACCAGGCCCAAAATTGCGCTGCCTGCCACGGTGTAGACGGTAAGCCGGTCGCCGGTAAGTCGACCGTCGACTTCTCCAGCAAAGATTGGGGCCGTCAGCAGAAGCCTGTCGACGAGTACGACTTTGTCACCTTCGGCAAAAAAGGCGTCGAGCATCCGAAGATGCAGGGTGTGCTCAGACCTTCGCAGATCTGGAACCTCGTTTTCTACGTGCGCTCGCTCTCCACAGCCCCCCTGACCGATGCTGAAATCGCAGATGTCTTGCCCGTATTCGGTGCAAACTGTGCGGTCTGCCACGGTACCAAGGGTTATGGCAACGGACCTTTGATGAAGGGCAATACCCTCGAGCCCCTTCCGGCTAACTTCCAGAGCTTTCCGCGCTTCTTTGATCGCACGGATGATGTACTCTGGGATCACATAGCCAACGGTATCAAGTGGGAAGGCATGCCTAATTTCTTGGGCAAGGTCGACAAAAAGAAAAACGTCACTTTCGACCGAGACTATTGTTATAAGTTGGTCGGCTTCGTCCGCCACTTCCACGAAAGCAACAAGACCGAAGCTGCTACTAAGGAAGCTCATCAGAAAGAAGATAAAGAAGATAAGCAACCACCGACCAGCACCAAACCTCAGACCTAAGGTACAAGGAAATGACAGAAGGCGTCTTAAGAAGGACAGTATTGAAGACTGCAGCGGCTTTGCCGCTGGCAGCTACGTTTGGCCTGTTGGCCTCGCCGTTTTTGCGGTTTTTGAGACCAACGCTGAAGCCACTCGATGTGCTTGGTCAATCGGATCAACCGATTGCCGAGCCACCGATTCCGACTTTTACCGAAAAGGACTTTCCAGAGCCCTGGACTTGCCTTCCTTTCATGTTCAACCAGAAGTACATCGAGTACAACCCTGAAGCCAAGGAAATCCGCAAGATCCCCGGCTTCATCGTCAAATTGCCTACCGGTGATGTGGTTGCTTACAGCCGTATTTGTCCGCACCTCGGTTGTATCTTCAATTTCATTCCTGAGCCGGAAGAATGCGCTAAAGGCTACAACTTTGATCCCCGCACGCTGGCCGGCGGCGGTCGTCCAGTGTTTGCCTGTCCTTGTCACTTGAGCGTCTATGACATCGCCAACTCAGGTAAAGTCGTCAGCGGTCCTGCTCCTCGTCCTCCGAGAAAATTCGAGGTCAAGAAGAGTGGTGACCAGTATGAGGTAATAGCATTGGAGGCCGGTTCAATTGCCTAGTTCAACTGCACAAGCCGGGGGCTTTTCCTCAGCTCTTTCGGCTGCGACTGACTACATAAAGAGTCGCATCAACAATATCGATATCTTCGACGAGCATTATCAGGACCTGGCCAGAGCCAATCCTTTCTATGCCCTTGGACCGATCTTCTATCTGGTCTGGTTCATCGTTATGGCCACTGGTCTGATTTTGATCATGTGGTATGTGCCGACCAAATCTTCGGCCTTCGACTCTATTCTCAATATCCAGAACGGTATCCCGGTCGGCGGTCTGATGCGCGGCATGCACAAGTACGGTGCCGACGCCATGATCATCGCCGCCACCATGCGTCTCTATCGCATGTTTATCAATGGCGATTTCAAACCGTCCCGCGAGCTCAACATTGCCATCGCCCTGGTGACATTGCTTTTGGCCATGTACTCCGGTCTGACCGGATACCTGCTGATCTGGAACCAGCGAGCTTTCTGGGCGACCAAGGTATTTGCTACCTTCCCGACCTATATGGACCAGTTCGCCGTCATGGGCGATTTCTATCAGCCCCTCTACAAATCGCTCCACCTTGGTTGGAATACGGCTGAAGTCTTGCTGGGCGGCGGTGCAGCCATCACCCAGAACACAATCACGAGATTCTTCTCGTTGCACCTGGCCTTCTCGCTTATTCCTCTAATCCTCGTCGAGCTCTACTTCTACAAAAATGCTTACACGCGCATCCCGCTCAATTGGATCAAGCGCTCGGTAATCATTTTGATCCTCGCCTTCGTGGCTATCGCCATGCCGGCCGCCCAGGGTTCGCGTTCGGATCCGGACGTCACGCCTTTGCCCATCCTGTCCGACTGGTACTTCCTCGGTCTCTATCAGATGTATAAGTATCTGGAGCCCGTCGTCGCTACCTATATCACCATGGTCATTCCCGTCTCCGTTTTCCTCTTGCCCTTCATGGACACCTGGATCACCGGCACCGAAAAGAACATCCTGAAGCGTCCCTTCATGCTTATGGTGACGATCATGGGTGGTCTGACCTGGGTTATCTTCTCAGCCTTGATCATCATCAACATCGCCAATATCCACACTGACCCGCCCTTCTGGCGCACTTTCTTCTACTGGACGATCGATCTCGGTATCGTCTGGCAGTTGCTTTTGATCATGCAAAACAAGGACAAAGTCTGGAAGGCCAAACAGTTCAAGGCTTGTGTGGTATTGAGTGTGGTGGCGGCTGTCCAGTGCTTCTGGGCCTTCTGCTATACCTATATGGCTAAGACCGAGATGTTCATCGACCCGCTCGGCCATGCTGCTATCTACGCCGGTGCAAGACCGATGATGGGTGCCGCCGCCGACAAAGCGGAAGAGCTGGTGCGCAAGATGGTACCGCCCAATGGTGATACCCCCGTCAACAAAGACTACTGGAACTTCCATGTCCTACTTGACCCGGGCTACATCTCCAAGATTGGCGAACCGGTCGGCAAAGCCGATCTGGAAGCAATCGAACAGGTAGCTAAATCAACTTCTCCAGTCGATTTCGTCACCAGTTTGATTCCCACATTCGAAACTGCCGACGGTCCCAACGGTACGCTCAAGTCGATCACTTTCAGCAATCCCAAGGTCGGTCCGCACCCGAAATATCTGAGCATGATGGATTTTATGCTCAATAACCGCTGGTGCATGGACTACTGCGTTATGCAGGATCGTTTGAACGGTAAGGTCAAGACCTATCCCGCGGCCATTCCGCCGGTCGACCTTTACTGGATGGTGACCGGACCGCTCTGTCTCTTGTTCGGCTTGTTGGTCGCGGCGCAGTGCAAATCTGCTCAAGCTTCCACTCCCGCTCCCAAAGCGGCCGCACCGGCGACGGCAGCGACGACCTGATCCTCGCGTCTTGCGTCTCGCGTAAACAAATCAAATGCCAGAGGGGCCTGAAGAAACTAAGTCAATGGAAAGCGCCGTCAGAGCTAACGCTAACAATTCAATTCCTGCTCAAAGCGAGCAGGTTACTGACGGCGCCTCTCCCTTGAAAATCAGAATGGCTATCAAGGTTCTGGTTTTTTGTGCCTCAACGGTCACTCTCTCCTGGTTTTTCGAGGGCTTGCGCCAGTGCAAGGAAGTCTCGGGAATTCAGGGGCCTGCGGTACTTCTAGCCGGCACCGTTACCACCCTCGCGCTGGTCGCCTTGCAGGGATTTTTCATCTACTGCGAAGAACGTTCTAAGGGCCGCCACACTCGCAAAATTGCTTTGTTTGATCACTGGTACGAAATTTTGACTAAGAAAAAGGGAGACAGTACAAACCGTGGGTAAGACGATTGATACCGCGCTTGTGGTTGTAGGAGCGATAGTCTGTTTGGCTTTCACCTGCCTCATGCCCTGGGCAGAACTCGGCATGAACGGCAGTTTCGACAACTGGCCCCTGTGGCTGCGTTGGGCCGCCGAAAATACACCTTTGCATTCTCTACCGGACTACGCTTCAGTTTCCGGTCTTGGAGCCGATTGGACCAGTTATTTGCATAAAAGTGGTGCCGAAAGTAATTTGGGCGATTACGCTTATTCGCTCGTCATGGGCCTGGCCCTGATTGGTGCGGCGATCGGCATTGCCGCTATCGGCCGCGAAGAAGCAGAAGAAAAAACAGTTTTGCCGGTTAAGAAGTAAAAATACAGTTGGGAGATCCGTGTAATGTATTCGTCTATTCCTAAAGGTCTGACTGACTTTACTCTCTTGGTAGAGAAGGGTACTAATGCCGTCATTACGAACAAGTACAACCCTTTCTATTATCACGGAGCACTGCCCCAGTACTATCTCTGGGTGCTTTATCTCTCCGGCCTTTTGCTTTTCGCCTATTACATCCCGACCATCGACAATGCTTATTTCTCTGAAAATCTTGTCAATGCCTGGACTTCAGTAAACTACATCACCAATACCATCCCCATGGGTGGTGTCATCCGCGGTATTCACCGTTATGCCGGTGACGCCATGGTGATCACTATCGTCCTGCACGCCCTGCGCGTTTGGGTCACAGATCGCTATCGTCAATACCGCTGGGTACAGTGGGTGACCGGCGTTATTCTCCTATTTATGGTGCTCTTTATCGGTCAGACCGGTTATTACCTTGTCTGGGACGAGCGTTCGCTTGTTCTCACCCGCATGACTGTGAGTGCCCTGGCCGCCCTTCCGATCGTTGGTCCCGGCCTTGCCGCCTGGTTCTTGAACGGAAGCGCCATTACAAACCTGACCCTCTCCAATTTCCTTTTCATCCACATCGGTCTTTCCTTCACTCTGCTCTTCGGTCTCTGGTTGCACTATGTGCGCATGACCAGACCGGTACTGACGCCGCCTCCGGCAATCAACTACCTGCTCACCGCCGTCCTTTTGCTCGTCGTATTCGCTTATCCGATTACATCGGGCAAGATGGCCGACATCAACACCACGCCGACGAGCTTCGATATCGATTGGTTCTTCCTCTTCCCGTATTACCTCCTGGCTCATATGGATTTGACCGTGTACTGGGTCGTGATCATTGCTGCATCGCTCGCTCTGATGCTGGTGCCTTTCCCCTCTCTCTACAAAGCGGCACACCCTGTCGAGGCCGCCGAAGTCGTCCTCAGCAAGTGCGTCGGTTGCAGACTCTGCTCGCTCGATTGTCCTTATCAGGCGATTGAGATGGTGCCTGCTCCGGCCGGTTCGCGCTTCAAACTCCTGGCCACCGTCATGCCCTACCGCTGCTCTGGTTGCGGCGTTTGCGTCGGTGCCTGTGCCTTTGATGCAATTGATCTGCCCAACTTGCTCGACAGCGATGTAACCGCTCAGATCAAGGCCATGGCCGAAGCTCAATAGAGACCAATTCAGTTAGAAAACGAACGAACTAAAAAAGATACGAGGCTGGTAATCAAATGTCCGACAAGAAGGTAATCTCTCTCGTTTGCGAAAGGGCCTGTGATCTCAGTTCGGTCACCGACACCAGCGGCGAAGTGAAAGAAGTCTCCGGTTTGCATGTGGTCAAGTTGCCCTGCTCAGGGATGATTCAACCGCTGATGATCGAAGCGGCGATGAAGGCCGGCGCCGCCGGTGTAATCGTCACCGGTTGTCAGATCGGTGATTGCTACTATCGCGAAGGCAATCGCATGATCCGCGACCGCCTGCTCGGCAATCGTCC
Organism: Cyanobacteria bacterium REEB67; assembly: GCA_018971775.1. Classification (GTDB taxonomy): domain Bacteria; phylum Cyanobacteriota; class Vampirovibrionia; order Obscuribacterales; family Obscuribacteraceae; genus REEB67. The sequence continues at coordinate 24,296 of JAGXAB010000055.1, read as the reverse complement.
GCCGGGCTTGAAAAAGACGGTCGACCGCAGAAGAGTGCTTGCTCTCTGGCTGGCTCGTCCACAAAAAGACCGCTTCCTTTCGGAAGCTAAAGAGTTCGTCAAGATGGTCCGCGATTTGCCCGCCGAAGCTGCCGCCAAACCGACTGCCGCTCCCAAGCCGCAGGCCAAGGCCGCTGAAAAACTGGAAGCTCAGGGCAAACCGGAGGATGCTAAAGCAGTCGACAGCGTATCCACCGAAGCCAAAACTCCGGTGGAAAAAGCGGCCGACGCAAAACCCAATCCCAGTCCAGACATGCCGGTCAATCCCGACGCCACCGTCGACGGTAAAAAACCGACCGAGTCCTAAGCAAATTCCCGGCGACGCGCTCCTTGAGTCAATCGCCAAACGTCCTAAAAAGGGTCAAGTCAATGGCAGAAGAAACTAAAATATCGGAAGTGGATGTAATCTGGAGATGGTCGTGGTTCTTTGTCCTCTATTTTGCCTTCATCCTTTTGATCGCCAGCTTCGGCTCCGTCGCTGAATTCTAAAGCGTCGGCTCGATCGAAGGAAATGAAATAAAAAGGCATAAGTGAGCTCCGGCCGGTCCGGTCATGCTCCTTATGCCCTTTTTTATTGCCCTGTTTGCAAGGCTCGGCGCGTTCTTATTTGAGATAATCGCGCAGGCTGTTTGTCTTGTCGTTGTTGCGCAACTTGGTCAGGGCGCGCTGCTCCATATGCCTGGCGCGTTCTTCGCCGAGGCCGAGGACGCGTGCGGCCTGGGCCAGACTGATCGGATTGCCGGTGTCGAGGCCATAACGCAAACGAATGAGCTCCGCTTCGCGGGGCACCAGGCGCTGCAGCAGAGTGGCGATGTCCTGCCGACAGAGGCTGACGGTGGCTGCTTCATCGGTGGAAATTTGATCGGCCAGTTGGTCAAGCAAAGTATTGTTGTCGCCTTCTTCAGAAGTGGTCAGGTCGAGGGAGACCGGTTCTTGAATGGAGAGCATCAGCTGATTGATCTTGGCCGGTGTCAGTCCGGTCTCGGCGGCAAGCTCCTGGGCGTTTGGCTTGCGGCCTTCGCGCAGGAAAAATTGTCTGGCGCTGCGGCCGATCTTCTGAACGTTTTCACCCATATGCACCGGTATGCGGATCGCCCGACCCTTTTCCGAAAGGCCGCGGCTGACCGCCTGGCGAATCCACCAGGTGGCATAGGTGGAGAATCGGAAGCCCTTATCAGGGTCGAATTTTTCGACGGCACGAATCAAGCCGAGATTGCCTTCCTGAATCAGGTCGAGCATCGGTAGGCCGCGGTTGATGTAGCGTTTGGCTATGCTGACGACCAGACGCAAATTGGCCTGGATCAATTTGCGCTTGGACAGCTCGCAGCCGGTCTTGACCTTCTGGGCCAATTCCTTCTCTTCACTGGCGCTGAGCAGTTTGTATTTGCCCAGACTCTTGAGGTAGTTGGCCAGCGCATCTTCGCTTGCTTCTTGGGGAAAAATATATTGCTGAGAGGTCTCGGCTTCGTCGTCGAAGAAAAACAGTTGGTCGAAGTTTTCCTGACCAGCGACTTTTTTCGCCGACTTTGTGGAGGCCCCGGTTTTGGAAGTGGATGAAAGCATGTTATTTGTTAGCGCTTGCATTTCGGACTCCAGTAAAAGCTCCGCCAGAGGTCATAGCGACGCTCGGGCGGCATTTCTTGAATGATTTAGGGATAAGTGTAAAGTGGCCTACAATTTCATTTAAGCAGTTTCCGACCGGCCCTGCCTGCTAGATAAGCTTGTCTTAACAATCCCCTTGGATTCCTGTTTTGAGCCTAAAAGCAATCGGCCTGCCGCACCATTTACGGTGCCGCAGGCCGAGGTCTTCGGTCGCTTCTCGCAGACCGAGTGCTTGTTCTCGAATTAGTAAAAAAAGCCGCCGTGAGGCTATTTGGTTAATCTCTCTCGGGATGAAACGAGAACGGCGGCCAGGTATCTAATAGTTTAGCTATTTACATCCAGGGCTGACTATGGGGTTTTTCCTGATTCTATGATTAAGGGCGAGTGATTAAGGCCGAGCTCTTTACTTGCTCACCTTGTGATAGTCGATCTGAAGAGTGCTGCGCTCCTTGGCGCCGCGCGAGTCGCAAAACTGCATATTGCAGATGTTGCCGCTCTTGCTGTTGGTGGCATTGATAACAGTGTCCGATTGGAACGTAATATTCCAGCCGTACATGCGCAATGCGTTCATATACCAATCTTTGACCTGGCTTTTAGGCTCGGTCACCGAATAGGTGACTAGTTGCAAGGTAGAGCCTTTACCGTCGTTCGTTTCGTAGGACATGCCGCTGGAATATTTAGCGCCGCCCGGATACTTTGGAATGTCGTCGAAACTGATTTTTTCCGGCGGCAAAACCTGGGGCTTGCCGAAGAGATCGTTGGCCGGCGGTGTGCGGGCCGGTATGCGCGTTGCTGGCTGATTGAGCATCTCTTTTACAGTCTTCAGTTTTTCGCGATTACCAGTGGTACTAATATTACTTTGCTGGGCTGCGCAGTAATTGTATTGCCCCAGTGCAGTCGCCAGGATCAAGGATAGAGACACTGTAAGTGATGCCGTTCTGTGTTGATTGATACTGGAATGACGCATGCCAACCTCACTAAGTATGTTCTTTCTAATTATAGTATGAAAAGAAAGACCGCCCGTTATCTGGGCGGTCTTTCAGTTTTGATCGGGCTCTTCTGTTCTGCTTACTAGCTGCTCGGAGGATTAGTTAGGTTTGCAGAACGTGGTGCCTTGTGTGTTTTCCTGGAACTTCAGCTCACCGAGGATGTTTTGCGAACCAGAGGAGGGCTTGAAGATCGCTGCGTCTTGTCCGTAGATCGGAGCACTTCCACCGTTGTCTACGGAAGCACCCATGTCAGCACCGTTGTAGCTGGGAGGGCCGGAGGCGAAACCAGGTTGGGTGAACGGTTCTGCGTGATAGTGAGCATCACCTTTACCGGTGCCGCTCATACCAGCGGTGGTGTCGACAACCCAACCATTGAGGGGATAGGTCTCGGTGCACTCGCCGGAGCCGACGGAAGGAGCATTACCATCAGGGAAATTGCTATTCGTTGTGGTTGTATCGGTCCAACCGGCAGGCAGGTTGTGAGCCATCTGGACATTGTGCGTGGTCGGGTCTACGTAGAGATAGAGGGTACCGTTATCGCTGGAGAACGATCCACCCTGGAGGTGGAGTTGTTGAGAACCGAGAGCGGTCTTGACCTGGGCCAGAGTGACCGACGATTCGATCTGCTGCATGCGGGCGGTGATTTGCTCGAGGATGGCCGAGCTGGAGCCGACTGCGCAGGAACCGAGGTTGTTGGAGATCTGGGTGAGGTACTGAAGCGGACTACCGACTACTTCGAAGTTGACTACAGGAGAGGAGCCGCCCATCGAAGGGTCGAAGGCTACGGCCGATCCGCCAGGTCCGCTGGAGGTACCGGGGACGCCTCTGGAGAAGTATTTGACACCGGAGGGCTTCGTGGACGGGATGCTGACGTCGGAGCAGAACGAACCACCAAGGCGTCCGTTGATCTTAGCGAGTAACTCGGCCTTCATGTATTCGACGTTTGTGACGCCCTGATTGGCACCACTCGTGGCGACGAGGCCACCGGTGGTGAGGCCTGTGCAGGAGTAGTTGGATTGCCACTGCTGGATGGTGGATACAGTGGCGCAAGGTCCAGTCAAGCCGTTATCGTACATAGTGTATACGCAGGGAAAGCTACCGCCGCCAATCGACTCGAGTTGAGCGACTGTGGCGTAAGGCGCAGCGCAATTGCTCCCTGCTCTCAGACCGCCTTCGCCGGCATCATAGTTATTCGGGTGGGCAGCCATGTCCTGAAGATTGACGGGGCTGGTCGGCAGGTCGGCGATGGGCACGAAGGTACCGGCGGGATAAGCAGTACCGGCTGGGTTTACGTTGTAAGCAACCCAGGCGGCACCGGTCAATCCGGCGCTGGTCATAACGGACTGGTTGGAAGTGTTGGCGTTGGAGTTATCGTAAACACCGGATCTGCTATTGAACTGCGCCCAGTCACTGAGGTAGCTGGGAGTAGTGGTGAAGACGCCGGAGCTCCCGTTGGTAGTGATACCACTGCCATTGAACAACTGGTTGTTGAAAATGTCATTGGTACCATCACTGATCGGTACACCGAAAGATCCGTTTGTGGCGACGGCGTCGGGGCCGTTGCTGATGCGGACGAAACCACGGGGCAAGCTGGCTTTGTAATCGTTAGTCAGTACGCCTACTACGGCGCAGGCTACCGAACTGGCCAGGTTACCGGATTTCGCTTCGGTGGCGCGAGCATTGGTCTGGAAGGCATTGGGCGGCACATTAGGATCGGCGGCGAACGCTGCGTTCTTCGTCAAATCTGAATTGAACTGACCGATGTCGACAAGGTGGGGCTTGGTGTTGGGGAAGACAGGGATGCCGGCGAGGACAACAGAACCACTGAGGAAGGAGTTGTTTACATAACCGGGCATGTACTGCGCGCCACCACCGACGGAGGCACCGAGTACGTCGGCCGAATTTGGATTGTTGCCGGCCGAAAGGTCAGGAGTGGCATGGGCAGGAGCCCAGGCGCCGAAGGCGTTTTGTGTATTGGCGTCCCAGATGATGTTGGTAGAACCGCCTGTTTTCAAATAACCCTGAGTGATCGGAGTAACGCAGGCGACGGTTGAACCGTTCCACATTTTTGTATTGTTGCTGCCGGCAATGGCGTTGAAGTCACCACCAAGTGAATTGGCGGCGGTAGACGCCAGGCTGGCTGTGAGGCTGGCCTTGAGTGAATTACCGATTGCTTTGACTGCATTGGCCGTAGCAATGGCATTCGACTTAGCGTTGGTCGGAGCGCCTTCATTTTCGGCGTTTTTGGCAACCATCATCGCTTGGGCGACAAGGCGGTTGTAGTTAAGTAGAGTAATCTGCCCGCTTGTGGCTAAGCCTCCAAATTCGGCCTGGTCACTGGTGGACAAGCTGGATACGGCAACAGTACCTCTCTTGAGTGCTAGTCTGGCTACGTTAAGGGCACCTGCGTCAGTTGCATTGGCGACTTCTCTACCACCACCGATAATCTTGGATAGGAAGTAGAAGCCGACGCCGATTACAATTACGAGCAATACGCATGCGGCTACAAGCCCCAGCGTCGCTCCTCCTTGTCGTCGAACTCTCATATATTGCTGTCCTCCGAGTGCCGCATGACGGCCTTTTGTAATTTGCCTGTCGAACTCATTCCCAGGCACTAGACTTTGATTAGGAAAAACTTTGGTAAACGACTCTTTTATGATTATCGTCTAATCTTTACCGGTCGTCAAGGGTACTGCCTGTCTTGGGCTTTTGCCTCGAGTTACCGCCTCCCTCGCTGTCTCCCAGCTTTAGATGTTGTTAATATTCCACGCTCTAAACAAATCAAATATTAAATATATGAGCAACTGTTAAGAAAACGACCCTGATCTGGGTCTAAAACCCTTCTCAAGATGAGCTGCGTGTAATGTGGGGATACTATATCAGCTTTCTCGGCAATTCGAGCAGGCTGGCAATAACAAGCCAGAAAATAAAATGCACCTGCGGCCGATAAAAAACAGTATCGACCATGCCCTGGGTCATCAGGCCGACCAGGGCGGCGGCAAGACCAATGGCCAGAAGTGTACCGACCTTATCGTCCGCTCGCCAGAAGGCAATGTGGGCGCAGGCAAAGGCATTGACAATTAAGGCGGCGAAGAAGAAAAGGCCGATGATGCCGCACTCTACCCCCACTTCCAGGGGCACGCAGTAGGTGCCCAGGGCGTCGAAACCGCTTTCCATATAAAGACCATAAGCCAGGCGAAAGGCGGTATTGCCCGGTCCGACGCCAAACCACCAGTTGTCCTCAAACATGCGCAGGGAAGCCCGCCAGACGTATTGGCGATAAGCGTTGGATGAATGAGCCGAGCCGGCAAAAATAGAAGTAATGCGCTGCTCGTAGGAGGGGGCGAGAAAATGTACGGCGGCAACGCCGGCAACAAGCAGAAGCAATATCCCTAATAAGGATGGCAATACAAGCTTCGGTTTATGGCGTAAGAGATAAGCCAGAGCGGCCAGGGCAAAAGCTCCGGCCATGGCTGCCAAAGACAGGTAGCCGCCGCGGCTGCCGGTGAGCCAGGTGGCTGCAGCGATCACAGCGGTCAGGGCAAAGCCGAAAAAAGCGGCCGGCCATTTCATTTTGCTCTTGATAAAAAAGGCACAGAGTGAAAGGCTGAAGGCGACAGGCACCATCGGGATAAGATAACCGGCGAGAAGATTGGGATTGCCCAGGGTAGAAAAGACACGCGTCTCTTTCGAGTCGACGGTGGGGTCTTCCCAGGTGGCCAGCGGCGCCACGCCGATTTTGTATTGATAGAGACCGTAGAGGCTTACGGCAAAGCCGGTGAGCAGGGTGACGACCCAGGCACCGCCGAGCTTGCGGCGTGAACCTTGCAGGCTGGCCGTCAAAAAGAAATAGGTAAGGATGTAAACGGCTACTTTGCTCAGACCTTTGAAGCTCTCGGGCAGATAGTGCGAGGCGAAGGCGGCGATCACATTGGCCCCGAAATAACCGAGCACCAGGCCATCGCTTGCCAGCCAATCGCGGCCGGAGCGGCCCCCGAGCAGGCGGCCGGCGCTGAAGACTATAAGAGCCGTCAAGGAGATGAAGGCCAGACCTTCTTTGTCGCTGGCAAATTGAGGCAGGCCCAGGCAGGCGAAAAGGAGCAGAAGCAAGAGGTAACTGGCATTTTGAATGATCGAGCCGAGGCGGCCCTGACGGACCAGCTCAATTTTGGCCAGGGTCGTTTTGAGAATCTCAAAAATGGCAAAGAATGGCCTTGCCAGCGCCGAGCCCTCGATCGCCCCCTGGAAGCCGCGGTCATAGCCGGCCAGGCTGGCGAAGGCCACGGCTGCCGCCAAACTGGCGGCCAGACCTGACGATTTTAGGGCTGCGCCCGGTCCGTTATTGGCATCTGGAGCGGGGGCGGGACTGTTGAATTGATTCAAAAGGGCACCGTTCAGTGCACGGAGTTGATATCGACGACTACGCCCTGCACTCTATATTTGAAGCCTTCCAGCTCGACCTGGTTGCCCAGTTTGATCTTGTTGCCGCGGATGACATAGCCGTCGGCAGTCTGGTCCGCCTGCGCTTCGACTGTGACATTGAAATCGTGGGCCATGGCATTGGCCGGATCGGGGAAGGCGACGGCTTTTTTGCCGTCGGCGCTCAAAAATGCGACTTGCTTCGGCTGGTGCTCGACTTTGACAATTTTCATCGGCGGCTGCACCGGCTGATTGCGGATCGTGAACGCCGAGGTATCGCCTACCTTAAATAGATTGAGATCTTTGGTTTTCAAGCCGGTGATGAAAACTTCGATATTGACCGTCGGCGTGCCTTTGATTTCTTGATTGACACCGGCATAACCGGCCCTGGCCAGCATAAATCCAAAAAGCGAGAGCAGACCGGCCACGACCAGGGCGTAGTCGAATATATTCAAATGCCTGCTTTTCACTATAGAAACCCCATTAGGACCAGTCTTGTAGCCTGACGCAGTGCGGCGGACAGGCAAAATGATACTAGACTTCCCTACTCTTTCGCTTTTTTCTTGGCCGGGGCGGGCTCATCTTTTTCAAAAAATATCGAAACGGCGCCGGTGACACGCCGTACCAGGCGCACCTTCTCGTGTTCCATCTCCTGGCCGAGTTCGAGCTCATCGCGGCCCTTCTCGCGTAAAAACTCGAGCAGCAGTCCTTTTTCCGTTTCGGAGAGCTGAATCAGGCCAATATGGTTGTCGTTGGCGATCTTCAATAGTTGACCGCTGCTCAATTTGTTCGTGATTTCGGTCTTCAGGGCGTTTTCGCTGTTTTCTGCCATGCGGTTGCCTATTCTTTATAGATACTGCCTATAGATTCTGTTTATAGATTCTGTTTGTAGATTCTGGCCGCGCACTACTTTGTCCCTGGACTGCTTTGCCCCTGGACTTCTATTTTACGATTTCGATGCGGTTTATACGAAGGGCTGTGTCAAAAAAGTCCGGGCTCTGGAATAGATATAGTCACAAGGACGGCGCCACCTTCCTTGAGGACGATAAGCAACAAACTGGCGTTGCAGAAACCCTAAAGACCCCTAATTCGACCCCAAAGATTGGAAAGGAACACCACATGACCCGCGAAATTACTAACGAAGGTTTTTCTCCCCGCCGCGACGACAGTGAAGGTCTGAGAAATCAGGTTTTCAATCCGGCCGAAAGACAGAGCATGCTTGTCGGTGACACCACCAATCCGCGCGAACTCCTCGACAGAAACGAAGCACTGATCATGGAAATAAATAATCATGCCACGCGCATCGCCGAGGCTGCCTGCAAAACTCTGAGCGGCGTACCGACTCATTTGCAAGAATCGTTCATGAACGGTATATCCTGCTTCAACGAACCCCATGACGTAGTCTATAACGCCATGCGCGAACAATGGGCCGCTCAGCAGTCCCACTAGTCAGGCAGATGTAAAAGTTCGAGATGTTCGAGCATTTCTTTTTGACTGGTCACTTCAGTACCGGGCTTGCGTACGACGATCGATGCGGCGAGATTGCCGAGAGCCATGGCCTCGGGCAAACTGGCACCGGATGTGAGGGCAAGGGCCATGGTGGCGACGACGGTATCGCCGGCACCGGTCACGTCAAAAACTTCGGAGCGGTTGAAAGCCGGCAATTCGAACATCGGTTTGCCCTGCTCGAACAAGACCATACCATCGCCGCCGCGGGTTACTAGCAGCGCTTTCACTCCCGACTTTTGCAATAGAGTTTCGCCAAGAGTCTGCAGTGATTGGCGTGATGTGATTTTAAAGCCGGCGGCCGCTTCAGCGTCGGGTTGATTGGGAGTCATCAAAGTACAAGCGGCGAATCTTTCGAAAACGCCCTGAGCATCGACAATTACCATAGTATTGCGTTTGGCTGCGCATTTCCTGACGGCATTGATGACACCATCGGTGATGACACCCGACTTGTAGTCACTCAAAATAATGGCATTGAATTTTTCGGCGGCGCTCTCCACCGCTTCGATCAGTTTGGCCTCGATGGCAGCCGAGACTTTCTGGTGCGAGATGCGATCGATACGCAGCAATTGCTGCATCAAGGCATGCGATTTAGAGACGATGCGCGTCTTGATCGTCGTCGGCCGGGTATCGTCTTCGATGAGCGTATGGCTGATGCCGTGGTCTTCCAGTAAGCGAGCCAGTTTGGGAGCGTAATCGTCGCGGCCGCAGACACCGACGGCATGACATTTACCGTTCAAGGCCGAGACGTTGTGGGCAGTGTTGGCCGCGCCACCGGGGATGAGGACACTGTCGACATGCTCGAGGATGAGCACGGGCGCTTCGCGTGAGATACGTTCGGGACGACCTTCGACCAGTTCGTCGATGAGCAGATCGCCGACGACGCAGACCTTGCCGCCGCTCAAATTGAGGATGCGATTTTTCAGAGCCGCTTTGGTCAGGACCTGCGATTGCGGAACAGTCTGGTGGACAAATATATCTACTGGATGCACGCGTTCGAGTTCCTTGAGAAGTTGCTTGCCTAGTTGATTGTCGGGATCGATGCCCAGGGCCAGATAGGTGGCCCGCTTTGCTTCCTCAATATAGCGCAAATGTTGGTACAGTCTGGCAAGATGAAGTGCATTTGAGAGAGCCTCGTCCAGATCGCCTGCGGCGAGCAGCGCTTCTCTACTTTCGTAGAGGCCGGCCCTTTCGGCACTGGTGAGCTTTTTGTCGTCTTTGACCGGGCTCTGGGCGAGAAAGTCGAGGAGCTCCGGACGAATTTTTTCTAAGTTTCGATCGACATCTTCGGCGCCATTGCTGCCGGCGATTTTTTTAAATTCTGACTTGCGCAACTGAAAATGCTGTCTTAAACCAATCGGAAAAAATAGACCGGCGTTGGCCGCCGCATCGAGCTCTTCTCCGCGGGGCAGGACAAATTCGCGACTTTTTGCCGGCCTATCGCCGCCGGCAGGAAGATCCTTGAGATTGCGGCTCAGTGATTTGCCAAATTTTTCGCGGTCGAGGAAGCTCCTTCTGGCGCTTTCCCTGAGCACTTCGTCTTTAGTACTGAAGGTTTTGTAATTGATTCGGCCCGTGCCGAGAATTTTTTCTACCGGGTCGGCCGCAGACCTGCTCTCTGATCTGGCCGCCGCTGCGCCGGAGGCCGTTTTTTCCAGGGGGTGAATTGGACTTTGCTGCAATTCGCGGGCTGAAAATTCGGCAGTGTCACCGTGCTTCAACTCCAGAGCTTCTTTTTCAGCGCTGGAATATTTGTCTCCGGGGCTGCTTTGACCGCTATTATTGTGTGGGGGGCCGCCGCTCATCCTGAATATGTCCCCTCGAGCCTACTGCTTTGCTCTGATTATAAGGAAAAAAATCTCTGTTCAAAGGCAGTAGACTTATTAATTTAGTTGATTCGTCAGGGGTTTAGGGGCTTTGTTGAAGGCTAGATTGTTGGAACTCGAAGCCGAACTCCTGGCCAAGGAAGAGGCCAGCCGTCTGGCCGAAGTCGATTCTATACCGGCGGAATCCGGTCTGCTCATCGAAGAACTCGAGCGCGAGCTTGCTCCCGCTCTGGCTGGAGTCGTCCCCGAAAACTGGAAGGGTTTTTTGACCTACCGCAGGCGGCTGGGCGAATTGCTCATCTGCCGCGGTCGTGCCTTCAAAGAAGCCGGCCTGTTCGGCAAATGGCGGGCCGGTCTCGACGTGCCTTACGGACTGGACACGATCACCGAATATCTGCGCAAATTTGACGTATCGCCGCCGCAGGACCTCGATCACCTCACCGTCAATTTCGGCAGGGGTAAGAGCGTGCGGGTTTTCCTCTGGTACGGCGAGAATTTTTCTCCCTATCGCTTGATCTTCGAAGCGGATCTCGACGACAATCCCGACGCCGCTCTGAAAACGGCGATTTCGGACGCTCTTGGTTGGATCATGCGCAAACCGAAGCAGCTCACCCTGCCCGAATTTCTCAAGCAAGAAAGCGGATCTAAGTAGCTAGCTAACTAACTGCATTAGCCTGCAGCCGGTGGCGAACAAAATCAGGTCGCACCAAAAGCGATACCATCCCACTTTTTAGTTGCTGTGCTCTTTTGTTTCGGGCAGTTTAATCGAATTGCCATTCGATTCGGCTTTGATCTTGAGCGCGGCCAGATTTTCCTTGGCGCCTTCCGTGACCGTGCGCACATATTCCATGATTTCCATGGGAATCGGGAAGATCAAAGTGGAATTTTTTTCGGCCGAAACTTCGACCATGGTCTGCAACTGTCGCAGTTGCATGGCGCCCGGCTCTGCTCCGATCAATTTGGCGGCGGCGGCCAGTTTTTCAGCGGCCTGGTGTTCGCCCTCGGCGGCGACGATCTTGGCCCGGCGTTCGCGCTCCGCTTCGGCCTGTCTGGCCATGGCACGTTGCATGCTCTCGGGGATTTCCACGTCTTTGACTTCCACCGAATTTACTTTGATGCCCCAGCTTTCGGTCTGGCGGTCGATAATTACTGAAAGTTTGGCATTGATCGCATCGCGCTCGGTCAGTAGCTCGTCGAGCTCATGTTGACCGAGGATGCTGCGTAGAGTCGTCTGCGCCACCTGGGAGGTGGCCGTAAAAGGGTCTTCGATCTTGGTCACAGCCTTGTAAGGGTCGATCATCTGAAAGAAGCAGACGGCAGCGGTTTTGACCGAGACATTGTCCTTGGTGATGATTTCCTGCATGGGAATGGCCATGGTGATGATGCGCAAGTCGACCTTTTTGTCGGTCTGGAAAATCGGAAAAATCAGCTGCAATCCCGGTCCTTTCACGCCGTCGGCCTTACCGAGGGTGAAGACGACGCGACGCTCATACTCCTTTATGACTTTGACCGACATCAATAAATAGCCGAGCAAAAAAAGCAGAACACCGAGGGGAATTTCCATGCCTGTTTCTCCAGAGGGGCGTGTGACGGGCCGCCTGTCTCTATAGATACACCAGGATTGCCGTTAATATAACGGTATAAACCCTGAACTAAACTAATCTATATGTGGCGCCGCCCGCCTGAAGCGGGCCACGAAAAAGCCAGAGACTTCGTGTTTGGAGGGCAAGAAGAGGGCATAGCCGTGTCTGGCCTTGTCGACCATGTCATATTTTGCCAGCGCGCCTTCCGGGAAGAAGGGGCTTAAATCCTCGCTTTTGAAATCTTTGAAATTGGCTAGAAACCAGGAAAAAATATCTTCGTTTTCTTCCTGCTCTATAGAGCAAGTGGAATAGATCAGGCAGCCGCCTTCTTTGACGAGCTTGCTGGCATTGCTCAGCAGCGCTTTTTGCAAGACAGTAAGAGAGGTGATGTCCATCTTTGTGCGCTTCAATCTGATGTCGGCCCGTTTGTTGATCACGCCGGTGCCTGAGCAGGGAGCGTCAACCAGCACTTTGTCGGCCGGCGGCAGGACGATGCTTGTGCCGTCGCCGCAGATGATTTCGAGATTAGTCAGGCTGAGGCGCTGGCGATTGGTTTTGATCAAATTGAGGCGATTTTCGTTTTTGTCGACGGCGATTACTTTGCCGTGATTGTCCATCAATTCGGCCAGGTTGAGAGCCTTGCCTCCGGGGGCGGCGCAGAGATCGATCACTTGCTCGCCCGCTTGCGGGCTGACGACCAGAGAGACAAAGGCCGAGGCTTCGTCCTGGACGCTAAAAATACCGTCGGCATAGCCGGGAATGTTTTCGATCGGCCCGCGCACGCTGCGTCGATCGAGGACGGTGAGACAAGATGGCACCAGTGTCGATCGCTGTACTTTGATGCCTTTGTCGGTCAAAATCTGGGCAAAGGCGGCGGTGTCGCAGGCGGTTTCGTTGACGCGCAAGGTCAGTTTGGGCGGGTTCTGGCAGGTGGCCAGCAGAGCCAGGCATTCTTTTTCGCCGAAGCGATCGAGCCAGCGTGATACCAGCCATGATGGCATGCTGTAGCGTTCCGAGAGGACATCGACAAGTGGATTTTGATTGAGATCGAGTTGCGACGAATAATTGCCAGAAAAGCTGACATCATTGTCCGCATTGCGATATTGCCAGTCCTTGGCCTGGCTTTCCGCTTCTTCGCTGTCGCCGATAGCGTCTTTGGGTCTGGTCCTTACATAGGTGCGCAAAACGCCGTTAACATAGCGGCTGATGCCGACGTGACCGATCTCGCGGCCGAGTTCGACGGCGGTATTGACGACAGCACTTTCCGGAATGTCCTGCATGTGGTCGAGCTGGTAAACAGCAAGGCGAAGCAAATTGCGCACATGGGGCTTGAGTTTGATCAATGGTTCTTTGGATAGAGCCGATAATTTTGCATCGAGGCGTTTTTGATTGCGCAGCACGCCGAGCACCAGCGCCATGACAAAGGCCTTGTCGCGCTGGGAAAGATTGTCGCCTTTCAGGGCGCTGGCCAGGGCCAGGTTGGCGAAGGCGCCTTCTTTCTCTACCTTGACGAGCACCGACACAGCCAGCTTACGCGCCGCCGTCCCTTTCTTGTTCGCCGCTCCCTTGCCGGCTTCAGCCTGCCTGGGTGGCTCGTTTTCCGGTCTTTCCGACTGTTCTTTTGCGGTCAAAATAATCTACTCAAAGCGCTCACCATCCACCAGTCTGACTCCATTTACCCAGTTTTTCGCCTCGGTTTTGGCCCGACTGAGCGCTTGCACTTCCAGGATCTGCAGAAACGATTTTTCACAACCTTCCCTGCCGGCACCGCCTCCGCCGCATTCGACGAGGAGTTCCTGCTCGTGCCTGTAAATAGTACCTGGTTTGCCGGTAATCTTGGCGGATAAGGCCGCTTGAGCGTTCAAATCTATAAGTTTGGTGCGCACGATCTTCAATTCCTGACCGCGAAATCTGGTGGTCGTGGCCGGCCAGGGAGCGAGACCGCGTACTTGATCGTGGATCTGGCGACTGCCTTTGCTCCAGTCGATCGGGCTCATACTCTTATCCAGGCGTGGCGCGAAGGTTGCTTCATCGTCGTTTTGTTTTTCGGCGACGAGCAGGCCGTCTTTTAATTTACGCAACGTTTTGACGAGTAAATGGGCGCCGACTTCGGACATTTTTGCGGCCAGGCCTTCGGCCGTCATCTCGTCGTCGATGACAATTTCGTCTTTCAAGAGCATCGGGCCGGTGTCGAGACCGGCTTCGGTCTGCATGGTCGTGACACCGGTAATGGTGTCACCGTTGATGATCGACCAGTTTATTGGTGCTGCCCCGCGCAGTTTTGGCAAAAGCGAACCGTGCACATTGATCACGCCGTAGGGGGCCATCGTCAAAACTGCTTGTTTCAAAATTTGGCCAAAGGCGACCATGACCAGGACATCGGGTTTGAGCGCGGCCATCGCTTCGACGACGTCGGGGGATTTTGCCAGAGAAATTGGTTGGAAGACCGGTATATTGTGCTCGAGAGCCGCTTTTTTGACGGGGGGCTCTTCCACCTTATTGCCGCGACCACGCGGGCGATCCGGCTGGCAAACGGCCGCCACCACCTCAAAGTCATCGGCTTTGATCAGCTCGAGCAGGGTCGGCACAGCAAATTGGGGTGTGCCCAGATAGATAATTCGTAACATTTAAGAGGCGGTTTAGCTTTGTACTGACATGTCGATGATGTGGTCAAAATTGACCAGCACTTTATCATCCAGCATTATATAGGACAATCTTGTACCGTCGAAGACAATATTGGTCAAAACGCCTGTAAATGTACCTTCGGCCACTGTCCGGACGACCACCCTGTCACCCACCCACTGTCTCAGATAAATCAGTTTGTCCCGATTGGGGTGCGTCATGGCGGAAGACCTCTTGATCCGAGATACCTTAGGATGTGTGCATGTAATTCCAGGACAATAGTCTAACCTAATCAAGTTCACTTTTAACCGGAGTTTGAGAAATGCGAAATCGGAAAAATCGATAAGTGGGCAAACGTTTACTCGTAATACCGGCTTTTCTCTGGCTCGCCATTTTTGTGGTGATCCCGCTTGTTATCCTGTTCGTATACAGCCTGGGCGGCCGCGACGAGCTCGGTCGGGTCGTCTTCGGTGCCAGCCTCTCCAATTATCTGCGCTTCGTTAGTGGCCCTTATCTGGGCACTCTGGCGCGCTCGCTTTTGCTTTCGAGTATTACAACTCTCTCAGCTTTAGTACTAGGTTATCTTTTTGCATTGTGGTTGGCTGTCGTGGCTCCTAAGAACAAGCGCAACGTTTTGCTGCTGCTCATCGTTCTGCCTCTCTGGACCTCATCTTTGCTGAGGGTTTACGCCTGGATCACCATACTGAGACCGACCGGCATCTTGAATCATTGGCTGGATCTTTGCGGCTTGCATGCGCCGACGATTTTATACACGCCGCTGGCCGTCTGGATTGGCATGGTTTACAACTATTTGCCCTATATGATTTTGCCTCTCTATACATCGCTGGAAAAATTCGACCTGCGCCTGCTCGAAGCGGCGATGGATCTTGGAGCCGGCCCCTGGCGCGCCTTGACACGGGTATTGATTCCGATGACCGGTGGTGGCATCGTCGCCGGTTCGGTGATGGTTTTTATTCCCTCTCTGGGCGACTATGTGACACCGGATCTGCTCGGCGGCGGGCGGACGATGTATATCGGCAATCTGATCCAAAATCAG
Source organism: Cyanobacteria bacterium REEB67 (assembly GCA_018971775.1). Taxonomy (GTDB): domain Bacteria; phylum Cyanobacteriota; class Vampirovibrionia; order Obscuribacterales; family Obscuribacteraceae; genus REEB67. The sequence continues at coordinate 8,653 of JAGXAB010000055.1, read as the reverse complement.
TTTTTGACCGTGCGCGATTGGGCCTTTGGTTCGGCGGTTTCGACCCTGCTTATCTTGATCGTCTCGGTGGCGATCTGGATCTATTTGAAATACGCAGACAGCGAAGCTTTTGCCTGAATCCAGGCCAACTTACTGAGCCTTCTAGCCGGGCTGCGGTCTTATCTTTTTGATTATTGATACCATGCGATCGTAGTCCGAGCGAAAAAGCTGCGATATGGCGCGACCGGCCTCAAGCAGGTAGGCCACCTCATGATCATTATTATCTTCATCCAGGTTGCCGCCGGAGCTACGTCTGGCGCCGGCGGCCTGACGTAGCGCTGCTGCAATCAGCTCATCGGTCGGGACGGCGGTGACGTGGGTGAGGAGGTTTAAAAAATCGAAGTCGGCAGTCAGGGCCAGGATCTGCTCCGGCGCGGCCAGATAGACGAAGTCGTGCACTTGTGGCGGCTGTGGTGGCAGATGTTGGAAAAGAGCGGCATCTCTAGTTTTATTTCTATTTCTACTTGTACTTTCGCTCACCTGACCATAGCCTACGATCGCTGCTTGCAAGTGGGTTTTTAAAAGTGAAAAAATATGCGGTTGCTCGAGGCGCAGCTGATCTCGACTCATACCCAGTGCCGCCGGTTTGTGCACATTGTCCGGTGGACCGGTGATCACGTCATAGACGACCGCATAGATATCGATGCTGTTTTCGGGCGAAACGATTTTGACAAAGCTGCCAAATTGCGCTCTTGGTCCGACGTTTGGAGCAGCACCATGAGTTGTGACCGCTTCGGCGCTGACGGCCATGATCGAGGCACTGATTACTTCCGCTAGTGGCCTTTCGACGATGGATTCCGCTTTTTTGTCCGCCATCGCTATTCACCTGTTGGCCCCGACTCGACACCCTTTACCGTCTAATCGGTGGGCGGCACGTCCTTGTTTGGTTTGAAATTTTCGTTGTCGCCTTCGTCCGGGACTGCACCAGCTCCAACCGAAGTACTTTTTGTAATCAAGATCGAGGTACTGCCCGAGCCATCATCGGAGATCGTCACAGACACTTCCGAGTCTTTCATCGTGCCCGAGATTGTCACCATATTGCCCATAGTCTCTTTTTTCTCGATATTCCAGCCGGCATTTTTTAGATTTTGTTCGTACCAACCGGCCACTTTTTCGATAGCATCGGAGCTGGTCAATTGAAGATATTGCGATTCGTCGGTGACTTCTTTGTCTTCAGACTTGGATGATTGCGAACCGCTGGCGGTGGCACCAGGATAGGTCATGCTCTTTAAATCACCGGGAATGGAATCTTTGCCGCTCTTCTGCGTCTCCTGCATGCCGCCGGAGGAGAAGCTGACTTCCTTGCCACCACAGGCGGAGAGCGAAAGGGTAAGGGCCAGCACCGCGACGGCGCCTGCGACCTTAGTAGCGATGAGAGCGAAGCGAGAGTCGGCTTTTGCCGGTTCGAGCCTGTCTTTTTTTGCGGGGGCGGCTGTGTGATTCATAATTTTCTTCAAAGGACTGACTCTTATATTTTAGCGCGCCTTGAGCCCTACACCATGTATATGTGCGTGCACCCTGGCCGAACGTAATTCTAAAAAGCCCTGGCCAATCAAGTGGATGCTGACCACGGTCAGGACGATAGCCAGGCCCGGCGCCAGTGCTCCCCACCAGTTGCCCTGGATCAGGCTGACCTGGGCGTCGCGCAGCATACTCCCCCAGGACGGCGTCTGCGGACCAAGACCGAGGCCGAGGAAGCTCAGACCCGATTCCATGATGATCGCGTCCGAGACCAGGAGCGTCGCTTCGACCACTGCTGTCGACACCAGCGCCGGCAAAAGATGCCTGCGCAAAAGCTGGATATTGTTGTCGCCCAGTGCCAGAGCGGCCGTGCAGTATTCCTCGGTTTTGATCGAAAGCACGCGCGACCTGGCGATACGAGCTGATTCGAGCCAGGTGGTGGCAGCAATGGCCACGATCACGGTGAAGAGCGGCAAAAGGCCATCGGATGAGGAGCTCACGGAGAGGAGCTGGCAGAGCAGCAGCGGCAGCCGGGTCGTAAACTCCGGCGCCGTCAAAAAAGTACTGAGGGTAAGCAAAAGGATAATCGGCGGAATGGCAAGCAGGCTGTCCACCAGTCTCATCATTATATTGTCGACGAAGCCGCCGAGCAGAGCCGATATCGAGCCGAACAGATTGCCGACGAAAACCGAGGTGAAGGACGCCACCAGTGCCACGCTCAGCGAGCCGAGCGCGCCCCAGCCGAGCATGCCGAAAAGGTCGCGCCCGAGCGAATCGGTGCCGAGCCAGTGCGCTGCTGTGCTGAAAGGGGCAATATTGCTTTGGTGCAGATCGCTGAGCGGCGGGTGACCCGTATGCAAGGCGGTCGAAGTGACCGGTCCCAGCGCCAGCAGCGCAAACGCGCCCAGGATGCTCGCACCAATAATCATTTTCTTATTCATAAAAGCGTTTTTTCTCAGGCTCATTGATTGCCCTCACGCAGACGCGGATCGAGGGCTATGGAAGCCATGTCGGCAAGCAATGTCGAGCAGACGACGACTGTGCCGTAGAGCATGAAGAGACCCATTAAAACAGGGTAGTTGCGTCCCAGCGTCGATTCGAACATCAGTCTGCCCATGCCCGGCAAGCAAAAAACGGTTTCGATCAAAACCGAGCCGCTGATCAAGCCCGGCAGTGAGAGACCGGCCAGGTTGACGACCGGCAAGAGGCAGTTGGCCAGGACATGCCGGCACACGACTTGACTGAGGCTGAGACCTTTGGCCAGAGCACTGAGAACATATTCGCGACTGAGCTCATCGAGGGCGAGGGATCTGATGAAAAGCGCTATTTTGGCCGTGCGGCGAGCACTCAATAGAAGGGCCGGCAAAAGCAGATGGCCGATGACAGCAAGAGGTGAGGCGCTCTCACCGGGAGCATGCAGGCCGAGCACGGGCAATGCGGCCAGCAGTGAATTGTTGGCGATCAAAGCGATGGCCATGAAGGCCATCCAGAAATTGGGGGCGCTGTAGACGGCAAGGGTGGCCATCACAATCGTCCCTTCGGCAGCGGCGGCCAGACGTGCCAGGCTCCCTCCTTCGCGCTCCGCCACCAGGCTCAATGCGGCAATCACCGCTCCCAGAGCCAGTCCGGCGCTAAATGAAATAATCAAAGCGATGCCGACCAGGGCGAGCGTAGCCGGTACTCGCTCGAGGATCACTGTGCGCACCGGGCGACCGTCGCGGTAAGAAAGGCCAAGAGCATTCTGAGAGATCAGATTTTTTTTGACGTTGCCGGGTGACGGCCGATAAATCCAGCCTTTTAGCCAGAGCAAATATTGTCTGGCCGGATTCTGGTCGAGGCCATACTCATGTCGCAACATAAGCAATTGCTCGGGCGGGATTTCTTTTTGCGCAGAGCCGAGCATGACATCAACCGGATCGCCGGGCAGGGCTCGTATCAGAAAAAAACTGACCAGTGAAAGGAGGAAGAGCATCGGGATTGCCGACAGCATTCTTCTTACAATCAGGCTTAACACCTTTCACTCCTTTCAATTGACAAACATCTCTTGCACTCAGTAGCATGTAATTTGCCTTGTGAAAGAGGCGGGCGGCGGCATAGCCAAGTGGTAAGGCCGGGGTCTGCAAAACCCCTACCCCCAGTTCGAATCTGGGTGCCGCCTAATTTTTCTCTTCGACGTAACAAGAGCAATTGTTGCAAACTAATTAAAGTGAACACGCTGCTTTAATGTCATTGCTGCTTCTAAGTTACAATAGCGTGCTAGGGACGGTTGGCGCAGTTGGTAGCGCACCACTTTGACATAGTGGGGGTCACTGGTTCGAATCCAGTACCGTCCAAATTTTTTCAATTAGCATAGATTAACATGCCGCTGACACGCAGAGAATTTTTGGCTGGTGGGCTGAGCCTTTCGCTGGGGCTGTCCTTGAGTCCTCTTGCTGGTGCTTCTGCACTCCGATCTGCCGAAGCCTTCTCTCCAGCCGGATCTCAGCTGCCACCAGTGCTCGTCGTCCTGACCCTGGTCGGCGGCAATGATGCCTTTAATACACTGGTGCCCTGTGGTGACGGCGCCTATTACGACGCCAGGCGCTCGCTTGCCCTGCCCGATGCGGCGCTCTTGCCGGTTGCTCCCGGTCTTGCCCTCAATGATTCTCTGAGACCGCTTTTTGATCGCTTTCAGCGCGGTGAGCTAGCTCTAATACCTGGTGTCGGCTGGCTCTGTGAAAAAAATGGCGGTGTCCATCCTTTTGCCAGTCGCTCCCACAGCCGTGCCGCTCAGATTTTGCACAGCGCGCGCCCTGACATCATCGGCGATACCGGATGGCTGGATTCATATTTGGCAAATTACACGGAAAATTACACGGCGAAATCGGCCGCTCGCCTGCTCCCACCACCTGAGGCGCTCGCCGCGGCGCACCTCTCGCCAGGCTCCGCTCAAAGTATTTACGGCGACGCTAAATTGTCCCGGTCGCTTGCCGCCCTGGCGGCAAAGATTTGCCCCGGTGACGGTGACAGCAGCAATAGTAACCATGCCTCACAAGGGGTCGTCCACCATCTGACCATGGAAGGTTTCGACACCCACAGCGGCCAGTCCAGGCGCCACCGTCAGTTGCTTGGCGAACTGGCCGACGGACTCGCTAGCTTCATGGCCGATCTCGAGCTGCGGTCAGCCGATCAGGGCCGCTCGGTGATGGTCCTTGTCCAATCCGAATTTGGCCGGCGCTTACCAGAAAACAGCGGCAATATTTTTGCACCACCGGTGGTGAATATTTTTGAAAATGCCGGTGATGCCGGCACCGATCACGGCGGCAGCGGTCTTTGCTTCTTGCTTGGCGCCGCTGTGCGCGGCGGCATCTACGGCGAATACGGAAATCTTGGCCGTCTTATCGACGGTGAAGTGGCGCCGACCGTCGATTTTCGCACCGTCTATGCCACCATTCTCGAATCCTGGTTCAAGGCCGACAGTGCCGAAGTATTAGGTGGAAAATATGAGCGGCTCGCTTTTTGCTGAGTAACTGGACTGGTAGTTAAAAACAGGCCTGGGCTTAGGGATCCGGCGGTGCGTCGCCGGCTACCATCGTCCAGAATTTGCGTTCGAAATCCCACATAGTGTCGTCTTTATAGTTTTTCAAAACGACCTTGGCCGACCAGGCCCCTTCTTTTGTCAGGGTGACGTCCGGCTTAAAAATGTAGTGACCCTTGAAAATATCGCTGGGATCGTTGGCGGCGAATTCTTTACTGAAGACTTCACTGCCGTCGGGATCTTCTATGGAAACATGACCTTTGTACTGGCGGCGCTCGAAGGGCGTACCAAAGCCGATTATGCAGGTACAGTCCATCTTGGCAGGCAATTCGTCGACGACGAAGAGGTCAAATAGACCCTTGGTGTCGATGCGCCCATTCTCTTCGTGATCTGCCTCCTGGCAGAAGAGGATGTACCCGCTGTGCAGATACTTCATGAAAATCTCCCTGCAAAATCGCCGTGCATATTTAGCCTGCAAAATCGATCCAATAGATGTTACCGCATTTTATCCGCAGAGCAAGACATCCTGAGAAAAAGCCCCGAAGATCAGGCGATCTCCGGGGCTTTTCCCTGGTTTTTCAGGTCAGAACTAGGCTTAAAATCTGGGGCTTAGTATCTGACTTCTTTTTTGTTGGAGATTACCGATTCGGCGATCACCTTGGGCACTTCTTCGTAGTGGGCAAATTCCATTGTGAACGTACCTTGACCACGAGTCTTGTTGCGGATGTCGGTCGCGTAACCGAACATTTCGGAGAGTGGAACAGACGATCTGACCTTGGAGAGGTTGTCGGTTGTTTCCATGCCTTCGATGCGGCCGCGTCTCGATGAGATGTCACCGATAACGTCGCCCATGAATTCTTCCGGTACTTCCACTTCGACTTTCATGATCGGTTCGAGAAGGATCGGGTTGGCCTTCATGAAGCCTTCCTTGAAGCCGATTGAAGCGGCTGTACGGAAGGCCATTTCGTTGGAGTCGACTTCGTGGTATGAACCGAAGACGAGGGTCGCTCTAACGTCGATGATCGGATAACCGGCCAGTACTCCACCGACGAGGGTGTCGCGGATGCCGGTTTCAACGGCGGGGATATATTCTTTGGGAACGGTACCACCGACGATCTTGTTGACGAATTCGAAGCCTTTACCTGGCTCGAGCGGCTCGAGGTCGAGCACTACGTGACCGTATTGACCGCGACCACCCGACTGGCGGATGAACTTGCCGTCGACTTTTTGAACGGCTTTTTTGATTGTTTCGCGATAGGCAACTTGCGGCTTACCGACGTTGGCTTCGACTTTGAATTCACGAAGCAAGCGGTCGACGATGATTTCGAGGTGGAGTTCGCCCATTCCCGAGATGATTGTTTGAGCTGTTTCGTGGTCGACGCGGACGCGGAAGGTCGGATCTTCTTCTGCCAGGCGGCCCAGCGATACGCCGAGTTTGTCGGCGTCGCCCTTGGTCTTGGGCTCGATCGCTACCGAGATAACTGGATCGGGGAAATTCATCGACTCGAGAATGACCGGAAATTTTTCATCGGAGAGGGTGTCACCAGTGGTGGTGTCTTTCAAACCAACGGCAGCGATGATGTCGCCGGCAAATGCCTGATCGACGTCGGTGCGGTTATCGGCCTGGAGCTGGACGAGACGGCTGATGCGCTCGCGTTTGCCCTTGGTCGAGTTGAGCACATAAGATCCTGCTGCCAGGGTGCCTGAATAAACACGCATAAAAGTAAGTTTGCCGACGAAAGGATCGTTCATTACTTTGAAGGCGAGGGCCGAGAAAGGAGCGGCTTCATCAGGAGCGCGATCTTCTTCGGTGCCGTCGGGCAATGTGCCCTTGATGGCGGCAACGTCGATGGGCGAAGGCAGATAGTCGACAACGGCGTCGAGCAACTGTTGGACGCCTTTGTTTTTGAAGGCGGATCCGCAGAGGATCGGGATTACTTTGTTGTCGCAGATTGCTTTGCGCAGAGCCGCTTTCAACAGATCGAGGTCGGGCTCTTTGCCTTCGAGATAGCCTTCCATCAATTCATCGTTGGTTTCGACGATCGACTCGACGAGGGCTTGACGATAGGTTTTGGCGTCTTCGAGCAGGTCGGCGGGGATGTCGACGATGTCGAATTTTTGACCCATTGGATCTTTTTCGTCATAGATGTGAGCTTTCATATCGAGCAGGTCGATCAAGCCGGCAAACTGTCCTTCAGCGCCGATAGGCAACTGAAGCGGGTGAGCATTGGCCCAGGTGGTGGACATGCCGGGAAGCTGTTCTTTGATCTGTTTGACGACTTTGTAGAAGTCAGCACCGGTTCTGTCCATCTTGTTGACGAGAATCATGCGCGGTACTTGATAGCGGTTGGCTTGTTTCCAAACCGTGTTGGTCTGGGGCTGTACGCCACCTACGGCACAAAGGACGATGACAACGCCGTCCAGTACGCGCATCGAGCGCTCTACTTCTACGGTGAAGTCGACGTGTCCGGGGGTGTCGATCAAGTTGATGCGTTTGCCTTTCCATTGGCTGGTGATGGCGGCGGCGGTGATTGTGATGCCGCGCTCTTTTTCCTGTTCCATCCAGTCGGTGAACGAAGTACCTTCGTGTACTTCACCCATTCTGTGGATAAGTCCTGAATAAAAAAGGATACGTTCGGTCGTTGTGGTCTTACCGGCATCGATGTGCGCGGCGATACCCATGTTGCGGATATCCTGCATTTGTACTGCTCGTCCAGGCACGTTGCCGGCTTTTTTATCTTTGACGCTATCCATAATGACCTTCCAGTGTTCTTAGTTGTGATCTGGTGCTTAAGTGCCCCGACTGCAGCACTTGAAGACTACTTGAGGTTAGCATTAGGCGGGCCCCAAGCCTTGAACCTTCATAAAGATCTTTATTTGTTGCTCGGCAATTGTTACAAAGCAGCCAATAAAGAACACATTGACGAAGGCGTCTTCCAAAAGTGTATAAGTCTTCTTTGAAAATTGCTGGCTCTGCCGGCGGTCAAGCGCAACAGAGCAGCACAAAAAAGACCTTCCACAAAAAACGCTCCGCCGATTGGGCAGAGCGTTTTTTATTGTTTTGATGCCGGTCTTAGTAGCGGTAGTGGGCGAAGGCTTTGTTGGCTTCTGCCATCTTGTGGGTTTCGTCTTTCTTCTTGACCGAAGCTCCGGTGCCGTTGCTGGCATCGGCCAGTTCGGCGGAGAGACGCTCGGCGAAGGTACGGCCCGGACGCTTGCGCGAGTTGGCGATGATCCACTGCGAAGCGAGGGCAAAACCACGCTGTTGTTTGACTTCGATCGGCACCTGGTAGGTGGAGCCACCGACACGTCTTGCTTTCACTTCGACGAGCGGGGTGACGTTTTTGACGGCTTTGTTGAAAACATCGAGGGGCTCTTGCTTGGTACGATCCTTGAGGATGACGAGAGCATCATAAAAAGCGCTCTGGGCTGTGCTTCTTTTGCCGCACTGCATCATGCGATTGACGAAACGGGAGACAAGCTGGCTGTTATAAATCGGATCCGGCTTGGAAATTCTTTTATCGGCTTGTTTTCTACGCGACATCTTTGGCTTCTTGCTCCACTTGCGATGAATAAAATAAAAACGGAAGAGTAAATCGAGGATCTACTTATTTCTTTTTGCCGCCTTTGGCTGCG
>JAGXAB010000208.1 GCA_018971775.1 Cyanobacteria bacterium REEB67 | reverse complement strand
GTCAATCCAGACCAGCGCCACGGCCTGAAAGAGCAGGCAGAGCGCATCCTCGGCTACAAGATGGTGAAAATCGACGAGCTGATTGGCAGCGGCCGCAAACAAATCACGATCAATTTTGCGCCACTGGATAAGGTGGCACTCTACGCCGCCGACGATGCGCGCATCACTCTGGAACTGGCCCGCTATTATGCCACCATCCTCAGCGACGAGCAGCTCTACTTGCTCAATGAAATGGAATTGCCTCTGGCAGCCGTCATCGCTCGCATGGAGCAAAGTGGCGTCGGCCTCGACCTGCCTTATCTCGCGGATTTTTCCATAGAACTCTCCACGGACCTGGCCCGTCTCGAAACCGAAATTTACGCCCTCGCCGGTCATGGCTTCAATATCAACAGCACCCAGCAATTGCAAAAAGTACTCTTCGAAGAGCTCAATCTAAAGACGACAGGCCGGGTGAAGAAAAACAGCACCGACGCCTCGGTGCTCGAATCTTTGCGCTCCGAACATGAAATCATCGGCAAAATCCTCGAATACAGACACCTGTCCAAATTGCGCTCCACTTATGTAGACGCGCTACCGCGCGAAATAATCAAACGCGACGGCCGCCTGCATGGACGCTTCAACCAGACGGTCACATCCACCGGCCGGTTGTCGAGTTCGGATCCCAATTTGCAAAATATTCCAATCCGCACCGAGGTCGGACGCAGAATCCGCCGGGCCTTCATACCGGCTCATAAAGATTCGTCCTTGATCTCGGCCGACTATTCACAAATAGAATTGCGCATGCTGGCCCACATGTCGGGCGACGAACTCTTGATCGATGCCTTCGAAAAAAATCAGGACATCCACGCCCGCACCGCCGGTGAAATCTTCGACGTACCGATAGAAGAAGTGACATCCGACATGCGGCGCATCGGCAAGACAATAAACTTTGCCCTCGTTTACCGTCAGGGAGCGTATGCCACCGGTGTCGACCTTGGCATCACCACAAAAGAAGCGCAAGCATTTATCGACAAATATTTCAGCCGTTATCCGAAAGTGCAGGGCTTCCTGCAAAAAACAATAGATGACGCCAAACACAACAAATACTCACAAACAGTCTGGGGCCGTCGCCGCTATTTCAACAATATAAATGATGCCAACGGCATGCTGCGCAGCATGGACGAAAGAGCGGCCTGCAATGCCCCGATTCAGGGAAGTGCCGCCGATCTAGTCAAGCTGGCCATGGTCAGACTGGACGAAGAATTGCAAAAAGCGGGCTCACGAGCAAAGCTAATTATGCAAGTACACGACGAGCTTGTTTTAGAAGTGCCGGACGAAGACATCGAGGCGACAAAGGCCCTGCTCGAAAAGGCCATGCTGCTCGACCAGCCCCTGCGTGTGCCCTTAAAAGTGGACTTTGGCATCGCCAAAAACTGGCGCGACGCTAAATAAGCTCACTGCCCAGTCTCGTCGAGCACTTCGGCGACCAGCTCCCCTAATCGTTCGCTAAATGCCGTCGCCTTTGTAACAAATCGGCTGGGGCCGAGGCACAACTGTTCTTTTTCTTCTTCGGACAAATCAAGAGTTGTATGAACGATTAATGGTATGGAAGCAGTAAGTGGATTCTGGCGCAAGCGATCAATTATTTCTCGTCCGGTCAGATCAGGCAGCCCAACATCCAAGATTAATACAGAGGGAATACGCTCTTCGATAAGTCTCAGAGCATTGGCACCAGTTTTTGCCGAACGGACGAAATGTCCAGCAGTCTGCAACTGCAGTGTCATAACGCGATTTAACATATGATCGTCTTCGACAATCAAGACGTCAGTCTCCTTGTTTACGATGTGTCCGTCCCACACAGGACGTGGTAGAAATCGAAAACAGGGCGTGGTTAACTCAACGCTGTAACTGAAGGACGGGCTGTGCGGTGAGCCGTTAGGACTCAGGTCAGTGGGGGATTAGCTCTAGGCGGAGGAGTCCATCGGTCAGGCAGAAGCTGCTTGAGTAGCTCCGGGTCATGCGCCAGGGAATTGATCCTGGTAAAGACATCAGCGAGATAGTCAACAGGGTTGAGTTTGTTGCGATTGGCCGACGCTATCAAGGTCATCAAAATTGCCGAGGCGTGACCAGCTCTGTCGGA
>JAGXAB010000007.1 GCA_018971775.1 Cyanobacteria bacterium REEB67 | reverse complement strand
TCAGTCGGGACACAATACCCGTCGCCGCCAGTTCAAAAAGACAGACTTGATACTTTCTCTGCTGCTTGCAAGCAAGCAACAAATCCAGTAGCGAGGCTGGAGCTGTTTGAAGCAGTCGGTTAGACGAGCCAGGTCCGTGCGCTCGAAAGAGGGGCTAGCAGCCAGGGCAATTAAGTGCTTACCCTCGCTAATCAGGCTGCTAGTTTTGTATGACCAGATTGGTTGCCACTGCCGCCGGTGCCGGTTTTTGACCGACGCAGGTGACACATAGATGTTTTGACACACCTATGAGAAAGAGCAGCACGCGCTTTGCGACGTTCAAATCTTCGAACGTGCGAACGATTTGTGCTGTCCTTTCTCATAGGTGCCTTGGGGACTGCTCCAGCTGTGACCGTCACCGTTCTTGCGTCCGGTTTTCGCTAGACCCCCCGGCAGCGTCAGCCGACCGGAAGTGGTCGGCTGACGCAGAAACAATATAAGTTCAGCCGACCGGAAGTGGTCGGCTGACGCAGAAACAATATAAGTTCAGCCGACCGGAAGTGGTCGGCTGACGCAGGACGCAGAACAATAATCGTTCAGGCTTGCACCTGGACGACGGGTGATTTGACGGCGTTTTCCTTCTTGACCTTCGGCAGGACGGCATTGGCCATCCAGACGCTGGCCTCGATGCAGGCGTAAAGCTCCTTGCTCACAATTTGATTGTAGGTCAAACCGGAGAGGAGGGCGGCGAGAGCCTGGGCTGCCTGCGGTACTTGTTCGGCACGCTGGCGCGCCTGTTCGCGGGCGGCAGAGATCTTTTCGTCGCGATTTTTCCTGGCCTCGGCCAGTTGCCCGCTGGCTTGCACCCACTGGCTATGGCGGCGCAGGTAAACCTCGACATTGGTTTCGTTCAGTGACGGTGCCTCGCAAGTCGGCTGCGGTTCGCTTGTCGCCGCCAGAGTTGCCAGTCGTGCGTTGGCCGCTTTTTGCTGGGCGATGGCGAAACCGAGTTTGCGCATCGCCGCCTTCAGTGCCTGGCTGAGAGACTCGTCGATTTGCTTTGCCTGCTCGGATAGAGGCAGCGGCGGTTGTGGTTCTGCTGCCGCAGTCGCGGACCGGAGCGAATCGGGCAAAGCTTTTCTCGCCAGCTCGCAGATCTTTTGAATCTGACTACGGCAGTGATTGGCTGCCTGTAGCTCTGCCGATGGATAACACTTACCGCCTTCACGGGCGACGTCATTGGCATTGTCGCTCGCTTTGCACAGCGCCGCCAGCGGCCGGCTGAGAGCGTCGAGTCCATCCTTCACGACGAGCTGCCGCGCTTGTACTTGAAGTTTTGCCTCGTCTATGGATGCGACCCAGTCGGTGAGCGTGCCGATATAAGTCTGCACATCCTGGTCGGTGGGCTTTTCCGGGCTGGGCACGTCGCCGGGACCTTGCTGCAATTTGTAGCGCATGCTGCTGGCCACGCTGAGAGCATCAGAGGCCGTGCTCAGCTCCTCCACCAGGGGAAGTATTAGCGTCAGCTTTTCCAGATAAATTTCCACCAGATCGGCTGTAAGCAGATCTTCCGACTGCAGTCGTCTGTCCTCGGCGGGGACGATTGCGAGCGGCTTTTCGCGGTCGTGATATTGATGGCTGCGGCTGACTACGTGCTCCTTGAGCGGCAGCTCCGGCACCAGCAGGGCCGCGACCGAGAGATAATTGCGCAGCTCTGGGCTGAGCGGCGAAAGATCGTAATGCTCGGTGGCTTTAGTCGCCCTGGCGAGCACGTCGGCATCGGCGCGCAAGCTGTGGAAGGCGCGCTGGGCGAGCTTCTCCATTGTCAGGTGCTGGGCGGCTGCCTCTTCCACTGCCCGGTATTGAGCGGCGAGCTGGCTGATGAAAGCACGGAGCGTCGCCGCCGGCTGACCTTCCGGATAGCTCATGTTTGCCAGCTTCTGCTTGCGGCGCACATAGAGGTCACAGGCGTCGGAGGCGTCCTTCTTGGCGTCGCGGTAGACTTTGCGCGCTTCGAAGACTTTTTCCAGGGCGGCCGGGAAGAGCTTGTTCAGCTCTTCGGCCGTTTTTTCCGACACCGTCATCGGAGTCAGGGTTTTTTGTTTGCGGCGTTGCCAGAAGCGCTTCTTCGTCGGGGCGGGCTCGTCGGCATAGCCGTCGAAATTGCCCTCGGCGATGCGGACGCGGCGTTCTCTGCGTTCGAGCTGTCTGGCCCTTTCCTTTTTGATCAGGAAGTGACCGAGGACAGCCGCCCCGAAGAGAACAATCAGAAATATAGCGATAGCCATGGATTGCTCCTTTCTAAAAAGATCGGTTGGCTGTCAGTACAGCGGATAGACGCCTTCGTCCAGTTCGGACGCCAGGCTGTTGTAGAGCCAGGCGGCACCGTTGAAGAGGGCGCGTAGTTCGTCGCAGGGTTTGTCCTTCGCTCTCGGAAGCAGCGAGATCAGCTCACGATGCAGTTTGGTTTTACCGGCGGCTACCTCCTTTTCGTAGGCGGCTACCGACTCGGCGAGCAGTTCGAGCTTGACCTCGCGGCTGATCGTCTTCTTACGCGCCTCTTCACAGGCGGCATCGTTTTTCTCAAGCCATTGAAGCGCTTGCTTCAATGTCTGGTTGACGGCGATACCGCTCCGGTCGACCGGGAAGCTGAGATCCTCTGTCGCTTTGTGGACCGCCTTCGCCTCATTCAATCGGCCGAGACTGTAGCAAAAGGCACGCATCTCGGGGCGCAGCTTGTCGATCAGAGTGCTCTCGGCGGTGCTGGCCGCAGCGCGCTCGAAGCTATCATAGGCTGCCTTCTGCTCGGTGTTGAGGCGAGAGCAATAATAGAGCGCTGAGTAGGCGTCGCGCTGTCGGCTCAACGCCTCTCTCGCTACGGCGATAGCCGCTGAGAGGGTGACGTCGCAACGGCTGGTCACACTGCCGAGAAGGTTTTGCAGGGCGTCGACAGCTGCGGTATGCGCGTTCAACGCTGGGTCCTGCTTGGCCAGCGCCGCGGCCGCTTCGCGACGCAGGCGCAGTCTTTCGGCCATGCGGCGCTCGAGCTGCATCATGTAGCGCTGCACTTCTTCTTCGGTAGGCCGCACCGGAGTCTTGATGTCGCCGGCGGCGGCGGTATCGTCGCAGGCTTTGAGCACCTCCTTGATTGTCGAAGCCAACTCCGTGGATGCGTTGATGGGGATGAACAACCGCACAGTCGCTTTTTCAAGGGCAACTGCCACTTCGCTCTCGGCCAGGGCGTTGGCCTCACTCACGGCTGGAGTTGCGCAATCGTCAACCTCAGGCAATTCCGTTTCGGCCAGGTGGCGATGCTGCCGGCGCACTTCGCGCTGCATTTCGGTGGCCGGGTCGAAGAGCATCGTAGCGTCGGAGGCCAGATCGGGGCGTGCGCCTTTGATGACGCTGACGACGCTGCTCAGTTGGTCGGCTAGTTTGAGGATGTCCCGCGCTTGCATGACACTGGCGCGAAAGGTTTGCACTTTATGGCGGTAAGCGCTATGCATCCTTTCATTGAAGAGGATGCGGTCATGCACCCAGGTGGTAATCTTCGCGTCGTCCAGAGTTTCCGGACGGGCCTGGCTGTTTTCCGAATCGCTGTGCAGCCGAGTAAGTTCGCCACGTGCACTATTGGCACTGGCTACGGCCAGAGCCAGTTCATGATGCGCTTTCAGCAGGCCTGACATGCGACGACTGATTGCCGCATTGATATCGTCGGCGGTGGCGGCGGCAAGGTCGAGGTCATCGATCCTCGTGATCGCCTTGCCTTCCACTTCTACCTTCAGGGGCTGGTTTGTCGTTTCGGTCGCCTCTCTCTGGTCGGGCGCCGTCGCGGACTCCTTAGCCGGCGGTTGGACCGGCGGCATCGGGGGTGGATTTCGGAAATGGTGAGGCAAGCCACGATAGTCTCCATCGTATTCGATCATAAACATCTCCTTTTGACAGATCTGCAAGGACCGTAAGCCGCCCCTCAGATGCCTTCTTCAGCCAGCGTCGCCAGGGTTTCACCCATGGTGACAATGGCCTCGGACATCGTCTGGCCGACCAGGTCGGTAAAGAACCGCTCGAAGGCGGGGGTAGAGATGACATCCAGAGCGAAATTCCAGGGAATCATCCCTTCCTGTTCGAACTGCATGACCAGATTGTGGAGCGAGAGCCACGAGCAATCTGAGGGTTGGCCGTCGGAGAGCATGATCAGGATTTTCACATCCTTGCCGCTGTCCGCCGCCGACTGACCCATTTGCCAGAGCATGGCCGCGTCGTTGTTACCGCCGCCGCACTGGAGGCCGGAGACACGCCCTTCGCCGGCGACGCCGCAATCGTAAATCTGATCATGGGTGAAGCCCCAGAAGTGGGCCGACACACCAGGCAGATTAATAACTGCTTGCTCGAGCACGAGGGCGAAAAACTTACCGAGGCGAAACTTCTCGCCCGGCCCAAGCGACACGGTCGGACTGTTCATCGAGCTCGAGCAGTCGAGGGCGATTTCCAGATGCACCGAAGCTTTCGGGTGGACGTCGTCGTTGACCCAGATCGAAGTCTCTCCGACCAGGGCCAGATCCGCTTCTTCCGTCAGGTCGAAGCCATCGACTTGATCCTCGATGTCGAAGGGGGCGCGACCGCAACGAGCGAGGAAGGGACGGAGCTGCTGGGCGAGGGGATAGATCTCGGGCAGCAATTCGTCCATCATCTGCTGGTCCGGCTCGATCTGGGAGCTCTCGTCGATCTGGTTGAACCATTCGGTTTCCATATCGAGGGGCGGCATCATGCCTGCGTCCATGAGCTGGGGCATGGGCATGAAGAGCTCCTGCACGACAAAGCGCTTGATCTTCTTGCGATAGATCCAGGCGACGACCAGCAGGGCGAGCAGCAGCAGAGCGACAATCAGCGCTACCCACCAGCCGTAGGCACCGGCCTTGGTGATCAGCGCGTAGATGATCACGAGCAGGATCGCTACAGGCAGGGCGATGATGGCGACGCGCAGGATCGGGTTGCGCCAGGCTTTCAGCAGCGGTCCGGAGACCTTCCACTGGATACGCCGGAAGAGAAGGACGACCTTGCGCCAGCAGTACTGAGCGACGCGGCAGACAAAGCCCCAGCAGACGGACCAGACATCGGTGACGAAGTCCCAGACGGCATTCCAGATTGTCGCGAAAAAGCCTTTGACTGCATCGATGACGCAGTCTCTGGTGAGGGCGATGGCGCGTTTGCAGCGTTGCCAGGGAGTCAGTCTGCCGCCCGCGTGTGCGACCTGGTGGTCGTTGACGAGCATCACCGAGGCAATCAGCACGAAGAAGGCGAAGATGCCGGCTAGAATATTGAGCCAGAAGTTGGCAATGCCCATGTATTTGAGCGAGTAGAGGAAGATGCCGAGCGAGACGATCGATGCGGCAATGATGCCGGCGATGGCCAGTTTGCTCGGGGCCGAGTCCGGATCTTTTTCTCTGGCGGCGCTGCGTGCCTTGAAGAACCAGACGGTCGCCGTGATCGTGCCCGCGACGCTGGTCAGGAGCAATGCCATGGGCAGTGGCAGGTTGCGGAAGCAGGCATAGCTCAAGCCGCCGACGATGCCGGTTTTGATCACGTAACCTGCGATGCGCTTGACGCGAGCGCTGTCGCGTGGCGGTCTGGTCGACCGTCCTGCCCCTGGTGTCGGTGTCATCGCTGCTTTTATGGCGGCGAGCATGGCCTTGATCTGAGCTCGCCGGTAGAAGAGGTAGCCGGTGACGAGGCTGCAGCCAATGAGCGCATTGATCGCCGTCTTTACCCAGAAGTTGACTCCGCCTTGCATAAGCAGGAAAAACCAGAGGGCGACGAAGACGCCGAAGGGCACATAGGTCCACTTCGAGCGGAATAGCTTGCGCCAGCTCCAGCTGCCTTTTTCCGCCGGCGGCTCCTCCTTTGGATCTTCTTCCGGCTCGGGCTCGGGTTCGGGCTCGGGTTTCGGTTCGGGCGGTTCTTCGTCATCTCCGTCGTCATCGTCGTCATCATCTTCTTCTTGATCCGGCTTTGGCTTTTCGCCGGGCTTTCCCTGCACCGCCTTGGCATTTGGATCAACCGTCGGCAAGACGATGTCGCGGGCAAGCGTCTCGTGAATCTGGCGTGTAAGCTCGAGGAGCTCGCCTTTGCTCAGATCCATGAAACGCTTGGGAATGAGGGCCAGCGCTTCGGCGACGATGGCATCGCTGCAATCGGGGATGTGCCGGCGGAAGTGATAGGCGAAAAGATTCCAGCGCTTGATGTATTTCTTGGTGGCGGCGCGGCCCTTCGGCGTCTTCGGCGGCTTATCACCATCGACGATACCGGGGATCATGATCTCTTCGCTCTGTTCCTTGCCCGGGAAGATGAAGGCGCAGACGCTCTGGAAGCAGGCGCCCCAGCTGGCGTCGAAGGCTCTCCCGCGGCGCTCGTTCTGCTCGTCATCAACGAGATTGAAGAGGTGGCGGAAGCCTTCTTTGTGCGCGATCTTGTATTGTTCGCCGGCCGGCCAGAGATGGTGGGCCAGCTCGTGGAAGCCGATGCCGCGCCAGATACGCGTCGCTCGTTCTTTGTTGCGCACCTTGTCGAGGATGCTCGGGTTCATCACGATCGGGATGGTGCGCTTGGTCTGATCCGTGTCGTAGGTATAGGCGATGTGTTCGCCGCCGACGAGCTGGATGCTGACCGGACGCCTGGCGCAGAAGGCCAGGTCGGAGGCGAGAGACTTCGTCTCGGCCTGGATTTCGGCGGGCGTCAGACACTTGTCCTTCGCGCGCTCTTTAGCTCTGGCTTTCGCTTTCGCTGCCATGGAGTGCTCCTTTCGCATTGACAAAAAGTAGAGCTCTCCAGGCCGTCGTTCATAACCCCTCAGGCCTTTGGCCGAGGGATCACGAAGGGCGCTTTTTGAGCTCTTCGGAAACTAGCTTGGCGACGCGACCGGCCTCGGTGGAGGCGTCGGCGGCGGTACCGGCATACTGGTTGACGACAGCCGTCTCCAGGGCAATCTCCAGCGAAAAACCGCTGTTGAGAAGGGCGGCCACCGTTTCGGCACCGCGGGTGGAGACAATTTTCGACAGGCGCATTTTCGGATCTTTGCGCGCGGCACGCACGGCATTGATTACCGTGAGCGCTGAGTCCATCTGGGCCTTCGGGCAGGTCGGGTAGAGACGCAGGCAGTGCGCCAGCTCTTCCGCTTGCGGCATGACCAGGATTTTGACGATCACCCAGCGGTCCTTGGCGGCGGCGTCTTCGCGGCGGATGGTGAAACCATCGCCAACGTTGCCGGCACCCATGAAGACGATGTTCGAGCCGACCGGGATGTCTTCGCCGGTGGGCAGGCGCAGCGTGCGCTGGCTGCCTTCGACGATGTCGAGCAGGGCGTCGCGGGCGTCTTCGTCGATACGGGTGAATTCGTCGATCATCAGCAGATAAGTCTTGTGCGGGTTGGCTTGAGCCTTGCGCAGGACCTCGACGATTTTGGAATCGGCCCACTGGAAGTTGAGCGTTTCGCCGCCACCCTTGGGCGCGAAGCGACCGAGCATGTTGACGAATTTCTTGATCAAACCGCCGCTGACTTTCTCGTATTCCCAACCGAGGGTCTTGGCGATGGCGCGAGCGATCGTCGATTTGCCGACGCCCTGGTCGCCTTCGAGCATCAGGTTGCGACGCGGGTCTTGCAAGACGCAGGCGATCAGCTGTGCTTTGACCGGGTCGAGGTAGATGCCGTCAAATTTGTACTCGATCTTGCGCGAGACGGGGCGGACGAAGATGGCACCACGATTCTCGGCCTTGGGGCTGCTCAGGTGATCGACGCGGCAGATCCAGACTTCACCGGGGCGGGGGCTGACGCCCTTGCACGAAGCATCGACCAGGATGATTTTCTTGGTCTTGCCGTTGTCGGTGCGGTTGGATTTGACTGCGCCGGGGACATCGCTGTGAGGGTTAGCTTCCCAGTGCACAACGATCGTCGCGCCTGGTGACAGGTTATCTTGCATATCAGTGTCCTTTCGGTGGATGACAGAAAGAGAGAAAGAGAGAGGGTGAGAAAGAGACTTCAAAAACCCGCGGGCGAGCAGTGCTGCATAAGCGGCGCTTCATCTTGCTCGTTTCTTTTACTCCTCTTCGCTCCTGCTCCTTTGCCTGATGCAGGCGCAACCACTGCCGTGAGTCGTCCCTCGCTTGGAGCGGGAGATACAGGCGGGTGGTAGAGGAAAAGGAGCTTTTAGATAGGAGCTTTTACGCGGGAAAAAGAAGAAGTAGTGACTCCTTGACATTACCCGCCCGTGCGCAGGTAAACCAAGTTAAAAGCGATAAATGACGGTTTTTGAAGCGGTTCGATGGGGCTCCGCGAGGGCCCTGGTCGAGCTTTACAGCGTTGCGGATGAGCGCCCTCTAAGCCTAAAATTGGCCCGTGTTAGCGCGAATCTAGCGGCGGGCGGGGCGAATTATTTGCGCTTACTAAACACATGCCGGCGGAGCACTGAAATGATGTGGCCACAATGTGTATACATCGTTTTGACGGCGTTTCGACACCGGTAAACCGGAACTGCGTATATGATGACTGAATGCTGCAATCTTTTAGGCATTCTTGTCGTCATTATGCCGGACTATGTGCACGGAACAAATGCTTTTAGCCGCAACCGGTTCCGAAACACTTCCAAGCCAAAACCTTTCGAGGCCAATTCGGCGATGAGATCCGATTAAGAGTGTCCCCGCCGACCATTTCTGGGCTGCATCCAGTATTTCTTGGACCGTCTCGACTTCTACTGAAACAAAAGTATCAATATCAAGGTCGGGAAATTTGCTGTGGATCTGGTCGGCGAATTGATTGAGGAAACCAGTCACTTCGCTTTTGTAATGCTCTTGCTTATCGACAAACAATCTGGCGTCTTCGTGTGGATTGTAGCTGAAAACTTCAGTCGGTTGTTCCATAACGTGCATCAGTCTCAATGCTGATTGTGGCGGCCAGTTCAGGCGCATGATTTCTTGAAGAACCGATTCGTCTAGTTCTGTGTTGTCGAAGCAGGCCAGGACGCGCATGCCGTTGCTGGATGGTCGTACCAATCGGACTGAGCAATCGGCATGTTTGGCTATTTGAGCCGCGATACTGCCGAGTAATTCTTTGTGAAATGGTCTAGGTGAGTGGGCACCGGCAAGAATGACGTCCGCTTCAAAAGAGGTGCAGGCTTGAAGAAGTTGCGCTGCCGCCGGACCACTTCTGATTTCGCTGCAGATTGACACGTCTGGATATTGGTTGCCGATTACAGCTTGCGCTTTTTCGATGATTAATTTGCTTGTTAAATCATTTATTCTGTGCGCCGAAAGCAGCGTCTGGTCATGCACAACTACAAGGCCGATGCGCGTCTCCGCCGTCATTGGGAAATTTGCTAAAGTACCGGTGAATGCTTCCGAATTGGTCGAACCGTCCAGAGCAATCAGAATATTCATACCTAAAGTCTCAGCGGGGTGCGCTCAGTATACACGAGGATTATTTTGTCTTGCGCTCCAGCCGGACGGCGATTGAGCTCTCGAAAACCCATTTCTATGCTTGTTGCACGAAAACTGCACACACGAATTTGCATGGTTGGGTTATGCTGAATGATTTTTTGAAAGTCCTTTCTGATCTGCTAGACTTTCTGAAAGTGCTGCCTGGTTCGTTTTTTGAGCACTCTGTGCTCTTGCTGCACCAGCGACAATCTGCTCAGTTGTGAAGCGCTGTCGCGAAAAAATTTACAACGATTGGGCCGCAACAACCTCATGTTTGCCGGTGGCTAGAGTGGCGTGTTTCAAGGTATAAAGTTGGCGCTCCGAGTCGATCCAGGTGCTGATCGCTTTGATGTCGTCTTCGTGGACATGTTTGGTCTCGATCAGGATGTGACCACGGGACGGCAATAGCTGCACTGTTTTGTCAATTGCTTTCAGATCTTGATCGAGGATTTTTGCGCCGCTTGGTTTGACGATTTTGTCTTTTTCGCCTTGCAAGATGAGGATCGGCATCGACTCTGGGATCTGACTTATGTAATGCCGGGTGCCGGCGATGAAGTGGCAGCTTTCGAGCAAATCGCCGACTTTCAGCTTACGGCGGATGAGCGGATCGGTGATGCCTTCTTCGGTAATTTCAGCGTCTTCAGAAAAGTTTTTCTTCATGCAGCTGGATACGTCATATTCATGGCCGCGATGTAAAAGAGAGAGTGTGGCTCCGGCAAAGACTTTTGGTGAGCAGGTAAGTTTGATCGCCGGTGAGCAGAGGATCAAACCATCGATCAAATTTGGATGTTTGGCCGCCAGTCTTATTCCCATTGAACCGCCCAGGCTTTCACCGGCGACATAGACGGGCAGACCTTTGTACTTCTGGCGAAGGGCTGCGGCGAGAGCGACTACATCTTTTTCGCTCTGTTCGTAATTGATGTCGATGTTTTTATCGCCCTTGTAATAGGCGCCGTAACCGCGGAGGTCGGGAGCGACGACAATGGCGCCGTCAGCGGCCAGCTTGCGGGCGCAGGCGTCGAAGATGCTGCCGTGCATGGTCAGGCCGTGGATGGCTAGTACAACTGCTTTCGGGCTTTGCTTGCTGTCCTGCCATTGGTAGATGGGCAGATTCAACTGTCTGGACAGGGCGCTTTCGTCGTTTTCAACGATGCTGGCAGGGCCTGTGCTGAATTGCTGCGTGACAGTGGCCTGTGCGCTGGCGGCGCTATCGTCGGCCAGGGCCGGCTGAGTTGGCGAAGTGGCGGTCAGTCCGGTTAAGAGGGCCGCCACTGCTATAAGTTTGAGAGCGTTGGGCTTCGAGTCTTTTGCTTTGCTGGTAAACATAGTGGCCTCCATCCGCTCTGGGGTAATGCAGTGCTGGATGAAAATCAGTATGGGCACGGGTCATTCTGCTGTCATTCGTGGAATTCCCATAATGTTGATTAAAAGGTAAGCGATGCCGTTTAATAATCTTTTTGTTCTGGTGCAGACCGAAATACATATGAAAATCTTGCACTCTTGCAATTTCTGTATCGCGCGCAAGACCAGGGGGTAAGTTTGCTGCATGCCCGAAACTTTCGAGCAAAGCAAGGCTAAGTGAAGCACGGACCTGAGTGCCTGACAAATGGGTTATACCGGCCACTGTTACTCCGTGGCACCTGCGATAACGCTCTTGGTTATCCCTCTGATTAAACGCTCTGAAAGAATTTGACTAGAAGCCGATTCCTGTCCCATTAGAACGTACGTTTGACTTTTAACGAGACCACTGCTACTGCCGCGCAACAATGCCGTGACGGCGCGAGTTCCGAGGCCCCCGGCAGAGGTCCTAAACGCCTCATTTTCTACAGGTACCCCCAGCCCGGTAAACGCCATAGTCGTGCCCTGAGCAACTGTGCCGGCTACCCCGGCAGCGAGCGCCCAGCCGATACCATTGATGGCCCGTTCTTTGAAAAAAGCGGCTTCTCCGTGCTCTGATTTGGCTGGTATGAAGGCTGCTCCATATATTCCGCCCATCAGTGATGCCTTGCCAAATGACACTGCTAGCTTTGCTAATGCTGGATGGTCAGCGACTTGCTCTACTATGTTAGAGACCATTGGTGCATCACCAGCGGTACCAAGAAGACTTCCCAGAGCTGCAGTGGCGCCGACGGCATCCATCGCAGCCGATAAGGCAATATAGTCAAATGCCCTTCCTAACCCGGTGCCAATTGTTTCAGCATACCAATCTTCAGCCCCGAATTTAGCTGGAGGAGGAGCGTCGACAATGTGCAAGGTGGGAAGCTCATAGCCCGTGAGTGGTTTTACGACGTGATTGGTCAGTTGCGTCAGACCGTCGATAGGCTCCTGGATAGCAGCGTGAAGGGCCGCCTCGCCGGTGACCTCGGCAAAATGCGCCACCTCGTGCTCGCGTCCCGACAACTCCTTCCTTGCACTCTGATAGAGGTTTTCAACCTGGCTAGACGACCAATTCCAATTCATTAGTCAGATGCTCCTCGGAGGCTGCCACGTCAGCGACGCCTTGTGAACGCTCTTTTGTTAGTATGTCTATATACAGATGTTTCCGATATTGGACAGAGCCGTCTGAAAACTTTCAATTTGGAGGCAACAGCGTATGGAAAGCACTGCCGCACTTGAGAGACTGAATTCCTGTTCACCGATCGTCGTTTCCGAAGGATGACCACCTGTTAAAGAAAACAACAGACAAGCTACTGGTTGAGTGTGAAGTAGCTGCGGAAGTGATTTTTAGCATGCAAGATGGCTCTGCGCTGGAGACCGCCGAGCACGAACGCGTCTATGCAAAATCATAGAGCCAGCATTTTGCTTAGATACGTCCTCGGTGGAAAATCCAAAAGTTGTTTTTGTTGGTGGTCAACCAGGCGCCGGCAAGACTAAGTTGTTCAAGCTGTCAATGGATTGCGAGTTGATAATTACAGCGTGTCAGAGCGCGTCGCGAATGATTTTGAGCTCCTGCTCCAGTTCTTCCATGCTGTTATAGCGTTTGTCCGGTTCTTTTTGCAGGCATTTGAAAAGCATCGGCTCGAAAAGCTCGGGGCGGACAATGTCGGCATTGATCGTACGCGGCTGCTTGGGCATTTCGCTGGCGTGCTTGTGATAGACCTGGGCTGGATTTTGACCGGTCAGCGGCGGCACGCCGCAGAGGGCCTCGTACATGACGCATCCGAGCGAATAAATGTCCGTGCGTTTGTCGATAGTGCCACCGGTGCATTGCTCCGGGCTCATGAAAAACGGACTGCCGAGAAGGTCTCCGCTAGTGGTCAGGTTCATCGTACTTGAATCTTCAGCGCTCACTATTTTGGCGATGCCGAAGTCGACGATTTTGACATTGTCGGCACTGGTATCGGATACGGTGAGGATGATATTGCTCGGTTTGATGTCGCGGTGAATAATGCCGTTGCGGTGAGCGTGGGCGAGGGCGTTAGCAGTCTGGATAAAAATCTCGACGAAACGCGCATTGCTCAAAGGTCCGCCAAGTTTGACGACTTTTTCCAGACTCGGCCCTTCCAGCCATTCCATGACCAGATAAGCGATCGAATTTGGCGTGATACCAAAATCGTGCACTGTGACAATATTTGGATGCTTGAGTGTGCTGGCCGCTTTTGCTTCTTGCTCGAAGCGCATAAGATAGTTCGAGTTGCTTGCTAGATGCGGTTGCAAAATTTTGATCGCCAGCGCCGCTCGCGTTTGTCTGTGGCGGGCGCGGAAGACTATGCCCATGCCGCCTCTGAAAGCTTCTTCAAGCAGTTGATAGCGCTCGGGCAGGTCGAGCTGTTCTTTGAGTGGTCGATTAGATAAAGGTTGAAACTGGCGGTCAGCGATCACCTCGCTGCCTGGGTTTGTGGTACCGGTTGTGGTGCTACTGCCCGAAGCGTCGCCGTTACTGCTGCCGGGTGCATTGTTTGACGCAGTTTCAGCGGTGGCCTCGGGTACATTGAAAGCGCTGTGGGCAGAGGAGCCGGTCGGCAGCGAACTGCTTTCCGCCGCTAGATAGCGATTGACCAGGCGTTTAGAGAGAATGGCCACAGTCATTGCCAGTGATGGCGGCACGGCGGCATTTTTGTCTTGACCTGAAGCATTCAGGTATTGACGATACTGAAAATAGGCGTAATTGAGACGGCGCAGATCGATGATGCAATCCCAGAGAGAAAGGAGCGACTCTTTCCTTTCTTTGCCGGTCGGAAACTTGAACTCTTTAGCCGCGGGAAGATTTTTGATCATCACGAGCGTGTCGATAATGATGTCGGCAGCCAGTACCAGAACGAAGAGTGCCAGGGCTATGTAACCGTTGGCGGCCAGAGTGTTGAAAAGGCTCTGGGCCCAGCCGACGGCCGCGGAAAAATTATTGTAATTGAGGGCGAGGTGGTCGGTGGTGGCGACGGTAAAGCCAAGCAGTGCAAGGGGAATGGCCAGGCGTTTTTGTCGGCGGAAATGCAGGGCGATGCCGAGGGCGCCTGCGGCCAGTGCCGTCCAGACTGCATGGCCGCAGATGATCCGTCCTCCCACAAATTCCGATGCGGGAATAAGCACTGACAGATTATTTAGCGCTGACTTTTGCAGGGCGTGGGTAAATGAATCTTCCACGAAGGCAAATCCTGCTCCCACGGCCGCTCCCATTAAGAGTAAATCTGTTGCTCCAAGAGTCCAGGTGCTGAATTTGCGCCCGCGAAAGAGCATAAAGCCAACGGTTCCAAGCTTGATCAACTCTTCGAGAGGCACTGTGATGAAGTGCCGCAGCGCGAATGTTTCGCCAAGCGTTTTGACGAGCGGTACACTCAAGGCCAGGTCGATGCCTGTAGCAAGACCGCCGGCGAAGAAACAAATCGTCAGTTTGTGCAAAGAGATTGACCGCACTGTGCTGGTTGCTGCAATCAAAATAATCAGGAAGGCGATATTGAAGGCAAGCCAGGCGATGCCGTGCACTCCGGTCATGATCAGGGTCGGCAAGAGCCACAAGGCGATGCCCAGCCAGAGCGCGACATGGCGGATTTGTACGCGGCCTTCGCCAATTGGGATGGTGCCCCAGGTTGTAATTGCTTCGGGCGTATGGAGCTGAACCGCGGTTTGATTCACTTCTTACCGCGGCCTTTTGTCTGATCGGCGGCACTGCTAACGGCGTCAGCGCCGTTCGCTTGCAAAACCTGACCGGCACTGCCGGTTGCCATGGCAAATGCCGTCAGGCTGAGATTTGCAGCCGTCTGACTTTTCATTTGCTCGGCGAGTGCGCCGATTGCCACAGCTTTTTGATCGAGCTGATTGAAAGGCCGGACGTACTTGTCAACGCACGCTTCGGGATCCGCCGGAAAGCTTTTGGAAAGGTCGGAGCGTCGTATTTTTGCCACACCGTTCATCAAAGCTATCGCGGCAAGACCGGCAGCCAGAGCGCCGAGTCCGCAAAAGATCCAGGTACTTCCAATTGTCGTCGCCAGTTCGTGCAAATAGGCCGTCGCAGATTGCTCAGTAGTTTCGACTGTATATCTTTATCTGTTAGTTTATCATTTTCTCTGCGCGGGCTAACGGCTTTCTCCTCAGTGTCTCGGGTCCCGGCTGATTTAATGAGCCGTGATGTCATTTACCGTTGCAGGCGCCGTGGCAGACCTTGTCCAACCGACGATGTCGCCTTCATCATTGTAATTGGCGATCCAGTTTACGCCGCGGTTATCGCGACTGTAGATGACCCGACCATTGCTATCGGAATGGTAGACACCTTCGTGATAGGCATCTTTTTGCAAGATGACCTGGCCATCCATGTTGTCCCATTCGCTATGACCTCTAGCACCGCTCAGGTCCCATTCCGCATGACTGAATTCGTCTTTGCCTGCCGCTGATGGCATCCAGCTGCCGTGGCCGGTCGTCAGGCCAGCATCCCTCTGATCGGTGATACCGGCATTGATGCGACTGGCTCTGGTGAAATAGGCCAGTGGTGGGAGGCCTCTGTAGCCTTCATCGCCGTAGATGTCTTCTGCCTTGCTTCCGGCATTGTGCACGAAACTGTCCGTAGTGCATGGAGGCAGTCCGGCGATACGATTTTGCCGTGTACCCAGTTGGGCGCTGGCGGGCACCTGTAGGGCAAGTGCGCTACAGGTGGTGGCGAGCAGAATCAGGGTGAGGGAAAACAGGCCGCGGCAGACGGATTTTTGCATGGTAAAGTGCTCCACTGTAAAAGAAAAAGGCACAAGGAAGGTGCGTTCGTCTACATTAGAGCCTGTCAATCGGTCTGATGTTTTGGACTTGTTAACGCAGAAAGAACGACCACTTGTGGCGGGCAAGTGGTCGTTCTTTCTGACTTGGCTTTGGCAAGGGGCCGGTTTTTCAGCACTGCCGTGCGGGCAGCAGAGGGTTACCGGTCCGTATGATTAAGATACGATCTGTTGGTGACATCAACTGGACATGAAGGGGGCATGTTTGCCGGGAAGCTCCTCGATTCTTATACTACTCTAAGTCGTATACGCGGCCAAAAAAAGAGAGGAAGCAAACATTATTGTTTGCTTCCTCCCCTGAAAGAGTCGTCGCTACAAAGGTTCCAGCTGCCCCTTGAACCAAGGTAGTGTTCAAAGAAGCCGTTTAAACCGAGCGAATTCAGTTTTTAAATTTCGTTCTCAATATTCGACCAGGCATCGCACGTTTCCACGCACGCGGCTGATTTCGACAGTGGTGGCGCCGCTGGTGACATTTCGTTTGAAGTACAGATCGACCTCAGCGCTTCCGAGCCTCAAGCCCTTCACTGCCACCTCGCTCATCCACTCAGGCAGTGCTGGTCGGACGATGGTGAGAGTATTGACGGCGGAGTCAAAACTCACACCAAGCATGCCCGAGGTCATGTGGAAGGCGCAACCGGCTGCCCACAATTGGGGCACGCAGGCGACCTGATAAGGCACCGGTTGTGCCGCCGCGTTGCGCTCGAAGCCGGCGAAAAGCTCGGGCAAGCGCATGTCGCTCTGGCTGGTGGCCACATCCAGCATCGCTTTGACGACGGCATGGGCACTTTCGCTTTCGCCGATGCGGCTCATGCCGTGGGCGATGATGCCGTTGTCGTGTGGCCAGACTGCGCCGACCTGGTAGTCCATCGGCTGGTAGGCGGTTTCGCTGGCAGCCAGAGTGCGGATGCCCCAACCGCTGAACATGTCCGGCTTCATCAGACGGTCGCTGACGATTTTCTCGCGCTCCGGCGGCAAAATGCCGGTGCCGAGAAGATGACCGGCGTTCGAGGCGACGACGTCGCAGTGCCGGCCTGTGCCGTCGAGGGCGAGGGCGACCATGTTGTCGCTCTCCATCCAGAAAGCCTTGTTGAAGACCTTCTTCAAGTCGGACGCGTATTTCGCCAGACGGCTCGCTGTGCGCACGTGGCCGAGGCGAGCGGCAATTGCCGATACCTCATTCCAGGCCGCATAGGCATAGCCCTGAGCTTCGCAGACGGCGATCGGTCCGCGGGCAAGCTCACCGTTTTTGTAGACGATGCAATTGCCCGAATCCTTCCAGCCTTGATTGGAAAGGGCGCTGCCGCCGCCATAGCTGAAGAATTGCGCCGAAACGTCGCGGACATGGGCCGGGCGCTCACGGTCGAGATAGCCGAGGGCGGCCATGACGTTTGGCCAGAGCTTGCGGGCAAAATCGAGGTCGCCGCTCCAGTTGACATAACGCGCGAAGAGCATGAGCCAGAGCTGAGTGGCGTCGACCGTGCCGTAGTAGGGGCGGAAGGGAATCTCGGACAGAGCCGCCATCTCACCCGGCCGCAGCTCATGCATGATCCGACCCGGCTTTTCGCAGGTGGCTTCGTCATAGTGTTGGCCCTGATAGGCGGCCAGAAAGGCCAGCACATCACGGCTGAGCTGGGGCATGAAATGCAGTGTCTGCAGGCCGGTAATCAGGCTGTCTCGACCGAAAGGCACGGCAAACCAGGGCACGCCCGCGGCGACGGCATTGCCCCTGGCCGTAGTCTGACGGAGCAGATAGATGTCGCGGTAGGAGCGTTCGAGCAGACGGTTGAAGTCGGCGTTGTTGGTGGTGATCCGAGCGTTGCTGGCGCTCCAGTTTTCGTAAGCGAGACGAGCGCGGGCAAGCGGATATTTCGTGCTCAGTTTGGCGAAGTCGAAACGTTGGCCGTGATTGCGCACCGGTCGATCGTGATCGAGGATGAGCTTGTTGACGGCCTTTTCCGAAACCGTGATGCGGCAATTTATCTGCACGCTCTGCTGGGGTGCCAGTTCAATCTTGAAGGAGGCCTGTTTCTTTGTCAGGATGTCCGGATTGATGCCTTTGCCTACGCCCGTCCCGTTAAATGAAATGCGCGTGCGGCGCAGGATATTGTCGAGGCCGAGGTAGGCCAGGATCACCGAAGGACTTGCCCTGCTGCCGTCTTTCCTGAGCTTACCCTGCTTGAGGCGGGTAGGCAGCAGATGGCCGCGTTGCTTGCGCACGTCGCCGCGCACTTCGAACATATCGGCGAAATCAGCAGCGTAAGCCAGGCTTAGCAAGGTGCTGATCGGCTTGTTGCTGTGGTTTTGCACCGTGATCGTTTCGCTGACGAGGGGCTTCTCGTCGACGACGATCTCGCGCTTGATCGACAAGCTGTCCGCCTTGACCGCGATGTTGACCGGGTCTTCGACCGCCTGGCCGGAAGCCTTGTTCGAGTAGTGCAGATGACCGGCGAATCCTTCTTCGACATCGGCCGTGAGGAAATGCAGTGGCTGACCGCCAACTGTCATCTCCCAGCGATTGAGGAAGCGTGTATCGTTTACATAAAACCCCAGGCCGGCGCCGTTCTTGTCGCGCATGCCGCCGCTCAGATCGAGCAGCAGAAACTGACCCTGATGCTTGAGCACCAGACGCCTTTGCGTCTGATCCATGGTGCGGTCGATCGGGGCCTGTTCGAGGCTAAGATTTGGGTACATTTGCTGTACTCCCGGTAAGAGACATTTCCCTGATTGGGAAAAAGAAAAATCAGTGCGGGCGCGGCATGTAGCCGTTTGTCGAAATCGCCACGCGGACGTTGACCTTGGTGGCCAGATGCTGGAATGTCGACGGGGCGGGGCCGCCGTGCGGCGTGCCGAGCTTGAAGTGGTCGATGCGCTCGAAGCAGAGCGAGCCCTTCCAGTAGGGTGGGGTGACGACAAATTTGCAGCCGCCCCGCTCGGTGAGGGCGATCACGAGGGCGGCGAGATCCTCTGGCAGTTCGGCAAATTCGTTCAAGCGCTCCGATTCCGGACGCTCCTCGCTGTAGACGAGCTCGTAGGTGTTGCCGAAGTTGACGCCGCAGGTGACCTCGGCGGCGATGACGCGCGCTTCGGCGCCATCGATGGTGTCATAGCGGCCGGCTCGGGAAGAGCGGTTCTTGAAGAGCCGGACGAAGTCGAAGTCGTGGGAAGAGGCGGTAAAGCCGGCTTCAATCAGGGCGTTGAGAACAACGCCCTGGCCAAGGGTCTTGAGCATGCTATTTCTCCGAAAGTTTGCGGGTTCAGCGCGGCTTTTTGGCCGGGCGGGTCATAACGATGGGGTTGAGGATGCGCTTCAATTCGGCGTCGCTCAGTGTCAGTGCGGACTGGCGGCGAGCAACATCGTAAATGGTCTCACCGGTGGTGCCTGCTTCCTTGGCGATTTTTGCTGCCAGGTCATAGCCGATCACCGGGGCCAGTGCTGTGCACAGCGCAATCGAACGGGCAACAAGAGCCGGACCGGTCGCCGTGGCAGTGAGGCCGTCGATGCACTTCTCGCTGAGATTAGCTATTGAGCTGGCGAGGATTTCGATCGACTCGAGCAGGGCAAAGGCGCTCACCGGCAGCATGACGTTCAATTCGAAATTGCCCGAAGCGCCGGCCATGGCAATCGTGGCATCGTTGCCGATGACGCGGGCGCAGACCATGAGGAGCGATTCGAGGGCGACCGGATTGACTTTGCCGGGCATGATCGAGCTGCCTGGTTGCAGGTCGGGCAGGACGATCTCGCCAAGACCGGCACGCGGACCGCTCGCCATCCAGCGCAGGTCATTTCCGATCTTGGTGAGGGCGATGGCCAGGCTCTTGAGGGTGGCGCTGACGGCAACGACGTCGTCGATGCTGGCCTGGGCGGCAAAATGATTGTCCGCTTCGCGCACGCTGAAACCAAGCTCGCCCGAGAGGACGGTCAACGTTTCTGCAGCAAAGCCCTGTTCGGTATTGATGCCCGTGCCGACAGCGGTACCGCCGAGAGCGACCTTGCTCAGACGATTGGATGCGGCTTTACAGGCTCTGCGGGCGGCGTTGATTTGCGCCTTATAGCCGCTAAATTCCTGACCGAGAGTGACCGGTGTGGCATCTTGAAGATGGGTGCGTCCGGTTTTGATGACGGTGCGAAATTGCCGCGCTTTCCGGCCAAGGCTGCTGCTCAGTTTTTCCAGAGCCGGCAATAGTCTGGTATTGATCTCGCTCAGAGCGGCGACATGCATGGCCGTCGGGATGACGTCGTTGGAAGACTGGCCGTAGTTGACATGGTCGTTCGGATGAACAATCGCTTTTTCAGTGGCCGAGCCGGCTCCGCTGATGATTGATTTGCCGAGCAATTCGCGGCAACGCACGGCGATTACTTCGTTGGCGTTCATGTTCGTCGAAGTACCGGAGCCGGTCTGGAAGATATCGACGACGAAGTGCTGGTCGAATCTGCCTTCGGCTGCTTCACGGCTGGCCTGGATAATGGCCTTGGCGATATGCGGCGGCAAGATACCCTGCTTGAGATTGACGGTGGCGGCGGCCAGCTTGATCAGTGCCAGAGCGCGGATGAAGGCTCGGTTGAAGCGCAGGCTGGAGACCGGAAAATTGGCGATGGCGCGTTGGGTGCTGGCTCCCCAATAGCAGTGATTGGCTACCAGTACCTCCCCCATAGAGTCGCGCTCGACTCGGAAGGAGTGATTACTTGTCATAGACGGTCCTTTTCAGGTGTTTTTATGGAAAAACAGAAAGGCTTTTAAAAAAGAGATCTGTACCTGAGATGAAGAGATTGGGAAACGGCAAGATCCTCAGCCTATAAAGCTCGCTTACCAAAGCTCAAGACTAAGCTAATATGTAAATCTAAATTAAATGGCCGCGACCGCTTTGCTCTTTCCCGCCAGTGTTCTTTCAGCTCTCTGCCCACACCCTGGTTTTCTTCTTTTCCAGGCCATCAATGGCGAAGCTCGGCTAGTCAAGGTGCCGTCCCAATCAAAGTAGTACGTAGTCAATGATCGACAAAGCCAGTATCAAAACATATCGCTTGAAGCACATGGTGGCCGCTCGCATGTGCGCCGAAGCCTCGGTATTTGCCATACTTCTGGCACTACCTCTGGTGCTGATCGTATTGGGTAAGTTCTGGGCGATGTCCTGGACTTACAAGCTGATTGTGTCTGTTCTTGGGCTAATCGGACTGGTCCTGCTGCCGGTTTACGGCTTTATCACATTCAAAGTCACAGTTACCGACGATGAGCTAGCGACTCATTCGCTCTTTCGCAAGCATAGCTGTCTGATTGCCGATATAGCCGGTCTGAGTCGGCGCAGTAACTGGAACTGGATCCGTTATGTCGTGCAATACCAGGGCGGCGATCTGACTTTCCCGATCTGGTTAAAAAATTGCGAAGAGCTCGTCGAGCTGATTCGC
Source organism: Cyanobacteria bacterium REEB67 (assembly GCA_018971775.1). Taxonomy (GTDB): domain Bacteria; phylum Cyanobacteriota; class Vampirovibrionia; order Obscuribacterales; family Obscuribacteraceae; genus REEB67. Next base: position 109,221 of record JAGXAB010000007.1, on the reverse strand, counting down.
CAGCGCATGCCGAGCGGTGTGAGTGGGAAGAAATCCCTGCTTGGGCGCCGCTTTAAACAAGACCCGGTGTCGCTCATTTTTCAGGTGGCACAATCGGTAGCCGGACTGGTTTTTATCGGCGTCGTCTGGTTTTTTGCCATATCGCTCTATCATTCGGGCAGCGCCGGCATCAGTGCGGCAGACGAGGCACTCGTCGCTGTTTTTGCCGTAATCATCAGTGCTATTTTGCTCTGGCGGTCGGTTGTCGTGGCATTGATGCCGCGCTCGATCGAGCTTGGCGCCGAGGCACTGACGGTGCAGACTTTTTTCTTTGAAAGAAAAGTGCTCTGGAGCGATGTGAGCGCCATAAAAGAGCCTTTCCCTCTCCTGCCCGAGGGTTTTATGCTGCACACTAAAAAGGGCAGCTATCTGGTCGGCAATGGTATGGATTCGGCCGATGAACTATCGGACGGTATTAAAGAGCGCATGGTCAAGGCCATTGCCTGACACGACAGTTCTGACCAATAATCTAAAGTTTCCCGTCCGCTTGAAAATATTGTGCCACCATCTGCCTGTGCAGATCGAAGCAAATATCCGGCAAATTATCCTGGTGAAAAGCTCCGGCAGCGGAAGCATCGTCGCCGGCGATCAGCTCTCCGCCTGTCTGACGGGCCAGGTAAAAAAGGATGACGACATTGATACCACGGCCGGGGGCAGTAGCGCTGATCAGTTTGGTAATTTCCACTTCCAGGCCGGTCTCTTCGAGCACTTCGCGTGCGGCCGATTCGGCCGGATGTTCGCTGTCTTCGATGAAACCACCAGGCAGGCACCAACCGCCGATGAAAGGCTCGAATTTGCGCTGGACAAGTACGAGGCCATTGTCGGTGGTAACCAACGTGGCGGTTACGGGCTTCGGATTGTTCCAGTGGACAAACTCGCAAATGCCGCAGGCCAGCCTGTCTTTGCCACCAAGGTCGACAACTTTGAGGGTGCTCGCGCAGAGCGGGCAATGGACGAGCGTGTTTACTGAAATCAATGACACGATAAGAGGCCCGGGACGCGAAAGTAACAAGATCTACACTAGAATTTTATCAGCTATTGTCTGGCATTTGCTGGACCGCGCCGCGGCTAAAACTTGAAAATATAGAGAGGCAGCCTGTTTCCCGATCGATATTTCTTGTCGGGCCGTCTGATAAAAGATGAATATTGTATTCACATGCACTTGGGTACTGCTACTATTCCGGACTGACAGGCACAATCGGTATCCCACAAACACGACCCCTCATATTTGAGGCTAGTAGGAGCAATCCATGAACTCGGAATCCCTCGGGCACTTCATGTTCAATCAGGGCAAACCAGAAAGACTCGTAAAAGCAGGTTCATACGAGTCCAGATCGACCACAACGTTGACCTCCGGTGAAGCTCGCTGCGCCAAAGGCGTTTGCGAAGTGGGCTGGAAGCCAAATCAACAGAAGAGCGCACAGCAGGATCCGGCTCAGTCAGATGAGTTGGCATAGTTAACAGGTCGTTTTCATAGATCGTCATTAGTAAAAAGGCTCCGCCCGGCGGGGCCTTTTTGTTTGTCTTTTGCCCCGGCGGTAAATCACGCCAGTCCGTCCTGATCGGTCCTTAATCAGCACATTGCGCTAGCCGCGCGAAGCCTGGGTGGCATTGTTAGAGTGGAGACAGGACCTTAAAGCACTGCTTAATCGTTCGATCATGAGCTTATAAATCGGCCCATTTCTTAACAGTGGTCGATCTCGGGCGCCTGTAATTTATAAGCTTCTGACATCTACCAATCCCTTCAAATTCACGAGCTACTACCACCGGCAAACATCCTCTCCTCTGCGCCCGCCCTGAGACCTTCGACCATTGCTGCTCCAGTCTGGGGTTGGTAGTGAGCGGTCGAAGTGGCGCGACAGTTTGGATGCATCTGCTGTGGCCTCAGTGTGCTCACCTTCACTCTGGATCCAAGGACTTCATATGCCAAACGCAAAGAGCAAGAATCCCTTCTCGCTCCTGTTCAACGTTTTCCTCTATGTCTGCGCCGGTCTGTTCATGCCCTTCTGGGAAGCCGGCAAGTATCTGACCAAGAAGACTTATCAGGGCAGCTTCGTGCGCGGCCTGCTGGTCTCGCTTACCGGCCTGCCGGTCACCGCTTACGGCGCCTATTTCGTTGCCGATGTCGTCGGCTGGACCTATAACTTCAGCTGGCCCGTCTGGATTTTGGCCGGTGCTCTCAGCGCCGCCATCGTCGGCGGTATCGTCTGGCCGGCCCTTTACCTGGTGGTCTTCAAACCCATCTGGGACCTGGTCGACAAGATTTTCAAGCTCAACCGCAAGGTGGCAGAAAATGTCGTCCAACCGTTGAGTTCTGCCCTGGTCGGCGCTGTGCGTCACCTGCCGGGTGCCGATGCGCTCTGGTCGGTTGCCGAAGGCAAGACCAAGTCCGGTCGCAAGTGGGGCCTGAAGGCTCTCACCGGTGTGCTCGGACTGGGCGCTCTGGCCGCTGGTCTGGCTGCTTTTTACCTCGTCTTCAGCGTGGTCAGTCCGCTCGTGCCGGTCTTCGGTGTGCTGCCGCTGCTCAGCGGCGTCTTCCTCTCGCAGATCGTCGCCGGCGCCCTAGCCTTGACTGCTCTGGTGCTTTCGAGCGGCTTCCTCTTGCAGTACATCGAGTACGGTCAGGACAAGAAGGAGGAAGAATCCTTCACCGCCGTCGTCTATAGCGCCGCCATCACCTATGGCGTGTCCAAACTCGCTTTCTTCGGCGCGCTCTCGCTCTTCGCTCAGGCGCCGGTCGCTCTCGGCGTTTTCGTGGCGTCGCTGGCTTACGTGCTGCCTTCGGCTATCGCCATCCTGCAGGGCGGTCTGATGGAAGCCTTCCTCAAGGGCTGGAAAAAGCTGCTGGACGCGGCCTATGACTCCGAGGAGGACAAGGACTACGCGCTCTTCTTCGCCCAGGTGGCCAACATCTGCGTGGCCCTCTGCGAAGGACTGATCGCCTACTTCGTCGCTGCCGCCATCCACCTGCCGGCGGTCGCTATGTACGCTGTCGCCGCTGTCGTGGCCCTTTTCAGCTACGCTTCCAACCCCAAGGATCTGACCGGCACTCGCCGCGTCACTCCGCTCTTCGGCGTCGGCACCGCGGTCGGTTCCGGTGTGCTGGCCTACTATTTCGCTCCGGCGGCAGTCACGTCCTCTGACTTCCTGCACTACGCCTTCGGGGTCGGCATCGCCTTTTTCGTCGGCCTGGTTTTCTACCCCTTCGCCTATCTGGCCCTGCGTTTCGTCACCAGGCCGGTGGCGCCCAGCGTCGGTCCGGCACTGCTTGCCGCCAGCGCCGCCGCCGACAAGGCCTACAAGGTTGTCGGCGACCGCCTGCGCAAGCTGCAGCGTGACGCTTTCGATGACAGCAGCGCCTATTCGGGCATGTTCGGTCATCTCTTCCTGCTGGCCATGATCGGTGCGGCCGTCTTCCAGGGTGCTCCTGCTCTCTACTGGACGACCATCGGTACGGTTGGGATGGCTTTCTGGCTCAAGGCGTTGGTCACGGCCGTGGCCGCGACCAACGTCTACGTCCTCCTCGCCAAGCTCTCCTCGCGCTACGGTGCCGAGACCTTCAGCCTGGTCAGTGCGGCCGCGGCCTTCCTGGCCGTCGGGCAATGGGCGCTCGGCATCGCTGCCGGTAATTACTGGGCAGCCGGTGTGATTGGCGTTTGCGCCGCCGCCGTCGTCGGCGGTCTGGTCGCGCCGGTCGTTTACCTGGTCCCGCGTGGCCTGGCCAACGTCATCCTGACGCCCTGGCTGGCGCCGCTGCTCAAGAGCGTCTTCGACGCGATCTGGACTCTGTATGCCGGTTTCTGGAAGCGCTTCGCCAGCATGCTCAGCTTCCTGCGTTTCCTCTTCGCCCCGTTCGTGGCCATCTGCGTCACTGTCTGGGCGGGCATGCGCGCCGCTTACGGTCGCATTCTCGGGCGCAAGTAAGCGCTGCCTTTTCCAGTAAGCTCGACTCCCGGGAGCAGGCCAAAAGCCGTGGTGCCAGCGTGAGCGCCATTCTCAAAACCTCGATCGCCTTCAGAGGCGATGTCGACACCGTCACGGCGATTGCCTGTGGCGCCGCCAGCTTCAGCCGGGACGTCGTCCAGGACTTGCCCCAGGTCCTGTACGACAACCTGGAAAATGGCCCATATGGTCGCGATTATCTGCGTCAGGTCGACGCGCAGATTGCGGCCCTGGTCCAGGCCAACAAGACGGAGCGCTGATTGCAGCGCTCCACCGCCATCGATCATCAACCCTATCAGGAGCACTATTTGCATAAAAACAGTTCAAACAACACCATCAACATTTCGCGTTTGACGCGCTATGGCTTCCTTTCCGTCGCCTTGCTCCTGGCCGTCGCTTGCGCCTCTGCAAGGCCGGCCTTGGCTCAAATCGCCGACACCATCCCCGGCCTGTCTGGAGCACTGCCGCTTAACCCGGCGCCCAAGCCGGATCTCAGCCAGGCCCCGCCGCAGTCGCGAGCTGGCGCCATGGCCGGTAGCGTCGGGCAATCCGTCGCCCCCGGTTCATCGGCCGGAGAAAATTCGGGCGACAGCGGCCCGGTGAGCGGTCTTGTACATCCTTACCGGATCATCGTGCGCAGTTCGCTGCCGCTCGTGCGCGCCGAGGTCACGCAGCAGCTCGGCGACTCCAAGGTGAAGATATACGCGCTCAACTTCGGCAGTGCCGAGGTCCGCGAGTATGTCCTCAGTGTCGAGACGACTCTGCCCAAGGAAGACGTAGTCAATCGCCTCAAGAAGGTGCCCGGCGTGACGCTGGTCAGCGAAGACTCTTTGATGCGTCCGAACTGATAACTGGGAATCGTTTTCTTCGTGTAGTTCTATGCTCTGCGCGTGCGGGACATTTTTGTCTCGCACGCGTTTTTTTCGATCTTCAAAAATCGGCGTTACTATTATAAACTATCATAGAGCCTGGTCATTTTTTTGAGATATATGGGGCCATGCTGTCGGCCAATCTGTGGGAAAATCGTAGCGGCCTACAAATCTGGTATCGCCTTTGTCAGCTTCGCCCGACGACCCGTCAGCCAATATCACTCTTACTCCCGGACAGATTTTCGAAGACCGTTTCGAAATTATTTCCATCCTGGGCAAGGGAGGTGTCGGCGTAGTCTACAAAGCCAGACATTTGCGCATGGAAAAGATTGTCGCAATCAAGACCTTGAGGTCCATTGTTGTTTCGGACGACGAAGAGAGTTTCCGCCGCTTCGAGCTAGAAGCAAAGACGGCCAGTTCTCTCAATCACGCTAATATCATTTCGATATTTGACTTTGGTAAAACGTCAGCCGGTCTCGTCTACCTGGTTATGGAATACCTGGGTGACCGCACCCTCGAAGGCGTCTTAATAGCCGAAAAATATCTTGAATTCGAGCGCTTTGCCAGCATCGCCTCGCAGATCTGTGATGGTCTGCATCATGCTCACAAAAAGGGCATCGTTCACCGCGATTTGAAGCCGAGCAACATCATGCTCGTGTCCTCCGACGATGATGGAGCAAGCGACGCTGAGAGCGAAACAAAGCACGACAATGTAAAAATCGTCGACTTTGGTCTTGCTAAGCTCACGGCCATCGAGAGTTCTCAGCATCTGACCAAGACGGGCACGATTGTCGGCACGCCCCTCTATATGAGCCCCGAGCAATGCCGGGGGCTCGAGCTCGACATCCGTTCCGATATTTATTCGCTCGGTTGTATGTTCTATGCGACTCTGACCGGACATCTGCCCATTCACGGCGCTACCGCCCTCGACACACTCTATCAACATACGGCGGTGATGCCGCGCAGTTTTGCTGATATTTGCCCCGGACTCGAATTTCCGCCCAGATTGGAAAAAGTGATTTTCAAAGCCCTGGCCAAGGATCCCTACGAGCGCCAGCAATCGGCGCTGGAATTGCGCGAGGAAATAGTCAAGGCGGTGGCCGATCCGGGCTTCCGTCGTAGTATCGCCGATAGTGTCAATCGCAAGATCGCCTTCCAGCGTTCGAGTTCGCCTCTGGAAAAAGCCTCCGCCGACGATAGCGGTTGTTTTCAATCGATTGACGGCAGACAGACTCGTCTGCAAAATGATCTCGGTCAATCCAATGTCCAGGATCAGTCCGAAACGGTACGCACGCCGCCAGACGGTATGCCGACCCATGTTCCTAAATTCGATTCATCCTCGATTTCGCTCGTCGTCGGGCCTGACGAACTCAAAAAGGGTGGCGCTCTGCTCGGCCTCGAGAAAGAGGCCGGCGAAAAGGTAGACGGTAAGAAATTGGCCGACGTTGACTATCACCATTCGCCGACGCGATTGACCGACCCTCCCAAGCCTGTTGTAATCGATCCTAAACCTGTGTCACTGCCGGCCCCACGGCCGCTTCCCTGGCAGTCGGTCCTGGTTGGTCTGCTGGTCGTAGGCGGCGGCGTTGCTTATTTTGCCGGCGGTCATGGCAAAATTTTCGATGGTGATAAAGCCCCGAGTAAAAAAGTCGTTCAGGCAAACACAAATTCTCTGCCAGCCGAATCGCCTTTCCTTCGTCGCTTTTTGGCAAATAGTAAGTCAGTGAACCCTGCGGTCTCGACCAATCCTTCCTCGAATGAGATTGCTCTAGACCGGATCGACTGGCACGGCACTTCCCTGGGAAGCAAAAATCCCTTTGTCGTTCGACCGGCCACTGATTCTCGCACTCTCGCTGAGAAGGTCGCAAATTTGACCGGAAAAAGTCCAACGTCAAGTCCGGCGATAAAAAGTCAAACGCCAGCAGGTCAGACCGGCTTTTCCACTCTTTTTAGCAGGAGTACCGAACAGCTTCAGAGATTCGAGGGTCTTTCCCTTGCTGAGGCGGCGGCCAATCAGCAATATCGCGCCGGCAATTGGGCGGCGGCGGCTACAGCTTTCGAGCGTGTTTTGAAATTGCAGCAAGAGATTTATCCATTTGAACAACACAGGCGCTTCACGCCTCTGGTCCATTTGATCGACTGTCGTAGCCGCCTTGATCAGCAGGATATGGTAGTGAGCAATCTTGTCAGCGCTTTGTATATTTACAAGAATAACAGTGCTCTCGTCACTACGAGCGTCAACAATAACGCCTCAGCGTCGGCTACCTGGGAAATTCTGGCACGAGCTTGCCAGGCTCAGGCAAAATTGCATAACGATCAAAATTACTATCGCTGGTCACGCATCTTTGATGATTTGGCTAAATCGAACTAGCACTCAATCCTGAATTCCAATAAGAGGATGCGCGGCAGGTGGTATCGCCGGTGGTGCCTCTTTGGTCAAATTTTTTTGTTTGTCTGATGCAGACACGCGGAAATCCCCTTTAATAAAGGGTCTTCCGCGTGTCTACTCCATGTACTTCTAGCCGTTTATTTCTAGAGGAAAGTCCGGAGAAGAGCTCCAGTCTGACCGCTCTTCAGCTTGTCCAGAGCTTTCGCCTCGATCTGACGGATGCGCTCGCGAGAAACCCCGTAGATCTGGGCCAGATCTTCGAGGGTGCGGACGCCTTCGCCATCGAGATTGAATCGTCCGACCAGGACCTGGCGCTCGCGCTCATTGAGCTTATCGAGGGCGGATGTGATCTTGGCCACGAAATCGCCTTCGATCAGCGCCGCTTCGGGGTTGACCGCGTCGGTGTCCTCGATCCTGTCGCCAAATTCTCCATCACCGTCGAAAATCGGCGAACTCATCGAAATCGGCGCCTGGCTGGTTTCGTTGAGATAGCGCACGGTGCTGGGGCGCATACGCAGCTCGGTGGCAACCTGCTCCTCGGTGGGGCGACGGCCGTCACGGGCGAGCTTGATCTCGGCACGTTTGATATTGCCGAGTTTGCGCGCACTGCTCGAGGGGACGGGGAGGGCGAAACTGTTGGTGTTGAGATACTCGCCGATGGCAGCCTTCACCCAGCCGCGGGCATAGGTGAAAAAGCGGAAGCCCATGGTGTGGTCAAACTTGTCGGCAGCGCGGAAGAGACCGAGGTTGCCCTCCTGGATGAGATCTTCCAGAGTGACGCTCGGTCGCACCTGCTTGTAGGCCATGGACACGACCATGCGCAATTGGGATTTGACCAGAGCGTTGCGCGCGGTGTCGGCCTCCGGTCCACCGGCTTGAATCTTCTTGGCCAGCTCGATTTCTTCCTCGGCGGAGAGAAACGGAATCTGACGGGCCTGGGCCATATAGGCAGCAAAAGCAGATGCAGTCTCGTCCTTGTTGGTGGCGCGAGTCTGGGGCATGATAGTCCCTTTCTTCTAGCTATAGGTGGGAGCGGGAAAGCGCAGCAGTGGACTGCGACAAAAAATCTTGCTCGAGCGAAATAGGCGGCTCGATACAGGAGGCGTCTACTCAAAAGCGAAAAGGTTGGCTCTGTGGCTAATGCTGGATGGAAAGTCCTTTCGGAAAAGTTGAAATATGTTTTGGGATACAAAACCACTTTAGTAAAAGAGAGAGGCGTAAACCAAGTACCTGCCTCTCTCTTGCTTCAAACGTATCAAGCTGTAATATTTATTAGTGTCAATTGCGGCTCGATTGCTCTTCGCGCAACCGTATGCAGTCTTGCTAGCACTGCTCTCGCGAGCTTTTTTCAAACTCCGCTTCTTGCGTCTTCGTTACTTTACCCGTCAATTGTTTCAATTTTCAATTTGGGCCTGCGAGCGCGCCTGACTGTAAGCCAGGTCACGAAACTCGTTTTGGGCATAAATAGTAGCTACTTTTTGCTCTGGAAAATAGAGCAATTGTTCGTGAGAAGGCCAGTGCCTGCCACTGAAAATAGTGGCAAATTTATATCGGAGCGGCCGCCAGAGATGTTTGATTATGGGCCGCGTGAATGAGGCGATCGCCGTCGGCAGGGAAAGGAAGAGGACTGCGACATGGCTGATACGTGTGCTCAATCCACCCATGACGATGCCCACTGTGAGCACTAGAAATAGATGACGGAAGCTCATGGCCGGGTTGGCCAGGGCTTTGATCGGCAAAACCGGGCTGGCTGTCCAGAAACTATAGAGTGTGACGGCGATACTGGCCAGGGCGCCGATCGCTTGCACGGCGCGTGCCACCAGCAGCAATGAAGGGACGGAGCTGTAGCGGATGATGACGGCGGAGATCAGGTAGAACGCAGCTCCAAGGAAGAAAATTTGCTTGCAGCCGATCATTTTTGACAGAGGGCCGACGAGGAGTTCACCGACGATCGAGCCGACGAAAAAAACTGTCAGCGATAGCTGTATATGGCCGCCGGTGTTATGCATGAGGCGGCTCATGAAGGGTAGGCTGAAGAAAAAGGCCGAGGCGGTGAAGGTGCCCATCTTTTGCATCAGGTTGACAAGCGGGACCTTGGGCTTTGCTGTCAAAAATGATGAAATCCGGGGGAAGGCCTGCGCGGTGGGCATTTTTGCCATTTGGGATACCTCTCTTTATTTGGGCTGGGAGAATCATAATGAATGAATTCATTCAGTTCAACCCCCAAATTTTTAATTGGCTCCAGTACTTTTGTCGGGAACATTTGCCCTTATGTCAGATTGATGTCAGAACGATTTCGTATATTGATTACATCGGTTGTGAGAGACATCGCCAAGAGAAGCAGACACTCGAATCAGACAACTGAATAATTTTTCTCAGAGGGGAGAGGAGAGGAGACGGCAACGTCTCCCTTCTCGTTTCAAAATTGTGAATTATTGAGCCCCTGACATGGTGATTTGCCGCGATTCTCGGTCTACAATGAGTCGTCAATTATCTTGATATTCCGATGAGACAAGGAAGCAGGGGTTTAGCTATGACCGATTCTCCAGCCACACCCGGCCGCATGCCGGTGCTAGTCAATCTGAACACCCAGGCAAGATTTACACTCAACAGTCCTTCGGCCTCGCTCGGTCGGGCTCCGGAAAACGACGTGGTCTTGCCCGAGGATGGTTATGCCTCGGCCGATCATGCCCGTGTCTATTTCGACCAGGGACGCTGGTGGGTGGAAGATTTGATGAGCAGCAACGGCACTTTCGTTAACGATAAGCTGCTCGGCGAGCCATGGCCGCTTTCTCCCAATGACCTGATCAAAGTCGGTCGCACTATTTTTCGCATCGAATAGTTAAACGGCTTAGTTAAACGGCTTAATTAAACGGCTTATTCGAACGCTTTAGTCAAACGCTTAGACAAATCTTCCCATCGCTATTTTTGCGGTGTGTGAAATTCCCAGTCCTGTTCGACCTCATCCGGGCCGGCTGTGTTCGCTACCGGTGGCGGCGGCGGCGGGGCGACGGGCACGTCGACGATCATCTTGCCGCTGACCGGATCGTAGTGAGATGCACCCGGTTGCAGCTTGGTGCCATTGGGCAGCAGATGCGAGGATCCTGGCGGCACCTTTCCCGGGCCGGCAGTGGTGGCGGAAGGCACCGTCGGCGGTGCTGCCACTGTTTGCGGCTGGGGCTTTGGATGAGGCAACATGGCCATATAGAGCAGTAAAAAGGCGACGAGGAGTACACCGCCGACCGACATTAAAATCATGTCGTTGCGTTTTTTCAGAGCGCGCGAACAATTGCCTGTCATGAATTTTCCATCGGCACGCTGATAGAGAGTGAATTTTGTCAGATTCTCCGCTTTCAATATAATCGCTTCGGCCTCCGGCATCTCTATGCCGGCAAAGTTATAGACTGGCCGCTGGCAGACGCCGCAGTAGCGGTAGCGCTCATTGCTGTATGTCTCATCCCAGGTCCAATCGCAAGCCAGGGCTTTTTTCTTGGCGGTAATCGGTACAAAGGGCACGACTGGTTCACGCGCCTTTTCGCGGGCCGTTTCGATTGCCTTTTCTTCGAGCTTATGCTGGTTGCGCGCCACTTGCTCAAAGAGCATGCTGTGATCGAGCATGGTCTTGGCCACATATTGCTCGCCGCGCATTTTTCGCAGCGGTTTGGCCGGCGCCTCTGCGCCTGCGGTTGATTCGTGCGGCACATCGGCCTGGTCCTCGTGCAGCGCTTCAGTCAGGAAGCCTTGAGGGACAAAACTTTTTGCGATACTCTTCGTCGAAAGGCGTCTCGGTGCGTCCACGCCGCTGCCGGTCTGAGACTTGGTCGCACCATTTGTAGTGGCAGTTCGGGCTGCGTCAGTCTCTGCCTTTGCCTCTGTCTCTGTCTCTGTCTCTGTCTCTGTCTCTGTCTTTGTTTCTATGGAGCCCGACGTGAAGAGTATTGTCTTCGGTACGCGCCGTTTAGGCTTCTGTTCTTCCGCGCCTTCTTCAAAAAACAATTTGACGGGCGGTGCATCTATATTTAGTGCGGGTGCATCGTCATTGGACGGGGCGCTGGTATTATTGTGAGCCGCAATATTTGCTCTTGTGTCCTTATCGTTTACAGCGGTTGCTGCGGCCTCGGCTTCCTCTTCCTCTTCCAACACGGCCGGATCGAACATTAGCGTTTTAGCTACTTTTCGCTTCGGCAGCTCGGTGCCATTTTCGGGCTCTTCTACTTCAACTTTCAGTGCTTTCGGCTCGATGGCTTGTTCCGCTTTGGTCTGAGCCGCTTTTGCTTCAATAGCTTCTGCCGCCGCTACGGCCGATGATGGGTCGAAAATCAAAGTTTTGGCCACACGCCGCTGCGGCTTCTCTGCGTCACCTGGCACAGGGTCTACATCTTCGAGGGTATGTAATTCTTGCGCGCGCAGAGCGTTCTTTTCATGTTGGTCTTTTAAGGCCGCTTCTTTAGCCGCTTTGGCCGTCTTCTCGTCGATTATTCCAGCGGCTGCCTGTTGCTGAGCGGCAGATTCCGCCTTTTGCTTGATTGCTTCAAGGGCGTCGACTTGTTCGAAGAGCAGCGTTTTCGCTACCTTCTTCTTTGGCTTTTTGCCGTCGTCTCCTGGTCCTTGCGCCATGTGAATTGTCCTTAATTTTGCGACCCGAAAAGAGAGCTTACTGTCCAAACTGACCTGAAACTATCATATTACTTCTATAAAAGGCGCTCAAATGAGCTTTTCCAAAAGATCTCGTCGACCCCGGACGTTATAGTTGTACGGTCCTACGCATTTGTACTGTTCATTAGGCGGGCAAAATGCGAAACTTGTCTTGGAATCCCTCTAAAAATACCGACCGCTCGGTAAAGTGAAAGAGTGCACGGACGCGCGGCCCGATGGGCGTCGTTCTGGAGGATGGAACAATGCGATCGCAAAATCGAGGCAACCGCAGGAAAGCGAAGGGTCAGGCTATTGCTGAGTTCGGACCAGCCCTCGGTATTGTCTTGATCTGTTTCTTTTTTCCTCTGGTAGATATTCTAGCGGTTGGACTGGCCTACGGATTTTTGATGGTACTGAACTACAACCAGGTGCACGAAGCGTCGCTCTTACCGGCCAGCTCCGCTCAAGATCCCGCCGGAGTGGTCAGATCCGGCATCGTCAATCAATGGTTGAACGGCATGGGTCACTTTGTCAAAACCGAAGGTAAACCTGATACTGCTGTTTCTTACAGAGCCAACACCGTAAATGCCGACGGCGTCACCGACCAGACAGTGATTGTCACCACTACTGCCGTTTGCGACCCATTTTTGCCCATACCGCTTCCCTTTGCCAACGTACCCGGTCTGAACGGACCGATGAATTTAGCCATTACTTCGGAGCGTCCGATGGAAAATCCGGATGATGTCACTCAATGAAAATGTCTAACCGCTCTGCTCGAGGCCAGGGTATCGCCGAATCAGTCGTCGCTGCGATTATTCTCGTACCGATTGTGCTGGCCCTGTTCGATTTTCTTGTCATCATCATCGGCAACTCGATGAATGACACGGCATGCAAAAACTGCGCTCGCGCCGCCGCTAATCAACCAGATCCCGCTACCGCTATTGGTGCTGCGAAAAGCGCTCTGGCCAATATGCACCCTTCTCCTTTCGTACGCAAGATTGAATTGATAAATCTGCAATACAATCCAGGCGTTTCAGTCGGGGCGCACACGCAGGCGACGATTATCCTGCCGATCCCTTTTCCCCATTACGAAGTCTTTGTTATGGACGCTCAGGATGTTGAGCCGATTGTAGGCTCCGCGCCGCCTCCATGATCTCTCCTTCCTATTTTTTTCGTCGCTCCGGTTAGCGAATTGAAATTGAGATTGGAATTGAAATTGAAATTGAAATTGAAATTGAAATTGAAATTAGAAAGGACCGAAAGCATGAGAATCAGGCGTCGAGAAAGAGGATCCGTCATTGCCTTTAGCACGGTGCTGGCACTGGCACTGGTTATCCTTGGTGTGGCCTTCGTATTTTTAATCATGTATATGGGTGGTCAGGCCGAGACCAAAAACGCCGTTGATGCCGGTGCGTTAAACGTTGGCAAACAGGTCCTGGATGACATCAAGGTCAACATCGGCTTTTCTGACATTGATGCACTGTATTACGACTGTACCAGCGATACCGATGACGGCTCCAAGCCTTACGACGGCAATATTTCGCTGCGCCGGATCAATCGCGTCTGGGCCAAGGCGATGCTGATCGGCATCAACGCCGCCGCCGCTCAAGCTGACGGTCAAGCCGGCAGCGGCACAAGCAATGCCAGTCAGGCTTATACGGAAGCGAAGACGATAAGCGATCAACTTGCTTCCAAGCTGACGACGCCTTCCAATCTTTATGGCTATTTCTCGGACTATTCCAAAGCCAACAGCGTGCGCATGATCGGAGCTAGCGTGCAGACCGACGTTTTACCCAGCAACAACTGGCAAACTTCGCTCATGGATCGTCAGCCGGTCACCAAGCAGGATAGAGAAAGCAACATCACCATCAATGCCTCGGCCAACGCCCTGCCGCCAAGCTATAGTTTGCCGGCCGATTACGTAACCAAGACAACGCGCAATCAATCGCTCGGTGGTAATTTGCAGTTTTTGAAGGGCTATAAGGCGCTCAGTGTTTCGGATAACAATATCTGGCAGGTGCCCTTTCAATATGATGAAAAGCCGCGTCTCGTTTCACGCAGTCTTTTCGAACAGTCCATGGTGAAGCAATCGCCGATTAGCTGGGACAATCCGGTCCCCAACGCTTTTTCCGTCGAAGGTCAGGCGATTCGCGCCAATGCTGCCAGCGAAAAGGGCATGGCCTGGGTTTTGACTAATCCGCATGAGACATTTCAGATGTCTATGCCGCACAGTTATATGAAAATCCATCTCGACAAAATGGTCACTAAGTGGAAATTTTTTCCGACCGGTTATCCGCCACTGCCGGGTGTTGGCGAGGATCAAGAATACGACTATTCATCGGTCACCAGTCAAACCGGTGTGCCGGACCCGGCCGGCGGTCTCTTTTGCGCTACGGTAAATCCGGGCAGTGTAGATCTGATCGGCTCCGATGTCTTCGGCCGCAATCTCGACCAGGTGATTTTTAGCGTGCCTTCCAGTAGTGATACATCGGCTCTGGAAGCCAATATGACCAGTCGCTTCAATGAAATGATCAGCAAGACCGGCAAGAGTTATTCGGTGAGTGACATGCACAGTGTCTTAAGCGATCCCAAAACTATCGGTTATCTCTTTGCCAATCAGACGGATCTGGTCTGTTACAGTCCGGATGGCGTCAGCGTCACGGTGGAGCCTGAGATTATCGCCCAGGGACATGCACCATGGCTGATACCATTAATTGGCAATGATCCTGACGGCACGGAGAAGAAGGTGGTCGATGGTGACAACAGCTTCGCTCCGATTTTCTTCGAACCCACTGCCGAGCCTGATCCCTTCTGTTCTGTCGACTTCACTTTCGGCTGGGGGATGTGGTTCAAGGATCTCTACTGGCAGCCCGGGACCGGCTACAATCACTGCCTTGGCAAAGTGCACGTGACAAGATGGACCGAGATTTATTCGCTGGCAGTCGGCTCACCGCTGTAAGGCTCAAAACTAAAAAATAAAGGAGCACTCTGATCAAGGGTGCTCCTTTGTTTTTATCTTGAATTTTTCAATCGGCAGTGTGCCCCGGGGTCGCTTGTGCTCATCGAGTTTAGTACTTACTTTTGCTCCAGGTCAGGCTGACCATGGTCGTCTGATCTTTGGGATGAGTGACACAAAAAATGCCGACGTGCTGATTGCCCTTACTCGCATCAATCATATAAATCGGGCCGTTTTTACTGATCTTGCTCGATTGCTCCGGACGGGGCGTCTTGTAAGTCCATCCGTCGCTTTTGCAAAAATCCTTGTACCAGTTATAAACAACATCGACTTTGTCCCTGGTGACGATATTTTCCGATGCCGAGGGCCGACCGGAGCCCTTGGCAGTGCTGATAAAGCGCTTTTTGACTATGTTGCTCGTATAGGGCGGGATTGGAAAATTGGTTGGCAGGTCTTCAACGTAGCGCATGTTGGGCACGTTGAAAACGTAAGGCTTTTTAGGTTTTGAGCCCGGGATAGCGGCAGTACCAAGAGTACGATGAGCATCAGGTGCCGCCGCAGTCGGTGAGTTGGCAGGGGCGGTCGCTGGTGCTTGCGCGCTCACGGGGTAGGTAAACATGTGCGCCAGGCTAATCGTCATGTTGATCGCCACTGTTGCCTGCAAAAACAGGGATCTATCGGCTTGCATTATTTCTCTACTCCCTTTGCGTTGCTAGATCTTACTGCAAGAAGGAGAGCTTTAGAGTGGTTGGTGGTGTGCGGACTTGATCTGTATTGTCAGGCTAGGGACTATACCGCCGCCCCAATTGCCTGGGCCGGATCGATGCGATATGGGTGCGCTACGGCAATGCCCATATTTAGTTTGGTGGCGGTATTGCGCCGCGGTGTGCTGATCATGCGGGAATAGCCGCTCGTCTCGAAACTATCTATTGGTTTCAATCGTTGGGCGGCCAGCAGTGTGCCAAGCTCAGAGCCTTTTGCGTTCGAGTTGAAGAGCGGCGACTGTTCCTTATAGCTCGTATAGTTTTTAAGCGGATTCAAACCGAAGGTCAAATCATCGGAGAGATTATAGTGACGGAAGCTGACAGAATTTGCCATCAACTGCGAGGTGGGATGCGCCTCCAGATATTTCACCAGGGATTGTTTGTCCTTTACTTTTTTCTGGCGCGGCGCATTCTTGGCCAGGGCGTTGACGCTTACTAATTTGCCTTGCGAGACATAAAGAAGGTAAACCGGCTCTTCTTTTTCATCGAGAACGACGACTGAGCCCGGCCCTTGAGATTTGTCGATCAAATCGATGCACACTTCCAGTGCCATCACCGGTTTGTTGATGTGGGTGGCGATAAATTTGCCGCCATGAAACATGGCGGCGGCAGCGAGGGCAATGTTTTCCGGGATGTAAAAACTGCTGACGAGGACGTCACGCGCCGAGAGGTCGGCTACCAGATGAGCAAAGGCCTCCCGGCCAAAGATTTGCTGAGGTAGAGCGAGAGAGCCGTAAACGCAGCCGATCACCTGGCCGCGAGCAATCAAAACGGCGGCGCGCGATTTGCGCTTTTCGGATTCTATTTTGATGCAGCAGCTTTCATTGTTAGCTTCGATGTGCAAAAATTGAGCCAGTAGTGACTGTTTCGTATTGATGGTAAGGTCGCGGCATTGGGCGCCCAGCGCTTCTCGGTTCGGGAAGAAGTCGACAGCGCGCGTTTCTTTTTTACCTTGAGCGGCGGCCTGGGAGAGTTTGTTCAGAAACTGATTGACTGGCAGTTTTGATAGCGATAGTTTGGACATCGAATATCTCCCGGGGATGATGCGGGGCCGGCTCTTCTGAAGAACCCGCACGGCATAGTCTGTCTAGTAAGTGGGATGAGATTAGCTGCGCCGTTATGAAAATCACGTGAAAGTCAGCACCTTGTCGGAGCTTTTAAGCGCGTTTGCCCCTGGGCGGCTCAGCCGGCAGGAAGAAGCGGAAGACACAGCCGTGGCCGGGTTCGGAGGTCACTTCAATCGTGCCGCCGTGGGCATCAATCAGGGCTTTGCAGATGGACAGCCCCAGGCCGCTGCCACCCTTCTTTGTTTCATCGTCTTTTTCTACTTGCTTCCAGCGCTGGAAAACTGCCGCCTGTTTGTCGGCTGGGATGCCGCGGCCTTCATCGGCGACGCTGAAGAGGACACCGCCTTTGACTGCTTCGCAGAGGATATTGATGCGGCTGTTTTCCGGACTGAATTTGACTGCATTGCTGAGTAGATTGGTCAAAACGCGCACGATGCGGGTGCCGTCGCAGACGACTTTGACCAGGGTTTTGCTTTTTTCGATGCGAATGCGTTTGGCGGCAGCACTTGCTTCGATTGCAGAGATTGCGTCGTCTACGAGTTCGGCTGCTTCGTAGATTTTGTAATCGAGGCTGATTGAGCCGGATTCATACTTCTCTATGTCGATCAAATCATTGATGATGCTGATCAGTTGACCGACCGAAGCTTCAGCCCTGGTGACGCGATTTTGCGCTTTTTCACTAATTGGTCCCATGCCGCCTTCGGCGAGAATGTTGAGGGTGAGGCCGAGCGATGTGAGCGGCGCGCGCAGGTCATGGGAAACAACGGCGATTACCTCTTGCTTGAGGCGCTCGACTTCTTTGCGGCCGGAAATATCATGGGCCACGCAGAAGAGGTTTTGCTCGTCCGGAGAAAAGACGACATTCCAGAGGATATCGCGGGTGGTGCCGTCGGCCAGCTTGATGCGATTTTCAAAAGATGTCTGGCCTTTATTGGTCATTACCGTTTGCAGCTCATAGAGCGTCTTCTCGCGGTCTTCGGGCAGGATCAGCGAGCTTAACGACTTGCCGATCAATTCGTCTTTGTCAATCAAAAATTGCTTAGCGACGGCGTTGTTTGCTTGTTGAAAGCGTAGACTCAGATCGAGGGAGCAGATTACGTCCAGGGCATTGTCGATCATCGCCTGTTCTTTACGCCTTGCCTGCTGCAGGCTGGCGTTGACTTGATGGAGCAGGGAGTCGAGGGCGGCTACTTCATCGTCGCCTTCGAGCTCGGCCATGAGCGGCCTCTGCATGCTGAGAGCGTGAATGTTGTTGGAGAGTGTGTTGAAGCGCCTCTGGTTGATGCTGTCGATATATTTGAGCAAGATCAGGAGCAGGCTAAAATTGAGCAGGGATCCGACGACGATAATGGCTGTGATGATGGTTTTTGCCTGTCTCTGGAGCAATTTGTGTTGCTCGTTTTCGGCTTCCATTTTTTTCATTGTCGATGCCGATGTCACCTGCGCCACTTCGATCAAATCGCGTACTTTCCTAAAGGCGACCACCATGTCCGTAAACTGGCCGGAATTCATGGCCCTTGCGCCCTGGTCGAAAGTGACGTTCATCTGATCGAGCAGACGTTTCATATCGCCTAGTTCTATGTCCTCGGCTGGATCTTCGGCCAGCAATTTTTTTAGAGCAGCGCTTTGAATTCTGCTTTCGGCGAAGCCATTTTCAAATAGTTTGCGGAAGGCTTTATTTTGCGTCGCCTGAAACATGCCTTCGGAAGCGCTCGATGCCAGCATTTGATTGAGCAGACCATTGATCCCGCCCATGGCCATGCGCAGGTGACTTTCTCGCTCGTATTGTTTGGCCAGACCACTCAAGGCAAATAACAAGACCGCCACAAAGATGATCTGAAAAGTCAGCGGGATGCTGATAATCAAGAGATTCTGTTGGGAAATTTTTAGAGGGCGCGCCATCTGTAGTTTTTTGTTCGGTGCTTGGTAAGTGAATCTGTTAATCGAAAGTGGGGTTGAGCAGTTGGCATTCGGGGCAATCTAAAGGAAAATAGACCTGCGGCTTCGCCCGCGCGCTTGAAGATTTCCACAGAAAGGCTTGACCTCGTATTATGGCAAAAATTTTGCTGGTTGAAGATGATCCGACTGTCGCTCAAGCGGTGGTCGATGCGCTGGAATTTGAGCGGCACCTCGTCGAGTGTTTCTTCGACGGTAGCGAAGGCTTCGAGCGACTCACCGCTTTTCAATATGATCTAGCCATTCTCGATTGGGGTTTGCCCGGTAAGTTGGGAGTTGACATATGCCGCGAGTACCGCGCCAAGGGCGGTAAAACACCCATTCTTATGTTGACCGGCAAGGGTGAAATCGAAAGCAAGCTCGAAGGTTTCGAGTCCGGTGCCGATGATTATCTGGCTAAGCCGTTCAACCTGCGAGAGTTGCTGGCCAGGGTGAAGGCACTGTTGCGCCGGCCGGAGGGAGTGCACACCGACGTCATCGAAGTGCGCGGTTACAAGCTCAATCTCAAGCAAGGCAAAGTCACTGTCCATGATCGCGAAGTGGCCCTCCTGGCTAAGGAGATGGCCCTGCTCGAATTTCTCATGCGTCACCAGGATCGTATTTTCAACGTCGATGAGCTTCTTGACAGGGTCTGGCAGAGCGATTCGGAATCGTCCGAAGACGCCGTGCGCCAGTGCGTGACCCGTTTGCGCAAGAAGATTGATGTTGAAGGCGAACCTTCTCTCATTACGACTGTCAAAGGGCTGGGCTATAAAATCGACGCCCACGGCTAGGTGGCACCGCAGTGGCCGTCGTATTTACCGGCCTTAAAGCCCGCCTCCCCTTGATTACAAGGTTGTAAGTTGACACAAATTGGCCCTATTTTCAGGGATAATTAGGGCTGCCGCTTGCTTGGATTGTAAGCCTGTGGGGTTTATCGGCTTATTGCAATGTATTGCAA
Source organism: Cyanobacteria bacterium REEB67 (assembly GCA_018971775.1). GTDB lineage: Bacteria > Cyanobacteriota > Vampirovibrionia > Obscuribacterales > Obscuribacteraceae > REEB67. Next base: position 89,664 of record JAGXAB010000007.1, on the reverse strand, counting down.
GACTTTAGAGTGGCGCTCGCTATATGGGCATTCCAGTGTTACCATAGTGGAGTGAATACAAAATGTAATCGCGTGACTACAAATGGGCGAAGATAAGCTTAAAACCAGCAATATCAGCATCAGGATCCCTGACGACTACCGGAAACGGTTGCAGATTCAGGCCGACAAGAAAGGTATTAGCTTCAACGCACATGTGCTCAGGGTTCTGGAAATTCATCTGATGAGTTCGGGGTTCGGCCCCACTTCAGTAACCTCGAGTTCCGGCAGATTGTTTCAGATCCGGTTTGAACCCTATCTGGACAATGTGGATGAAACGACCTGGGCTTTCTTTATTGATGAGCCAAAGTTCGAAAAAGAGCGCGCTTACTATCTGATCGGTATCGGCAGGACGGTACTCAGAGATTGGCAAGTTAAAGATAAGTCAACAGTGTCCAAAGAGGTAGGTTTAGCCCTCTTAAACTTTTACAATAGACAGGGCATGGAAATTGACCGCTTGAACTTTACCCAGTATCCGGGTCCCGATAATGACGGCAGAAGGGTTTTGCAAGTGGCCGAAGTGCCGGAAACCCTCGAGCAGTTTCTTGACCAGCTGAATGAGGATAAGTGGAAGGACAAATTTGCCGAACAGTCTGACAAGAGTCAGGATATTCGCCGAGGACGTCCAGAATCAACTTTGTATCGATAGGGACGACCAGGGGCATCGGCTTCCTGGGTCAATTGAAATAATCCGGTACCGAGCCGGTTTGCGCAGGAGATGACGTGTGATTGAATTTGTAGCTCTATTTCTGGTTTTTTATGTCTGGCATGCCATGGGTATTACCATCGGCTATCACAGGCTGCTTTCCCACCGTTCTTTTTTCTGCAGCAAGGCTGTTGAATATTTCTGGGTTTTGCCCGGATATCTGTCTTTTGAAGGGTCGCCGATCTGGTGGTCGACTATGCACCGTGCGCACCACCGCCACGTTGATACACCCCTTGACCCGCACTCACCTAGATATGGCGTCATGCATGCCTTGACCGGTTGGTTGGAAGCAAAAGAGTACTTGCCCCACATCGATCCTAAATTGCAGGCTAAAGACTTGCTCAAAGATCCGATTTATCGTTTCCTCGAATGCAACGGTAATCTGATGGCTGGTCACGCCATGATGTTCGTCATCAATATCGCTTTCCGTGTCGCCTTGTTTGCCATGTTCGGTTGGGTCGTTGCTCTCGCTAGCTTGCTTGCCGGCGCATCGGTGCTGGGCATTCCCCTCTTGCTCAACGTCGTCTGCCACATGACCGACCTCGGCTACAAAAACTATGACACCACAGACGATAGCGTCAATGTCTGGTGGGTTGCCCTCCTCGCCCAGGGCGAAGGCTGGCACAATAATCACCACGCCTGCCCAGGCTCTGCTAGAAGCGGCATGAGACCTTCCGAAATCGACACTTCCTGGTGGATGATTTCAGCAATGAGAAAGCTCGGTCTGGTCTACAATGTCAACGAAGCCAAACACTATAATTTGATGAGACGTTCAGCCGTCGTCCGTGTGATGCGCCGCAAAAAAATCAAACAGCGTTTGCAAAACGAGCTCCTGCAAGTATCGGGCTGATAAGCATTACTGGCAGGCCTTTCAACATAAATTGCTAACCAGCGCCGCTCGCTCCGAGGGTGCTGGTTTTTTTTGCGATAATATCAGGGCTATGACTTTCTGAAAGGGAGCGGCCATGACTTCATCAACATCCGGTTCAAGGTCGAAATCCTGTCCGCTTCGCAGTCGCAATACCTGGCAATCTATTTCGAGCCTCTTGATCGGCGCGCTCTTTATTTATGCGGGTTTGATGCACTTTCTCAAGCCAAAATTTTTCATGCGTGTCATGCCTCCTGTATTGCCCCTGCACAAAGAGGCCGTGCTGGTAAGCGGCTTCTTTGAAATTTTGGGGGGTCTGGGGATGCTACTGCCTGCCTCTGTCTCCTCTCCCTGTGGTTCGCTGAAGAGTATCAAACGCACGGCAGGACTTGGGCTTGTGGCCTTGCTGGCTACTGTTTTGCCGGCCAATCTTTATATGGCCAGCGATCCGGCAAAATTTGCGCCGATTCCCTCCTGGGTGCTTTACCTGCGCCTGCCCCTGCAATTTGTCTTTATGGCCTGGGTCAACTGGGCCTCGAAGGGCAAGTAAGAGGACAAGTAATAGGATAAGTGCTGCGCATCATCGCCTATATCAATTTGATCAATGCGCTGCTGCTCTTTATGGCGGCCCTGCTCATTTTTCTACCGGCTCCTTTCTATTTTTTATGGCTTGTGGCCGCGCTGGTCTCTGAGTTACCAGTGCAAATTGCGCTATGTGGTCTGATACTACTGCTGGTATCGCAGGCGATATTTTTCAGTCGACGTTTTCGCTTGGTCTCGATGACATCCGCCTGCCTGACGTCTCGGGCCATTGCTATCGCTCTGCCTGGTATCGGCTCGATCTATCAGTACGCGAAGACCCATGACCAGGCGCTTTCCTGGACCGACACTTTTAATTTTAACGGTCCCGCCGCTACTCTCTGGCGCAAGCTTGATTCGCGTGAATATGCTCGTCGCAGCGATTTTGCATCCGTTGACCACTGGCTCGCTTCGCTCGGTTACGCCGTTTTTGACCTCGATTATCGCCTTTGCCGTGATACAGTGCATTTCCCCGCGCCTGAAGAGGACGTTGCGCTTGCCCTGGCCTGGATCAAGCTCCATGCCGACGAATATCACATTGACCCGGAGCGTATCGCCCTGCTCGGCCGCTCGGCCGGTGCACAGCTTGCCCTTGTTTCCGCCTATAAGCCGACTGAGGCTGCAAATTCGAAGACGCCGGTGCGTTGTGTCATCTCGTACTACGGCCTAACTGACCTGGCCTGGGACCATGCCAATCCGATTGAACCGCATGTGATTGATGCCTGCGCCGTGCTGTGCGACTATATGGGTGCCACTCCGTATGAATCGCCGTCGCTCTACGCTCAGGCCTCGGCTTGTGCTCTTGTTTCGCGCAGCACTCCTCCGACTCTTTTCCCGCACGGTGATCGCGATCAGCTGGTCAGCCCGCGCAACGTGGACCGCCTGGCGCCCATTTTAACGAGAAATAAGATTCCTTACGCTTACTGCCTTTTGCCGTGGGCCAATCATGGCTTCGACTGGCACTTCAACGGTCTTTCTTCGCAGCTGAGTAGAGTCGTCTTGAAAAAATTTCTATACGAGCATATAAGGAATTGAAATGGACGAGTCTGGAAGCTCTCGGTGCAGGATTTACCGCCAATTGTGAGAGTAGGCCTAGATGTAAAAGATTGTTTAAGACCTTTGACGGGTCTGGCCGATTACCAAATCATCTGCTATAAATGTATTTGTTCGATCGATTCCGATGTCAGCTGACAAGTTCGTTGTCCGATTTCCGAGTCCGATTTGTCCGATTTTCACTGTCCGTTGTCCGAGTTCGATGTTCGTGTTCGACGTCAGCTGACAATGTTCGTTGTTCTAATTTCGTTGTTCGTGTAACTATGTCCGTGTCCGTGTCCATTGTCCGACTGTTCGGGTCTGTCGTCAGCTGACACTGTCCTGTGACCGATGTTCAATGTCCATGTTCGATGTCCATGTTCGATGTCCGATGTTCGATGTCCATGTTCGATGTCCGATGTTCGATGTCCATGTTCGATGTCCGATGTCCGTTGTTCGATGTCCATGTTCGATGTCCGATGTTCGATGTCAGCTGACATTTTGTTGTCCAGGTCAGCCAGCGCATGCTGGAGGAATGTTGTGGCAGCCCCATTCTGATGGGGCTGCCACTGGGGGCGATGATTTCTCCCGCCCTCTTACCAATCCGCTTTCAATGTCTTGTTTTGTTTGGGTGCTCTGAGCTCACTTTTGGGGTGGCTTAGTTTGAATTGCTCGTTGGTGCTCTTTGGTGACCTTTGTTGCGCAATCAATGACTTTACTGATGACTAAAAAAATTCTTGTTGTTGATGATGAGTCTCTATGCCGCAGCGCTACTTCTCTGGCCATGCAGATGATTGGCTATAGGGTAGACCAGGCTGCTAACGGTCTTGATGCTCTGAAGCGATTTATTTCAGAACAATATGATGTAATTTTGATGGACTGCGACATGCCTATTTTGAATGGTATCGAGTGCACCCAGAAGATACGAGAGTATGAAACTGGGACAGCGAGCAGAGCTGTGATAATAGCTCTGACTGGAAGTCTCGCCGAGGATATCGAAGAAAGATGTTTGCGGTCTGGGATGGATGCCTATTTAAACAAGTCTTGCAGTACAGAAGAATTGCAGCAAGTCGTTCAGAAGTGGCTGGTCCCGCTCTGAAATTCTAAAATAGGACATCAAAGAGCCCAAAGGACGCAGCCCGACTGTCGCTCGGTTTGATTTTTCCCTGATATATTTTGAACGAACCAACCTGGACAAGAGCTGCTTCGGTGGTTCGTGGTTTTTGTGCACGTATTGTGTGTGCCACTGTATCTAGTGCATCGTCCCGCATCTATTGGTCCTGGTATGGCGCCTGTGTCTTGCAGATCTGCCCTGCTCCTCTTTTAAATCTTCCAGACTCATCTTTCTTAAGATCTGGAACAAAAGACCAAATGACCGCTCTCCTTAAAAAGGCATCCCGTTTACGTCACTGGCCACAAGGCCGGATAGAGGAATATTTCGATGAAAAATTATGTGTTAGCCGCTCTGTCAGTCCTGGCAATCGGTTCAGCCGCCATGGCACAGACCAGCACCACCGTGGATGCAACAACCGAAACCAACACGACCCCGTCGAGCTCGGCTTCGACGACCACAAAAACGACCACGGCGCCGGCCCCAGCCGCTACGACGACTACCCGTCACACAGCCGTACAGACACAGACTGTTAGACCGGTCCGTCGGCCCGTCGCTTCGACAACCACAACCAGCCATCATTCGATTACTCCCTTGATTAGCCCCGTGCATGTCGATCACACCAGCGTCACGACGCCTAACGGCTCTTCCAGCAGCACGACAATCAGCCATTAGGCTTGGTGCGGTAGCGCGCTCCGTCCCGTGGCCGATTGAGCACCCGGCGTCACTTTGTCGCTGCTGTCTATCGCCCACTTTGCGAGAGTCGGAGAGTCCCGGCGGGATTCTCCGACTTTGTGCCTGGGGCTCGATCTTGGCCATTCACATTTAATCTAGAAAAAATGCGCCAAAAAGAGTTTTCAAGCATAAGATAGAAGTCTTACTAGTCCGAGACCGCAACATGAATATTGAGAAAGACCAGGATTTGGCGCGTGGATTTCCACCTTCCAGTGTGGCAACCGCTGGCGCGTTGGTGTCCGATATTACTGCCTCAGCTATATCTTCTCAGCCATCAGCTGAGCTGCAAAATGCTGTTCATTCAGGCACGTCCGAGCGAACATCCTATCGCTGGAACGGCTTTGATAGCTGGGGCGCCAAGGTGGCCGATTACCTGAAGAGTGGCTTTGTGACGCCGCTTACCAAGCCCGGCTTTGCCAATTGTGTGCCGCATTTTCAAACCTTCGGCAGCAGTTCGAGAGAAGCTATCACTCAGTACGATGACGGCGAGACCCTGGTTGCTGCCGGTCAGCTCTATAGCGTTGCCGATCTCGCCGCCGCCTTCCGGCGGCTGCGCGAAGAGACCGCGTTTGTCATTCCCGAGACGACAATGGTCGTCGATCCGCGTGTGCCTGGCCGGGCTTTTTTAGCTATAGAAAAGATTGATTGCACTGACGGTAGTTCGCTGGAGTATCAAATCACCGGTGAAAATCCCGAAGATTGTTTGCGACTGGTCGGTGAAATAAAAGAGTTGCTTGCCCAGGCCCGTGATGTTTTGCACGGCGAGTTTTTCGTCAATCTGGAAAATCCGGCCAACTGGGGTTTGACCGACGAAGGTATTGCCAGAGCGCGATCGCGCTGGCCTTTGACGCAGTCTGATTTGATTATTTTGTTGCCGATCCATTGATCCTGTCTATACCGTTCAAAAATTTACTCAAAGCCTGATTGCAAGCCATTTCATCGCGGTGATCGGTATAGAGATGTTCTGAATTTGGCAGTACGATTGCTGTTGTTAATCAACTATTGGCTGATTTTCCATCGAAGACGATTTCGGCCTCGAAGGATCCAGAGGGTTGATCATGCAGTTGCAAGAAGCTCTCGGCAATTGCATCCGGATCGAATTTCGAGCCTGGTTTGACGATACCGCATATGGTGACTGTCCCGACATGAATGCCTCGTCTGCCCAGTTCCTGGTTGAGGCAAAGCGCCAGGGCTCTCAGTGCTGCTTTGCCCACCGAGAGGGCTGTCATATTGTAAAAGGGTTGTGTGCCGAGGCCGCCTCCGGTGAATAAAATGGTCCCCTTCTCTTTGCTGATCATCTCTGGCAAGACCGCCTGGGCTGCGGCCAGCGCTCCGCTCACATTGACCATGAGCGACTGATTGAATTTGTTCAATGCCAGAGTCGATCCCTTGCCCGGCTCCTGGACATAAGCATTGTAGAGAAGTACTTCAATGTCCCCATGTGCTTTTGCTATCTCGCCAGTGACTTTTTCTATAGCGCTGCTGTCCGCTACGTCAAGCTGCCATGTCGATACGTCGGTGCCGAGTGCACAGGCTAACTCTTTTAGCTTGTCGATGTTCCTGGCGCATAGGGCGACGTGATAGCCTCGGGCCAAAAAGCTTTTCGCCAGCGAATTGCTGACACCAGGGCCGGCGCCCATTATTACGCATGTAGCCAAGTCAAAACCCTCTGGAAAATCCGCTCACTTCAGCTTCTGGGATTATAGTCACGCCGTCTCCGGATCGGCCCACAATTGTGGCGGCGTTTATGCGATATTCACACTGGCATCCTAATCTGAAGTTGTTAAGCCGATTAACAGTGCAAACATTGAAGGTATCTCACCTGTGGCTCCGATTTCGAAATGCAGAATCGCCGTAATAGGCGCTGGTCTTGGTGGTCTGACCTGCGCTCGAGCGCTTCAAGGCGCCGGAGCCGACGTGACGGTTTTTGACAAGGGGCGCTTTGCCGGTGGACGACTTGCTTCGCGCGAGCGGGAGGGCGGCCAATTCGATTATGGCGCACAGTATTTCACTGTCCGTGGTGAAGATTTTCGCCAGGTAGTAAACGAATGGGAGGCGAGCGGCGTTGTTGCTCCCTGGCCCGGCAACTTTGGCATCGTCCGCGATGGTATCATCGAGGCCTCACCACCAGAGCGGGTCCGGTATGTAGGGCGTCCGTATATGAGCTCGGTCGCTCGCCATCTCTCACGCGACCTGCCTCTTTTGTCTTTGCACAGAATCACTCAGTTGACCTTCGATCAAGCTTTGCGTACCTTTCGATTGAGCGGTGGCATTATCCAGAATGCCTCAGAATCCGGTCATGATACTGAGCAGTTTTATCGTTCCGGTTATGATTTTGTCGTGTTAAACATGCCGCCGGCGCAAATTCTCGAACTTTTCCTCTTACTCGATGACGATTGCCTGCGCGATGCAATCGGCAGCAGTGATGCTTTTAAAGCGCTGCAGACGGTGCGTCTTGCTCCTTGTTTTGTCTCTATGCTGCAATTCGCCGCCCCTGTGGACACCAGATTTGATGGCCTATCCGTCAAGGGGGGGGCTTTATCTTGGTTGGCCCGCGATAGCAGTAAGCCTGGTCGCCATCTGGTGGAGAGTTGGATCTTGCATGCCAGCGCCCCCTGGTCGAAGGCTCATCTCGAAGCCGATTTTGAGCAGGTCGGTCCGACCCTACTTGCTGAGATGCAAAAATTGCTCGGCGATTTGCCCCCGGTCGTTTATTGTAAAACTCAGCGTTGGCGTTATGCTCTGGCCGAAAACCCTTTAGCCGATGGCTTTCTGTTTGATGCCGAGGCTGCCATTGGTTATTGCGGTGACTGGTGTCAGGGCAACAACATCGAAGCGGCATTCTTGAGTGGCCGAAAATTGGCGGAGCGAATTCTCGACTGGCATCAGCTAAAAACGACTTAGCGCCAGTCGGTCGTTAAGAACTTGATCCGGACAATGCACGAGGCTGGTCGTCAATTGACAGCCAGCAGCACTTCATTGCGGCGCCAAAAAGTCGGAGTCCACGGCGGATTGTAGTGTGCTTTTATAGCATCGCCGCTGTAGGCAATGTTTTTTTCGGTAAGAAGCGACTTGAGCTCTGTTTCCTTGTGTTTGAAGTTATCGTCGTTCCATGTCCCGCTAAAGCGGATCACGGCCAGCTTTTCACCCTTCAATTCAAGCAGTTTGATGCGCTGATCGCTTGGCTTGGGAATCGTTTCCATCGTATAGGTCGCCGGCATGTAGAAACGAATTCTCCAGACTCCGTGGTCGTCCTGAACGGTCACTGGAGCAGTCATCGGTATTTTCGCCTGGTCTTTCGAGACGCCTATAGCCTGGGCGCTGACCGGTGCAGTCATCGCTACTTTTGCGGCTGGAATATTCTTGCCAAAAATGTAGGCGGCAAGGGTGCGGAAGCCGCTATTGCGAGCTTCGTCAAGGCTGCCCGTAACTTCTACTTCGGCGACGATGCGTGGCCCGTATTGCCGTATTTCGATGCCCCGACCGAGGCTTTGAAGGATTTGATATTTGGGCTCTTCGACCTTGGTTTTGGCATCAGCGTATGCGGCAAAAGCAATCACCGCTGTTAGTGTCAATGCTGCGATTGTTATGGTTTTTTTCACGGATTGCCTGGATGTAGTAATTGCTTTCGTCGATAGACTCTTCCAATTATAAGGTTAGCGTCTGGTCGTGAACGCCCGCGGAACAGGGAAATTGGTCTTGGCGGCTTTTTTTCTTCGTTTGGAATTTGACGCGAGCTGCAGCCACTAAAGACTTTGAATCTTCGGACTGTCCAGGTTCCGTAATTTGACGTTCGTTTGATAGATCGCTTTGCATACTGTAACAAGCAGCACCCACGGCTTGTTCAGGCAGGTAAATGATGAGTTTAGAAGCAGACCCCAGTCCACGCCCAGCTGAATTTTCCAGGCATAGCGACTTCAATCAAAATGCCGTTCACAACACCACCGATTTTACTAAGGCAACCGACAATACAAATTCTGGCGCCGGCCGGTCGCCTGCAAGCGATCCCTACGACATCATGAATCTCTATCGCGGCTTTAAAACGGACGGGCCTGTGGCAAGCCTTTCGCCGGCTCTGGACAGCAGCGGTAAGCTAAACTTTGCTCCGGTCTATGATCATGCGCAACCGAAGAATTCCTATGAGGACCACGCCGTCAAAAATGGCGAATCACTCTGGCAGATCGCTGCAGACTCGCTGCGCAAAAATGACAGCCACGGTAGCTTTAGCGCAGACCAGGTCTGGCAGCGCATGCACAGCATCGTAGAAGCTAATATGACCAATCATCCCGAATTCAAGAAAAATCCATTCTTGATCCATCCAGGCGATCTTTTGCATGTGCCCAATGTCGATAAACCGCTCGAGGGCCAGTCTGGCCATCAGGCAGAGCCTCAGCCCGGTCATATCCCGGAACATCAAGCTGCTTATCAGCCGGCCCATGGCCAAGGTCAACTGCGTCATCATGGCCGTCACCACGGTCGTGGGCCTGGCTATAACGGCGAACAAGGCTCTTACCCGGGCGGCGCTGCCGATGCGTCCTCTGCTGCAGGGGCGCTGCCTCAGGGGGAGGCTGCTAGCAACGCGCCGGCCGGTCGCGGGGAGCCGCCGCGCTCCGATGACGGCGGCAGACTTGTCCGGGCCATCGGCCAACTTGGCCACGACATTGCCGGCGGCCTCGGTCGCGCCCTCAGCGGACAGGCCAATATCGAGGCATCCAAGCTACAGACCGTAGGTGACTGCGCCCACGGACCGCGCAAGACTCTCGAACATTTCGGCATACAAATCTCACCCATGCCAGCCACTCAGCAAGGCCGTATCCTTGAAAACAGCGGTTTGTTCGATCGCGTCGATCCGAGTCAGGTACAGCCGGGCGATTACGGCTACCGGCACTGGAGCGCCGCGACAATTCGTAAGCGCGGAATGGGCGACCTTGGCGACTCGTTCATCGTCACCGGTGGCAACAAAAATGGTCTGAGCGCGGCTAACGATCACTTTTTTACCGTGCCTCCGGGCGGCGGTTACTATGCGCCGGGTATCACCTTCCTGCGGCCCAATGAGCGTTTTTATCAGGCCTATGAGCATTACCTGCAGACCGGTGAGAGGACGAAGCTCTAGCCAAAACGGAGGTCTTGCCGGGTCCGTCGCTTTGCTATAATCGCTATGTTTCTCGTTCGAGAGCAAATGATGGCAAAACTACTGTTAGTAGACGACGATATCGAGCTCGGGCAAGTCCTCACCGATAATCTTGGCGCGCAGGGTTTTCTTGTCGAGTATTGTTCGACTGGTGAAGACGCTCTCCAGCTACTGACCAATTTCCGCTACGATCTGATTGTCCTCGACTGGGGTCTGCCGGGCATCTCCGGGGAAGACGTCTGTCTATCTTTCCGCCGTGAAGGTGGGCAGACGCCGATTTTGTTCCTGACCGGTCGCGGTGACATACATCATCTGGAGACCGGTCTTGGTGCCGGTGCCGACGATTATGTCGTCAAGCCTTTCGACATCAGAGAATTGATGGCACGGATCAAGTCTCTCTTGAAACGGCGTACCGGCGCTTTCAGCAATCTCCTGGAAGTGCAGGGGCTCGTCCTTGACACGGAGGCGCGCTCGATAAAATTTGACGACAAGGTCGTTCTACTGCGCGGTAAGGAGATCAGTCTGCTTGAATTTCTGATGCGCAATACAAATCGCGTCTTTAGCGCGCAGCAGATACTAGAAGCGGTTTGGCCCTCCGACGCCGAAGTGACGACCGGTTCGGTGCGCAGCTGGATCAATCTTTTGCGTCAAAAGTTAGCTGAGGCCGGCAAGCCTGAACTGATCGAAACTGTGACTAGATTCGGCTATACGATAAAAGCGTAAAGTCGAAAGCTAAATTTGATCGTGGTCATTCCAGTCCGAGCGTAAACCAGAAAACTGTGCCGCCGCCCGGTCTTTCAAAGGCACCGATCTCGCCTTCGTGCAATTCGACGAGCATGCGGGCGATGGCCAGGCCGAGGCCGAAGCCTTTGGCATTTTGGCCGTCATTGGCCTGCTGAAAGGGATTGAAGAGGCGCTTCAGATCTTTTTTGTCGATACCCGGTCCGCGGTCCTTTATTTCAATCCTCAATTGATGCGCGTTCTTTTGAGCGGTGATGTCGATTTGCGTTGATTTCGGAGAAAATTTGATGGCATTGCTCAGTAGATTGACGAGTACTTGCAAGATGCGGTCTTCGTCCAGAGATGCGCTGATCGATGGCGCTTGATTGCTGAGGACTAGTTGCTTGTGATCCGATAAAGGTTTGACTGTTTCGATGGCGAAGTCGATAGTCTCCTGCACGTCGACCCGCGTTCTATTGATATCGAGGCCGCCGGCGCTGAGCTTTTCGATGGTGAGCAGATCGTTGGAGAGTCCGACTACTCTTTGCAGACTGCGCTCGATACTATGCAGGCGTGTTTCCAGTTTATCCGGAGCGCTGTGCGGTTGTTCGAGCATTGTTTCCACAACCAGTGATGCTGCCATTAGCGGTGAGCGCAGATCGTGGGTGACCATCTGGAAGAGCATTTGCTTTTGATTGACCGCATCGCGCCTGGCGTCGGCCGCGTTTACCAGTGCTTTGCTCAGATAGCCGAGCTCATCGTTGCCGCTCACCGCTTTGATGATCGGCCGGTCTGCGGCCAGATCGCGCGCCATAGAGACTAAATTATTGAAGCGGTTGCTGAAATCGACGCGGAAAATTAGATAGAGTGCGATGACACACACGATGTCGAGGATCAGTTCAGCCCAGACGAAAAATTTCACCTGCTCGCGATTGCTTTTTTGTTTAAGGCGGATCTGCTCCAGGCGCTCGTTTTGACGTTCGAAGACACGGTTGAGCTGGCGCACTTGCTGGACAAATTGCCGTCCGTTTTGAAATTGATCGAAATAGACCGAACGCACTGGAGAATCATCGTCGAGGTTGTCGTGACGGGGGCTTTTGGCCTTCATGAAGAGCGCTTTGGTGACTTTGCCGAGGCTCTGCAATCTCTCCAGCTCATTGTGGGTGGCCGAGTCATCCATGGTCAGGCTGCGCAATTCGTCAAAGATTTTGTCTTCTTTAGCGCTAGCCTGATCGACCATTGCCACCACTTCCGGGCTGGGTTGCCCCACATAAGCACCGGCTAAAACCGCTACTTGCACCGACTGCGCCACCGCCGACAGTAAAGTGCGAGCGATGATATTTTGTTTGATTTCTTTGTCGCCATAGTATTCGACGGCTGAGAGTAGTGAAAAAAGCTGGATGCAAATGAGCACTTGAGCGATGGCAGGTACAAGGCCAATGAGAAGAAATTTTTGAGTGATCTTCACGTTTTGGGCCGTGCTCCGATTGCTTTGAGGTCTGCTATTTCAACCTGCTCTGTTCTCAAGCGAGTATAAGCAAATCCGCGTGTGGTGCCGAGAGTCGCCTGTTCGGCCCTGGCGTGCGTGATTACTCGCAGCCAATTTTCGCAGGGTGGAGTTTCTTTGTAAACCTTGATCAAGGCCTTGAGATGTTCGACGGTCGAGCCCCATTTGAACTCTCCGCCGATGCTGTGCACGCCTATGACCTGGCCGTTTCGGTCGAGAAGTGGGCTGCCGGAGCTGCCCGGTTGGGTCGGTGCGTTATGAGCGAGCACCTCGCGGCGAATCACTTGAGCGGGTGCATTTGGTCGCCAGACATCGCGGATGCCTGGAGAGCCTTTCACCGAGACGTTTTCAAAAAAGGACTCGCTGGTGGGGAAGGGATCGAGCACACCCTTGCCATGATGAATAAATTTTTGGCCCTGTCTGGCGGTGACATAGCCGTCACTGATCACCGGCCTGGATACGGCGAAGGGGTGACCGAGCATGAGCACCCGCGTGCGCTCGCCGATACTGTCACTATTGCCCAGGGTGAGGGGCGGCTGGCTGGGCGTGCCTTGAGGCAGGCGTAATAGAGCGAGATCGGCGGTCTTGTCCCGGGCGACCAGCTTCGCTTCTACCCATTCTCCCGTACTCAGTTTGATTGTCGGCACGGAATGACCGTGCAGCACATGGTTGTTGGTGGCAACCAGGCCGTCGTCGACGAGGAAGCCTGTGGCATAAGAGCCTTTGCTATGGCCAAAAGGATCAGGACCGTGAAAAATCTGCACCACTGAAGGCGATGCTTTGGCGTAGACTTCGCTCAATATCGCGTCTTTCCCCAGACGAAGCTGTTTGATTGACTGGTTGGGACTATCGAGCAGGACAGGCAAGTGAGTGGCGCTGCTGCGTCTTGTCGCTTGCAATTCCAGGGAGCCGGCGATTTCCGCCGCCGCCTTGCCGCTGCCAGCGCCGCGCCACAGGCCGCCTGCGCCGGCCAGCGAATAGAGGGCGAGTTCGGTAAGTGGCTTGCCGACGCGGTCGGCAATTACCTTTTGATTTTCCTTGAGAGTAGAAGGGTCGTTCCATGTTTTCACGCCGGCTTCGGCCGAGGAAAAAATGGCGCTGCCGGCTTCATAGGCCATGGCGGCGCCGATCACAAGCTTGCCGACGCCAAAAGCAGCCGGCGCGTAGCGCATGGCTGCCCAGCCGGCACCGTAGGTAAGGGCTGTCGTGGCCCCCAGGGAGGCGGCCGTGGACAGCGGATGCTGGAGGAGCTCGCTGCCCTTTTCGGCTATGCCCTGCGCCAGCCCGGCGCCTAGCAAGGATGCTTCCAGGTAGAGTTTCTGAGCGGGCGTGTCATTTTGTGCCGGGTCTTTGGCCCGGCTGACAAATTGATCGAGGCCTGTGGAATCGAGCATATGACCTGGCGCTCTCTGCTGACGATTCCATATTAGGGGCGCCTGGACATTTTGAAACGCCAGGCGGACGACAAAAATCAGACAAATCATCGTTATCAGTGGGAGGATGCCCATTTTTCGTGCCAAAGAAAAACGCGGTACCGTTACCGATACCGCGTTTTGATTATTTGCACCGAGTTTTGTCTGCGACAAATTATCTGCGTCTGGCAGCCGGTTTGAAGGGGCGGCGCGGACGGGCCATTGGTCTGGCCGTTTTGTGCAATTGTGAGTTTTCGTCGAGCTGACGTCCGATTACTTTTTCGATGTCGCGGACAAGATAACGTTGGTTTTCACCGACGAACGAAAAAGCGATACCGGACTTACCGGCGCGGCCCGTACGGCCGATACGGTGCACGTAATCTTCGGGAGATTCGGGCAAGTCATAGTTGATGACGTGGGAGATTGTCGGGATATCGAGACCGCGCGCGGCAACGTCAGTAGCTACGAGCACAGGGAAAGCACCGGCTCTGTAGCGAGCGAGCGTTCTTTCTCTCTGACTCTGGCTGATATCACCGTGGATTTCTTCGGCGGAGATGCTGGCATCTCTGAGTCTGTCTTTGACCCAGGCAGCTTTGCGGCGCGTCTTGGTGAAGACGAGGACCGATTCCATCGGCGCATCAACAGTCACTTCTTGAAGCAACTTGAGCAGAAGGGCATCTTTGCCGAATTCATTGACGTGGAAGAATTTCTGATCGATAGATACGGGCTCGACCTGTTTATTGGTCGATTGAACGCGGGTCGGGTTGACCAGAAGGTCGCCGGCGAGCTGTTCGATGCGTCTGTCGATAGTGGCTGAGAGCATCAGTGTCTGACGCTTCTTAGGTATCTGAGAAACAACGCGACGGACCTGCGGCATGAAGCCCATGTCGAGCAGACGGTCCGCTTCGTCTAAAATCAGGATTTCGATACCGGAGAGATCGGCGGTGCGGCGCTCGACGCAATCCAGCAGGCGTCCGGGAGTGGCGACAATTACATCGACGCCGCGGCGGAGCAAGCGGTTTTGCTTTTCGTAGCCGGTGCCACCATATAAAGTGACGGTGCGCAGTTTGCTGTGCTTGCCGAAGCGGTTGACTTGCAATTCTACTTGCAGAGCCAGTTCTCTTGTCGGTACGAGCACCAGGCAGCGCGGTCTGGGATTGTGGGCTTTGAGCAGTTCGATGGTAGGCAGCACATAAGCGGCTGTTTTACCGGAACCGGTTTGGGCAGAGCCCATGATGTCCTGGCCGGCTAGTATCAGAGGAATGCACTTCGACTGAATTTCGGTCGGTTCGGTGAACTCACACTCTTCGAGCGCAAGTAAGGTGGGCTTGGATAGTCCAAGCTCGGCAAATATATTCAATTTTTGATCCTTGTAAGGGCGGTACGGCATGGAAAACCGTTTAGGGTTTTAGCGATTCGGGCGAGTCCTAAGACGACCCGAGCATTCGCGCTTTCCATTCAGATGACTTAGCTCAAAGTAGCAGTCTTTTACCGTGCCGACCGAGCAGTGACCTTCTCAACGCGAAACTGGGCTAAGTATGGCACGGGCCTATGGGGATGTCAAAAGCTTCTTGGTCCGGCGGGCCTTTGCGGGCTCGATTTGACGATCGATATGAGGCTTGTGAACGGGACCAGGACAGCGGATAGCCCGCCTGTGAGGGTCTGTATACTTTTGTATAACCCTGGGGTGTATGACCCCTAGACTCATACCGGTACTTTCATGACCAGAGTCAGATAACTAAAGACGATTGTACTGAGGGTAGTACTCGGATACCAGTTGCTCTTGCACACTCGAGCGCTGCCAGCGAGTGGCGCCTTGCATCGGATAGACGAAGACAAAGATCTCGCCGACTTCACCACCGTTCTCCACCCAGGCATCGAGGACGTGCTTGTGGAAGCCGGACGCCTGCGCCGATAGATCCTCGGCATGGCCAAAATACAAAACGGTGTGCGCTTTGGGCTTGGTCGTCGGATCCTGCTTATAGGTCAATGCATAGACAGCCGAAACCGCAGGAGGTGACCATGTGGTCAGGGGCACTCCGGAATTGAATTTGTACCGTTGTTTTTTGCCCCAGGAAATACTCATGCGCACACTGTCCTTTTGAAACTCTATAAATAAACGATAGAACGGACGCGTGACCTTTGCAAGCAAACTGAGCCGAATCAGATGATATTGCATTAAACAATTACAAAAACCGGCAGCTTGACCTGTAATCAGGGACCAAAATTGTTTTTTCTCGAGAAATCGACAGATGTGCTGGAAGCATAGACTGAGGTTAAAGAGAGACGAAGCCAGACTTCGACTAATAGGCAATGAAATCTGATGCGATACCACAGGTGGTGCGCCGTGCCGGTCCTCCCAGGCATCTCCTTTTTTTCCCGGCGATGAGAATTTGCCAAAGTCTCAGTAGAGCTTCTACAATAATCTCTTTACTGTTGTTAGGCGCTACTCGAGGCAGGATGAATGATGGCGAAAGAACGTCTTTTAGAAGGTCGCGTCGCTCTGATAACCGGAGCCAGTCGCGGTATCGGTGCCGCTACGGCCAGGCTTCTAGCCAGTCATGGGGCGGCCGTCGGTATCAATTATTACAAGAGCACCAATGAGGCCAAAAAAATCGCCGAGGAAATAGTCGCCGACGGCGGTCGTTCGGTGACCGTGCGAGCCAATGTGCGCTCAGCCGATGAAGTCACTGGCATGGTAGAGCTTGTCGAAGCCGATCTCGGTCCGATCGATTTGCTCGTCCTCAATGCCGGTAAGACAATACGATTTGCTCCGGCCCTGGATTTTAAATTTGAGGATCTGCAAAATACGATTGCCGACGAGTTGAAAGGCGCTCATTATGCGGTGCAGGCCGTGGTGCCGGGGATGGTGGCACGTCGCAAAGGTACGATCGTCGCTGTTTCATCGACGGCGTCCCGTTATCAATGGGAAGGTTCGATGGCTCACAGCATGGCTAAAGCGGCGCTCGATTCTTATGTGCGCAGTCTCGCCCTTGAGCTCGGTCCATTTAATGTACGCGCTAATCTGATCGCTCCCGGTCTGACGATCACCGATGCCATCAGTCCCTCGTCCAAAGCGCACACCGATGCTGTCGCCCGCAACACCCCCTTGCGCCGCAATGCCAGTCCGGAAGATGTAGCCGGAGCAATCCTGATGGTGAGCAGCGACAATGCCGCTTTTGTCAGCGGTGCTTATATCCCTGTCAGTGGCGGCCTGAACATGGGTTAGGCCGCTCCGATAATGCTAGGAAATATACATCATCAGGGCTTTGCCCTCGCCGAGCGCTTCGCGACATACGCCGCTGAAGTTCTGCAAGGCCGATTCGATTGCTTCCGGCGTCCAGGCGGAGTCGAAGCCGTCTGTTTCGCCCCAGCTTTTGGCAATCGAAGGCAGACCCATATCGGGGATCTGGCAGAGGCTTAAAACGAGTTCGGATGGTACCAGTTGTATTTCAACGCCGCTTGGGCTGGTGTAGAGTTTGTGCGTCGGATCTTTCATAAAGGCATCGTCATGACCGGTGCGTGAGACGATCGTATAAAGGCGTCCGAGCTTGTGGGCATCGAGGCCTTCCGCTTTTACGCTCAGAAATTCTTCGGTCAGAGCTGTGGAAGTGCCTATCGCTTCTGCGTCTTCGGCATTGGCTACGACAAAGTTTGTCAAAACACCCATAAAGCACTCCCTCTTTTCCGCGATTTCGCCTGCAAGAGTAGCAGCAGAGGGAGAAAAAAACTGTATTTTCCATGATGGCAAGCGGTGGCCGATTCGGGGCGAGTCGATTTGGGACCGTTTCTGCCACACGCCAGACAAAATCAAAAACGGCGACAGTGGTGATATCGCCTGCGACCATTATCATCGCTTCGCCGCCGACATCGCCATGATTAAAGAGCTCGGCATGAATAGCTATCGTTTTTCCATTTCATGGCCGCGGGTGCAGCCTCTCGGCGATGGCCATTACAACCAGATTGGTCTCGATTTTTATGACCGTGTAATCGACTGTTTGCATGCCAACAACATTGAGCCTTTCGTCACTCTTTATCACTGGGATTTGCCTCAGGCCGTTGAAGATAAGGGTGGTTGGACCAATCGTGACACCTGTGAGCAATTTGCTCGTTGCTCACGGTCTCGGTGCGATTCACCGAAAACGGTGCCGCCTATGACGACAAGCCTGACGCGAACGGTTATGTCGCCGATGCCAATCGACGCGATTATCTCTGGCTGCACCTGCAGCAGTGCGCTCTTGCTTTGCAGGATGGTGTTAAGCTCAAAGGCTATTTTGCCTGGTCATTGATGGACAATTTCGAATGGGCCGAGGGCTATAGCAAACGGTTTGGATTGATTTATGTGGACTATCCGAGTCAGAAGCGCACCGTCAAGTTAAGCGGCAAGTGGTTTGCCGAGCTGGCTGCTAGAAATAGCGTCGAAATACGGTGATATTTCTAAGGAGCAAAGTCTCTTGAATTGAGGTATTATTAAGACCTGTTCATGTCAAGCGTGGATAGGTGCCTATTTTGGGTAGGAAATAGGTAACACATTTGGTGCCACCGAGGATCCCAACTAATGCCCACTCTTACCAAGTTAATCGATGCAGTCCGCGACCTGATCCAGGATCTGGTCCAGGCGCTCTCACCTAATCAACCGCAAGTAGCGGTTCAGCCTGTACGCAGCGACGAAGAAAGAATTTTTCGGGCCTGAGTATAGTAACGATCGGCTTCTTGCTCGCGCCGCATGCGGTTGAGAAGTACGGCATAGTCTTTGTAAACGGCCGCCAGTCGACGTTTAGTCAAATTGTCTTCCAATTTTGCACTTTTGCCACTGGGATCATCAGAGAGATTTTCCACCGCTAGCTTGAAGTGGCGCTCCGCTTTGAATAGCAAACTGAGATGGCAATAGACCAGAGCCATGCGGTGATGACAGAGTCCGAGCAATTTGCGATTGGTTTCGCCGCTTTCCTCTAATATGGATAGGCAGTTCTTAAGCAGGCGCTCGGATTGCCAGCTTTTGCCATGGGCTAGATAAAGGCAGGCGAGGAACATCAAATCTTCGACTTTCTTGTCTTCGAGCGGGGCGCTGAAGGAAAGCTCCAGCGCTGATTTGAGCAGGTCTTCTGACTGGTCGAGTTTGCGGCGTTTGAGGAAAACACGACCGAGGCGGGCGTAGGCATCGCGCAGGCCGCGGTAGAAGTTTTCGCGATGATCTTTGACGAAGGCGAAGTTAGCGCCGAAAAATTCTTCAAAGCGCGAGGCAGCAGCAATTTCAGCCTCGGTCGGTTCGAAATTTTCAAAGCCGCTTTCGTCTTCCGGCACGAGGGCGCGGAGTTCTTCGGTATCGAGCTGTATCTGGCGGATTTTCTCGACCATGTCGAGCGGCTTGGCCGTAGCTGGTTTCGTGGCAGCCGGTGATGCCGTCGGTGTCGCTGCCGGCAAGGCAGCCTGCGGCATGACAGTATTTTTCGCTGCTTCCAGTACTTCATGTTGAGCAAGAATCAAATCGTCCGCCTCTTCGGAATCAGGTGCAACCATCAATCCGCTGGTCAGATCCTGCATCTGTACCGGCGTGGTCGGCTGCACTGTCTCGTGACGTTCTCTGACGGTCATCGCCGGCAGGTCTGTGCTTGTCTCGCGGGGACCGGCGCCATCGAGGGCTGTGCCGATATAACCGGGCATATTCGTTTGCGAAACCTTGCGACCGAGCTTCTGAGCCTGGCGCACGCCCGGCTTGGTTTTGAGCGAATTGAGTTCGAGAATGCATTCGGCGACGGTTTTGTCGGTCGTGAACACTTTGATCAAGCAGGCCGTCGCTTCGCCGGTGGTGAGATGGCCGAGGGTGGTCATCTGTTGCAGCGAGAGGGTGGCATCCAGTAAAGGTCTGGTGATGAAGCTTCTGGCGACGAGCATTTCGCCAATTTGATGGCCGTGGGCGAGAGACAGCTCGAGCGCTTGATTGACGTCGGCATTGCTGACGATACCGGCGCGGACGAGCAATTCACCGATGCGGATTGCTGCTTTTGCATTCTTTGCCTGGATTTCGTCTGCCATCATATGTGGTGCGATCATGGCCAGCAGTTTGCGCGGATCTTGCTTGAGGGCAAAAATTGCTTGCTCGCGGCTAAACATGCCGTCGCGGACTCGCACCTGCAATTCGAGGGCGGCATCGAGGAAAGATTCAGTGAGGATGCCTTCGGAAACGAGGACTACTCCCAACGGCTCTCCGCTCGCCAGGACTTTTTTCTGCGCTGCTTCCAGGGCCGTTTGATCGAGGACTTCAGCGGCAAGGAGCAATTCGCCGAGTTTGCTTGTGCGTTCGGGAGGCGGGCTGAGTGGGCCGGTCTTAGGGGTGATCTGAGCCAGGGCTACTTCGAAACTGACGCCGTTTGCCGCCGAAATCGAAAGAGCCTTGAAGGCCTTGAAGCTGTCGACGACGCCATCGCGCAATACTGATTGTGCTTCTAGCGCGGCCCTCAACGTATCGGGACTGAGTACTCCTCGCGCTACCAGGGTTTTACCAAGTAGGCGGGCTCTGGTTCCGGCTTCCTGGACAGCATCGTCCATTTGTACCTGACTGACCAGTCCTGCCCGGACTAAGATTTCACCGATGGGCAATTCGGAGACACAACTATTCACTATATTCGAGAACCTCGGCGCGCAGAAAGATATACGGGGGGTGTATGTCTTGGGGGATTTGGATAATCTGTGATGCCTGGGACAAGTGTCGAAAGGTGACGCGACATTTATCGGTGTCAGACTTTATCAGAGTAGAACGAATGAAGCCTTAACTGTTCCTGGAATTTTAGTTATTGAGTCATAAATGATCGTAATCAGAGATATTCGCCGCGCTTTGCAACCGTGTTCTAACAGTTTGGTTAGCTGTGCTCCGGCGGAGCATTTTTAGCCCGAGTTTTGCCACAGTGCAGACGACTCGGCTTACAAACTTTTGTCCAGCTCATTGACGTCGACATAGTAAACAGTTTTGTGATTGTGGAAGTAGAGCCGTGAACCGCGGCAGGCCACGTCTCGCTCCTTAAACTCAATCGTCTGGCCGTTCTCGTCGACTGGATTGAGATTGCTGATCCGTCCGGAATTTCTGTTTGTTGTCGAACTTTTGTCGGTTTTGTCATTTATGTCCATGACGGCGAGGCGTGCCTCGACTACGGTGCCGTAGCTGTAGAGCAGACGACTGCCGCTGACCGCCATGTAACCGCAAAAGTCGGGAAGCTCTACGCCAAGTGGTTTTATCGACGTCTTGTTCAGCAGCTTGACTATTTCGCCTTTCATGGCGGTGCCGATCACCACTTCCTGGGGTGATACTACATTTAGTGCCAGGCCGTATGTCACTGCCGGCTTCCTTTTGATCGCAGTGTCACCATTGTAGCGGAAGAGATTTTTGCCGTTTATATCAAAACAGGTCAAGCCACCCGCATTGAGTGGGTCGTTCTCGTGTTTTTGAATGGTATCGTAGGTGGCCCAGATATTGCCGTCACTATCGCATTGCATCTGATTTATGTCGACGCCGAGTTTCAGCTTCTTTGTGACTGTACCGGCACTGTCATAGACATAACCATTGAGCTCTTTGTCCGGGCTGTAACTACTGGCGGTGGCAACGACGTACCGGTCCGGACCGCTCGGCTGAGCCAGCGGAAAGGGGCCGGGTATGGATTTGAGCGGAATAGTCTTGAGTTTGCCGTCTTTGAAATGGTAGAGGATACATTTGAGCTCGCCTGTTTGGCATTGTCTCGACACCCATTCGAGACTAACTTCGGTATCGGTCAAAACCGGCAAATTGCTGGCTACCACTAGCACATCACCCTCCGGCCCGACGCTGAGCGCACAGCCCTCATCGGATGTTTCACCAAAGTCGTATGAAAACACCTTGTGCGCCTTAACCGTTACTTTGTCGGGATAGATGAGCTTGTCCACGGCGTAGATAGTC
The DNA here is from genome assembly GCA_018971775.1 of Cyanobacteria bacterium REEB67. Taxonomy (GTDB): domain Bacteria; phylum Cyanobacteriota; class Vampirovibrionia; order Obscuribacterales; family Obscuribacteraceae; genus REEB67. Next base: position 67,900 of record JAGXAB010000007.1, on the reverse strand, counting down.
GCCGAAAGCAGAGTGACGAGAATAATGGTGCTGATAATGGCTATTTTTTTCATGATTGACCCATTGTCTTCTTATTGTAGACTGGACAAATCCTCTTCAGTTCGGCATTTACCTGGTCCGTGTGAAAAAACCGGGAAACAATCCTGCGATTGCTCCCCGGTCTTCAGTTTTTTCAATACTCGCGGCTTTGGCCGTCGACTAAGCGATGGTGACCTGGTCGCAGAGATAGACGTCTTGAATGGCGTTGAGCAATTCGATACCGTCTTTCATCGGCTTCTGGAAGGCTTTACGGCCGGAAATCAGGCCCGTGCCGCCGGCGCGTTTGTTAACAACGGCGGTCATGATCGCGTCTTCCATGTCGTTGGAGCCGGAAGCACCACCGGAGTTGATCAAGCCCTGTCTGCCCATGTAGCAGTTAGCGACTTGATAGCGGGTCAAGTCGATCGGGTGATCAGTAGTCAGTTCGCTGTAAACGCGGGCATCGGTTTTGCCGAATTTGAGGGCATTGTAGCCGCCGTTGTTTTCGGGCAATTTCTGTTTGATGATGTCGGCTTCGATGGTGACGCCGAGGTGATTGGCCTGACCGCTGAGGTCGGCGGACAAGCTGTAATCGATATCGCCTACTTTGAAGGCGTTGTTACGCAAATAGCACCAGAGGATGGTGGCCATACCGAGATCGTGAGCTTCCTGGAAAGCTTTCGACACTTCAATGATCTGTCTGCCGGATTCCGGTGAGCCGAAGTAGATTGTGGCGCCAACAGCGACCGCACCCATGTCATAGGCTTGTTTTACAGAGCCGAACATGATCTGGTCGAATTTGTTGGGGTAGGAGAGAAATTCGTTATGGTTGATTTTGACGATCATCGGGATCTTGTGAGCGTATTTGCGAGCCACGGAGCCGAGGACGCCGAAGGTCGAAGCAACAGCGTTGCAGCCACCTTCGATAGCCAATTTGACGATGTTTTCGCCGTCGAAATAGATCGGGTTTTTGGCAAAAGATGCGCCGGCGGAGTGTTCGATGCCCTGGTCGACAGGGAGGATCGAGACGTAGCCTGTATTGGCCAGACGACCATGACTGTAAATGCTTTGAAGATTTCTCAACACGCGGGGGTTGCGATCGCTCAAGGACGTGACGCGGTCGATGAAATCACCACCGGGCAGATGAAGATGTTCTTTGAGAATACCTTTGCTCTGGTGTTCAAGATAATAGGATGCCTTGGAGCCCAGGGCTTTTTCAATTTTGGATAGTTCGGTCATGACTGGCATTTAGGTTGCTTGCCTCCCTCTAAATTCATGGAGCTAATTTGCTCAACTTAGACTAGCAGAGCATCTTGAACAAATTATCAGATCATCAGAAAACATCAAGGTTTGTGTTAAGAAAAACCCTGTCAAGGGGGTTTGCTAACTCCTGCTAAACAGTTGGCAAAGTGTCGACCAGTTCTGCATTTGTGCTGCTACCGGCCCGAGAATATCAGGGTGGACAAATGGGTAAAACCTCGGCAAATGCAGAAGGACGGTCGCATGGTGAATAGTGCAATTCCGGCAAACTTTCGTCATGAGCCGGTGAAGGACTGGTGTTCCAAAAGTGAAAAGCACCGGCGTGAGCTATATGCCGCCGCCCTTTCTGTATTGCTTTTTCTATTCTGTCTGCGTGTTCTCGGGCAGATTCTGGTGGTTTTTGCTCATGTGCAATTTCTACCGCCGCCATCGGCATGGATGTCGGGCCTTCTTCCGTACCCATTCTTGCTCGCCGCGCAGATATTGATCATTGCTGTGTACGGCAAAGTCTGCTGCGATTTTTTACGTGGTCGAGGACTGTTTGTCGCTCTTTCGCCAAGCGCTGTGCGCCGATGGGACTGCTTCGGGCGCGTCTACTTTGTGGCGACAATACTTCGCTATGTGCTGCAAAGCAATTTTCACCCCGGTGAAATCTGGTTCACCGGCTGCATTCCAATTACATTTCACTTTGTTCTGTCCACATTTATTTTGACTGCGGCCGGATTTTATCGCGGAGGCAAAAATGAACAGGCTTTCTAATCTCATTGACATGCTTGTCAACACCACGCCGCTCGGCGAGCTGGTCAATGACAGGCATTCGAGGCTAAACCCAACAGTTGTCGCTCGCGTCGAGAGACCAGGTTGTACTTTTGATTTGGTGCAGATTGTCCGCGATTGCAAGCGCACAGGCTCAAAAATCTGCATCGCCGGCGGTCGCCATGCCATGGGCGGTCAGCAATTTGCTGCCGGCGCCGTACTCGTCGATATGACTGAAATGCGACAAGTGCATTATTTTGATAGAAAAAACGGACTGATCAAAGTCGATGCCGGTATGCGCTGGCCGGAGCTAATTGATTATTTGCAGCATACCCAATCGGACCGCGCCGTGGGCCGGACCTGGACGATTCGCCAGAAGCAAACCGGCTGCGACACGCTCAGTCTGGGCGGAGCTTTAAGTGCGAATGTTCACGGTCGGGGATTGCACAGTCCTCCGATTGTCGCCGATGTCGAGTCTTTTGAACTTGTCACCGCTGGTGGTGACGTGGTTAATTGCAGTCGCACTGAAAATATTGACCTCTTTGTTCTCGCTATCGGCGGCTACGGCATGTTTGGACCGATTGCCACGGCTACGCTCAGGCTTGCTCCGCTTACTTTGTTGCGCCGCTCGGTGCAAGTGGCGACGAGCGATATTGCGGTAGACCTCCTGGAAAGAGCGGCTGCCGACGGAGCTTTATACGGTGATTTTCAATTTAACATCGACCACGACTCCAAAGACTTCTTGCAAAACGGCATCGTGAGTACCTATCGGCGGGCGTCCGAGACCGAAGCCATTGCCCCTGCTAACTCAGTAAAAAGCGGAAATAATAATGACGAGCATAAAGCACTTTCCCTCGACGATTGGCACGAACTCGTTTATCTGGCGCATGCAGACAAGGCCCGAGCTTTTCAAAAATATCAGCGTCATTATCTGGCATCAGATGGACAGACTTACTGGTCTGATACCTTTCAGCTGGCCACTTATCTCGATGATTATCATCGCCATATCGACCATCGTCTTGGTGCGCAGTGCCCGGGCACCGAAATGATAAGCGAGCTTTATGTGCCGCGTCATTGCCTTGCGCTCTTTCTCGAACGTGCCTCCACCTTTCTCAAAAGCGAGAAGGCAAGCGTCATTTACGGCACTGTGCGGATGATTGAGAAAGACACCGAGACATTTTTACCCTGGGCTACAGAAAACTTTGCCTGCATCGTTTTCAATCTGCATGTCGACCACTCGCCTGCCGGTCAGGCTGCTGCTCGCCGCTGGTTTTGCGGTTTGATCGATCTGGCCGTTTCACTCAAGGGTTCTTATTATTTGACCTATCACCGCTGGGCCAGTGCACCACAGTTGCTTGCCTGCTATCCGCAGATTGAGCGGTTTCTAGAGCGTAAAGAAAGAAATGATCCTGATCAAATTTTTTATAGTGATTGGTTTGGCTATCTTTTGAGTTTGTTAAAGAAGGACAATGGGCCCTTGGCTTTTTGAACGTTGGGATCGACAAAGCGCCAGAGGCCGTAGCAGTTGTAGCGAATATCCGACTCCTGGAAGTAACTGCAGGGTTCCCAAATCGCACGAAATCGTGGAGCTTCGACTGAGGTGCTGAAAGTATTACCGGACATAAATTCGCCCTTTTTACAAGAAAATAGAAGGTAGACTGCGAAAGTCCAAAATAGGTTGCTTGCCTCGTAAACTGGATTTTCTGGTTGGGTCAAGATTTTATTGATTAGATTTTTGTCGACAATTAGGTCCGGAAGTCCGAGCAAATGAAGTCCGCAAGTAAAATAGTCGTTTTCGCTCTCTACGGGATATTGCATGTAAGCTCTGCAAAATGCCGCCGACAGATCTAAGCCGTTGAAGCTATTTTCTTCAAAATCGACTTCAGCTTCCTCTGCTAATTCAAGCCATTTTTCGTTTGAATGTGTCAGAGAAGAACTGTCGCAACACACCGCAATAGCTCCTATTCCAATTAAATCTTTGATTAGTTTAAGGGTGTTTAGCGATTCTTTAAGCGATTCTCGGGCGGTAAATGATTTGCCTCTGATTTCGACCGATATTTGATGTTGTCCAATTCTTTCATACGCAGCGTCATCGAGCACGGGCTCATATTTGGAGGCTTTGTGTCGGAAATATTCGACTAGATCTGGTCTGTATTGAACTACTAGATATGTCATGCCTAATTCTATTAATTTTGCTTCCGCTGCCGGGAGTACTTCGGAGCTGACGGGCACGGTGAGCACAAAAATTGGTGCATAACAACTCACAACTTCACTGCGCACGCGGTGCCAATCAGCCCAGACGTTTTTGGGGTTGACGTCGCGGTAAGGGCGCTCCATTTTTTCGTAATAACTGCGACGCATCATCATGCAGGTTGCGCCGTCCAGAATTTTGTTGACTTCCTCTTCCGTGAGTGGAGAACCTTTGTCTTTTTCCATCAAGCCCAAGACGACGGCTAAGTAAGGAACGAAGGAGGGGACGAGCTCATTGTCTCCTCCTTCGTCAGTTTCAGAGACCGAATCTTTTGAATTTTTGTCAGTCATTATGAGCTCATTTTACCTTAAGCATTCGACGTTCGCTTCTGTCGGTGTCGGTTTTCCTTTGCCGTGTTTGGCTATGTGTACGAGGCCGACGATGGTCGCTGCAAAACCGGCGGCGATGCCCACTCCCATCGCCCAGCGCGGACCGAAATGATCGGCGACCCAACCCACTATCGGTGCGCCGATTGGCGTGCCGCCCAGCGCCACGGCCAGCAAAATCGCCATGACCCGGCCGCGCATCTGGGGCTCGGTTGTCAGCTGCACTGTACTGATTGTCGTTGTACTGAATGTCTGCGCCGAAATGCCCACGACCATGAGAGCGATGGCAAAGAGCAAGTAATTGGGCATTAGTGCCGCGATCAGTAAGCCAACGGCAAAAGAGAAAGCCGCCGCCAGGATGATTTTGATGTGCGGTTTGGCACGTTTGGCCGATAGCAATGCGCCCGTCACTGAGCCGACCGCCATAATCGATGTGACGAGGCCATACTGCGCCGACCCGGCATGAAAGGCCGTCACTGTCATCGTTGAAATATAGATGGCGAAGTTGTAGCCGAAGGTGCCCATGAGAAAGAGCATGAGCAGAAGGGCGCGCAGGTCGGGGCGCTTCCAGACATAGCTGAAGCCTTCGATGAAGCTTTTACTGGTGTGTTTGGCTTTTTCGTTTTTGTGCAGTTCGTGAATGCGCAAGAAGCTGAGCGAGCAAATCACCGCCGCAAAGGAAGCAGCATTTATTAGAAACACCCAGCCCGAGCCGACGCTGGCGATAAGCACACCGGCAATGGCCGGGCCGATCATGCGGCCGATGTTGAAAGAAGTGCTGTTCAAGCCGACAGCATTGGAGATATCGTCTTCGCCGACCATTTCACCGACGAAAGTCTGCCTGGCTGGTGCGTCGAAGGCGGCGGCACAGCCGAGCAGGAAGGCAAAGACATAGACTTCCCAGAGCTGGATCAGGCCGGTCAATGTGAGTATGCCCAGACCAAGGGCGAGGGCGCCCATCACACCTTGTGTGGCGAGGAGCAATTTGCGGCGGTCCATGTGATCGGCTGCGTAACCGGTCCAGGGCAGCATGAGGATTTGCGGGCCAAATTGCAGTGACATGACGATGCCGACCGCTGTCGCATTGTGGTTGGTCAGTTGGGTGAGGACGATCCAGTCCTGCGCCGTACGCTGCATCCAGGTGCCGACATTGGAGACGATCGCTCCTCCAGCCCAGAGTCTGTAGTTGTAATTGTTCAGCGAACGGAAGGTGCCGGTGGTCAGGTTTTTCATATCAGGACTCAACCAGGCGTCTGAGCAGAGTGACGGCCTCTATCAGTTTTGCTTGTTCTTCTTCGTCAAATTTAGCTTTGATTTCGCGGTAGAGCCAGTCTTCGCGGGCGGCTCGTCCGGCCCGCACCCATTCTTCGCAGGCCGGCGTCAGCGAAAGTATCGTCTGTCTTTTGTCGAAGGGGTCGGGCACGCCTTTGATAAATCCGGCTTCTTCGAGAGCCGCGACCGTCGCTCCCATCGACTGGGAGCGCACACCTTCCGCCGCGGCCAGGGTGGAAACAGTGGCGGCGCCATCGCGGTCGAGCCGGTTCAAAACTGATATTTGCGACCAGCTCAGGGCTCCCTGGTCGGTTTGTTCGCGCAGGCGACGCTTCACTTTGCAGATCACGGTGCGCAAATTTGATGCCAATGCCGCCGCCGGCTCGGCTGTAATTTGGTCTGATTTTTCATCCATGATTTCACTTTAGCAGATACGAAGGCAGACTGCAAAGGTAGGCTTCGCATCTTTCTTGTCAAGGCATAATACGGCTGAGACCCTCTTTCAGCAAGAAAAAAGCTGTGTCCAACTAATAGAATTAGCAGCCTTCAATCTATCCTTCAGCTGGGCGTGCGCATCAGCTGCATTAAAGACTGAAAGAAGAAGAACAGTCATACCGAGCTGCAAGCAGATCACTAGAGCTGAAGCTGCAATTATAAGGGCCACGCGCCGGTTGGGCGTCAATGTATTTTTTTTGCTCCGATGCCAGGCGCTCCGCTCCCGCCGCTACCACCGATCAGTGATTGCAGCGACGATTCGTTTGCCTTCAGGTATGTCTGCATCATCTGTTTTTCATTCTCGCTCTTGATCGGCACGCGTAAAATTTCAGCATTTAAAAGTTGACTGTTGCTTTCTTGTCCAAACGTTTCGCTCTTATTGACCAGTATATGTCCGTCTGGCTTAGGGACCAGGACGAGAAGGTTTTTTTTTAAGACGAGTCTTTCAGGTGCAGGTCGAAAAGCTGCAGGTGAGGCACCTCAGCCCCTCGGGGAGACTTATACGAGGCGATTATCAGATGCTCCATTGTCGGTCTTTTTCGTTGTGCCGGACCGGTCCGTGGCGCGATGCATTTGCAGAAATTGCCTGTGTAATGCGGGTTTCGGGCGAAAAAATATCGAACGGGACCCAGTTTTAAGGCCGAAATCGGCAAAAGTATCGAATGGGACCTTGTTTTTCAGTGTTTTTCAGGGGAAAAAGCAAAAAATATCGAACGGAGCATTGGTGCGCTGATTTTGAGGGCACCATGAAAAATTTCGGTCTGTTAATTGAATTGAACTTCTTTGATCGGATGTTCGTTTAAGAAAATGGACGAATTTTTAGATCTTTGGAGGGTTGAAATAATGTCAGCTAAAGGGGACGCTGTGCGGCAGCTCATTGCCGATGAGTATAGAAATTTTTGCCGCACCTATGGGTATGTAAGGATCGATAAACTTGTGGGAGAGGACCAGTCTATTCTGGCGTTAAACCGCGCTCGCAAGCTAGCCAATAAACCTTTCCACAAAAATTGCAAGGAAGCGATTGCTGCTGTTTTAGAGGAGTTTGGTAACTATCGTTGTGAATGCTGTGGCTGCGATAAGTATAGACGCAGGCGAGGGCAGCTAATGGTGACCTGTGTTTTCTGCAAGCATCGGCAGTTGTTGACCAAAACGGTGCAGTTTTTTCACCAGGCAAAATCGCTTCATTTAAGGCTTTTCTATTTCCAGCTTCTGCGGAAAGGTGTTGATTTTAAGTGTAAGCAGTTTTCTGATGCCCTGGGGATGAGTTCTAATACGGGTATTATGCTCGAGAATAAAACAAACCAGGCGGCGCTCATGGAATTGAAGAAAAGCGGCCGGCTAGCGAGTGCGCCATTAAAGGAAATCATGGCAGTTTTTAGCCGTCGACAAAAACTGACGGGCTTTAACAACACACTTTTGAAGGAAAGGAGAGCTAGAGTGGCAGCTGGAAATCCAGCTCTTACTCTCTCCGAGTCGGACCAGTTGCTGGTGCTTAAAGCGCTGCGAAAGGGTCCGGTTCATTTCGAAAAATTGATTACTGTTCTAGATCTATCGGCATCTAGAGGTGCTAACGCGGTCGTCATGCTCGAGCTTCGTGGGAAAGTCATTAATGCCGAGGGTGGGCTGGTTTGCCCGTTATGAAATCCGTGCCGATTAAGGATTGCGCGTTCGATACTTTTGCGGATTTTGGCATGCAAAACAGGGCCTGATTCGATATTTTTGGCATCTTTTGACCTAAAAAACCGGCCCTGTTCGATATTTTTTTAGGGCAAAACGCCCAATTGATAAGCTTTTTGCCGGATTTTCGTTGCGTCGAGTCGAGTCGAGCTGAGCTGACCTCCTGAGCCGGTCGATCAGGACTTGATTGGTATTAGCTTCTATAGTAATAGCGGAACCGAGAAAGGAAGCCAGGTCTGTTACAAGCATAGGAGGGCCGATATCTATCAAGATCAGCAAAAGAAAACTACTGGCGATGTTTTTAGGCATCGCCAGTAGTATCAGTTTTGAAGCTGCAGGATTAGAACAACTGGATTTGCAGGACCCAGCGAATGTAATCGATCAGCGAACGACGGATTGTCAGACGACTTTGTCATCGAATCCAAGACTGCGCATCAACGCCTGAGCGTCGATATCGCGGCCGCGGAAGTTGCGGTAGGCTTGCTCCGGAGCTACGGAGTCGCCGACTGAGATGATGGTGTCGTGGAGGCGCTTGCAGGTGGCGGGGTCGTAGAAGCCAGCTTCTTCGAACGCTTCGGCAGCATCAGCGACGATGGCGTCAGCCCAGAGATAGCAGTAGTAGCCCGCCGAATACCCATCGCCGCCGAAGATATGGCCGAACTGGGTGGGGCGGTGCCGCATGACGATTTCCTTCGGGCAGCCGAGCTCGGCCATGGTGGCACGCTCGAATGCACCGGCGTCGATCGGCTTGTCCGGCGTTGCCGCCAGATGGATCTTCATGTCATACAAACCGGAGGCGAGAAACTCGACCCGGTCGAAGCCCATGTTGAAATTGCCTGCCTTCTCGATCTTCGCCACCAGCTCGTCCGAAATCGGCTCGCCGGTTTTGTAGTGCAGGGCAAACTTCTTGAGCAATTCGCTCGTCATGATCCAGCGCTCGTTGAGCTGGCTGGGCAGTTCCACCCAGTCGCGCTTGACGTTGGTGCCCGCCAGAGACGGGTAAGTGACGTTGCTCATCAGGCCATGCAAGGCGTGGCCGAATTCATGGAACAGGGTCGTGGCGTCGTCCCAGGAGATCAAAACGGGCTCGCCCGGCTTGCCCTTGACGAAGTTGCACTGGTTGGAAATGACCGGGGTGATGCGTTTGCGGAAACGCTCCTGCGTGCGGTGCTGCTCCATCCAGGCGCCGGAACGCTTGCCTTCGCGAGCGTAGGGGTCGAAATAGAACGTGCCGACGCGCTTGCGTCCCTTGCGCACTTCGTAGACGGTGACGTCCGGATGGACTACCGGAATGCCTTCCAGCTTGACCATCGTGATGCCGTGCACCTTCTTCGCCGCCCAGAACATGGCGTCGCGCAGATTGTCGAGCTGCAGGTATTCCTTGACCAGGTTCTGGTCGATGTCGTAGCGGGCCTGACGGACCTTCTCCGCATAGTAGCGGTAGTCCCAGGGCTCGATCGTGATCTTGGCGCCGTCTTTGCTTTCGCCGTCCGCCAGCTTCTGCATGTCGGCGACTTCTTCGTGGGCGCGGGAGACGGCCGATTTCCACAGCTTGAGCATCAGCTCCATGGCAGCATCGGGATGCTGGGCCATGTTACCGGCGAGACGCCAGTGCGCGTAGCTCTCGAAGCCGAGGATCTTGGCGCTTTCGGCCCGCAGCTGCAGGATCTGGGTGATGACGCTGTTGTTGTCGTTGGCGTCACCGTTGTCGCCGCGGCTGACGAACATCTTGAAGGCCTTCTCACGCAATTCCCGGCGGGCCGAGAAGGTGAGGAAGGGGTCCATGAAGGAGCGGCCGTTGGAGATGATCCACTTGCCCTTGAGGCCACGCTCTTCGGCGGCGGCAGCGGCAGCGTCGCGAAGGCTCTCGGGCAGGCCGGCGAGCTGGTCTTCGCTGTCGAGGACGAGATACTGACCGCTTTCGTCGGCGAGCAGATTCTGGCTAAACTTGGTGTAGAGATTGGCCAGTTTCTCGTTGACCGCTTTCAGATGCCCTTTCTGCTCGGCGTCGAGCTCGGCGCCGTTGCGCATGAAATTCTCGTAGAGCGATTCGGTAAGGCGGATCTGTTCGGCGTTGAGGCCGCTCGAGTGCCGCTTCAGCCAGACCGCCTTGATGCGATGGAAGAGCGCTTCGTCGAGGAGGAGCTCGTCGCCGGCAGCGGCGAGAATCGGGCTCATCTCGGTGTCGATCGCCTGGATGGCGTCGTTGCTCAGGACATTGGTGTAAATCGAGAAGATCTGCCAGGCCCGGCCGAGGTGCCGGCCGCTGTCTTCGAGCGCTTCGATGGTGTTCTTGAAGGTGGGCAGGGTCTTCTGGTGCGTGATCGCCCAGATTTCCTTGCGCTTCAGATCGATCGCTTCGAGCAGCGCCGTCTTGAAGTCTTCCGTCTTGATCGCGTCGAAGCGCGGCAGACCGCCATGCTTGCCGGTCCATGGCGCAAGAAGCGCTTCTATTGAGGCGGACGGCGCGGTGCGCTTGGTCGCCGGTCTGCGGAGAGATTTTGTAGCCATAATTTATTGTCCCTAGTTTTAGGCAGCGCATGCTGCACGGTTTCAGGTGCGAGGAAAATTTCCATCTAATCTTCGCTGATTCTATAGCCCAAGCGAATCAATCGCTTTGTCGAGTTTCAGGCCTTCCGGCGAGGCTTCGGGGAAGCCTTTGGCGGAGTTTTTTTGGCCGGGGCTTTCTTGGCCTTTGCCCTGGACGAGCGCTTTGCCGCCGGTTCAGGCAGGTAGAGCTTTTCCTTGGCGATGATTTGCTGCACGCCCCAGGTCGTGGTGAACCAGGTCGAGCGCCCTTCGCTAACGAGCTTGCGGATGGTATGCGATTCGACGAAGTCGCAAGGACAATCGCTCATCACCTCCATACGCAGATAGGGATAACGCTCTTTGAGCTGCTTCGCCCATTCTGCCGCCTGCTTGAGCTGCTTGGAGCTACGAGCAAAGACGAGGAAGCTGACCATCTTCATGAAGGTCTCGCCACCCATCCAGTTCGGCAGGCACCACTCATTGTCGGGATTGATGAAGTCGGCGGCGAGAAACCAGGAGATTTCCACATCCTTGCCGTACTTGGCGATGAGTTCCTGGGCGGTGAGCAGGGCGTAGGAGGTCGTGCCGCGCGCCAGGTCGATGCGACTGTCGTCGAAAAACTCGTTGTTTGCCGTGGCGGCCACGACCATCTTGTAGCGAGCTTCGGCGCTCTCGCTCACTTGCGTGTTGTTCGGCGGGATGGCCGAGGGCACGTAGAGGACGCGGTCGAGACTGTAAGCCTGACGGCCGAAGTTGCCGATGAAGAGGTCGCCGTAGGTGATCGGGTCGAAGGAACCGGCCATGACGCCGAGACGCTTGATTTTCTCCGGCGGCACCGAGCAAAAGGGTGGCCCGTAGGTCGGTGGCGTCAGCGTGCGGTAGTGGCCTTTCTTTTTGATTATGGCCTGCACCGCATACGGTGTCATGAAGTCGATCGAGCGTCCGTCGGCGACGAGGTCGCGCAGCATCGAGCTCGAAAGCGGTGGGCTGGGCAGATCCATGACTTCGATTTTTGCCTTGGCCAGGAGCGGATGTTTGACCCATTCGCTGATTTCGGCGATTTCGGTGCTTTCCCTGGGGAAAACGATGAAGGTGCACAGTTTGAACATTTCCTTGCCGCCGATCCAACCTCCGAGGAAGTCCTTGTAGGCGGGGTCGAGGTATTCGCTGCTGGTGATGTAGAAATACTCGTTGTCCGGACCGTACTGTTCGCGTATGGCTTCAACCGTGGTCAGGCTGTAGGATTGCCCGCCATGGTGGAGGTCGGCGCGACTGGTGGTGAAGCCGGGGGTCTCTTCGACTGCGGCAACGACCATGGCGTAACGGTCTTCGGCGTCGAGGGCGCCGACTGGCTTGTTGGGCGGGGTGGCGCAGACGACAAAACTGACAAAGTCCAGCTTGAAGTGCTCCAGTACCCGTGAGGCACAGAAGAGGTGACCGTAGTGCGGCGGATCGAATTTTCCGTGGAAAATGCCGATGCGCTTGCCTCTGACGGTTTGCTTTTTGATGGTGCTCATAAAAAGTCTCCCAGTTGGCCTGAGGCCGATAGAGGTTAAATCGCCGGAGCGATTACAAAAAGAGAGCGGTGTGATGGCTGGTGGTTTTTGGTGGTGGTGCGATCGAGGAGAAAGGGTTAGAGGGTGATACCTGGAGTCTAGAGTTTTCAACGGGTGGCTCAAAGCCCGGCGACCAGACTGGTGATTGCCGGGGACCAGTATATTTTCTTAGTAAAAGAGAAACTTTGGGGACAAATATGCTGTTATTGCTAGTTATATCTCTTGATAAGAGCTGTGTAATAGTTCTGGATCTGTTCTCGATTACGCGCAATTTATGTCCATGCTGTGCTGGCGCGGGCTCGTTCAGGGTGGCGCAGCTCGCGCTGAGTCAGAGCTAGTGACGGCGCTGAAGGCTTTGCTGATGCTGGCGACAAAAGCGCCCTGCGTCATGCCCATGAATACCGCCATAAATAAATACCAGGAGGCGACTATGAAGACGATTTGCAAAGCTGGCCGATGGCTTGTCGAGATAGGCAAAGACGGGCTTCAGTTTTTCCATCTTTCAGTTCTGTACAACCGAGGCGATGATTTCACCAACGCCTGATCCGCAGCCGACGCCAAAGGCGAGGCCACCGGCATTTTTGAAGGTGAAGAGAAAACGATATATTGGCCACATTGAAAGGCCGACGAATAAACCAATTAAGACAACCTTGGCCAGCCACATATGCATATCTGTCAGGCTGTAGGCCTCTTTTCCGATGATGTTGAGTAGCACAACGAGAATAACGCTGGTGATTATTTTGAACTTCTCGCTCATTTTGTCCCTTTCTGTTGGACCGATAAGTATAGCTGCTCAGCAAGGGCTATCGAGAATCGACGAGAATATTCGCCGCAAGTAAAGGTCAATCAGCTCGTCTGAAGGCTCTGGGCAGGCGATGCCGGTACTTGATAGGGCGTGCAAAGTATTGTCCATGCCGAAGCTTACGTTGGTGGCCTGGAATAGATCCATGGTGCGGAAAGTTTGGAAGTCACTATCGCCCATTGTACGACAAAGAGCTAGGGCGGCTGCCGATTCGGCTGGAGAAAGAGCATCGGCCCGGTCGCGCAGCGCTTCTTTGAATTGCTCGGCTGGCACGACTTCTATGGTTTTGCCGGCGGCGGCAAGGCGCTGCAGCAACCTTTCTAGAGGCAGACTTCTCGGGTTAGCGATGTGATAAGTGTCGTATTTTCCTGTGCTCATCGCCTGTAACGACAGTTCCACCATCGCCGCTGTAGCATAGTCGATTGGAGTTATGTCGATGCTCAGTTGCGGGTCTACAGGTGGAATACAACCAAGGCTGACGATGCCGCGCACAAAAAGCTCGAGAAAGTCGTGCGCTGAAGAGATACCAAATGTAGTGTCGCCGGTGATCAGGCCGAGGCGATGGTAGGTCACTGGTCCAGCCGCTCCTGCCAGATCTCGCAGCATCACCTCCGCCGCCCATTTTGTCTGAGCATAACCGCCGTAGATATTTTTGGTCTGTTCAAGATGGTCGCTTTCTTCGAGTCTTCCTGTGTTTTGATCCGTGGCTACAAATACCGAAAGGGTGCTCGCATAGTGCAGCGCTTTGGCCGGGCCGCTGAGCATGAAGCTTGCTATTTGGATGGTGCCCTCTACATTGGCCACTCTCAGGTGCTCATAGGGAAGCAGCATATTGACCTGAGCGGCGCTGTGGAAAATCGTATCGACCGCGTCGGCCAGGTGATGCCAATCAGAATCGGAAAGACCAAAACGTTTCTTCTCGAGGGCACCACATAGCGGTATTATTCGTTTCCTGTAATCCGCGCCGGCTGTGATTTCGTTGTCACCGCCGGCCGGCTCCTGCACTTTCAAGGCAGCGTTGATGCGCTCAAGCGCCTGCTTTTCGTCATCGGCTCTGACCAGGCAATAGATCCTGGCTTTCGTCTTTTGCAAGAGGGCCCTGAGAATGCGCGCACCCAGGAAGCCGGTGGCGCCTGTAAGGAGGATGCAGGCTGGTTTCTGGCCTGAAAAGGGCGGACGCTTTGCCGCAGCTGCTAGCGCCGCTTTGCGCTCTTCGCTCGGGGCGATGTCGGCACGCAACTGAGCGGCGGTCATCATCTCCGGATTTTTGTCTGTTCCTCTTTCCAGGGCTTGCAGTAAATCACCAAAGACAGGGTGAGCGATAAAGAGCGCCGGAGAGATTGAAAGGCCCCTGGCCTGGGCGGCAACGACCGCTTCTACCAGCGCGAATGAATCGCCCCCGAGCTCGAAAAAATCGTCTTGACGGGCAGGCTTGATGCCCAGCACCGAATGCCAGATGTGGCTCAATAAAGTTTCGGTCGAGCCGGTCGTGAGCTGAGGCTCAGTCAAAGGGCTTTCCGTGCCATTGGCGCTGCTTTGTAGCGGACGCACCGCCAGTGCTTTTAGATCGACCTTGCCGGTGACGGTGAGCGGCAATTGGTCGACAAATTCAAAGCGTTGAGGCACCATCCATTTTGGCAATGATTGCTCGAGGTGCTTGCGCAGTGTGTTTGTATCGGCGTCCCGCGCCATACAATCGACAAAGGCGACAAGAATCTGCCGCGACAGATTATCAGCTTCGCTTAATTTCAATGAGCGCTTTAATACCGCCGCTCGCTGCACATCTGGGTGCTGGACGAGGCGTGCTTCGATTTCTTCCGGCTCGATCAGCATGCCCCTGAGTTTAAACTGACGGTCACTGCGCCCGATAAATTGATATTCTCCATCCGGACAATGCAGGACGATATCGTTTGTATCGTACAGTCTGACGCCGTTGTGAGTAATAAATTTTGTTGCCGTCAGGTCTTCTCGGCCTGCGTAGCCGCGGGCCAGAGCGACGCCTCCGATATAGAGTTTACCGCTCACGCCTGGCGCCACGCTTTGCAAATCTCCGTCCAGAACATAGTAATCGATGCCCGGTAGTGGCTGACCGATCAGGGGTCTATCCCAATCGGTGCCGCAGCGACCCAGACTCGTACAGACAGTCGATTCGGTCGGGCCGTAGACGTTAACGAGCCTGGTTCTGCCGGCAAAAGCTCGCACCGTATCTGGTGCGCAGGCCTCGCCGCCGATGATGATTGTCTCGACCGAGGGCGGCAGTTTCTCAGGGTCCATGACGCGCAAGACTGCCGGTGGGATGTCCATGTGAGTGATGGCGCGATTGGCGATTGTCGTCTCGAGACCGGCCCCCGGTTGCAGGTCGCACATCGGCTCGATAAAGATGGTGGCGCCCGCCAGCAGCGCTGTGCCGAGGTCTGAAACGGAGGCATCGAAATTTTGGGAAAGATACCACAGGCAGTGGCTGTCCCGGTCGACGGCGAAAGCCTTAATTTGCGCCTCCAGAAAATTGACCAGACCCCGGTGTTCGACGCAGACTCCCTTGGGTAACCCGGTCGAGCCTGAGGTGAAAATGATATAGGCCAGGTCGGAGGCGCAAAGTTCCGCCGGCTCAAATTCAGGCTCCTTTTGCGATTTTTGCCAGAGGTCAGGCCAATCGCACAAATTGAGCCGGGGAGTTGCTCCCAGCTTTGCCGTCAGGCTGGCGTCACCACGGTGAGCGATAAGTTTCACCCCGGCCTGGGTGCACATATATTGCAAGCGTTCGGCGGGGAGCCCGGGATCGAGAGGGACAAAGGCGGCGCCGGCAAACCAGGCCCCGAGCATAGTGGCAACGTAATCGGCGGACTTGTCCAGGCAAAGGCCGAGCACGCATTCTTTCTCCAGCTCCCGCTTTTTCAGCTCAGTGGCGATTTGACCGGCTCTCGAAGCAAGCTCACCGTAAGAGTAGGTCCTCTGGCCTGCTTCCACAATCGCCGCTTGAGCGGGAGCGGCCGCCGCCTGCGCCAGGAAAAGGCTGGTGAAAGTTTTAGACATCGTCTGAATTTTTCCTGTAGTCTCTAGTCGCGTCGCCCTGGGATAGGTTGTCGACATTGGGAGCCGCGAGCCCACTTGCCAGATCGGCTCGGTGCACGATGCGGAAATCAACGCTATATCTGGCCAGGCCACTATCGTTCGGGTTGGTTTGATGGAGGTGACTGGCGGAAAATAGCAACAACTGACCGGCTCTGGCCGAAAAAGAGGTTCTTTCACCGAGGCTGCGCGGATCTGCGTCGGCTGTCGGAAAAGTGCTCAAGATCATACTGCTCTGCCAGCCTGTGGTCTTCATCCAGAGATCGTAATCGAATTGTTCGGATGTATTTGGCACCGCACTGGCGAAGTTTTTGAGATAGAAACTGAAAGCGTCGGCTGCACTTACATCGTGCAAAGGCATCCAGAAATTGATCTGGCTCTGCGAATTTGCATACCACGTATCGCGGTGGACGCTGTTGCTGCGCCGATTGATTTCTTCTTTGTAGCCGCCGTCGTAGGAGATGCGCATGCGCAGCGGGTCGAAGAGAACTTCTTGGCGCTCGAAACCGCACTCGTCCAGGACTGCGAGAAGCAGCTCGTCAAAGGTCGGCTCCGCGAGCAGTGCTTCCTTGACAATAGCGTGGCCGGCTCGCGCCCCCTCTTCGCCGCTCCGCCCCGGCGCCGCTCTCAATGCCGCTGCCACAACCTGCCTGTTTCCTGCCGTTACAGTCTGCTTCTCGCCGAGGATATTGTCAGAGGCAATTTGCAGCAATGCGTCGCAAAGGCACAGACTGGCAGCACCAGCAGGCAGGAGAAATATTTCTCCTTGAAAGATGCGTCGCCGTAAACTCTCGTTGTCCGCAGGTAAGTCGTCGCTAAATAGAACGCTCACAGCGGTTTTTGACCGACGCAGATGACCCGGTCGTTGGCGAGTGAAAGCGGCCTGGATTGTACGTTGGCATAGGTTGTCACCGATTGGAAGCCGCAATCTTTGAAAAAATTGACGAGCGTATAGGGGAGATACAAGCGCACGGAACTATTACGCTCGATCGCAGTGCCATCTGCAAAAATATAGCGCCAGGTCTGCTTGAGATAGCCGCCGTTCAGATCGAGCTCACTGGCGCGGTGCAGCTCAATTGTCTGACCGTCCTTGACGAAGCTGGTGGTGCGCTCCTTATATTTGTCAAAGGTGTAGATGGTGTGCGCCATATTCGGAAAGTCCAGGGCAAACCAGCCGCCCGGTTTTAGCGAGGCGTAGGCGCGGGCGATCATTTTGATGTTCTGGCTGTCTTCGCCGGCATAACCGAAGCTCGTCCACCAGTTGAAGGCGCCGTCGCAATCGCTGCTGGTAAACTCGTATGCATCCGCCTGGGTGAAACTACAGGGCGCTTTGCTGCTCTCCGCCTTGAGATTGGCGGCATCGATAAATTTTTGACAGAGATCGGCGCCGACGACGTTCATACCTCTTTCGGCCAGAGGGAAGCTGAGAGTGCCCGTACCGCAGCACTGGTCGAAGACTTTTGCTCCCGGCTGGAGATGCAATTCTCTCTGCAAAAAATCAATCGTGTCTTTGAGCTCGCGGCCTTCCGATTCGAGCAAGAGGTCGAAGGGGCAGTCATCATAAAAGGCTTTCCACCAGGTGGACAGATTAGCGGAATTTTTCGGTGAAACTGTCATCGTGCTTCTCCTAAAGATGGAAGCTCTTGTGCAGAGCGGCGCTGGACATGGCCATCATCAATACCGGATCGTAGGCGGCGCGCTGCTCGGGCGGCAGATCTGGCAAGCTGTCGATCAGGTTGATCATTTTTTTCTGGTCAAAGAAGGGGATCGACTTGAAGTTTTCGCTGCGCAAAGTATCGTTCAGAGCCGTTGTCGATGCTTTATCGTTGAAGCGGCTCAACGGAGGCGCGACAAAGGGATGTTTTTCGCGCTCGTAGATTGTTTTTGTGATCAGTGGTTTTACCGCTTGGCGCAAAATGTACTTTTCGACTGTGCCTTTGATTTTGAGCGAAAGCGGCAGATTGCGCGTGAATTCGAAGAGATGATGATCCAAAAAAGGCAGTCTGCCCTCGACCGAATTGGCCATTTCGGTGCCATCACCGAGGGTGCGCAAGATGTAGTTGACCAGAGCTGTTTTAGACCAGAGATAGAGCGATTGGTGGACGCGGTTGCGCCCGGTGAGCTGACCGGCTATGTCGAAACAGTTTAGGAGGCGGTCATAGCTGTCGATACTGGCGTAATCGCTCAAGTAATCGTCAGCCAGTACGCTGCAGGTTTTGTGACCGAGAGTGCCTTTGGCTTCGAGGAAGCTCGGGACATAATCAAGACGACGGGCGACGCTGTCCAGAGGGAGCGATTTGCCCTCTTGCAGCATGATGCCGCGCGAAGCGGTATTGCGGGCGTGAAGGCCGGCCAGGAGCTGCTCTCGTCCATCGCTGCGGTAGAGATCGCTGCGCAGATGCGGATAGCCTGCCACCACTTCATCGGCGCCCTCACCGGTGAGGGCGACCTTATAGCCGGCCTTGCGGATGTGACGGTTGAGTATGTACTTGGCGGTCAGGTGACCGTTTACGGCAAAACCTTCGGCGTGATAGACGGCATCGGGCAGGCAGCGCACGAGCTCTTCCTGGCTGACGGAGATGGGCTCGAAATCGGCTCCACAGTGTGCGGCCATCGCCCTGGCGATTACATGTTCGTCATAACCTGCTTCGCTAAAGCTTATGGAAAATGATTTGATCGGCCGGCTCGTGTGTTTCATCGCCAGGGCGACGATGGCGCTCGAGTCCAGGCCGCCGCTCAGATGCGTGCAAACCGGCACGTCGGCTTGCAAACGCAGGCGCACCGATTCTTCCAGCAAGCGGCCGAATTCTTCGATCAATTCACCGTCGCTTATAGTGTTCTGAGCGGCACCGGGGGCATGTTCCTCGACGTCGTAGTCGAGATCCCAGTATTGCTCGACTGTGATGTCGGCACCGCTGGCGAGCAGGTAGTGACCTGGTTGGAGTTGTTTGACGCCTTCAAAAAGAGTGCGGTCTGGCAAAACGTATTGACTGGCCGCGCTTTGAAAAAACGAATCGGCGTCCCAGCGGGCCGTCAATCCGGCGGCAAAAATCGCTTTGGCCTCCGAAGCCAGGTAGAGCGTACCACCTGCTTGCGCATAGCACAAAGGTTTGATGCCAAAGCGATCACGGGCGGCAAAGAGTCTTTTTTTATTCTGGTCGTAAATGACGAGAGCAAATTCGCCGCGCAGATGCTTCAGGCAGCCGAGGCCGTACTCTTCGTAGAGATGCAGGGCGATTTCGCCGTCCGTGCGGGTGACAAAAGTGTGGCCTCTGCCTTCGAGATCGCTGCGGATTTTTTCGTAGCCGTAAAATTCGCCGTTGACGATCAGATGAATCGTGCCGTCTTCGTTGGCGATTGGCTGGGCACCAATATCTACGCCGACGATGGCGAGTCGGGTGTGGCCGAGCGCCACTGTCGCATCGGGGTCAATCCACATCCCTTCGCCATCTGGGCCGCGGTGGGCGAGTGCGGTCAGGGCCCGCTGCACATCCCTTTTGCGGACTGCGCCGCCTGTGGGCGAGGTTTGGTAAATAGTGAAAATGCCGCACATTGCCTTTAATCCCAGGGAGCGAAGAAGGGCTTGAGTGCTTCGTTGCCCTGGGCGCCGCTGAATACTTTGCGGAATTGTTCCAGGGGATAGACGCCGTCGATCAGATCATCGATCTCGATGCGACCGCTGCTCAAAAGGTCGATTGCTTCATCAAAAGAGCCGTAGTTGACGACATGCAGAATTGGCTCTTTTTTGATCAGGTCGGCCAGCTTGAAGGAGATCTCTTCATGCTGCCTACTCTTCAAGATGATGATGCCGCCTGGTTTTACGACCCGCACCATAGTGGCGAGGATCTTCGAATCGATCAATGTTTCGATGACGTAGTCATAGCTGCTCTCTTCTAGATTGGCTGTGGCGCCTTCTTTGATCGGATCGAAGCGATCGATATTGGCAAAGCCGTAGACTCTCATGATTTTTTGCAGCAACTGAGAAAAACGATTAGCACCAATCATCAAACCTTTTTGTTCTGGTTTGATGCCGGTTTTTAAAACAGCCAGAGCGGCCGCGACCGGCTCGGCATAGGCGCCGCTCTGGAAGGGCAGTGTTTCGGGAATGCGGTAAATCGAAGCCGCCGGCACATTTATATAACCGGCGAAACAGCCCTGTCGGTCGATGCCGATAAACTCAGCCAGGCCACAGGCGCCGTGCGTCTGATTGAGGCAGTGGCGGCAGTGGCCGCAGGACAGGAGTGGATTGACCACGACCCGGTCGCCCGCTTTGAAATTATTGCTGCTCGACTCGCTGATCACGCCGGCAAATTCATGGCCTAGGACAAGCGAATCGGGGGTTTTTAAAATACCGGAAGCAGCATAGAGATCGGTGCGGCAGAGTCCGGCCATGATTACCTGAACGATCACCTGGCCATCGGCCTCCAGGGCGGGCGGGGCGATTTTCTGCACGGCCAGTCGACGGCCTTCTTTCACCAGAGCTTTCATTTTTTCGGCCATCGCTCAAGGACCTCGAGATTAGGACAGCGCTCAGTTGAGCAATTTTGTCACGGCGGCGGCGCTGTCGTTGAATCTTTTTTCCCAATCGCCTTTGATCAAAACATAGGTGCGGCCTCTTTCGATCAATTCTTGCTGACATCGATCAAAAAATTGTTGTCGTCCTTCGGGGAGAACGCGATGATCGTCGTCGACCCAGGGCACGTCGATGTCTGTGAGCAAGTAGAGATCGAAAGCCCCGGCTTGGTCATCGGCGGCGGTTTTGATCCAATCATCGCAGGTGCCGTAGAGCCAGGTGCTGTAGATATAGGTGGTCAGTAAGTCAGAGTCGCAGATGAGCAAGTCGGCGCCATTCTGGGCGAGCACGCTCTGGCTTGCCTTTTGGCCGCGGGCAATCAAGGCCAGGTCGTTATAGGCCATGGGGCCGGGGCGGAAGCTGAGATGGCCGCGGGCATATTCGGGTACAAGGGTGGCGCTGAAATGGGCCGCCAGACGAGTGGCCAGGGTACTTTTGCCGGTCGACTCCGGGCCAAAAATGCAAACTCTCTTTTGCCGCCGCTGGTCCGGGGGGCGCGGCGGGCCACAGGTGATTTCGCCGTGAGCGTCGACCGGTATAAATTCGCAACCAAGCGTCTGGGCAAGCTGTGCGTCCTCTGCCCGGCCGCTAAATAAAAAGTCGAAATGGCGCTCTGCCAGGGAGGCCGGATCTACGGCCCGGGCAACGATCACCTCCAGCGACGCGGCGAAATCTTCGGCAAAGAGGCGCTGGTAGCGTTTCTTCTCCTCGCTTTCGCCGGGCGGTATTAGAAGTAAGCCGTGGCCTTTCCCGGGAGACATGGTTTTACCGTGGTTGCGAGAGCTCGAGCAGGACGCCGCCTGTCGCTTTCGGGTGGACAAAGGCGATTTGAGCGCCGCCGGCGCCGATTTTGGGATCTTCATTAATCAATCTGGTATTTCTCTCCTTCAGGCATTGCAGGCGCTCGCCGATCGCCGTGACGCCGATGCAGATATGATGCAGGCCCGGACCTTTCTGGGCGACAAACTTGCCGACCGGCGTGTCCGGGCCGAGTGGTTCGAGCAATTCGATATGGGTATTGCCAGTGTCAAGCTTAGCGACGCGCACGCCCTGCTCCTCGACAACCTCTATCTCCAGAAGCGTCAGGCCGAGGCTTTCTTGGTAAAAGATCAGTGCCTCTTCGAGATTGGATACGGCGATGGCAACATGGTCGAGACGCCCGTCCTGGTTGGGCTGCGACGTGCTCTTGTTATTCTGCTCGGTCATTTTAAGGGCCTCTAATTTAAAGCGGTTTCATGCTTGACGCTCCTATCTTAACTAAGTCTGGGGCTAAAGAGACCAGCCTTTAGTAAACTGTCGGCGGTATCGGTCCAAGTCACGTTTTCATCATGGAGATAGACAGCAATGTCTGAAACATATAAAACATCCGCTCAAGCTTCCCCCAGTGCTTCCCGAGTGCTGAAGCAATTGACTGGGCCAGCCTCTCGACCGGCGCGTTTCAAGCCTGTGCGTGCCTTGCTCGTGCCCGGACTGGCAGTTGGGCTGGCCCTCGGCCTGGCTTTTTCGATCAACCTGAGCGCTCTTGCCGACGGTGAGATCCCTTTGAAAAATGTTACTGTCGATGCCAATCGCCAGCTCGTTGTGCAATTTGCCAGCGGCGCCGGAGCTCCGGACTCTCCCAAAATCGTCGAAGTAAAAGAGCCTCAGCATCAACTTTTTATCGAATTTAGCAATGTCGTCCTCGATGATACGAACATTCCTGCCGGCGACAAGCTGAGCCGCATGCTGGCCGCTCGCATGCCCGGGGTGCGTCGAGCCCGGGTCGGTCTGGTGGCCAATGCTACTACCCCAACCGTGCGCGTTATTCTCGACCTCGACCCGGACCTGGTCATTAAGCCGACCCTCACTTCCCTGCAGGATGGTGCGGCCGTAATCAGCTTCGGCGACGATTACGTAAACGCCGCCGGTACTCCGGCAGAAGCTCAGACATCGGTGGAATCCGAAGGGCGTGCCCCGATCCGCACCGCTGCCGCTGCTGATCCGGCCACCGATCCGACCGCTGCTTACGAAGAATATTACCGTAAATTTCTCCAGCAAAAGGAAATGACCAAGAACCAGGCGCCGGTTGGAGAATGGGGCCCCCGCAAAGGCACGCTAGCCGAAGCAAAGTCGGTAAAAGGTGTGAAAATCATCGGCACACCGCTCGATTCACCGGCCCTCGCGCCGGTCAAAGAGATTGCCTCTGAAACGGTCGCTCCCAGGCGCAAAGCGGCAGTCAAACCGGTCGTGAAGGCGGCCGCACCGGCTGCCGTACCAGCATCGAAGCAGCCCGAGCCCTCGGCGGAGGAAATTGCCGCAGCTTCCGCGCCGGCAGTCAGCCCCGGTGAGCTCGCCAGTCAAAATCCAGATGCTGATCTGCCGGCGAAAGCGGAAGCAACGGCGCGCACGCAACCGGATATGGTGGCTGATGAAGCAGCTCCGGAACCGGTAAAAACGCCTGCCAAGCCTCGTGCTAAGGCGGCAGCTCCTGCGGAATTGCCAATCGAAGAATCGGCCGCGGCCCCCGGTGATCCTGGTTCGGAAGAAGCCGTTGCTTCTGGCGAATCGCCCCGCAAGCGCGCTATCCGCGTCTACAACGAAGCGCACAAGAGTCATCTCGCCGGTCATGTCGATCAGGCCATGGCTCAGTATAAACAAGCGATCAAAATCGATCCGGAGCTCGTCGAAGCTCACAGTGACCTCGGTCTGGCCTATAACCAGCAGCACAATTACGGTAGCGCTTTGATCGAATTTCGCAAGGCTCTGGCCCTCAATCCCCGCGATGCTTATACCTATAATGGTCTGGGCGCCGCTCTGAAAGCGCAGCACGATAATATGGCCGCCATCAAAAACTGGGAGACGGCAGTCAAGCTCGATCCTCGTCTGGCCGCTGCGCACTACAATCTCGGTACCGCTTATGAATCGGAAAACGACCTGGACCGTGCCCTGGCCTCATATGAGGAAGCGGTCAAAAACGACGCTCGCTTCGGCGAGGCCTATTTCCGCATGGGCTTGATTTTGCAACAGCGTCACCGCTTGAGCGATGCGCGCACCAACTTTAGAAAAGCGTTGAAAATCTCGGCCGATTCCGACTATGCCGAAGAGGCGCGCACCCGCATCGCCCACATCGACAAAGTGGTCAAATAAAACTAGCAGCCTTGCTTGATTTTTTCGACCAGTGATGTGGTGCTCTTCAGCGGCACCAGGGGCATTAATTTGACGACTCCGCCAAAAGACTCCACGACAGGCGTTTCAGCCAGTGCCCCGGTCGTGTAATCAGCCCCTTTGATATGAATATCGGGCTTGACCAGTTTGAGAAATTCGATCGGGGTGTCTTCTTCGAAAATGAAGACATAGTCCACGCTCAGTAGATTGGCGAGAAGCTCGGCCCGGTCGTTTTCATTGTTGATCGGGCGATCGGCGCCTTTCAGGCGTTTGACCGAGGCATCAGAATTGAGACCGAGGAAAAGCAAATCGCCTTCAGCGCGGGCCTGATTGAGGATGCGCACGTGGCCTACGTGCAGGATGTCGAAGCAGCCGTTGGTTGTGACCACACACTTGCCTTCTTTTCGTGCGGTTTCTGCGGCTTCGGCCAGTGCTTTGCTGTTTACGACTTGTCCCATTTGCGTCTCTTATTCTTGTGCCGATCTCGGATGTCGATCTCGGAACAGTTTAGCACCAGGCGTCAGGGGGATCGGCCCGCATTTTGCCCGTTTGCGCTAGGTCCGCCAGCACTTGGTAACGTATGGCCGTTAGCGAAATTATACTACGGTATTTAGTGGACCTCGACGAAAAAGAAAAAGAGGAGCCACCGCTGGCGGTGCTCCTCCTCTTTCGAAGTGTGATTTTGGTGCCCTTATTAGTGCCCGTTATCCGACCAGTGTGGTGGGTCTGAAACCAGCTTGAGCACATGATAGGAGGCGCCGACAGCGATAAGATCACGGTTCGATCCGCTGCGCGGCATCGAGGTAATTTTCACTGTTTTGCCCCTGGAGTCGACGATGTCCAGACTGTTCGTCCAGGCGATTACGACGTCTATGGCCAGGCGCATCGTGTGCTGAGAGACGAGCGCTGGCTTGAAGGCGATGTCGTAAGCATCGACCATATCCTGTGCCGCTTTGCGCGAGGCGGTGTAGTCGATGCGACCGTTCGGGCGACGATACACCCAGTCGATGTCGATGGCCGGATTTTTCGGCACTTTGGCCGGGCTGAGATTTTCTCTGGCGATGCTCCAGGCATAGTGCATCAAAAAGGCGCGTTCGACCGGGCGATAGGTCGCCTTGATGTCGTAGGTCCCACCGGCCGCGGTGATAGCGGCCAGGAAGCGTTTGACGTTCTCGCGGAAGGGCGAGGCCAGATCGGCTACGTCGACGCTGGTTGGAAATTTTGTAACCCAGGCTGAGCCGCTGAGAGGCATGCTATTTCTCCTTATCGGGAAAGTGGACCTCTAGGACTGATTTAGAGACGCTAATCGTCTCAGCCTGGGTCGTGGTTGATTCAGATGGCGTGGACCGTATCGTTTTCAGCGACCATGGCGACGCCGGGCACGGCTTTCAGAGCTTCGGCGGTGGCCGGCGAGCACTCGATGACCAGGCAGCAGAGGTTGGGCATTTCGTTGGCGACGGTCAGATCCGAGATGTTCTGGGCGGTGGTCCAGACGCTCAAATCACCCTTGAAGGAAACGAAAGCGTGATGGAGATGTGCCTTGATGGCGTCGAGGTCTTTTGGCGCCGGGCCGGAGAGATAGTGGTCGGAGTCGACGGCAACGATGAAGGACGACTTGTTCGAGCCGGCATTGCTGCCATTGCCGTTAGCCGGCGAGAGCGAAACGGCGCAGTGCATGCACTGATTTTTCTGAGTGCTGCAGGTGCTGCAGAGCTTGTGCGAACCGGAGCTGGTCATGCTGCCGCAGGTGGAGCAATGGCCGATGTTCATGATGAAGGCCTTGCCGGAGCAGTTTTTGCAATACATATGTGTGCCTCTTCTCTTTTGCTGGTGGATGGGAAATCCGCAACTCGACGATTTCGATCAGGCAAAAAACGCTTCCCAAACCGACACCTGTTCAGAGCCCAGCCCGTCATAAAGGGACGCGTCGGGGTGGTAGTCAGAGGGGTGCTGGTTGATTGGATCGTTGGGGCGTGTTTTTTCTTAGTCGAAAGGTGAGTGAAGGGATACCAGAAACTAGCGCATCGGACCGGTGCGCTTCCATCTCAGCGGAGGGCCTGACCGACTTCCTCCTGCCATTTTTTCTCAGGAAGGCGAAAGCAATTGGCGAAGATGAATCATCTTGGCAGGCCGCTGTGGCTGCCAAGGGTTGTGTCTTCGCCTGCATGCGCCAGTTGCGTCAATGTCGATATACCTTTGTGACTGCTTGGCATGTGGATTTCAAGTGGCCCTCCCTCGCGCTCAACCACCGTACCGCGCTCTTTGAGCAGCAGAGGTGAGAGATTCAGTCAAATATTCACGTTGAATTAAAAGTCTTGGAATCGTTAACCTCTTGAGAGTTCCCCCAATTTCTTTTTCCGTTCAGGCACGTATTTTTAGCTAGCCTTCTTCCCCTCTCTCGAGCCTATACATCGAAACGAGCCTTTCGCTTGCCTCGTTGTTTTGGTCTAGCTTCCGGAGAAGGATCTGAAGTTCGCCGCCTGCTCGAATTGCCGCCGCTTTTTCAGTGGTGCGCTTTACTTCGACCAATTTTAATGTGCGCACAAGACGCGCAAGAGAGGCTTTTATGGCCAACAAAATCATCAGTTCCGACGATCCGAAATTCAAACAGATCCGTCGGCGCATTCTCGAGACCTGGGCCAAGACAATCGTGGGCTATCTGGCCATGGGCGGTCTGGTACTCGCTGCTCTCGCTGCTTTCCATTTCAGTTACCATCTGCAGCTCGGCTTCGGTCTGTTCTGGTTTCTCGTCCCCGTACTTAGCTGGTGGTTCAGTGCCAAGGTGGCACTGGCCATGACCAAGTCCACTCCCGCTGACCCGGCCAATCCCGAACACAAGCGCTTGCTCGAGATCGTCGACCGCGTCTACGCCAAGAGCGGCCTGAAGTACAAACCGCCGGTCTTCATCTCGGACAATCCGCTGCCCAACGCCTTCGCCACCGGGCCGATTCACAGCAAAGCAGTCGTTGCCGCCACGAAGGGACTTTTCCTCTGCGGCATGACCGATGATGAGATCGAGGCGGTCTTTGCCCATGAGCTCAGCCACGTCAAAAACTATGACGTCGCCATCAATTCGATGCTCTCGGTGATCTCGATGATCTTCTTTATGATCACCGATCAGGGCGTCAACATCCTCGTCAAAGGCCTGCGCATCTTCAACAAGGGCTTCGGCGTCAACTACAACGGCGTCGGTCGCCCCAAGCCTAAATTTTTCACCGGTATCCTCGAATATCTGATCATGTACGCCATCTTCCAGGTCACTGGTCAGATGACCAAGGTCGTGCAGATGTTCGTGATGCGTTCGCGTGAATCGGCTGCCGATGCTACCGGCGCCTTGATGACCGGCAAGCCCTGTGACCTCGCATCGGCTCTGGTCAAGCTGGTCGCTTATGTCGAGTCGCATCGCCCGGTCGGTCGTGAGCGCGAGCTTTACCGCGCCATCCGGCCAATAATGACGATCGACCCGATTTTCGACGCTCGCGCCGAGGCGCCCAAGCCCAAAAATCTCTGGCAGCGCCTCGTCGCTTTCTATCGCTTCCTGCAGCTGACGCACCCGACTACGCCTGACCGCATCCGCGAGCTCGAGCGCATGAACGGTGCGGCTTGCACCCTGCCGCAGGTCTGATTTGAATTTGACCTACCGGCGGCATTTTCTAATCTCCTGTTCTGCCAGTTCTCTTCTTCGGAAGGGGCTGCGGGACAGGAGCCTGTTTTTGAAGTTCGCGAAAGGTTTGCGAACACTTGGCACCGCATATGGTGCACGGAGGTTGTCTTATGAAGCCCCATTCGATTAACAAAAGGCTTCTGCGACTGATTACAGTCACTTGCGTCGCCGCCCTCGCCTTCTGGATTATGCAGAAGAACGATATTTTCTCCTTTTTCTCGAGTCCCGTGGTCATCTCCGGTAGCATTCCGGAAATTGTCCACCAGTCCCAACCTCTCAACCACGCTGATCCCGAAGCCAAGCTAGAGGTCGTCGTCGGTTTGAAGGCTCGGGATGAAGCCGGTCTTGACGCCCTGATCGCCCGTCAGCAGGATCCGGCTTCGCCTGATTATCAGCGCTTTTTGAGCGTCGCTGAATTTACGCAGCGTTTTGCTCCCAGTCAGGGGCAGGTCGACCAAGTCGTCAGCTTTCTCACCACCAACGGTATCACCGTCAAGCAGGTCTACGGCAATCGTCTGCTTATCGACGCAGTCGGCACCGTCGCCCAGCTCGAAAAAGCCTTCAACGTCACGATCAACGAATACCAGATGCCCGGACCGACGGCCAAAAGCAGCGCCGCTGCTGCCGCTAAATATTTTAGCAACGACCGCGATCCGACGGTGCCGGGCAGCCTGAAAAACATCGTCCAGTCTGTGATCGGTCTGAACACCCTGGCGCAATATGAAAGTCATATGGTAAGGGCGCATGGCCAGCCGCCCTCGCTCACCACTCAGCCGCCGCTCACTCCGCGCGATGTGGCCACTGCTTACGACTTTCCCAACGATAATAACCAGAACGCCCCGAAGAAGACCTACAGCGGTAAGGGTGTTACGCTCGCCATCGCCACGGCTCGCGGCTATGACCGCAGCGATGTCGAGACTTACTGGAAGGCGCATGGCATCAAGCGCACCGGTACTCTGGCCGATATCCCGATCAATGGTGTCTCGACGCAAAAAGAGGGAGAGACCACCCTCGATCTCGAACTGGCCGGCTCCCAGGCTCCCGGCGCCAATATTTTGATGTACATTGCTTCTACTCCGGCGTTCCTCAACTTTACGCTCACATACGCTCAGGTTGTCATAGACAACAAGGCAGACGTGATGACCGTGAGCTGGGGATTGTGCGAAGAGCGCACCGGTTGGATGCAGATGCTCACCGAAGGTCTGCTTTTCCGTGAGGCGGCTGTGCAGGGCATCGCTCTCTTCGCTTCGGCGGGGGATGACGGCGCCTATGACTGCGGCTCGGACGCCAAAAAGTTGATGTGGCGTGTAGACTATCCTGCTTCCAGTCCGCATGTCACCGCCATCGGTGGCACATCTCTGCTTGTGCGTGACCACAAGCGCGTCCTCGAGACGACCTGGGAGGGCGGCGGCGGTGGTGTTTCCAGCCACTGGGACCGGCCTGCCTGGCAGGTGGCGCCGTCTCTGCCTGCTGGCAAGAATCGCGCCACGACCGACTTCTCGCTCAACGCCAATCCCTGGACCGGCTATTCGTTCTATTTTAACGGCAAGTGGGGCAGGATCGGCGGCACGAGCGCATCGGCACCGGAGAGCGCAGCTTTGTGGGTGCTCGTCATCGAGGCCACCGGCCAGCGCGTCGGCTCGGCCAATTACTACGTCTACCGGATGGGACGTTTGCAGGAGTATCACAAATACTTCTTCGACGTCACTCACGGTGATAACGGCGCCGGTGTCGGCCCTGGATACAAGGCGGGAGATGGCTGGGATATACCGTCGGGTTGGGGAACGCCCAATGGTCAGGCGGTTGTTGACTGGATGATTCAGGTCTCGCCGAAAAAGTCGCCGAAGGAGAAGACTCTCGGAGACCAGCATCCCGGACTGATGTTCAGCAGGCTCTTCAGCGGCTGGCACTGGCTTCATTGGCACTGAGCCTCAAAGCTGTGCTGAACAGCTAGTTTAGTTCTAAATATTTCCCTGGCGGGTCGGTGATTTTCTCTCTGGGGAAATTGCCGACCCGCGCTTTTTTATCAAAAAAATCCGTTTTTATACTATGCGTTATAGAATAGCTGGCGAAAAAAATTAGGTAAAAAAGCCCGACGGCAGGCACAAAATCTGTGCGCACCGCCGGGCTCCCATTCTTTTTCCTGGTTGCGTTTTGCGTCTACTCAATCAGCGGTCAGGCGCACCGGGCCTTATTTCGCCTTGGCGTCCGGACGCACGGCCCAGCCGATCACCGGCCGCACCGACAGCGTGTCAGCGTCCTGCTCGACTCCGGTGTGGCCGGCGATGAACAGGTAGTCGATGCTCTGGCCGAGGTAGTTCCAGATGAAGGGTACGGCGGAGAGCGAGGAGGGGAGCTGCGAGGCATTGATGCCGTGGTCGTTGGCCACGACCGGATTGACGACGCGATTGCCGTCCCAGTCCTTTGTGTAGGGCAGCAGCTTGAGCAGCCAGCCGTCGATTTGCAGGCCGCCGCTCTCCGATTTGCCCTTGTAGATGCTCTCCCAGAAGTAAGTGTCGACGTGGCCTTCGGCGGCGGCGATGAATTGGTCGAGGATCGGATAGATGCCGTTCACCCACCAGTCCAGGCGCGGGCCAAAGACGGTTAGGCCGCGGACCTTTTCCTTGACGGCGTACCAGTCTTCGACGGTGCCCTTGAGGGTGATCGTCGGGATGCCGCACATCGTCTCGACGCGGTAGCTGAAGTAGCTCTGCACCGCATCCATGAGGACGACCTCGGAGGCGGCGCGCTCGGCCGGGCCGGTCGTGCTGAAGTTGGCCACGAGCAGGCCGTGGTTGGTCTCGCCGATGGAGGCGGCGATCTTGCTACTGAATTCTGCGAAGACGCTCGGCCAATCGTTTTCCGGCGAGCCGAGAACGAAACCGTCGCGCTGCACGGTAATTTTCTGCTTGCCTTCGTGGGCGACGAAATGGCTGCGGAACGACTCGGCGTCGGCGTTGATTATGGCGGCGAAGCCCTGGGCGATCGTCAGCCAGATGTCGTCGGGGCTGAGCGTCAGCCCATAGTGATCGGCGAAAGCGATGTGGGCCGCTTCGATGAGCGGATGAAATCCGAGTGCATCGATCACCTTCGCGTCCGGTGTCGAGCAGGCTTCGACGACCTTGGTCGTCATCCGTTCGAGAGCCGCCTTGGCGCTGGTGGTCGGCAGCGAGGTCAGTGCCGGAGAGACCCGGTTGACCTTGAAGGTGCGCGAATTTGCGGTGGTGTCGGTCATCTGTGCTCCTGTGATGGTTGATTTGGTTTGTTACAAATTCTGATTCAGGGGACGATGGCTTGGTCGGTAAATTCCTTGGACTTGGCTCTCTCTTCGTAATCGCTTCCGAAATTAGATGTTCTTGGTCGATTCCGAGGGCTCGGCCGGCTCGGCGGAGGCGACAGGAGCGGCGACAACGGCAGGAGCGGCCTCGGCGACAACGGCAGGAGCGGCCTCGGCCACAACGGCAGGAACAGCAGCCTTCGCTTGCTGCTCCTTGAGCTTCTCGTAGTAGAGATAGGCCACCGCCGACTTGGCGTCGGGCAGCTTCCAGAGCTCGTCGTAGGGGATGATCTTGAGCGCGATTTGCTCGTGCTCTTCGATCACGCCCGTGCACTTGCCTTCCATGGCGGCGAGCTCGTCGTCGCTGATTTCGATCTCGATGCAGAAAAGGCGCATCGTCTCATCGCAGCCGCCCGGCGACAGGAAGAAGCCGTCGCTGCTGCCGCTGACTGCGCCGAGGTCGGTGAGCTTGTCGGCCGGAATCTTCAGGCCGAGTTCTTCTTCGATCTCTTTGGCGGCGACGCCGGCGAAGTTGCCCGAGCCGTCGAGCATGCCGGCGGCCAGCTCGATGAAGCCGAAGCTACCGGTGGCCAGGCGCGGCTGCACGGTGACGACGACGTGTTTCTTGTTGATGATGACGAGCATGCCGACGGCGCCGCCGCGCATGAAGATGATGCCGTGTTGCGGCTCGCCGTCGAGGTCGACGACGTCGGCGACGAACTTGACGAAGCCGACGATGTTCTGCTTCGGACCGAACATGTCCACCGATTGCAGCTCGATGCCCTTGATCACGAACTTGCTGTCGTCGATGCTCTCGACCCAGTTCTTGAACTTGGCACAGCCCTTGACCAGGTCGATGTCGATGCCGGGCGCGGCCTTGAACGGTATGGTCGCGAATTTTGCGTGTTGCATAGATAGTCTCCTTACGTGAAAGTTTACTGTCCGGCTGTCGCGGTCAAAGCCTTCTTGTCGAAGTCGAAGAAGCGTAGCAGGAAGATGCAGCAGAAGGTGAGCGCTGCCGAAAGCAGGATGAGCGGTTGGATGTCGAGGTGGAAGGTCTCTTTGTAGAGATAACCACCCACCGCCTGTGATGCCGAAAAGCTGACGTTTGCCGCCGAAAGCAGGATGCCGTACATGAAACCCTCGGCGTGATCCGGGCAGCGATTGGCGGCGATGACATGGGCGTTGAGCAGGGCCATGGCCGTGAACAAGCCCTCGAAGAAGTTGAGCACGAGGGCCGAGTCGTGGCCGACCATGAAGACGAAACAGGCCTGCATCAGCGCGCCGCTGACAATCAGGCAAGTGGCCAGCTTCTTGATCGAATAGCGCTGTGACAGCACCTTCATGTAGAGCAAGCCACCGAGCGCAGCGCCGGCCGCCATGACCACGTTGAGCGTGCCGATGAAGCCCTGGCTGAAGGCCAGAGGGCCGGTCATGTGCTGGTAAAGTGGACCGCCAAAGCCGGGATTGAAAGCCCAGAGCATGAGGAAGGCGGCGATGCCCCAGGTCGTCTTAGAGCGCAGCGTCTGCCAGATGCTGGTCAGGCCCAGTTTGAGTTGGGCGAGATTCATCTGCGACTTTTCTTCCTCGACGAGGTACCCTGTGCTTGCCACCACGAGCAGTGGCGCAAACAGGGCGATGAAAGCGGCATGGTGCAGCGCACCGCTGGGGGCGTAGGCGCTGCAGAGCCAGCCACCGGTCAGGGCGGCGACAATGTTGGCCAGGTTGACCCAGAGCGTTTGTTGACTGCAGAACTTGCTCGCCAGGCCGCTGTGTTTACCGTGCTCGACCAGTAGGCCACCGCAAAGGGCGCTGGAGGCGGCCATGGCCGTGACGATGATGAAGAGCGCCCAGATGATGTAACCCGGATCGGTCAGGCGCGTCATGGCTACGAGGGCGGCCGTAGCGGCAAAGTTGAAGAGGAAGAGATAGCTCTTGCGCCGGTAACCGAAAAGCGGCACGCAGTCGCTAATCAGTCCATACAGCGGCTTGATCATCCAGGGGATGCCGAGCACGAGCATATACTTGCCGACCTGGACGCTGTCCCAGTGCAGGCCGTCATAGAGGAAATGATTGATAGGCTGGCGCAGCAGGCCGGAGACCTGGGCGAGGCCTTCAGCGACATAGACGAAAGCGAAGAACCACATCAGGCGTGAGGCGGCGGTGGGGTTGGTTGGATTGGATAAAGCGTTTGGAGGGTTTCGCGTTGCTTGCATAGAGGCTCCAATCTGGATAAAGGGTTAAAGCCAGGACAAGGAGTCGGCTGCACCAATCGGTGGCAGTCGCGGCTGGACTTCGATTTCAGGCAAACGAGGCAGGCTTGTACAACACTCAGCCAGGGCTTCAGCCAATCTGCGCGTCAGTCTTCGCTCCCCGGGAGGGAAAGGTCAGATGAGGGCTCTGGGGCTAAATAACTGAGTTGAGAGAAAACCTGTTTGATTCAAAAGAAAGAGAAGTACACCTGAGAGTAGGGATCTCAAGAGTCGGGAGCAATAAGCCCGTGATCTCTATGAAGAATTATTCGTGGAGTAAGCTGTAATAAGAGCTTAAATAAGTGCCCGTTAAGCTCGCGCGGCTAGCGAGATTAACAATACTCAGCAAAAATGGCAGTTTAATGGCACAAATGTAGCGAAAAATACTGCTGTTCGTGACGCCGCCGGCGCTCTTTGTTTTGATACCACTTGTAGTGTCAGTTTTCTTCTTTGTTCTTAACGGATCTAGCTTTTGTGTGGTTGCTCAATGTTCCACCAAACCGTTATCTCACTGTTATATTCGCCGCCAATAATGACCGCATCCCCTGAAACAGCCCGGTAAACAGGTTTGTTAGTTTCTTTTTGCTAGTTTCTTTTTGCTAGTCGCCCGGAGGCGTATATGTCACAGCTCGAGCATGCCAATCTTGTCGACAGCGGCCGTGAAATTGGCCTCCCTGAAGGTGTTCATCGCTGCAGTAGGGAGGATGTCAGATCCTTCCTCTATAATACAGCCGGGCAGATCAAAGAAGAAACAGACAAGCTGGTTTCGAAAGGCTCTTTGCCTGCTGTCGATATCCATCCCGATGATGGTCATTGTTTCGGCAAGGTCACCCTGGCCGATGGGCAAAAACAAGCGGTGCGCCATGATACCGCCCCCGGTGGCCACGGCGATCCGCATCACGGTGATAAACATCACGCCCATCCCCATCCGCATGTCGATGCACAAAAAGTCTTGAAAGTCGCCGAAAGAGTGGCGCCCTTTGTTTTGCCGGCGCTGGCTCCAGGTCTTGCTCCGCTCATTATTCCCGGGCTGAAGCACCACAATCCTTTGCATAAACTTGAACACGAAGGCAAGCCCAGAGGCAAAAATGGAGCGATCCACAATGCCCTCAGTCACATGCATCTAAAAGCTTAAGCTTCTGAATCCGACTGGCTAATCATTGCCCTTGGCGCGCTGCAGCATCATCTTCGTGACGGCTTTCAGCGTGGCAAAAACGCCTTTGCCGTCCATAGCTACCGCTTCATAGGCTGGAACATTGAGCTTGTTCAATTCGCTTTCCATGCGCTCGATCGTCATCGCCGTCGTCAGGTCTCGCTTGTTGTACTGCAAAACCCAGGGGATGTCAGTTAAAGTCAGTCGATATTCATTCAAATTTTCCATCATATTATTGAGTGAAATTTGATTCTCGTCGGAGCGCGTGACGTTGCTGTCAGCGACGAAGACGATGCCGTCCACATCGCGCAAAATCAATTTGCGGCTCTTATTGTATTCTTCCTGTCCGGGCACGGTGTACATCGAAATACGTGCTTTGAAACCGTTGATTGTGCCGAGATCCAGGGGCATGAAGTCGAAAAAGAGAGTTCTTTCCGTTTCCGTAGCAAGGCTAACGAGTTCGCCACGGGTCTGCGGTGCGAGCTGGCTATGAATGATTTTTAGATTGGTCGTCTTGCCACCGAGACCGGTGCCGTAATAGACCAACTTAAAAGTGATTTCTTTGGTGCCGTAATTGACTAGAGCCATTGCTCAGCTTACTACCTGTCTTGTTGGACAAAAGGCAACGTGCCCGACCTGCAATCATACGCGATATGCGCTATTTACATGCCTCGATCGCCGACTTTTGTATCTCCTCTTTTCAAACTTTTCAACCTGCCCGAGCAGCTTTCTCCTTTCAATCTACCCGTTCAAAAACTTTTAGCTCATTGTCCGGTACTCTACCAACAAAAGTTTGTTTTTCCGCGCATTGCGTTTTGCCTCTGCTGCAGCCTGCATAAGCCCTCCCGGGCTTTTTGTATCCTGGGGAACAGCTGCTATACCAAACGAAATATTTAGGGTCATAAGTTCCAGACCTGGCATAGGCGAACTTCTCAGCCTCTCGGCGATGCGCTGGGCAACGACTGTGGCGGAGCGACCGGTGGTTTGCGGTAGCAAAAGGCCATAGTCAAGCGTCTCGAAATGGCCCAGGGCATCGACTTCACGGATTAACTCTTTGATACGCTGCAGGGCCACTTTTACGCCTTGGAGTGGCATTGGCATCAGGGTGCCTTCTTTTTCTACCAGTAAGTCAAAAACGATCAGAGCAAATGACTTGGCATCAACTTCGTAACGAGCCACTTCCTGTTTGACGAAATACTGGAAGAGCGGATAGGTGAAGATTTCGGTTTCGGCACGTTGAAGGGGGCGCAGGGCGGCAATCATAGCGGTTTCGTCTAGCTTGATATCCGGAGCGACGCGATTTTCCAAAACTTTGGCCTGCACCGGCGCATCGGTTGCCAGAGTAATCAGTCCTACCTGCGTTAGATTGAAAAGCAGAGGTACCCATTCGGCGCGTGTGAGCGGCAGGCGGCGCAAGAGATCGTAAAGTGTGCTGTAACCGTCAATCTCCAGATAGAGATCTTTCAGTTGCTGCATATTTACTTGTGGTCCGCGTTGTACCGTCTGTTCAAATTGCATCTCTGAAAGACTGCGATAGGCCTGGACGAGAAAAGTATCGAGGCTGAGTCCGATCGACTTCAGGTAATTGTGCTGATCGAGCAGTGCTGCTCCTTCCATTAACAAGCTGTCCAGGCGCTTCTTGATGCTGGTCGCCGGAGGGCACTCGTTTTCGAAAAGCCTGAATTTACCGGTTTCCCAGGAGAGCAATTCGATTAGAGCGTTATCGCCAACCGCGTCCCCGGTCGTGGCGTGGCAGAGCGTGCCGTCCACGATATAGATTTCAGCGCCGCCGCTGCTACCCTGAATTTCCACTCGACCTGTCACTTTGGTCAAGGTGAGCGATTGCAAGACGGCAGAGAGTTGCAATTTTTCCAGATCGCCTTCGAGCGAGACTGAGGCGCCACTTTTTTGCGGTCCTTCGAGCTGGTTGCCGAGCGAACGTTTGACCTCGGTATCACCTTTGTTCTTTTCGTCGACCTCGTCACTGGGCTCCGACAAGCCAAGGGCGATATTGCCTGTGCTGGAGCGAGACATGCC
The DNA here is from genome assembly GCA_018971775.1 of Cyanobacteria bacterium REEB67. Lineage (GTDB taxonomy): Bacteria > Cyanobacteriota > Vampirovibrionia > Obscuribacterales > Obscuribacteraceae > REEB67. The sequence goes on along the minus strand of JAGXAB010000007.1, from coordinate 31,789 downwards.
GCTCGTTGCTGAGATCAGGTCGACGGAGTGCTGGCCGGTAGATTCAGATAATACGAGATTGTGAATCAATTCGATGTCGATCGAGGGCAGCGACCAGACTTCGGACACCCCTGTCAGGGTGCCGCGTTCAAACTTCCAGACCGGATCTGAGTCTTGCGGTATGGCGACGCTGATCTGAAAGAGCGAGTCCTGATCGGTGACAGAAAATGGCTGAATGATTGCGATGCCGTCATTCTTCTTGGCTGCCGCGAGCAAGCCGCTGATAATATCGAGATTTGGTTCGCTCCAGAGTTGAGCCAATCGCTTGGGACCACTTGGTTCCTTCGCTTTGCTCGGCACCGGCTGGGCGCGATTTGAATTGGGTTTGAACATGCCACCCGAATCTCACTGATAATATCTAAAAAACCGCATCGAACATTTGGTCTATTCTTCATACCCGATAAGGAGAAAAGAGAGATTAAATTCGCGCTTTTCGTTCGGCCTTAGTGCGATACATTTCCCGATCGGCGCGTTTCTTGAAATCTTCGGCATTGAGGTCTGCAAATTCGCCTTTTTTGTGAGTGACGACACCCAGGCTGATGCCGATTTTATGCACGCTTTCTGTTTCGGTCGGCTGGACGAGCTCGAGTTTAACCGCCTGTTCAAGGCGGAAGGCCATCGCTTGTGCTGCTTTTTGACTGGTGTTGGGCATGACGATTACAAATTCGTCGCCACCGACGCGTCCGACATAATCGTAAGGACGCATATGATCTCGCATGCGGTCGGCGACGTGAGTAAGTACGCCGTCGCCTACCGCATGGCCGAGATGATCGTTGACGGCTTTGAAGCCGTCGAGGTCACCATAAATCAGTGAGAGGGGCTCTCCCGTTCTCTGGGCTCGGTCAAACGCATTTTTCAATGCCTCATCCGTACCAAGTCGATTCCCAAGTCCGGTGAGATGATCCGTGCGCACTTCCGCTTGCAGTTCGCCGAGCTGACGCGAGAGTACTTCATTGCGCATCGTTTGCTGTGCGCGGGCGGCATGTTGCTCGGCGCGTCTGGCCATGTTTGCGTGGATGGCGCCGAGTCCCAGGCCGGTAAAGGCCGACGTGTAAGCGCCCAGGGCATAATCTTCTTTGCTGTGGGCGCCGCTCATGCCGGCAGCGACAAGTCCGGCCGGCACACCGGCAAGCGTTTTGTTGATGATCTGGTTTTCACCGATAGTTTTGAGAAAGGCGTTTTCGCTTATGCTTCCTACTGCCGTCAAATGACTACTGAAGCCGTTGAGAGTGCCAAACGTGACAAGACCGATAGCAGCGTTTTTTGCTCGTTCGCAGAGTTGATCTCTTTCTTTGCCGCTGTCGACCGGGCGCAGCAGACCGTCATAGATAGCGCCGGCGGCGATCGGATTGATCGCTCCCCGCGAAGCGACTTCCAGTCCGACTATGTCGAGAGCGGCTCCTGCCGCCGCTCCCAGCTGCTGAGCGTGCCAGCGCGCCGATAGTGGTGCCACTTTTTCCGGGGCATCGATGATTTGCACGTTAGGCAAAAATTGCGGTGCGACAATTTGCGCCAGGCTGTCGATCGGCGTTTGTATGCAAGTGTGCGCGCCGGCTTGCAGGGCGTCGACGGGCAGACGCAGCAGATCGTTTTGTTCGCTTTTGCTTATCCTCGAGCTTTCTAAAATACGATCGAGGGGGCGGTAGTGGAAGATTTCCTGGTCCAGGCCAGTTTGAGGAGAATGAAGATTTTCTGCCGGCATATAAGCGTCCTCCGATTGGGTACGCAGCCAATCTAATGGATTTGCCGGCCGCACTTAATGTGCGATCGCACAGTCTTTGTTTTTGCTTTTGAGAATTAGATTTTGTCCTGGCCCTTACTGGCGCAACTGCCAACCGAGCCAGCGCATGCAAGCGGCCGTGGCTGCGGCGTGCGCCGGACAGCCTTTTGCCAGGTGCGGGCGTGAGCCGTCGAAGATCTCGGACATCGCACCCAGGCATGCTTCTTCTGTCAGGTGGGCGGTGAGAGGCTGGAGGAGCAATTTGACGCGGGCGACCGTGTCTTCACCGCTGCCAAAAACATTGATCAGGGCTTCGATGTAGGTGCCGGTGAGCCAGGTCCAGGCTGTGCCCTGGTGATAGGAGAGGTCGCGATGATAGCGATCAGCGTGCTGGAAGCCGCAACCATAGGAGCCCTGATACTGGCTATCGGTGGGCGAGAGCGTGCGCACGCCCATCGGTGTGACGAGGACGCTTTCAACGATGGCGAGGATTTGTTTTTCTTGTTCGAGGTTGAAGGCGCGAAAGGGCATAGCGACGGCGATCAACTGGTTGGGGCGCAGGGCCGAATCTGCTCCTTCGCTGCGAAAATCGCGGCTATAGTTTTCGCGATTGGCAAAACGCTCTTCGTCGATCACATCGTATAAGCAGTTTAGCTCGGCATTCCAAAACTTCTGCATGGAGGTTTTGACCGTGCTCGCCATCGTCTTGATTTGATCGCGGGCGGGCAGACTAAAATTGCTCTCTTCGCTCAAATAGAGAATCGACTCTAGAAAGCTGTACCAGAGCGCGTTTATCTCGACTGCCTTGCCGGCCCGCGGTGTGATCGGAATCTCCTCCACCTTGCAATCCATCCAGGTCATGCCATTGTCGGCCTGACCACTGCGCAGAAGTCCATCCGAGGCGTCGACTCCGATACCAGATACGGTGGCGGAGGAAAAGCATTTGAAGGTTTCGAGCAGGCTCGGCAAGAGCTCGAGGACCAGCTCTTTGTCCTTGGTGACGCGGTAGTAGCTATAGAGAGCGTGAGCGAACCAGAGACTGACGTCGACTGCATTGTATTCGAGGCCTGGTTCGACGAAGGAGGCGAAAGGCGATAGGGGATCGATGGTGCGATTGGCGACGACGCCCTCGCGTTTGCGACCAGCGTAGGTGCGGAGTATCGCTTTAGCGTCGCTGAAACGTCTGGTGGTGAGGGTCAGACCAGGTAGGGACATGAGGGCGGCGCGACCAGAATCGTTGAACCAGGGATAGCCCTCGAGTACGGAGAGGCGTTCGTTCAGGTCGCCGAGGCGACGGCCGCGTTTGTCCTGCTTGTCGAAGGCGTCGGGGACTATAAATTGGTCGCAGGCGAGGACAAGCATGTCCGATTTGCTCGAGCGCGGCAGGCTGGCTCTGCGAATCAGCGCATTGTGGCGCTTCACAGTTTCGCCAACAGCGGCATGGCAACTGGGGGCGCTGACCACATCTTCGAAACTGGCGCCGACAGTGTATTCTTTGTCCGCTGTTAGCGATGCTTTCAGTCTACCGACCAGGAATAGATCTTCGTGGTCAGGCTCGCCGCGCGTGCTTTCCTCCGGCCAGTTATAGTCCCACCACCATTGTTTGAGTGGCTCATATTTGCCGCTGTTCCAGGTCAGGCAAAGTCTGTTGCCGGCTTCGTTCAAAATGATCAGGCTTTGATTTTGCGAGACGAATTGTGGATAGCGGTCATCGGAGGAGCCTTTGATCGTATTGTGAATATCACGAAAGCCCACCAGCATGCGGATCGTCAATTTGACATCGGGATTGGCGGCGTCGGGATCGGCGAGGAAGGTATAGCCCATCTGCAATTGATTGGTGCCGTAGGGCATGCACAGGCGCTTAACGAGATAGTGACCGCCCAGATCAAAGACCCAGGTCGGCGTGGGCAGCATCGTGAAACAATCGAGACGCTTGTAGCCGGTCGGTGACACCACTCCCGATGCCCAGTAATTGCAGGCCAGCTCGTAATCGACGCCGTCGATGGTAATCATTTCTTCCACACCGGGAAAAATAATGCGTCGACTGACCGGCGGCGTCAGGGCGGCGCTCAGATAAGCGTGGTAGCGCCTCGTATGCGCGCCGGAAACGGTGCCCATCGAATAACCGCCCATGCCATTGGCGATCAACCACTCGCGATTGTCCGGCTGATCTTTGCCTGGATACCATACGGGAATTTCGTAGTCGATTTCGGGATGCTGGGATTTTAGCCAGCCGATTAAACCGAAGGTCATGCTATCTACGTTTGAGACAGAGTTTCGGATTCGGCCGCTGCAGGCATGGCCTGCCAGTTGCCGGTCTTACGCCAGCTCGTCGCTTTTACTTTCTCGGAGAGGGCCTTGAGCTCGCGGGCTTCTTCGATGCGGTCGAGCATGAGGAGAAGATCGGCATAGTTGCCTAGCAAGCTAACCACTTCCGGGTGCCTGCCTCCGAGCACTCTGGTCTTGATCGACATCGCCAGTTTGTAAAACGGCTCGGCTTCGACGTACTTGCCCCAGGAGTGATAGAGCAGGGCGAGATTATAAGCCATTGTGCCGACGTCAGGATGGTGGTGTCCAAGCTTTTGTTCGTACATACGCAAAAGGCGGCGGCAGATCGGGGCGGCCGATTCATGCTTGCCCTGGTACCAGAATACTTCGGCCAGACCTTCGAGGGAGGTCGTCAACATGGCGTGGTCGGGGCCGTAATCTTCAGCGACTTCGAGCGCCGACAGCCAGAGTTTTTCTGCGTCAGCATGCTGCCCGGCTTTCACGCACAGTTCAGCCGAAGCTCGATAGATTTTCCAGATGTCATTCACGGTTTTATTAAAGCTCAAGGAAGACCAGTCTAATTCTATTCTACCCACAGGCATTTTCGGGTGTATAGGCTTGGATTTCTTGGCTTTACCTTCAAAAGTCTTATATTAGGCTTTATAGTACAAATCTTTAAAAAGAGAAGAAACAGGGTGTTAGCCCTGTTTCTCCTAGTAGTCAGGACATCTTCTCTCTACTCGGGCTTGTGCATGATCGTGCTGGGCAGAGGCACGCTAAAGCCGCGAATTGGACGCCACTTGTCCTTGTCGTCGTCGAAGAGCCAGCGCACACCGTTGATTTCGATGCGGAAGACGAAGCCAAGATACTTGGCGGCGCGTCCACACGAATGGAAACGATCGGCGTAGAGAGCGAGAAGCTCGGTAGCCGGTGCGACTACTTCATCGAGCGTCAGCTTGAGGACGATAGCACCGGCGTGGGCGGGGGAGGGGCTGTCATCAGAGTCGACGAGAAGATTCGACATCTTGATGGCGAAGTTTACCCGGTCGTGTTCGGCGTTGTCCCACCAGTTGATGTGAGCGATGCGCAGGAAGCGCAGGCCGCGCAGTATGGCAGCCTTGTTGGGGCGGACGCGGTCTTCATCTCCGACGCATTTGTCGGCGATAACCACGATTGCCCAGGCGGGGTCGTTGAATTTCATCTTCAACACCGCCGAGGAACGGTGAAGTGCGACGATGCGCTGGATGCGCTTGATCACGTCGGTATCGATGCCACGGGGCTCGAGAAGAGTCCGGGTGACTTTCGCTCCTGCTCCGGCATGGTCAGCAACGTCGATTGCCCGGCCAATGTCATGGAGAAAGGCACCGGCGGGGATTACGACCTTGCGGGTCTCGTCGTCGAGTTTTTCGGGGAAGCGCTTGTGGATTTCGCCGGTCAAATACTCAGCTGTGGACAGGACCGAAAAAGCATGACCGATGTCATGCTTGGTCTGACCTGAGCTGAGCTTGTCGCCGGCGGCATAGAGGTCGAGGATCTCTCGATCATCGTACAGGCTCTGAATCACAGCAGCCGCTTCGGTTACAGATAGCTTTTCAGTCATAGTTTTCCTTGCTAGGACGCGTTTAAGGCACTGGACCCGGACTGGCACAGCGTTTTCAGCGTCTCTTGTTAATAAAAAGGCTATCCCACGTTCTGGAGAAAACCGGTCAAAGGGCACGAAATTGGAGCTGGGGCTAAATTTGTGTCTTTTGAGGGTTTCCTTAAAAAAAAATCGGTGGGGTATGACTGCACCCTACAAAAAGGCCAAAAGTCATTGCAACCCTTGTGGGGCCTAAATCTGCAGCTTTATTTTCAGTTAATAAAAGGGGTGCCTTGGGCACCCTTTTTTACTCTTATGACAGGCTCTGTGCGCCTTTTGGTCAATTGTTCGCGGTTCCGGTGCTGCCCTCGGCAAAGGTCATCCCTGACCCTTCTCTCTGGAGATTCCCGCGATATCACTCTCCGGCGCCATTTGTGGGGGTGCTTTCGAGTGATTTCATCATATAGCGCCAGCTACGACATGTCAGTGGGGTAAGTACGTAGCTTAGATTAATTCGTCTGGCTTTCGGAGTAAGTGGCGAAGCGATATCGCTTAATGCGCCAGCTGATCCTTGAGCAAGCTAACAAGATGGGCGACGAGCTTTTCGGCCTGACTGCGACCGAGCTCGTCCCAATGCGGTACGCCGAAGGTTTTGAGCGAATATGAATCGGCCTGTTCGTCGCTCCAACCAATCAAGTCCAGGGCGCGTCCGAGCACGGTCAGGTAGTTCTGGTCGGTAACTTCGCCCAGGCCAAAATTGTCGTCGACTCGCTGTGGTGTCACCTGTGGTGTCGGAGCCGATACGTTCGGTCCGAAATTCATTTGCGGGCCGGGCGTGATCGGCAGGGCGGCCGGAGGCGTGGGAGCGGCAGTCGCTTGCGTATCGACCGTCGTAGCTGCGCCAAGTGTGTTACTGGCCGGCGCGCTCTCGTTCTCATCAGTCTGGGGCAATTCGGTCGAAGTAGAATTAGACTGCGAGGCAATCAGCTTGTCCTTGTTTTCGGGGGCAAAGCTCTGCACCGGAGTGATTGAGGGCAGAGGACCGGTTTGGCTCAAATTTTGGCCCGTGCCGGTACCGAAGCCGGAGCTGCCGAAGCCGCCACTGCTGGCCGGACTTTGGCCCATCAATGCAGATGATCCGCTTTCTCTGGGTTTGTCGGAGACAGCGTTGTAGTTTGTGCCCGTAATCGTCGTGAAGGGATTGTGTTCGAGGGATGCTTCATTGATCCCTGACACCGTGCCTGATCCCGTGCCCGTGCTTTGTGCCTTCGGCGTTTCTTCGAAGAGGCCGCTAACTGGAACGGCATCCATGTCGACGCTGGTGGATGCAAAAGCTTGATCCCAGGCGCTGGCCTTGGCCGGCGCTGAAATCGACGGTGTCGACATGGATGAAGGCGTGGTTGATACAGATGGTGTCGACGATGTCGATGCCGTCGGAGTCGGCGGTATGGTGCTGTGCCGAACCGGCGGCGCGGTTGGCTCGTCAAATCCTGAGGCGATAGCCGGGTGTTCTGTCGCGCTCGATGTGCCGAAGCTGGAGCTGGCACTCGGGGCTGATGGCGACGGGCCTGTCGCCGCCGGCAGGTTGCTGAAGGAGCTGTTCGAGGGATTTGTTGAAGTAGTTCCCGAAGCTGCGCGAGGATCTTTGAAGAGAGAATCGAGAGTGGACATCGAGCGTTGCAGGGCATCGGTTATCGGCTTGGGCGCCGCGTCGATGTCGGGCATATCGTTCTTGGCAGTCGGGGCGAAACTCGATGATGCACTCGCTGCACCAGCCGCTGATGTGCCGGGGAAGCCTGCACCGGAGCCGGTGCTGCCGGCCGGAGGGACGCCTGGAATAATCGAGCGATGGCTGAAATCGGTATTTGCCGAAGCGGTGCTGCTGGTGGGTGAAGAAGAGGATGAGGATGAGGATGAGGATGAAGACGGTGCCGGCGGGATTTGATTGACGCGATTAGGCATAATCGGCGCCGATTGTGGCTTGGGTGGGTCGATCGAAATCTGAGGCCCGATCGTGATTTCCTGGGCAGGCATCGCTTTCGGTGTCGGTACGTATTCGCTGGCCATTGGTTGCCAGGGCGAAGTTTTGTCGTGTGCCACTTCGGATTTTAGCGTCACCTGGATGACGAGCTGCCTGAGCTCATCGATTTGTTTGGATAGGTCGATGAAGCGACGTTCGCTGAAATTGCGCAGGCCGATGATCGCTTCCTGCAGGACTTCGGGATTGCCAGGGGCCGGCGTGACGCCAATCAACTTGGGAGTGAGTAAGCCTTCCGCTTCGAGCTGCGGGCGTATCTGGGAGGTGGGCCAGCCCTGTTCGACCAGCTCCTTAATGCGCTCGAGCACCGACATGTCTTCTTCTCGGTACTGGCGCTGTTGGCCACGGCCGCGTTTGATCTCCAGACCAAACATAAGCTCCCAGCGGCGAAGCTGGTGTACCGACAAGCCGAGCTTGGCAGCAACGTTATTAATGGACAACATGTCGGGTGACGTCATTAAAGCCTCCAGTCTTTCTCTATTTAATAGCGTAGCACCATCTAGCGCAGCTAGGCTAACTACTACCGGATTTTATCTAAAATTCTCCTTGAGCAATAGCTCCGCTTGGCTTTCTGGGCTTGTTGCCAGTGGTCGATAATATATGATAACGTATAGTATGCTGGCGAAAAAAAAAGAAAGTGACGGGGCGCAGGCAAATGCCTGCACCCCATCAAATTCCCGACTGAAATCAGTGCTTTGCGGCACGATTCCAGTCTTCAACGTTCAGCGGATGACGCGACCGGTAAAGACCGCGTAGCCGTCTGCGTCGAGATAGTACTCGCGACCGTACTGGTCGACGTAAAGCTCGGGAGCCGGCGCCACATAGGCAGGAGCGTCGTAGTAGCGGGGCGCGAGCAGATAGCCGAGGCCGAGGCCGTAGGCGAAACCGCGATAGCCGTAGCCGTATCCGTATCCGCCGTAGCCATAGCCAAAGCCATAGCCGTAGCCGTAGCCGCCGCGATAGCCGTAACCACGGTCGTAGTCACCGCGATAACCGTAACCGCGGTCGTAGCCACCGCGATAACCGCCGTTGTAGCCGCCGCGATAACCGCCGTTATAGCCACCGAAATGACCGCCGCCGTTATAGCCACCGAAGTGGCCGCCACCAGCGTAGCCACCGACATGACCGACACCGGCATAGCCACCGAAGTGGCCGCCACCAGCGTAGCCACCGACATGACCGCCACCGGCATAGCCACCGACATGACCGCCACGATTACCGCCGCCGAAACCGCCGTGACCGTGACTCTGGGCATTGGCTGCCGTGGTGAAGGAAAACGCGGCAAAAACCACGAGTAGAAGCGCAAAAATCTTGTTCTTCATAATGATCTCCGTTTTCACCCGCCACCAGGCCGAGCTGGAAGCGCACTTGGTGCACTTGCATCTCGGGAATGGAGCGGGCAGTTATTGCAGACTGGTTGTTGTTTTGAAATGACGTCTTTAGCCGGTCTGCGCGGTGTGAGAGTCATTGTCCAGACTTCCGAAAGCTCAAAGATGTTCTTAGACATTCAAAAATCTGTCGCTCACCTGAATATGCAGCTCTCTTTGCACCTCGATGAAAATCGTGGGAAAGTTGCTGCAAGAGCTAGAGCGGGTTCAGATGGGGAAGATTTGAATGTTTTCGAAAAAATTGAGGGGAATAAGGATAATCCGAAACTAACAGGGGTTTATGTGGCTTCTCAAGCGTTTTATACGTGATAATCACACCAACAACGCAGGTTAGATCTAACTCAGAACTGCCGTAGCCGGGCCGGTTCTCGCCATACAGCTGGCGGCATTTTATCGCTTGGCAATTGGCGGAGCCACACAAATGCCCGGCCAGGCTTTTACAATAGTGCTGATATGTACTGATCGGCGATCGAATATGCTGCTAGCGCTGGCTATCGCAGCGGACCCCTAGGAGTTTCAAGTGAGCATGGATATGTCAAAGCGACGGGCTGTGGTACTGGTTATCGACGGTTGCGGCATTGGTGCGGCTCCCGATTATGCAAAATATGGCGACCTGCCCGACTGCAATACCCTGGCTAATACAGCTCGCGAAGTTGGTGGCCTGGCGCTTCCGAATATGGCCAGCCTGGGCCTGGGCAATGTCAGCACAATCAAGGGTGTGCCCGCCACCCAGTCTACAAAAGGCTTCTACGGCAAATTACAGGAAGCAAGTAATGGCAAGGACACCCAGACAGGTCACTGGGAAATGATGGGAATCGTCAGCGAGACCGCCTTTCCGCTTTATCCTCAGGGTTTTCCGCCGGATGTCATCGATCGTTTTGTCAAAGAAACCGGCTGCGGCGGCGTGCTTTGCAATAAACCGGCCTCCGGCACGGAAATCCTCGTCCAGCTTGGCGAAGAACATCAACGTACTGGTCTGCCTATCGTGTACACCAGCGGCGATAGTGTCTTCCAGATTGCCTGTCATGTGGACACCGTTCCTCTTGCGACGCTCTACAAGTGGTGCGAGATTGCCCGCACTATTCTTGACGGACCGCACCGTGTCGGTCGTGTCATCGCCAGACCATTCAACGGCACTGCCGGTAACTACAAGCGTATGTCGGGCGAACGCCATGATTACGCCGTGCCGCCACCGCGCGATACCTTCCTCGACTACACGCTCAAAAGCGGGCTGGGCGTCTTCGGTGTCGGCAAGATCGAAGACATCTTCGTCGGCAATGGGCTCTCCCATGCCAAACACACCGGCACCAATGAAGAAGGCCTGCGCCTCACATTGCAAGCACTGGAAGACGATCTGGATTTGAAATCTCTGGAAGTGGCTAAGACCAAACAGGATCGCATGGGGCTGATTTTCACCAATCTAGTCGATACCGATTCGCTCTATGGTCATCGCCGCGACGTCAAAGGCTATGGCCAGGCGCTGGTAGAAATCGATCAGTGGCTCGGCAAAATCATGAAGTCGATGCGTCCCGACGATTTGTTGATCATCTCGTCAGACCACGGTAACGACCCGACAGCGCCGGGCACCGATCACACCCGCGAATTTGTGCCGTTGCTTGCTTATAGCCCCTCTCTAACGGGGGCCGCCGCTGCGGACGGTTCTGCAAATGGCCAGTCTCTGGGCGGTAAAAAATTCGACATTGGCACGCGTGATGGTTTCGCCGATATCGCCGGCACTCTTTCCAGTTGGCTTGAGCTCGATTGGAAGGGTGGCGGCAGCAGTTTCTTGCCCAATTAGTCAAATTACCCCAGCCGAGGACTTTCACTTGCAACTCAGATACGCCAAGCGCATCGATTTCACTGGAGATATCGCCGATTTCGACAACTTCGAACAATTCGGTGAACCGGTGATTGAGCTGTTGCGCGCCGAGGGGCGCTCCAAATTAGCGATTATCGTCGATCGCGGCTTCGGCTTCGATCCCAGTCACGAACAGGCTCACGTTGTCATCGACTCACTCAACTTGAGTTGCGACAATCCCCTGGTCGGGCCGAACAATCCGATCGGGGAACGTTTCCCAGTGGTCAACAATATCTACGTCTCGGCCGCCGACACTATGGATCAGGAAGAAACCTGGTCGATAGGCAATCCGCTCGGTAAGCTGCGCAATGGTGTTGCCGCCGGCGTCAAACAGGGTCATATCGTGAGCAGCGAGGACCTTGTCACCTGCAATCGATTGGGCGCCAATTTCTACTGTTATAACCTCGTGCCGGCGATGATAATAGCCGCTCATGCCGGCTTGCGCGTGCTCGGTCTGGTCGTGCCTGAAGGTCAAACTTTGCAGCGCGATGTGCTTATGGCTATTCACAGATAATTCCGGAAAATTCACGAAAATCCAAACTCCAACCAGGTAAAGGACAGGCAATTATGCTCAAAGAAGCAAGCGGCAGAACGGCGGCGCAGGCGGTTGCTCATATCCAGGGATTGACTGGACTTAAGCCGTATGCGGCTGTCGTATTGGGTTCCGGTGTCAGCGTTCTGGAAGGGCTGCATGACGCTGTCGTCATGTCTTTCAAAGATGTTTTCGGCATGGCTCCGGGTGTGGCCGGCCACTCCGGTACTCTCACCGTCGGTCGTCTAAATCCGACAGACGAGCGTTGCATCGCCGTGCTGCGCGGACGCTTCCACCTCTATGAAGGCTACGACTGGCAGGACGTTACGCTTGCGGCCCGCACCATCGTCGAATGGGGCGTCCCAAATTTGCTTTTGACCAACGCCGCCGGCGGTCTCAATCAAAATTTCTCAGTCGGAGATTTGATGATCCTGACCGGTTACCGCGACCATCTAAATCCGAAATGGAAAGAGCTCGGTTTGATCCCTGCCGTCCAGGCGCCGGCTACTGCCCTCGATAATTCCCTCACCCAGCTTTTGATCGCCACCGGCAAGAGACTGGCCGCTGAGGACAAAACTATGGTCGGTATGCAAACCGGTGTCTATGCCGGTCTGCTCGGTCCGAGCTATGAGACTATGGCTGAAGTAGAAATGCTGCGCAAGCTCAAAGCCGATGCTGTCGGCATGTCTACTGTGCCCGAATTGCTCACTTGTGGCGATAGCGCCACTATGGCTGCTGCCGTATCGGTGATCACCAATGTCTGGAGCAAAGATGTGGCCATGGGCGGTCACGAGGAAGTGCTCGAGGCCTCCAGGGGTGCTTCGAAGCGCCTCGATAAACTGTTCCGGGCGGTGCTTGCCTTGCTTTAGCCCCCCTTCTCTTGTCAACGGGCGGTAGTGCAGCTCGCATTGCCAAGTGATCTGCCTTGGCCGGTCAAAGCTTGCCGCTATGGGGCTTTGGCCCGGCGTATATGCGGCCGGTCTACCCGCTTGAATACTAAAGAAAAGCTGATTGTTAGCGGCTGCTTGTAAACATCTAACCCTGCTCGTTGTTTCGGCCGAGCTTGAAGCTCTATTTTATCTACGTCCTTCTTCTTCTCCTTCCTGGAAAACTTTCTAGCTAATCGCCGCGTCCATTGCCTGTAGGTCTCTATCTCTTCTGCGTTCTCAACGCTTGATTTGATCTGTCCTGCATCCGTACCCCGACGCTAGCTAGCACAGGCCTTCGAGAAGACACGGGCTATACAGTTTCGAAAGACTCTTTCCTCCGGGAGCGATACCTCGCGGTGAGGTTTTCGTCGCCGGCGGAGACTTTTTGGAGCAGAAATTATCTATGTCGTACTCGCGATTACAATCGCTTGTCAAAAGGGCTCTCGAGCGCCTTTTCGGGGCTGCCGTCAGACCGGTCGATAAAAACAAAACCGGAAAGCCTGCGTCACAACCCGATCAACACCCACCGCCTGCTCATGTCACTGGTTGGTACTTCTGTCCGCTCTGCGCCAGTCGTCTCGAATCCCGTGAAGTCTGCGAGCGCCAACGTCTAGCCTGCCCCGCCCCCGGCTGTCCCTATGTCCACTGGGATAGTCCCAAACCGGTCGCTCTCTGTCTTGTCGAGATGGATGGCGGTCTGGTTTTGACTCGGCGCAGGCACCCGCCTCGGGTCGGCACCTGGTGCATACCGGGTGGCTTCATCGAAGCTCACGAACCGCCGGCCCTGGCCGCCAAGCGTGAGACTTTCGAAGAGACCGGCCTGCTTGTGGAAGTAACCGAACTACTCGGCGTCTACTCCCCCTGTCAGGGCGGCAACGAAGTCGTCATTGTTTTCTGCGCCAGACCGATCGGCGGCGCCTTAAACAAAGGCGAAGAGGTTCTCGAACTGGGAGTTTTTCGGGAGGCAAACCTGCCCCCGGATATCGGCTTCCCCCAGCATCTCGAGATTATCCAAAACTGGTTCTCACGATCAGAGAGAAAGCCTAAGCGATGAAAGTTGCCAACTTTATCACCCACACCCTGCTCTTCCTGGCGGCCTGGTTCGGCCTGTCCCTGGCGAGCTGGGATGCGGCTCAGGGACTCGTGACGAGTACTCTGATGCCGTGGATTCTTCCGGCAGTGACGAACATCCAGTCGCAGGAAACGGTCGCTTTTGCGCTCGCTGCCTCGCTCTCGATGATCGGCTCATGCCTGGCGGCCGTGCTGGCCCTTGTTTTGCTGCTTGCTGGCGAGGCTCTTTACCACCGCCTGCGTCAGAAAGCACAGGGCATGAAGCGCGGACCCCTGTAAACGCTAACGTTTCAAGAGACTCTACTGCGAACGCGACTGTCGGTCTCCGGTGAGCATGCGCTCGCTCTCCGGGGCCACCAATAACCACACTAGGAGATAAACCCCTATGATCAACGTTAGCATCACTAATGGCTGCAACCAAGACGCCGCCGAACAATTCAACGAAGGCGCCGACACCTACGTGCGCGTCTGCGATGTCGCCGGCGCCAACCTGATGGTCTTTTCGGAGGAACGCTGCATCGTCGTGGTGCGCGTCGAAGGCGAAGAGACGCTGCGCACCGTAATCGAATCCGACCAGAGCTATCAGTTTCCCTGCGGCGAGGTGCTGAAGGTGAAACGCAGTCGGTCGTTCATGGCCAAGGACGGCTTCCTGGCTTTATTTGGCGCATCCAGGCCGGCTTCCAGGCCCGGCGAGGATCTGTCCACGCACTTTGTCGTGGAAATCCGTCAGACTCGCAGCGGCGCGCCTCTGGAAGCGTCGTACAATTTTCGTTTACTCAGCGATCAGGCCTTCGACCAGCGCTTCGCCGGCTATCTGAGCGCCCGCGTCGTCGACGAGCCGAAGCCGGTTTTCACCCGGGACGCTCGGCCAATTACCTGTCTGGCTAATGACACCAAGTGTCTGGCCTGCGGCAGCGTGATCACCGACTGCATCGCCGGTTGCGAAAATGGCGATTGTCCGACCGTGACGGCTACGGCTAATTTGAAGGCGACCGGCAATGTCGCTCTGTCGGCGGCCGATAAGGCCGGTGAAAAGGGCGGCGACAAAGGCAAGCCCAGGGGCGATAATTAGTCTGGCCACGCCTCCAGGAGCGATACAGCGGTAAAACGCTGAACATCAAGGATAAGGACGAGCAAATGCTCGAGGCACAATTTCAGGCTGCAGAAGCCTCCTGGTTGAGATTGTCGCGTGCCTATCAGGTCTATCAGGGCACCAATGGTGGTGCTCTGCCGCGCCGCGACCTGGTCGCCGCTCTGGCGGCCTGGAAAGGCGAGGTGATTGTCCTGGCTCAGGCACTCAAGACGGCCGCACGCGAAGCCGACGTCCGTCAGCTGGCGCAGGTGCCAGCTTCAGTGCCGGCGCAAGCCCGGGGCTGATCAGCATTCCGGAGGAGGGAGGAGCTGTGCTCCTTCCTCCTTTCTTTTTTTCGGGAGGTGTGCTTTTCAGGAGAATTTTCAAAAAATGCTTTGTACTACACTTGGTCGGATGAAAGAATTTTTCGTCGGATCGGGCTGGTCTGGTCGGTTTAAACGCGCTAACGGTCAGGTCTAAATCGCCTTCATGGCGAGCAAATCCTTGCTCTCGTGCCGGGTCTTGTTTTTCATTGCCATCACCTGCGCCATCACTTCCGCCGGTTCGAAGATGGCGCTCTGTACCGTGGCGCAGTAGTTTAGAGCGTCGCTCTCGGTATGATTAGCGCTGTAGTTGAGCACATCTTTGCTGGCGGCGATCGGCAGGGGCGAACGCTGGGCGATCAGATTGGCTGCCTGTCTGGCGGCGGCCAGTACTTCTTCGTGTGTCTGAGCGGTGGCATTGAGAAAACCGAGATTATAGGCTCGTTCTGCGCTAAGCTTTGCGCCGGTGAAGCATAGCTCGCGCACGACGGCATCTGGCAATAGTCTGGGCAAGCGCTGCAAGCTGCCTAGATCGGCCATGATGCCGATATTGATTTCCTGGACGACATAAAAGCTATCGGTTGTACCGTAGCGCAGATCGCAGGCCGAGATCAAATCGAGACCGGCTCCCAGGCAAGCTCCTTGCACCGCCGCAATGACCGGGAAACGGCAATCTTGCAGGCAGGTCAAAGAAGCTTGTAGCTGCAAGATCAGGTGCTTGAGTCTTTCGCGCTCGGCTGGAGCGGCCACGCTGGTCAGCGATGGATTGGCAAACATCGTCAGGTCGATACCGGAGCAAAAAAGGCTGCCGGTCGATGAGATGATCAAGGCGCGTACCGTACCTTCCTGGTTCAATTTTGCCACCGCCTGCGGTAGCTCCTGCCAGAAAGAGGGGCCGAGAGCGTTCATCTTGGCCGCATTGCCCAGAACCAGCTCAGCTACCCCGCCTTCCGTCGTTACCGTAAATGACGTATAGTCACTCATTCTCTTCTCCAAAGTATTAAGCACGTTAAGCGCCCTGCAAAGTTAAGCGTTACATTACATGAGCCTGTCGCCTCGCGCAAGCTCACCGCGAACGGTCATATTTCAGACACGCTCTTGTAAAGTAAGTGTATGACACGGTTTAAATTCCTTGTGCGGGTATCACAGCTCGGCGACGCGGAGACCCCTTGTTGTTACAGACTTTGTGCCAAATATAAACAGTCAAAGATTACTTGCTTAGAAGAGTGCCAGGTACTAGGTTCGAAGTATCTTCAATACTTCACTTCCACAGAGCCGCTTCTTTTTCACCCCAGACCGACAGATACCAACGCTCGCCCTTCTGCCTCAATGCTCTACCGCATTGCGTCGCAGACCTAGGCTCAGTCGTCAGTCCGGCTCCTTGCCAGTCGAAGTTTTGTCCTTGAAGATCCACCGCATTCCCGAAACTCACGCCAAAGAGGCAAACATGCCCTTCAAAAGCGTCGGAAAGTTCTTCACGTCCGGATTCAGTCTCTCCGGCTTAACGCAGCGTGCCGGCTCGATGTTCGGTACCGCCCGTTCCCTCTTCGGAGATGCTACCTACAGGTCCGCAGTCAATCACGAGACCAGCGTCATGCTCGGCACCGCCGAGGAAGTCGTGGCCGGTCTTGTCCTTGCCTCGGTCACCTGCTATGCCAGCGAGTTTCTCCCCTTCTGGGTCGACTTGCTCATCGTCGCCGGCGGCTTCGGCGGCATTTTCGCGGCGGAGCGTTCCTCCTTCCCGGTTTTTTTCCGCACCTTGCTGTCCGCCTTTGCCCTTTTCGTCGCCTTCAGTCAACCCTGGGGCGCTGTTCTCGGCGTCTGCGGCCTGACCGGCTATGTGACATACCGTAGCTATCAGCGCAGCCTGAGCGCCTGGTGGATGGCGGCCGCTGGCGGTACCTTCGTCGGCGCCACGGTGGCCTACCTGGCCACGTCCGCTTTCGTCGTGCCCTTCCTGCATCCGCTCACGGTCTTTGCCTATAACGCGGGGCCGCTCATCTTCGTCGGTCTGGGTGTGCTCACCTGTCTCTATTCGTCCTGGCGGCTGCTCTCCGACCCGGACAATGAGCTGGTCTACCGGCTCGCTCCCGGCGTCTGCGCCTTGCTGTTCCTGCTTTTCTTCCCGATGAAGAACAGCTGGGTCGGCCTCGGCGTCGAAGCTCTCTTCGTTGCCGCCAGCTTCGCGGTCGCCTTCCGTGGTTCGCGCGCTCTGCTTGCCAGTGGTACCGTATGCGGTGCTGTTTTTGGCGTCGGCTTCCTGGCCATGAACGGCTCGACCTTCCTCCACGACGTGGCCATGGCTCAGTCCATGGACGTGCGCTATGTGGACAAGCTGCCCGAGACCAACGTCAATCGCGTCATGCCGCTCGTCGTCGGTCGCGATTTCTGCGTCCAGGGCAACGACGCCAACATGATCGAGACTGGTGACACCCACGCCCAGATCATGGACGGCAAATACTACTGGCAGTGCCCGATGCACTATACGGGCTTCCAGATCAACCATCTCTTCAGTTGGTTCCCCGGAAGCACCGCCGGTTTCGTCATGGTCGACGCCGGTACCACCGCCAGTGATACCAGGGTCAAGTCTCAGGGCTTTATCTTTGGCGAAAACAGCTTCTTCGTCAAAGCCGCCTTTGAGGTTCGTCATCCCGGCGCCACCATGGCCGGTTTCAGCTACGCCGGTGTGGGCGGTCACGGCGATTCCTTCGCCCTGCTCATCCCCTACACCGTCAACAAGCTCTACTGGGGCGCTATGGTGCCGACGATTGGCGGCGTCATGGTAGTCAGCCCCTGGGGGACGATCGAAGACTACACCGTGGGCCAGGCGGCGCGTGCTTTCCCCGGCACTTTCATCTATCCCTCCGAGCTGGCGCGGCAGTATGCCGATGTCTGGGGTCGCAGCACGGTCGGCAAGATCGTGACGCGCTCGGCTCTCGAAGTGAGTGAGGCTCCCCAGGCCGCTCGCGGTCGTCTGAGCAATCCCTTCCCCTACGGTATCGACACTGTCGAAGGTCCCAAGTATTTCGTGCCCTACGAGCCGGAAGGCAAGAACGGCACCGCCATGTCCGACGTCGCTTTCTTCGATGGCGCGCTCGGCGACGGCGATGTGACCGTCATGCATCTGGCCGACAGCAAGCAGCCGGGCAGCAAGAATGAGCTCGGTCACCGCAGCGTGCAAGGCCCGCGTGAACTGCTGGAGAAATCGGCCAACGTCATCCAGGGCCATTTCCAGCTGACTTCGATCGAGCCTATCATCATCGTCACCAAGAGCAATCGGCTTTTCTTTATCACCTCGAACATGGGCCCGGACCAGTCCAAGTCCAATCATGACTACCAGGGCGACACTCTCAGCTACGAGACCGGCGAGCCGCAGTGGGTCGTCACCTCGAGCGCCGAGGTCAAACGTCATATCGAGGAAACCGAGTCTCAGCTCGATGCCGGCGCTCCGCTGCCGTCGTCGGTGCGCGTCCCGGCGCCGGACTCTGCCTCTCCCGTGCCCAATCCTGTTCCCACCCCCGCTGTGACGACTCCGTCGCAGTCCAACTGAGGAGTTTATTCATGACCGGATTAATCGCCGGTGCGGTGCTCGGGGGGCTGGCCTTTCTGGCCATGCTTCTCGCCGTACCCAATCCCTTGCGCGACGGTCTCTGGGCGACGGTGAACATCCGCGCCCGCCGTCTCAAGAAAGAGTTGACCTCGCCGATCGAGCGCGAACTCGAGCTGATTGCCGGGCCGCAGCGCATCATCGACGAATCGCAGGTGCAGATCCAGGATCTGCGCGGCACCCTGCTCCATGAGGGCAATGTGCTGCAATTGCGCAAAGACGCTCTCGCTGCCGCCGAGACCGCTTACTACAGAGCGGCCGACGACAAGCATGATTCTGGCGTCGACGAGCTCGTACTCATGGTCGCCGAAAAAGAGCAGGAAGTGGCCATTCAGACCCGCGTCGTCGAGGGGGTGCAGACAGCGGTCAGCGCCGCCTGTGCCGGCGTCGACAAGGCCCGCAAGGAGTTGCGCAAGGTGCAGATGACGGTCAAGTCGGACGAGGCGAAAGCCAAGGCCACTCTCGCCCTCGACAGCGCCGCCCGGGTCATGGAAGCGGCTCTGAGCATCACCGCCGACGGTGGCGCCTTCAAGGAGGCGAGCCACGAAGTCGGACGACAGTTCGAGGCTGCGCGTGCTCGTCTCGACGGCCTCGGCGGCACCAGCGCCGATCGTGAACTGGCCGGCATGAGCAGCCGCGACGAGGTGAATGGCCTGCGGGCTCGCCTCGACGCCAAGCGCGCCGGCAAATCGGCCGCAGTCCCGGGCACTCCCGCCTCCCCGTCCGCGTCCCCATCGTCCCCCGCCGCAGAAGCGGCCGCAGCCCAGGTCGAGAGCCGCAGCTGACGTTGTCCCAACAACCGCAAGGTTATGATTAAGGAGAAAATCAATGGATATGATCATCAGCCGAATGATGCGTTTGCTCGGCGTTCTCAATGTCGTCGGTTTCGTCGTCGGCGGCATTCACTGCGCGGATGGTAAGGACTGGCCGAGCTGCCTTTTCTATCTCTGCTACGGCGTCGTCTCGGCCGGCATCTTCACCGTGATCTGGGCCGTGGCCGGCTCGAACATGCAAGAACTGCTCAAAAATCACAAGCGCGAGGACTACACCAATACCAGCGCCATCGGCCTCAGTGTTGGTGTCCTCGCCCTCTTCACCTGTATCGGTTTCGTCTGTGCCGGCCTCACCGCCACCTGGACCAACGACATCTTCTATGCCCTCTGGTTCCACGCGCTCGGCACCCTGACCACCGGTGCGCTGGCGATCATCTGGTGCGTCACTGATTACAACTTCGTCAGCGCAGCGAAAAACTGAGCGCAAGCGCCTTCGATGAAAGGATGAAATAGATGGCCGCATATATTTTTGTCGCTACCCTATGTTTCTGCGCCTTTGTCTTCGGCATATTCGCCCTGCTCGAAAAGAAGAAGGTCTACGATAACAAGGTCGTCTCCGGCATGAGCGGAGTGCAGGTCTGGCGCAAGCGTCTGAACGCCGTCACCGATGGCTTCGTCGCCCTCGGCAATGATGCCTTCATGCGCGGCGCTGCTTCGCAGACCGCCGATCCCAGTATGAGCGCCTTCAAAGGGCAAACGCTCAAGTTCTACCAGGGTTTCAAGCAGCCCTATCTCGCTCTCAGCTTCGCTTACAATGGCAGCGCCGCCGCCGTCCAGAACGCCGAGAGACTTCTGGCCGGCAATGGTCTGATGAAGGTGCGCGGTGTGCACTCGGCTTCCCAGCTCTCCGATCTGGCGGTCGAGCTCAAGGAAGTGCCGGCGGCGAACTTCACACGTTTGTTGGCCCTGCCTCGTCTGGCGCCGACGCCGCCGAGCTATAAGATTGACTATCTCTTCGAGGTCTGCGAGCGTCTCACGGCTGAGATCAAGCAGGGTCTGGCGACGATTCGCGCCACTCCCGCTCAGGTCCAGGCACGTCTGACCAAGACCGACGAGAAGCTTATCCTGGCGTCGCATGTGCATGAGGCCCTCACCGCAGGTGGTGCTACCTATACGCCCTATGAAGATCGTCTGGCTGCAATTGCCGCCATGCGCGCTCAAGTCGTCGGCGACCTGGGTGCCGATCCGCTCGGTGCGCTCAATCAGTGCGGCAACCTCGACAAGGCCGCCGATGTGCTCGTCGCCGAATTGCGCCAGGCCCAGCAGCTGCTCATCTCCTTGAATGAGGGGACGCAGAAGCTCGCCACCACCCGCGACTGGGTGACGCGAGTGCGCGGCACTCCCGTTACCTGCCCCTGGATCGATACCCGTGGTGACGATCTTTGCTGGCAGCTCAACACCCCGGATAGCGATCCGGAAGGCCAGCTCAATCAATGCGAGACTCTGCTCGCCCAGGCCCGTCAGGATCTGGCCAGCGGTGCGCTGCAGACCGTGGCCGGCGGCATCAAGCAGGCTCTTGCTGCCATCTCGCAGGCCAATGCCATGGTCAAGGCTATGTTCGACGCCAAGACTGCTGTCGACGAGCAGGTGCCGAAGGTGCGTGTCGAGCTCGCCGCCGTGCGCGCCGAATTGCACGCCATCACCGGTGGTGCTAACACCCAGGAGATGGCCAATCTAGTCGAGCGCACCTGCGAGGCTGTGGATGCTCGTGTGAACGAGGTCTATTCGCTCTATCGCCAGCAGCTTTTCCCGGCGGCGATGGCGCTTCTCACCGGCAGCAACAGCAACGAATACGGCTTGCCCGTAGCCAAGTTGCTGGCGCAGTCGAAAGAGTTGCTGCGTCTGCTCAAGCAGGCCGCTCAGGTGGCCGGCACTCTCACCCAGGCTCAGGCCTGAAGTCAAAGCAAGCCGATTTGCTTTTCGAAGGTTCGGCCGGCCGCAGACGTAATGCTGCGGCCGACCGGGCCAGTTTCTTAAACTTGAACAGGAGAACATCATGGCCAGATTTTCGGAAGGTCCCTACAACTCTTATTACTGGAAGAGCGTCAGCGAAGCGCTCAGCACCCTGGAAGCGACGCGCCCCTTTACTTGCGGTCGGGTCTTGCTCGAAGACGAAGCGAGTGGTCTGCGCGCCTTGCCCTTCGGCGATAAGTTTGCCGCCGTCCACGCCTCAGTGAGCGCGCTCTACAAGGACGAGTGCGCAGACATCGACCGCTGGTCCGCCGTCGAAGAGCAGATCAAGCGGCTGGATTTCAATACCCGCATGACCGACGCCACAGACGGCGTGAGCTGGTCGGAGTATAAGGGCTTGAGCGTGCTGCTCGGCCTGGTGCGCGCCGCTCAGGCTCATCTGCGGGGCGACAGCCGCCTCTGGCGAAATACAATGGCCCAGGCCTATCTCGACTGTGCCGGCTGGATGGGAGACGTCGCGTACGCGCGTGCACCCGTTCCGGCTCGCCCGTCTGCGCCGCTCTATGAAGATCGCATTCGTGAGATTGCCGCTCACGAGCGTGCCCTCGATGACGCCGATCGCGCTCGCGACGACCGTTGCGACCGGGCTCACGCCGATCAGCTCAAGCTTCTGCAGGCACCGCTCGAGCGTCTACGTCGCGATCTGATCGCCGCGGAAGAGGCCGAGGAACGTCGAGTGGCGGCTCTGCCGATTCACCGCCGTTGGTGGCATCATGTCAGCTGCGCCTTCGCCAATTCGGCAGGCTGATTTCCGAGTTTTAGCGACAAGGCGATCCTTTCGGGGATCGCCTTGTCGTGCCGTTCTTCAAAAAAAGACTAGCAGTCTATGTAAGCATATAGTATAAAAATGCAAAAAAATGGTGTCTCGAAAATTGGCCGAGCGATCGGCCAATATCGAGACACCATCGTAAACGGCCGAGAGAGCGGGAAGTGCTTTCTAAGCATCAATCTAAATCAGGTTTGCACCCGATCTTCTTCCCGCCCTCAAAGCTTTATCCGGCGTTGCCTTACGGCAGCGCTTACTTCTTGGCGGCGGCCAGCTCGGCGTCGAGGGCGGCGCGGGTGGCGTCGACCTTGGACTGCCTGTCGAGGGCGGCGAGGTCCTGGTCGGCGGTCGAGCCCTGGCCCATCTTCAGGCGTTCCTGGGCGGCCAGGAAGTCCTTGTCGATCTGGCGGTTGTTCTCGTTGAAGCTGCCGAGGCGGGCGGTGATGCCCTTCAGGTCTTCCGAGACCTTGGCGGCCGAGTTGAGGACGGCAGTGACCTGCGCCTTCTGCTCGTTGGAGGTGATGGTGGTGGCGGCGGTCTCGAGCTGCTCACGGGCGGTGTCGAGGGCCTTGTTGGCCATCTCGGCGGCGGCGTGGGCGGTCTCGGCCATCGTCTGCGATTGCGTCACCTTCTCCTGGGCGGTGGCGATCTTGGCGACGAGCGCGGTCACCGTTTCCGGCTTGGCGGTGTCCTTGTAGGACGCGTACTGGCCCTTCAGGTGAGCGAGCTCATCCTGGGCGGCCTTGACGTCCTGTTCGGCCTGGATGGCGCCGGCGCGGGCACCAGCGACGTTGCCGAGCTGAGCGTTGACGGAAGCGACGAGCTTCTCGTAGGCGTTCTTCTGGCGGTCGAGCGGCGTGGTGGCGGCGCTGTTGGCCTTGCCGAACAGCGTCTGCACGGTGGTCTTGAACTTGTCGTTGGCGAAGTAGAGGATGGCGCCGAGCACGATGACGGCGGCAGCGATTCCGAATCCGATGCTGAACATGATTTGACCTCGAGTTTGGTTGATGGGACATGGTGGAAACGAGAGTGTCCGCGCGGCGCACCGGCTCGACGAAGAACACTCCCGAACGGGGACGCAGGCGAAGTAGGCAAGAATGAGGACCGCGAAATACTTCACGGTCCTCATCAGGTGCGGCTGCTTACTTGTTGCCGCCGGCCAGCTCGGCGTCGAGGGCGGCGCGGGTGGCGTCGATCTTCGACTGCTTGTCGAGGGCGGCCAGATCCTGGTCGGTGCTCGAGCCCTGACCCATCTTCAGACGCTCCTGGGCGGCCAGGAAGTCCTTGTCGACCTGGCGGTTCGCTTCGTTGAAGCTGCCGATGCGCGAGGTGACGCTCTTCAGGTCTTCGGAGACCTTGGCGGCCGAGTTCAGGACGGCAGTGACCTGCGCCTTCTGCTCGTTGGACTGGATGGTGTTGGCGGCGCCTTCGAGCTGCTCACGGGCGGTGTCGAGGGCCTTGTTGGCCATCTCGGCGGCGGCGTGGGCGGTCTCGGACATCGTCTGGGACTGCTTCAGCTTGTCCTGCGCCGTGGCGATCTTGGCGACGAGCGCGCTGATGGTCTCGGGCTTGGCCGAGTCCTTGTAGGTGGCGTACTGGCCCTTGAGGCGGGTCACTTCGGCCTGGGCGTCGGCGACGTCCTGTTCGGCCTGGATGGCGCCGGCGCGGGCACCAGCGACATTGCTCAGCTGAGCATTGACGGAAGCGACGAGCTTCTCGTAGGAGTTCTTCTGGCGGTCGAGCGGCGTGGTGGCAGCGCTGTTGGCCTTGCCGAAGAGCACCTGGACGGTGGTCTTGAACTTGTCGCTGGTGAAGTAGAGGATGGTGCCGAGCACGATCACGGCGGCGGCGATTCCGAATCCGATGGTGAACATTTGGTATTCCTTTCGAAGATGATGGTAGATTCCCGTCCAGGCTTTTATGAACGGGTGGGTTGACGCTCGGCGCGCGCCCATCGCACCACATCCGGTGCGAGGGCGCGCGCGTTTACTAACAACTACTTACTGAAGCTGAACTGAGCGAGGACAGACTCCTTATTAGGAGAAGTCGCCGCCGCTGGTGTTGTCCGAGCCGCTGAAACCGCCGCCCGAAGAGTTGTCCCAGCTGCTGCTGCTCTGCTGCGAAGCACGAGCGTCGTCATCACGCTGACGCTGGGCGGCTGCCTCGGCGTCGCGCTGACGTTGCTGCTCATCGGCGATCGCCTGGAGGCGAGCCGCTTCCTGACGAGCCGCTTCGATGCGGGCGTTTTCTTCGATCTGCCAGGCCATGAGCGCTGCCTGATACATCGCCTCCACCTGCGCTTCCGCTGCCTGCTGCGCCGCCGCCGCCGCCTGGGAGGCGGAGTTGGCCGCGTTCTCGGCATCTTCGTAGCGCTGGCTTGAGAGCAACTGCGAAGCCTGCTGCAGATAGGCGCGAGCCTGGCTGCAGTTGGCGCTCACGCCGCTGCCGAACATCGATGTCCGACCGCCGATCGTGTAGCTGCCCGAGTAGCTGCCGTTCTCCACCGACACGATGTTGTTGTTGGCGGTGTTGATGGCAGTCGCCGCATCGTTGTAGGCGAGCTTGTCGTCAGTGGCCGCCTTGTGAGCCGCCGCCGCCGTATTGATGTTGCCTTCGTAGCGACGGGCGAGCGCGTTCCAGTCCGACTTGGCGACGGTGATCGCCGCTTCCGCCTGGGCGAGGACTTGCTGCGCCTGGCCGACGGCATTGTGGGCCGCCTGACGGACGATGTTGCCGTCGGTGTTGACCTCGAGCACCGCACCGCCGACGGTATCGCGCAGAGATTGCAGCAGGGCGACCGCGTGGTCGTAAGCCGCCTTCTCGTTGTCGATGTCCGTCTCGACGACGGCATAGGCATGCGCCAGGTCATCGGCCGCCTGGGCCGCTGCCGGCCAGTCGGTGATGGCCAGGGCGACGTCCGCCTGATGGCTGGCCAACGCCGGAGCGAGGGCGCCGAATTGACCATCGGTTTGCGCCGAGGTCGTGAAGGCGAGCGAGTCAATCTTGCCCTTCAGGCCGGCCGACGTCTGCGTATTGGCCGCGGTCTGGGCCTTGGCGTGCTGACGCAGGGCGCCCAGCTCCTGCAGGCGAGTCTGGACGGCGATGATGCCGTCGCGGCTGCCCTGGATGTCACCGGTGATGGTGTCGGCCAACTGCGCGGCAGCGACGAAGCGCTGCTCGAAGAAGGCCGCCTTGACCGCCGCCAGCTGACCGGAGGTTGCGGTCTGCACCTGCTTGGCATGAGCGATTGTGCCCGGCGCCGTGTCGAAGTTCTTGGGCAGGAAGCTGGCATTGAGCGAGGCCAGAGCCTGATCGCCGCCGGGGATTTCGGCCACCAGCTTGTCGAGAGCGGCATGCACCGCCGGGACCAGCTTCTGCACCGTCGACTTGGCGGAGAGGACCTTCTTGATCGTCGCTTCGACGTCGGCCGCATGGCCTTCGGCTTGCGCCTTGGCCGCAGTCGACTCTTCGAGCCTGCCGGCGCCGACGAGGGCGATGGCATTGCTCAGTTGATCCTTGGCCGCAGCCAGGTCATCGTCCGGATTGCTGCCCGCCTCGTTGAAGAGGTAGGTTGTGGCAGCACCGTTTGCCGGCGCACCGCCATCCGGATAGGCGTAATCGGCACTCTGAGCGCGAGCGGCGCCGATTGCCGAGGTGGCCGCCGCAATCGCCTTGTCCGTGCTGGACAGGCTCTTGCGCAGGTCGATCGCCATGCCGATCTTGGCCTTGAGGGCCAGGCAGGCGGCGTCGACTGTCTTGGAGAGCTCGAAGGCCTGGAGCGGGTCGGAACCCGAGATGGCCAGGAAGGCATCCTTGTCGGTGACCAGGCGGTCATAGACCGGCTGATACGCCGCGAAGCTCAGGCCGGCCTCGGTCAGGTTGGCCTTGAGGGTCTCGACTTGGCCGAAGACCGACTCGATTTCCGCCTTGTTCTTGGCCGAACCTTCGAAGGCCGCCATGATGTCGGCCATCGTCGTGTTCGTCGTGCGGAACAGCGCGTCCATGTCGTTCAGCAGTTCGTTCGGCTTCTGAGCCTGCTTCTTGCCGTCGACGAGGGCGCCGAACAGGCCCTGTTCTTCGAAGGACAGCGCCTTGCTGTCGATGGTGACGTCGTTGTCGGTGAGCAGCGCGAAGGCGAGCTCGTTGCCGGACACCGAGAAGATGTTGGCGCTGTCATTGGCCTTCTTGGCCGACGCCAGCAGATTGCCCGCGGTCTTGATGCGAGCGGCGAGGTCGGCGTAGGCGCTGATGGCAGCGGTGTACCGGGTGAGAGTGGTGCCCTTGAACTTGTCCTTCCAGTTGTCGCCCTGGCGCTTCAGGAAGTCGAGGTAGTGACCGTCGAGCTCGATGAAGTTGCTGTCGGCGACCTGGAAGAGAGCCTCCCAGTCACTGATCACCTTGGCCGCCTTGTTGTAGTACTTGCGCTTGCGGGCATAGAGCATGCCGAGCACGAGCAGCACGAGAATCGTGGGAACGGCGAAGGCGGCGATCTTTTCCATCTGGTGGACGTGTGCGGCGTGGGCGATGGCGGCGACGCGATCGGCTTCGGCTTGCTTTTCAGCAGCGATGCGATTGGCTTCCGCCTGCTTCTGGTCAGCAATCTGCTGCGCGGCGAAAGCTTCGACCGTTTGATTGGTCTCGCTGGCGATGCGCGCGGCAAAACCCTTGGGGTTCTGCGGCAGGAGAGCATCGGGGTTGGGGCCGCGGTGTTGGCTGTAGTGATCGGCGATGCCGAAGACGACGCTGGTATTGAGGCCCTTGGCGCCGAGTTCACTGGCGACGTTGCAGGCGACCGCGCTCTTGGTCCAGTCGGTGTTCAGACGAACCACATAGCAGACGACGGCGCGATCAGCGGGAAAACCCGATTGACCACCCCAGTTGCCCATGATTTCGCGCAGACGCGCCGTGGCGAAGTCCCTGCCGGGAGTCGCTTCATCACCCTTGAGGGTCATGATGAAGAAGACTTCGACACCGTTCTTGGCCGATTCGGCCTTGTAGGTTGACTCGAGACCAGAGAGGTTGACCGGGTTGTTGCCGCCTTGCAGCGCCGGGTCGAGGTAGACGTGCTGACCGGCGGTGAACTGGGGTCTCCAGGTTTCGGCGGCCGAGGCGGGCAGCGCGAAACCTAAGGTAAGTGCCAGAAGCAGCAGCGGTGCGAAAAGGGTTTTGAACACACTTCGATGCATGTAGAACTCCAGAGTTGAAGGTTAAGTGAAAGCTCGCGCTGGCGCACAGACAAGACCAGAGCTAGCAAAGACGCGCTAGGTCTATGGTCGATGGATATACGCGTGAACGCGAAAGGCGAAGACATACGAGATACTCACCAGGTCCAACCGCAGCTTTTCCAACCGACTCACGTCCGCACTGTTATCGAGTTCTGCCACCAAGGTCGGGGACCTGGGGAGAATGTTGACGGATAGTCTGTGCAGAGAGGTTTGGTGGTTTGTTTGCTTTTGTTTGGAAGGGCTTGGAGATAATCCGAGCCTAACAAGACGCCAGGATGGTAGCCAAGCAGATTGGCCCACTGTTACTGATCGTGTACCAACTCTTTCTCTAATAGGACTACTTGAAGATAAGGTCGGGCGCGCGCCCGAATCTCCTCGAATATCTATGTGCCACCGGGCTACAGGGGTTTTTCCGGCCGGCGCCTATATAAGGGATGTCGCTTCTTTGCGGCTGCTCTTTGCAGCTGGGCGGAACAGTACCTGGGATTGCTTTAATGCGCACTTGACTATCCAGGCTAGCGCAGCTTTTTTAAGCCTGGAATCTGCCACTATTAGCGCGCGTTAAGCTCGCCGCCCGACTTTTGCCACGCTCGTGAAATCTTAACGGGCGCTCATGCGGCGCCGCCTCCACTGTCACTTTCTTGCCGGTGTGAAGTGCATTTTGTAGAGCTTTGTACAGGCGATCGTGCCATCAGGGATGGTGCCTCCCGTGCGCCATGGATCCGGGTCGCTCTTAATCATTTCTTTCTACAACTTCGCGCGAACGGCTAATCAAGCCCCTTCAAGCGTGGGGGAAGTGCCGCGGCAAATGCCGGCTAAATGGCGACCAGCCGATAGAAGGGCTCGGATTGGTCGAATGTTGCAAATATTTGCGCCAAATTGCGAACTGCGCTAGATATCAAGGTCGCTTTACACAATCCGGGTGCTTTGAGCAAAAGCCTTTGTCCGTCCGTGTTTTCGGCCTCGTATTTTCATTGTATATCACTCCGGATCGGGCATATTGCGGAGCCGTTACGCAAAGAAGCTCCCCTTATCTCTCTTTAATTGCTTTGTACTTGTAGTGAAAGTACCAGTATTACTAGGTTTATAGACCTACTCCATAACCCTTCACCAAAACTGTTTCTCAAACACCCGATCTCTCCATCCATCGTCAGTCTGTCTGTTTCCTCCTTCCACTGGCGTGGTTGGTGTTTGAACGTACAGCTTGGGGAGTTTCGAAGAACAGGTGTCTGTGAGCAGTAGAACGTCGAGGAGAGCCCAGTAGCAATAGCGCAAGAACACTCCAGCACACATCTCCTTACGGATCCGCCGCCTGAGGAGGTAATGCTGGAGTCAGTCCTGTTCGTACAAAGTCGCGTCGACAGCAGCGGATCTGCTCGTTGGCGAAATTTTTTGAGGTTATGATGAAAGCCAAATTCACACTGACGACGTCTAAAAACACACCGGAATTACTTGGGTTGGTCGCAACTCCCCTGTTGATTCTCGGTAAGTTGGAGGCGATTGGGCTGGGAAATCATATCCAGAGTCTGGACCACAGTCTGGGTGGTGCCATTTCGGAACAGGTGCAGGGGCAAAATTTTCGCGGTGTTCGCGGCGAAAATTTCCTCCTCCGCCTCGATCTCGAAGGCGCCCCCGACAATGTGCTTGTGGTCGGATTAGGATCCCAGAACAAGTTTGACCAGAACGCCATCAAGCAAGTGGTCGAACTCGCTGTCGAAACAGCGGTCTCCCGGGGCCTGACCAAGGTCACTTTCCCCATGCCCCCGAATCGCCAGACCAAGGAAGTCAATCTCCGCGGTCAGGCCCATGTCATCCGTCTCGCCGTCGAGCACAAGCTCACCGAGTACACCGATATCGAGGGGGAACTCGAAGTCGAAATCCTTTCGGCGCCACAGGCGAAAGCCCAGTTGGCCCGCGGTCTCGCTTGCAAACGCCGCAACAAAGACGGCACCTGCTGCGACGACTAAACTAAACACGTTGCCTTAGCTTGAGCGGAGACCCGGTGCGAGATGCAAGCCATGTGCTTCCATTGGCGTTCCGGGTTTCCGTATCAAGCTTTTTTCTTTTCTATTTTTCTATTTTCTCGCTTTTTCTCAATCGGGTTTTTTTGAAATTTATACTATGGTTTATAGCAAGCGCGTGGCAAAAAACAAATCTGGCCGAGGAAAAGCACCACCATCGGTTGGATTTGCATCCGGACCGACGGCGGCGCCCTCAGAATTTACTTCTTGCCGCAGCCACAGTCGCCACTTTTGGCGCCCTTATCGGCCTTCTTGCCGATCGGAGCGTCACAGGGTTCGGGGGCGGCCGTAGCACTGCCGGGGAGGCTGCCTGGTGTGGCGGCTTTACCGACCTTGCCCTTTTTGCAAAGGCACTGACTGCCGCCATTGCCTTTGCCGGCCGCACTGCCACAGCGAGGGCAGGGCTTGACGGCCTTTTTGCTGGTGTCTGTATTACTCATGGATTTACTCCAGTGGTTAATGGTGAATGGTTCTGGTAAAGCGATTGCTTGACCAATTGCTTGACCGATTGCTTGAAACATTGGAGAAATAGTGCCGGCAAATAAGCGGCAAAACAAAGACGAGAGGAGGCTTGTCCGGCTCAGGTGGCACTGAGGTTGAGGACGCGTGCTCCGGCAAAGGAGAGGCTCAGATGCGCGGCGGTAAAGGCCCAGCTTGCCTGAGCGAAAGTCGGCCGATAGAAGCTTTTATCGCTTACCCAGGAAAAGGCATAGCGCGAGACCTCGGCGGCATAGCTGGCGGCGATACGCATCTGCTCGTCGATGATGACGCACTGTGGATTGTTTCGTTCGAGCTGCAGGCGCTGACAGCTGGCGCTGTAGTTGCTTTGCACCTGGCGAATAGCCGCATTCAAGGCGATTACTTGCCTGATTTGCTGACCGAAGTCGCAGGAAAATACGTCGACGGGTGCGTTGCGATCGTGGACGCAATCAGCAAAAACGTCGGTCGCCTGCTCTTGAGCGGCACTGGTCGGGCGGTTTGTTCGTACTTCTCCGGCTCCGGCCTCTCTGTTTCTTTTGGTGAGAGCGCTTTCTTCGTCGAGATCGCGTCCCCAGACGAAGTAGGCCAGGAGGCAGAAGAGGAAGATAAAGATCAGTTCCGGGACATTATGCATGGCCTTGCCTAATTGTCGTCTTCCGGATCGTCACCGTCGGTGGTGCGCTGCAGGGGCTCGACCAGAGCCCGGGCCTGGCGAACGTGGAAGCGGCCGGTGTCGATTTTGAGGTCGCAGATTTTCAGGGCGTTGTCGGTGTCTGCCTGGTTGAGCGATTCGCTGACCTGCTTGTGCAGATCTTTTGCTTTGTCCAGACTGTTTTGCGACTTGGTGCGGGCTTCCACCACGGCTGCTTCGCGGTTGGCTTGCAGGGCGTCGATGTAAGCTTGCACCTGCTTGATGCCGAGCGCCAGCGCGTTCAGGTCACCTTGCAGGGTATTGCGTCTTGCGGCGAGGGCGCTGCCCTGGTTCGGAAAGGTTTTCTGTCGCAGGACGATACGCGCTTGTTCGAGGGTGCCGATAAAAATTGCCACGCAGATAAGCAGGACAATGACCAGGCTGTGAGACATAGGTTTCTCCTTACGAGAACGACTGGCGTCCTCGCAGTTGATGAACATGAGTGGGAGTAAAAGATGTTGAGTCGAGAAAGGATTTGTCTGTGATGAAAGGGATGGGAGTGAAAACAGTCTTGAGCTATCAGAGTGAGAGACGTACATGCAATTTTTAAGCAATGTAAAGGGCATCGCTTCAGCTCTCGTTACAATTCCAAATTATTGCCCCGTCCGTCTTTCCAGTCACATGGGCGCACTCCTGTTTGGCTTCTGATCTCGCCTGATATGCAAATGCTATGCGTTCAGCCTGGATTCTTCGACGTTACCAAGATGTCGATCCTCGCGCATGCAGTCGCGCTAGCCAAGCGGCTGGGAACGACTGCGTTGCCGAGCGCTGCGACGGTCGGTTGCAAAGGAGTGGGGCCGACCATGCATTTAGCAACAATTTGCACTGCAAACTGTCTATTTTATGGTTAGCTTGAGCGGTTGCTTCCGCTGGGGAAATTTTGCAAATGAAAGAGTTGGTCATTGGTATCGTAGTCGGTGCTTTTTCCGTAGTTGCCGTCGGAGCGCTGGGCGGCTATCTGGCGATTACTCAGGGCTGGTTGCCGGCTCGTGGTGACGTCGTACCGGATAAATTTGAGTCCTGGGCCGCTCACCATGCTCTCAAAGCAGTCTTAAACCGCGAAGCTACCGACAAGTGCCCACTTGCCGTCGACCCCGCCAATTTGCAGGCCGGTGTCAAAGTCTACGCCGCCAATTGCTCGGGCTGCCATGGCGCCCCGGCCAATCCTACTCCCGCTTTTGCCAAAGGCTTCAATCCCGGCCCGACGCTTTTCGGCAATGGCGATGATGTCACCGATGATCCGGAAGCGCAGATTTACTGGAAGGTCAATCACGGCATCAAATTTACCGGCATGCCGTCTTTTAAAACCATGCTCAGCGAAAAAGAAATGTGGCAGGTAACGCTCTTTTTAAAAAATCAAAACAGCCTGCCTGCCGAC
>JAGXAB010000133.1 GCA_018971775.1 Cyanobacteria bacterium REEB67 | reverse complement strand
CTAAAAAAGTGCCAGAAACACAAAAAGCGGCAGAAGACAGGTTAACGCTTGCGCGTCAACCTGTCTTGCCATTCTTACCCGCTTTGATGTCACGAGGTTGAAGTTATTGTCGCGACAAATGACAAGTTCGTTTGTCGGCTTACAAAAAACGGGGAGCGACTCTTCGAAAGAGCCTTCCCCGCCTAGAAGAATCTAGCGCTTTTCAGCTTCCGCGCTTGCCGAATCCGCCCTTTTGATCTCGATCAAGCTCAAGGTCAGGATCAGTGGACCGGCACCGTGATTGTGGCCGGCAGGGACGAAACGACTACGCAGCGGCGCTTCTCTCCGGCCAGCGACGGGCTTTCTCTATGCTCGTCCGGCACCAGCAGATGAATTGGCGCCTGAACATCACCACTGAGACGGTAGACCAGCTCATTGCCGACGCGCTCCACCGAAAATGTGAGCTTGCCGTACTCGGTGGCAAGATTGGCCGCCCGCACTCCATTTTCCAGCCAGTTACGACTGAGACCGGAGCCGACGACGAGGACGCCGTGCTTCTCATAGACGAAAAGTGTGCGCACGGCGCGCAGAAAGTCAGAGCCGACCCAGCCATGCGGTGCGTCGCCGATGAAGCGCGGTGTGAGCGGGTCTTTGAAAACGACTTCCGCCCAGTGATTCCAACCCTGCGGTCGCCGGTCTTTCATGAAGAAGTCGATCGCCTCATGTGCCCTGTCGATCTGGCCGAGCTTGACCATGGTGCCGACGGCGCGCCACTCGTAAGGCGTGTAATCGACCCAGGTCAATTCACCATCGCGACGACGGCGGAAAAACTGCCAGTAGGCTTCGAAGGTGGAGGCGAGCTCGGCGGGCAGAGCCTCGCTCAAATCGACAGGGTCAAGAGCGATTGTCGTCGAAGTGGCGTCGAAATCTCCGCGATCGGCGGCACCAGGAATGAAGCCTATCCGCCATTTGGCCATGGAAGCTTTGATCGAAGCGACGAGGTCACCCTTGAAAGCATCATATATAGTGCCTATCTCCGCGACAGCCTCATGCTCGCCCAGTTCACGAGCGGCAAAAAGCGCGTCTTCGAGACCTTTGAGCGCAAAGAGATCATCCCAGTAGGAGTGGGCCGGCCTGGCCGAATAACCTTCATGGCTGATCGACTCAGGCAACAAACCGTAGAGATGCGCGTGCTCAGGCTGCTTGTAAAAGTCGGTGAGACGCTGTCGGCGCAGACCATCGATATACGAGACGGCGCTGCGCAGCTGCGGGAAGAGACGGGCGAGCAAATCGCGGTTCTTGCTGTAGCGATAATACTGGACAACCAGATAGATAAATTCACCGTGGCTGTCATGCTCGGGCGTAGGATCAGCGCCGCGTTTGTCTACGCAACAGGGCACCTTGCCGTCGGCATACTGGAAGGGCGCGAACCAGGAGATAAAGTCGCGTACTTCATCCTCCAGACCAAGCTGCAGAAGCGCCTCGCTGGTGAGCGAGCCGTCGCGGATCCAGGTGCGGCGATAACAGCGCGACCCCGGTTGCAGAGCCTTTCCGTCGCGATTGACGAGGATGTAGGCGAGCTGACTGCGAATCGTATTGACCAGATCCGGAGCGGCGGGCAAATCAATATCTACAGACTTGAGGATTTTGCGCCAGGCCATGATCGCTTCACTGCGCGCCCAGGCAAAAGGCTTGACCTTGCTCTGAGGGCCATAGGGAATGGCCAGGGAATAGCTGATTTCCTGGCCGGCGCCGAGTTCGAAGCGATACTCGAGCGCACCCGAGCAAAATCCCCGGCTGTCGCTGACTTCAGCTTCAGTTGCAAAGGCGACACTGCCATTGGCCACGCCTGACGCCTGCGGCAGAGATCCACCGGCCAGATGTTCGACGATGTCACCCTGGCAAGACCGGCTTGCACCAATGCTATCCGGCTTGCTGAGCAAGAGGATGCGCTGGTCACCGTTGACGATTACAGCACCGCCGGCGCCATCAAGCCCGAGTGAGCGCACCGGTGTGAAGCCACCCGGAGTATTGAGGAATTGCCAGGGCGGATTGACCTGATAGTAACGCAGGGCGAGAAAAAACGACCCTTTCTTTTTCTCAGCGCCGCTATTTTTGACGGTGTAGCGCGCGTAGAGTGTGGCTTGATCCGGCGCATCAGCAGGTCCCTGAGCGAGGGCTTCGATGCGTAACTCCAGGCCCTGCTCTTCATGAATGCGACGCACGATTGGCATGGGTAGAGACTCTTCCACCAGGCACTGATGGTGCGTGCCGTCCGCCCAGGTGAGCAAACGGCCGTCGCTGTATATGAAGGGCTCGAGGGAAGGCGCTTGCAAAGACGGTTCGATCATGCCTTCTTCATTGATGATCGCTTTTTCGCGGCCGCCACTGACACCGACGACCGTCCAGAAAGACTGCTCACCGCCGAAATAGCGCGGCAAATATCCGGCCGGATTGCCGCTCTCCTGGCCGATATTAGCGAAAAATTGCGAGGTGGTCGCGGCAAAACCGATCGGCTTGAGGATAACCGCCTTGAGATGATAGCCGCGACCGGCTCGAGCGGGTTTCTTCAAGACGAGGCGCAAGGAACCGGCCTCCGACTCAGGCAGAGCATGATATTGACGGCGCAGACTGCCACCGTCAACGGTATCGGCAGTACGCCAGCCATTCTTACCGTGCGGCAACTGCACATCGTAAGAGGCCGCGTAATCGTCGCCAAAATCGACCCGCAGGCCGTCAAATTCACGTATAGCTCCAAAATCGAGCTGCACGTATTGGCGATCACTGGCACTGCTATGCCAGCCGCTGCAGGCGGCATCAGCATCGACGCCGCTCTCGGCAGTGCTTATCGACGCGGCCGCCGCTTTTGCCGAAGAAGTGCGCACGCTTACGCCGTGCCTGCCGGAAGCAGCATCAGCAGCCAATTCGGCAAAAGTGAGGTCGGCGAAGTAAAGGGTACCGCGACCACCGGCAGTGGCCGAGACGGTCAGCTCAACGAAACCAACATCAACGAGCGGTTTGTTGACCGGTCCCCAGGCGTAGGTAAAATGGCGCTTCTTATTGGCCAGCGTCTGCCAGCGCGGCGTGAAAGAGAAGCTCGGCCGATTCACCCACCAGACATTTTCGCCGGAGGGATCGACGCATTTAAATTCAAGCGTATTGGCCGGAGAGAGGCCCTTGACGCTGAAGCGGAAGACGTAGTTGGCGGGCAAGCGCAGGGCGACCGGCACGCGGATCAAAGCGTGGCCGGCTCCCTTAAATTCATAGTCTAGCCGGAGAGCACCCTTGCCCTTCAAGCGCGAACGACTGAGACGGGCTGTCACGCCGTCACTGGAGACGAGGCTGACATCGTCCGCGTGCAGATCGAATTTGATCCAATCGTTCTCTGGCATGTTTTGTTCAGACATTTTGATCTCGGTGGTTTGAGAATCCTAAAACTTGGGCGCTTTCAGACCGCGATCGCGGGCGATCATATGGGCATACCAGCGGCCGCTGTCCTTGACCGTGCGCTTGAGCGTGCTGCGATCGACATGGACGATGCCGAAGGTCTTGGCGAAGCCGAGGGACCACTCGAGGTTGTCCATCAAACTCCAGGCAAAATAGCCGCGGATGTCGAGGCCCTTGCGCCGCGCCTTTTCCAGAGCGCAGAGATGATCGTAGATATAGGTGGTGCGGACCGGGTCGTGCACGTGCCCGTCTTCGCCGACAACGTCGTCGATAGCGGCACCGTTCTCGGTGATGTAGATCGGCGGCAGCAGGCCCTTGTATTCCTTGCCCATGCCGATCAGCATGCGACTGAGGGCCGAAGCATTGATCTCCCAACCCATCTGCGTGACGGTTGCGCCGGGCACGGGCACGACTGCGCCTTTCTCGTCGACGACAAGGCGCAGATACCAGTTGACGCCGAGCATGTCGATGCTCTGGCTGATCAGAGCCATGTCTCCGGGCTCGAAAACGACGCCGCTGGCCTGCGCTTCCGCAAGCACGACATCCGGATAACGGGCCTTAAAAAGACCGTCCAGATACCAGGCATAGCCGCGCTCCCAGAGACTGCGGGCAGCGAGGGCCGCTTCCTTGCTGTCATTGGCCGGCTCGACCGGGACCAGATTGAGGACGATACCGATCTTGATCTCACTGTTGATGGCGCGCATCGCCCGCAGTGCCAGACCATGGGCGACGAGCAAATTGTGGCCGACCTGAACGCGCAGGGCCGGATTGCTCAGGCCGGGAGCGAGACCGTCGCCGATATAACCGGCCACGATTACTTCGAGCTCGTTAAAAGTAGCCCAGTTTTTCACCCGATCGCCGTAACGCTTGACGCAGAGCGCGGCATAATCAGCGAAGTATTGGCAGGTATGACGATTGGTCCAGCCGCCGTTTTCACCGGAAAGTGCCAGGGGCAAATCCCAGTGATAGAGGGTGACGTAAGGCTCGATGCCATTGGCCAGGAGCTCGTCGATCAGGCTGTCGTAAAAAGCCAGACCCTGTTCGTTGACGCGGCCATGTCCATCGGGCATGACGCGCGGCCAGGCGATCGAGAAGCGATAGGCAGTCAAGCCCATACGCTTCATCATCTGCACGTCTTCGCGCATACGCTCGTAGTGACCGCAAGCGACGGCGCCATGATCGAGGTGCGGCCGGTCCTCGAAGTATTTTTCCCAGATCGACGGACCACGACCGTATTCCGGTCCGGTAGCTCCTTCGATCTGATAGGCGGAAGTGGAAGCTCCCCAGGTGAAATGACGGCCAAGGGCCATCTTGCGCAGTGGGGCAGCGAAAGACGCAGCAGTCCGGCTGTGCTTCTTGCTGCTTTTCTTGGTGTTACTCATTTTTCTACTCGCTTCTCAAGTTGAGATGTGGGTTAGACGAACCGGGCAGACAAAGGGCCTGTCAGGGTCGCGGTGCAATACGAAACAGTGACTTAAAAAGCGGGCTCAGGAGGCCCGGGCCAGAGTGCGCCGGCGTGTTTTGAAACTGAGACGGGAAACCGTACCAGCCGCGCCGCGCTTGCTCTGCAACCAGCCGCCCTTGAAGCCAGCCAGCCTCAAACCGCGGCGCAGGTAGACGTTATCGTGCATGGCCTGCCAGCAAAAATCGGAGCGATAGTTTTCGATCATCAGAATGACCGGGCCCTGATCGATCGATACGCGCTCACCGTCCACCCAGCCCGAGGGGCTCGAGTGGTCGAAGGTCGGATTGAAGGCATCGGTGAAGCCGTGCATCGAGAAAAGCTCCGGGCGATCGGCCAGCCAGTGGCGGATCGTGGGCAGCACCAGATGCGGTGCGTAAGGCAGCGAGCTGATTGCCGCCGTCGGTGCGATCGTGCCGTCGTCCGCACCGAAAGGCGCGCCACGCTCCATATACCAGTTGAACTTGCGCTCGACGCCGTCGACGACAATCACTTTATCGCCCGGGCCGTCACATGCGGTCAGGCCCCAATCGAAGCCGCCATAGGCGCGAAAGCCCCGGGGATTTTCCTGGGCATAGTTAAACTGAGCAAGAGTAGCTCGACGTGCGTTTTCGTGATAATCGAAACCGACGGCCCGGCCGAGACTGTCGCGGATGCCGCGGAAGTCGACGAAGCAGTGCGGATATTGATAGCAGAAAAGAGGCGTGCCGGGCATGGCGATGTAGGTCTCATCGCGATAAGTAGCCAGCTGGCTGCGACCAGAATTGCTCATGAAAGCGTCCCAGGTAGCCGCCGGCACCGCATGGGTGGGCGAACCGATGGCGAGCAGATAGAGCAGCAGCGCTTCGCTGTAGCCGTTGTAGACATTGGTGATCATGCCGTTTTCCGGCGTCCAACCATGTCCGATCAACTGCGCCTTTTTATCGCCATTAGCCGCCGGAGCATCGCGCAGCAGCCAGTCCCATTCGACACGTTCGTAGAGCATCCTCGCCAGCTTGACGATTTGCTTTTCGTCGGCCGACTGACCGGAGGCGTAATAAGTGGCGGCGAAAGTGACACCACCCATGAGCAGGGCCGTGTCGATCGAGGAGAGCTCGCTATTCCAAAATTTTGGACTGGTGGCGCGCTCACCCGTCTTCGGGTCGAGGAAGTGGTAGAAATAGCCGTGGAAGCCGCTCGTACCACTCGGGGCATCGCCCTGGGGCACGCGGCTCAATACCGTGAGCACCTTAAGGGTGTAGGCCACCGCCTCGGCATGACTGATCCACTGCCTCTGGGCGGCAATGGCATAGGCCGGCAGGGCGAAGCCGACACCGGCAATGGTGGCAGGAGCATCGGGGCGCGAACGATCCAGGATCAGACCGGTCTCGGCCCCCTGGTTGTCCACGAAAAACTGGAAGTGAGCCCGCTGCACACGTTCGAGCATGAGGACGTCCTCGATGCGCAAAGTGGCGTCGCGAGCCGAATTGAGCTTGACTTTGTCAGACATAGCAATCTCCGCTATTAGGGCTGCAGAGAGAGTCCGTCGACGGAGGGTTGATTCCCTACCCGTCCGCTCTCCCCAGCCGTTCAACAAAACATCGAATTATTTGCCGTTGCTGCCTCTGTCTCTGCCCGGCCAATCATGAGGATCTTTTGAGCCGAGAGGCTCTCTCAGATCCGTCAGGCCTTTTGCATCGGACAGGCTCCAGGAACCGTCGCCGACTATAGTCAGCAACCGGTCATGGTAATTGAGCAGACTGCGCCTGTGACCGACACTGATAAGAGTCGTGCCGGTGGCGCGCAGCTGTTCATACAGGCGCATTTCATTAGCATCGTCGAGGGCTGATGTGGCCTCGTCGAGCACAGCAAATTTAGGCCGATTCAACAACAGGCGAGCGAAGCTCAAGCGCTGCTGTTCGCCAAGCGACAAGACGTCTCTCCAGTTTTGCTCAACATCGAGACCGCCGTAACGGACGGGCAGGTCACTGAGATTGACCAGTTTGAGCAAAGCGAGAAGGTGCGAGTCAGTGGCGCAGGTGAGAGTACGTGGATAACAGAGAGCAGCGCGCAGAGTGCTGACCGGCACATGCGGACGCTGAGGCAGAAACATCATGTCGCGGCGATCCGGACGATAAACCGTGCCGCTGCCGAACGACCAGATACCGGCCAGAGCACGCAGCACCGACGATTTTCCGGCCCCGCTCGGCCCCATGATCAAGAGACTGCTGCCTGCTTCCAGAACAAAACTGAGATCCTGTACGAGGGTGCGGGCACTGTCGGGAGTGAGCACGGTAACGGCTTCAGTGGCGAGGGCTTCAGACGGCACGATTGTGATGATATCGGCGCCGTGATTGCTGGCGCTGCTCGGCACACTGTGGTGATCGAGCGCTTCCAAAAATGAGCCGAGGCGAGTAATGTTGGCCCCGAAGGCACTTATGGCGCCAAACTGCGAAACAAGCAGACTCATGCCGGCGAAAATATTTCCGAAGGCGATGCCGGCTCTCGTCAAAGCGCCAAATTCCATATGGTGATGGAAGAAGATTGGCGCGGCGATGGCGAGCGGGATGAGCGCCACGAGGGCATTGTAGCCGGTGGTGAAAAAACCCATGTTGCGATTGACGATCATGATCATTTCCAGATTTTTGATGGAAGCAACCAGATTGCGCAGAATTTGCATGCGCACGCGTTTTTCACCACGATAAAAAGCGATCGACTCGAAGTCTCGGCGCACATCGGCGACGGAATAGCGCAAGTCTGCTTCCAGCTTGGTGTGCTGGAAGTTAAGCGGCACAAGCTTTTTACCGATCCAGATCGAAATCAGCGATCCGAGCAGAGCATAGATAACAACTGCGGCGGTGAGCGGAATTGATATCGAGATCAGCACCCCGGTAAAAGAACAGATCGTAAACAGAGCGTCACAGATCGAAATGGACAGCCCGACTGTCATATTGCAAAACGTGTCTACGTCCTGCGTTATGCGTTCATCCGGGTTGTCGATCTCGCTGTCGCCGGCCAGACGATAGTAGGCGAGACGACTGAGATAACGGCTGGTCAGGTGAGCGGTCAGCCAGGAGCGCCAGACCAGCGCCAGCTTGGTGCGTAAATAACCGTAGTAGACCATCACCGGCGTGCCGGCTAGAACGACTAAAGAGTAAAGGCCGACCAGCTTGTAGAAAAGGTAACCATCCTCTTTCTGCAGGGCGTCCATCAAACGGCCCATGACGAAAGAGTTGTAGACATTGAGAACAGTGACGCCACAGAGGAGTGTAAGCAGAGTCGCCAGCAGTCCGAGCGCCCGCCATTTCTGACGAGAGACCCAGAAAGGAGCGGCAATGGCTAGAAACCTTTTGAAGAGTGATAGAGGCTGATTGAGCTTGTGTTTCATCAGCAACCTCCCTGGTTGACCAAACAGATTCAAAGCAAAACGCAGTCAAAGCTCTTGCAAAGAAAAGCCATCAAGCAACGCAGCAGGTGATTGACCTACTAAGAGAGCGCGAGGGATGAGTTATTGGCTTTTAGAGAAAGAGAGCTGTTGATTCAGGAAAAAAAGGAGTACTAGTAATTGATCAATCAATTAGGACTCGCGAAACTACCTTTTCAGCCTTGAGGACAAGTTGCCAGTAGTTATAAACGCTTCACAAAAGTCACAAAGAAGTGGCCGACTGACAACTAGCCACCACCAATAGTGTCACCACCAATGCCAATCCACGGCCTTCTTCCAGGCCTTTCAAGGGAATGGATTTTCACAAAAGTAACCAAGAGAAAAAGGGCTTTGCGCTTGCGTTAACTGCGCTAAGTCGGCAGCTTTGAAAAAAGCGGGACAGCGTCGACGGTAATGGGCATAGCCACTTGTCGGGCATTGAATGTTAAAGGTGCAGGCAAAACCCGAGCGCAATCGATCGACTGACGGTACAAAACAATGACTCTCAACTCGCCCTTTTCTCAAAACGATTTTGATGTACGCTTCGACTGGGGCCTGACCGGGCTGCGAAACTTGAGCGGTGGCGAGGACCAAATCGACGCGATCATCATTGTCGATGTTTTATGCTTTGGCACCGCCCTCGATATCGCCATCAGTCGAGGAGCGGTGATATTTCCCGCTGTTCATGCCGATTCAAGCAATAGAGAACGAGCCAGATTAGTGCGAGCCGAACTGGCCGAAAGCGATAATTTCATTAACGGCACCTACACTCTCTCGCCGAGCTCTCTATTGACCATTGCGGCAGGGGAGAGGCTATTGTTGCCTTCCCAGAATGGCGCCGCACTTTCCTTAACGGCAAGCAACGCTCCTGTTTTTTGCGCCTGCCTGCGCAATGCCCGCAGCGTCGCAAGAGCTGCCCAGAGCCTCGGTCGCAATCTAGTCGTGATTGCTGCCGGCGACGGTGGAAAAAACGGCGCCTTTCGACCCGCCCTCGAGGATCTCTGGGGAGCCGGCGCCATCATCCATTATCTGAAGGGCACACTATCCCCCGAAGCTCAAGCGGCGGCGTGCTCCTTCGAAAGTTTCAGCCGCGCCGCTCTTCATCTGCTCAGGCGCTGTGCAACCGGTCGCGAACTGATTGAACAGGGCTTAGGGCAGGACGTGGAATTGGCAGCGGCCCTGAACGACAGTCTCAGCGCCCCTCTTTTGCACGACGAAAAATTTGAGCCGTTTATGGTGGCCAGACCAGCAGCCCCTCCTTCGTACGATGAGCAAGAAACAACTCTAACAGCAGTCTAGAGCGCATCCACCGAGATAGTAGACCGGTCGACTAATAAGTAACCCAAAAATTTTTGTGTGCGAAACAGGGGCGGCAACACCCGAAAGTATTGCCGCCAGAAAGTCAGTCACTGTGCATCAGTCGCTGTGCATCAGTCGCTGTGCATCAGTTGGTGGCGCTTGAGGCAGTCGATTCGGCCCAGAGCAAATCGAGGGCACGGATAGCCTGCTCCTCGTTAATTGAGTGCCTTTCAAAGGCACCGAGAATATCGAGACGCAACTGACGCAGGCGATGGTGGATGGCGGTGGCATCGCCCAGAGCCAGGGTAAGGGCAGTCTGTGCTTCGTCGACGGCGGCCTGTAAAGGCGTGATCAGGGCCTCGACGGCGCGCTCATTGTCGATTTTGGCCTGTTCGCAGGTTTCGATTTTTTCCCGCGTCATCGCTTCGATGGCGGAGGCTAGCTCAGCGTCGAGATGTTCTTTGTCAGCGAGATAAATAGCGCGACTGTCGGCAAGCTTGCGATCGCGTTCGAGATCGGCTTCCGCTTCACGAGCCATCAGTGCATCGTAAGCCGGCAAGCAGCTTGGATGGCTGTGATCACGGGCGCTGTGACAGACGAGCTGGTAATGATCGCGTGCCTCCTGCACGTAATCGTCGTGTTCACCACCGATAGCAGCGCGCCGTGCCTCTAGCTCCTGGAGCACCTGCGTCATGGCGCGGCCATGATCGTTGCTGGCGCGGCGATAGCTGCTCTCGAATTTCTGGCAAGCTTTGACATAGGCTCGTTCGAGCGTCGCGTTCAGTCCCTTCAGGTCATTGTCTCTGGCAAATTGAAGGGCGCTGGTGGCGGCCTCGAGGGGTGGCTGGAAGCGCTCGCGGACTGATTCCAAGGCTTGCTCGGCGCGCTTGTTGGCGGAGGCGTAAGCCATGAGAACGGCACTCTGTGAACCATTGGTGTTTGTCATGAAACCTCTTTCTATTAGGGTAATTGGCGAGTGCAACTCAAGTCGGCAAAATAGTGACCAACCGGATTTGGTACTGATAAAGGCCTGGAAATGTCTGGTACGTGGGTAAGGGTTGAAATGGTTTCCGGTTGAGACGATTGAAAATAAATTGAGTTGCCCTTGCAACCTCGCGTACGGAAGCGCTCAAAATCAAGCCGGACAAAAGATTCGAGAGACCCGGGCAGGCAATCACAAGGAAATAATTAGAAAATCTGGCTGCGCTAGCCGTTCTTTGAAGTGATGTTTACACACAAAGCAAAACAATCCGTAACCAGGACGGCACAGTCATGGGCTTTTCAGTGCCGTTAAAAACATGCCAAAGCAAGACCCTGGATTATGCCTCCATATAGTAAAGAGGTGAGAAGCCGCACAGAATAGCGGTCTTAGAGTTCGTGTAATTAAAATGGTTGAAGAAATCTAGATTAAATGGCTATCCATAGGGGTCTGCGCGCATACCCCAGTTCTGGAGAGTGAGC
>JAGXAB010000054.1 GCA_018971775.1 Cyanobacteria bacterium REEB67 | reverse complement strand
TCACTGTCTGGCAATGACAAATCCAAAAGAATTATGTCGAAACTGCCATATTGAAGGCACTCCAGTGCTCCCGCCAGACAATCACTCCGTACAAGCCGAGCTCTCTCTTCACTACCGAAAAGAAGGTGATGCTCCAAAAGCTCGAAATCGTCAATATTGTCTTCCACAACGAGGATGGAACATACGGGTATGGAGCTGCCCATAATGGGGTTTGGCATGACTACCTCACCGGTGGCAATTTGACGACACCGAACCAAAATTCATCGATAGTGCGGACAATCTTGGAAAGAGCCTGTAGATCAACCGGCTTGCTTATATAACAATTAGCATGCAAATCATACGAGCGAATGATATCTTCCTCTGCTTGAGACGTGGTCAGAATAACCACCGGAATCTGCCTTAGCACAGGGTCCGCCTTCATCTCACTCAACACCTCACGCCCATCTTTTCGCGGCATATTCAAATCCAGTAAGACAAGAGATGGTGTGCTTGCCGACGCGTATTTGCCCTCTTTGCGCAAATAAGCCATCGCTTCGACACCGTCATTGACTACATTGACGTCGTTAGCCAGTTTTGTATCTTTTAGG
The DNA here is from genome assembly GCA_018971775.1 of Cyanobacteria bacterium REEB67. Lineage (GTDB taxonomy): Bacteria > Cyanobacteriota > Vampirovibrionia > Obscuribacterales > Obscuribacteraceae > REEB67. Next base: position 44,096 of record JAGXAB010000054.1, on the reverse strand, counting down.
GCCACAAGGGTAAACTCGATATCGTCAGGACTATCATCAACGATCAATATATTTATCAGCTCATTCATACTGCATCTCCTCCTCTTTCAGGAATGGTGAAATAGAAGGTTGAACCATTACCTGGTTCAGACTCAACCCAGATTCGACCACCGTGGCGATCCACAATTGTTTGGCAGACAGCCAAGCCAATACCAGTCCCGGCATAGGAAGCCTGGGAATGCAATCGTTGGAATATCCGAAAGACACGCTCGGCGAATTCCGGTGCGATTCCGATTCCGTTATCTTTGACGGAAAAAAGCCATGCCGTTGCCTGCCTCTGTGCTGAGATCTGGACCAGCGGTGGTCGGTCTGCGGCACAAAATTTCAGGGCATTACCGACAAGATTTTGAAAAACCTGCGCAATTTGAGAAGCATCGGCCATAACAACGGGTAATGGATCGACACTGATAGTAGCTTCGCTCTCAGTGATGCTTGCGTTCAGAGTCTTGATGCATGCTGCGAGAATGGCATTGCAGTCGGTCGCTTGTAAAATCTGCGCAGTAGTCTGGATTCGAGAGTAAGACAGAAGGTCATTGATAAGTGTCTGCATCCGCTTGACGCCGTTCTTAATCTTCCCCATGCAACGTTCGGATTTTTCATCGAGCTGCTCTCCCTGATATTGCGCAAGCATGTCGGTAAATCCAGCGATCGAACGAAGCGGCTCCTGCAAATCATGTGCCGCCACTGTCGCAAATTGCTGCAAGGCGATATTCGAACGAGTCACCTCTTCGGAAAGTTTTTTTCGTTCACTTATATCTTGAACGAGCAATAGGGCACCTGTGACATCGCCAGCGTCGCCTCGGATAGGCTTGAAATCAATAGTGCACCAACGAGAACGAGTTGAGCCGAGGCGATTCTGGATAAACACTTCCACCCCGGTAGCATCATCACCGGCCAGCGCTCGAACGAGAGGTGACTCTGCTGCTGGACACAATGTGACTCCGTCAGACAAGTAAACACCATAGTGTTTTGACCAATCCTCTGGCGAAACGGCGACTTGCTCCATGCCAATGATGGTTGCCGCGGCAGGATTGAAAAACGTCACTGCGCCATGTTTGTCTGTGGCCACGATGGCCAATGCAATGTCCTCAAACACAGAGGCGATTGTGTGACATTGAGCTGAAGACAACACTTGCAAAAATCTACACTCCGGGGGACAACAGCCCTGACACACTGTGTCAATAATGGACACATACAATCTATTCGCTTATCCTTACATATAGCATGCGATGCAGTGACTTTGAAAGAGTTGCTTTCTTGATAAAAACGCAAACTCACCGCAGCGGCTGGCTAATCCAGGGCAAAGATAATCGCTACTACAAAAATGATGCAGATAATTGTCACAGCAGCGCCGCCTGGATCAAGTCCGACCTCATCGGGGACAGACTGAACGCCAGGGGACAAAAGGTCAAGACGGTTGCTCAGGCCGAGCATATCAAGTCAGTGGCAAAATGGGCGAAATATCCGCCTGCCACCGACTATTTCACCAATCCCACCGAAGAAGTCGCCGAAGGCTTGATGATGTACCGACTGTCGACAGATGATCGCCACCGCCTGCTGGAGAAAAAGCCGCAGCTCTATTGGGCGGTGAAAGAACACGATCAAGCCGAAATCAATAATCTATATGGTCAAGACGATAACGGTCGCGCTAAACTGATCCGCGGAGTCGATGGTTTCCTGGTTTCCAATAACAGCACCAACGAAGCCGCCGTTGCAAAACTGGAAGGCAAGAAAGGGCTAAGTGAGCGACCAATTCAACGATGAATCGAACGAGGCTAATCGGAAAAATGATCAAGAAACCGATATTGGACGGACCCGTTCTGTAATCAATCAGCCAACCGTGCCTGATAAGCGTCTGGCCAACTTCCAGGGCCAGGCTACGCAAATTCCCGGCATTTCCGGTATCAATCTCAGTTATCTGCCCGGCGACATTGTCGACAACGACTATCAGCTGATCAAATTACTGGGTCGCGGCGGCATGGGTGCGGTTTTCTCCTGTCGACATTTGACGCTGGACCGCGAATACGCGATTAAACTACTCTCGGCGCAACAACTCTCGAAAGAAGCCTGGGTCCGCTTCCAGAGCGAAGCGCGGGCGCTGGCGCGCCTCAACCATCCAAATATAGTCAGCATCTACAACATGGGCATCGACAAACAACAGTGCCCCTATTACGTCATGGATTTTCTTTCAGGCAGCCCCCTCGATGAGCTGATTCACAAGAGCGGCATGCTGGACGAGCAGAATGCACTGGATATATTTATCCAGGTAGCCGGAGCGCTAAACTCTGCTCACAATCAAGGCATCGTCCACCGCGATGTAAAACCATCCAACGTAATGGTGACAAGTGAGCCAGATAACGGAAAAGCATTAGTCAAAATCGTCGATTTCGGCATCGCCAGGGTATCCAAGCAAGACCTGACCAGTCAAAGTCAAACGGCGACCGGCTTGATTTTTGGCACGCCCTATTACATGAGCCCCGAGCAGTGTCAGGGCGAAAAAGTAGATGCCAGATCAGATATCTATTCTTTCGGCTGCGCTCTCTACGAGGCACTCACCGGTCGGCCGCCCTTTGTCGGAGACAGCGCCTTTCACACCTTCATGATGCACCAGAGCGACGAACCGCCACCGATGAGAGGAAAGGCGGGCAGCAAAATCGCACCTGAGCTGGTGGCAGCCGTAGACAAAATGCTGCATAAAAAGCCTGCCGACCGTTATCAAACGATGGCGCTGGTGGAGCAGGACCTGATATTGATCAGGGAAGACCGAAGCACCCAGCCGGCCAAGAAAAAAGTCGAGCCGAAGCAGACACTGGCGGCACCGATCATAGCAGACGAGGACGAGGATGAAGTAGAAGCGGAAGATCCGCTTCTAAACAGATTGAAAAAAATAGGGCTGGTACTGGGAGCGCTCGGGATCATCGGCACTCTTCTTGTCGTCTACCTCGTTTTGGAAAACGAGAAACACAAGAAGAACAATAATTTGACCGTCGACGAAGGCGTTCTGACACTTAGACCAACGCAACTTCTTCGGGACTTCGGAGCTTCACCGGAAGAGCTGCAAGACGTCACCAACGAAAAAATCATTCCTCTCGAAGAAAGTCGGCAGAACGCCGTCAAGCTCTACAAAAGTTATCAGAGTTTGCCGAATTTTCTTCAAGAAAAATTCAGACGTGACGGATATTTCCATTTCCTTCCGAACGTTTCCCTCGGATCAATTAGTATCGGCGATAAAAAACCGGTTTCGGCTAAAGGAAACATAGAAGCACCGCTGGGAGTGGGAGCGTTTCTATATTTAATCACGCCGACGAGAGGCTTTCCGTTATTTCTCCATAAATTCGGCCCCGACGATCTGACCGGATTGGCCATCGTCACCGACTCTCCGTCCGTCGTTTTGAAGGAGATTCGCTCCTGGCATCATTTGAGCGAAATCGACTTTTTCAATCCTCTCCTAAAAGCGATGCCGGACGCAACTGAATATTGGGACGAGTCAAAAATCGCAGATAGCGATTTGCCGCAAATAGACAAACTCAACGGTATAAAAATTTTGGGACTGTGCAAACCAGTAAGTGGTTCAGCCATTCTCCACATGACACTGCTAAATCGACTGGAAGGCTTAAACCTGAAAGAGATAAAGGACTTTGAACCGCTCCTGCAAGAATTACCAAAATACGACAATTTAAAGGAATTGACTTTGATCCATCAAGAGACGAAAAATGAGCAGTTGGAATATTTGAGCAAAATGAAAAATCTGGAAAAGCTGACGATCAAACGCGGATTTCTCACTCTGAATTCTCTGTCGTATTTTCAAAAGATGCCAGCCTTGAAATATCTCAGGCTCGATCGCAACGACTGGAATGCCGAGGAAAAAGCAAACTTTCAGAAAGGATTGCCCAAGGTCGAAGTGACATATGAACCAGTTGCCGAAAGTACATACTGGGAGATGTGAGGAGACGATCGGTTTTACGGTGCCACTTCAACCGGCGGTATGGCTGCGCTCGATTGAGTCTTACCGAGGCGACTGTGCTTGAAGCCATAAAGGAAATAGATGATCAGACCAGTCGGCAACGTGTAGCAATAAACAGTTAGAACGGTGGGGCTGAGATTAGCGGTCAAGACCGCACAGCAGACACCACCGACAATGGCAACGACCGGATGGACCAGCTTCAACTTGAAAGCACCTATGCACACACAGATAAAGGCGACAAGTGTACCGAGCACCATCATATCGGCGATTTCACCAAAAGGCACCAGACCGGCGATGGCCGCGACGATAATACCGTTCAGCACAATGCCCCAGACCGGATTGCCTTTATTGACACGCTGGAAGACCGGGGGAAGCAGACCATCTTCGGACATGTTTTTGAAGATGCGCGGACCGCCCATGCAAAAAACGAGCAGGACGTTGAAGATACCGAGTACAGCACCAAAAGAGATAAACTGCGATGTCCAGCCCTCACCAGCGTTAGCAAGGAGCTTGGCGAGCGGGGCGGCGGCTTCTGAACCAACGAAGAGGGCGTTCGGCTGACCGTCGATGAAACACGGTGCAAGACCTGTTGCTACGGCCATAACGGTGACATAGAGAAAAGCAACAATGCCGACGCACCAGTAGGTGGCCAATCTGGTATCACGCAAACTTTTCGATTCACGGGCGAAGGTGTAGAGTGCGTCAAAACCGACATAAGGAAAAACAGCGGTCGCTGCGCCTTTCAAGACACCGTCAAATCCCTTGGGCATAAAATTGGACCAGTTGGCCGGATTGACGTGACGGAAGCCGACGACGAGGAAGGTCGTCAAAAGCGTGAGCTTGAGCAAGACCAGTAAAAAGTTGATCTTCGCCGACTTGCTCACACCGCCGAAGATCAAGATTGTCGAGACGACGGCGATGACGCCGACGGCAATAATGTTGATGCCAAAGTTGTAATGCCCATCGACGATGGTCGGTCCGGCAAAAAAACCGGTCACCGAGAGACCGGTGGCATTTTTCAAATATTCGCCCCAGGCAATCGATACGGCCGAAGCTCCGAAACTGTACTCGAGAAAGAGACCGAAGGCGACAATCCAGGCGATCAGCTCGCCCAGCGAATGATAGACATAGCTGTAGGCCGAGACGCCATTGGGCACACGAATCGAAAACTTCTCATAGCAAAAAGCAACGATCATGATCACGAAGCCGGTGATGATAAAAGAGAGAATGCCGGCCGGTCCGGCCTTGCCGGCAATGATGCCGGGCATGGCGAAAATGCCCGCCCCAATAGTAGCGCCAATGCCGAGCGCCGTTAGCATGATCCAACCCAGATGTTTGGGCGTGTCGCTGACCGCATCAAGTCCGGTCGGCGTCGTTCTCATTAGCGATGTCAGTAGGGACATAAACTAATCCTTTTGTTGTGCTGCGGGGCTCGGTCAAGCTAAAGATGCTAGCATAGCCACCGGTCAGTGTACCTAAACCTATCAATTGAAAGAGGGCTTTGTATGAGAGTGCAGAGAGCAGCAGTCATTGGTGCCGGGGCGATGGGCAGCGGCATAGCGTGCGTACTCAGTCAGTGCGGCATCGAAGTTTTGCTCAAGGATGTCGAGCAAGCTTTTGTCGACAAAGGACTTGGAAACATCAAGCGGATGTATGACTCGCGGGTCAAAAAAGGTACTCTCAGCGAAGCGGAAGCGGCCAATCATTTAGCTCTGGTCAAGGGCACCACCTCCTACGACGATTTCAAGGGAGTGGATTTTGTCATCGAAGCCGCCTTCGAGGAAATTTCGGTCAAGCTCGATATCTTCAAAACCATAGACGCCATCTGTCCCTCAAAGACGATTTTTGCCACAAATACCTCCGCCCTTTCGGTATCGGAAATCGCCAGCGCCACCTCGCGACCGGACAAAGTCGTCGGCATGCACTTTTTCAACCCGGCCCAGTTTATGAAACTGGTCGAGGTCATCCCCGGTGTCAAAACCTCGGATGAAACAGTCAAATTTGCCACCGAGCTCTGCCACGCAATGCAGAAGACCCCGGTCAAAGTGCAGGAATGCCCGGGATTTCTGGTCAATCGTCTGCTTTTCACGTATATGAATGAAGCTCTCTACGTTTTGCAAGAAGGCTTGGCAACGCCGGAAGAAATCGACAATCAAGTCGTGGCCTGGGGTCTGCCCATGGGACCGCTCGCCCTCTTCGATCTAACCGGCCTCGACGTCTGCGCCCATGTCAATAAATTTCTCTATGCCCAGTACGGAGCTCGTTTCCAGCCGGCACCACTGCTCAGCAAAATGGTCGAGGCAGGTTGTCTCGGTCAGAAATCCGGGGCCGGCTTTTTCATGCACGACAAAGGTGTACCGGTAAAGGGCGAGGCCAAGAAAATCAATCCGAAGCTGGCTGAATTGATCGCTGCAGTCAATAAAGAAAATCCCAGTGCCAACACTAATGCCGGCGCCCCGAAAAAAACCTTCGATGTACACCGTGTCATTTTACCGATGTTCAATGAAGGTGTTTACGCCATTCAAGAAGGCGTCATCGATCCAGCCGACGTCGATGTAGCAATGCAAAACGGCTGCGGTTTCAAGCGGGGCCTGATGACTATCGCCGACGAGAAAGGGCTGGACTGGGTGCTCGCCGAACTAAATTCATACCTCTATGAAAATGCCAAAACACCAAACGAGCGCTTCCGTCCGTCATGGCTAATCAGCAAACTCGTCGGCGCAAAAGTAAATGACTTCAGCGGCCTGTATAAAAAGCCGGTCGCCATAGGCTAGAAATTCCGAGACAACTGGTGTGCCCTCGGCGTTCGCCCCGGGGCATCTCGAGATCCAAACCTAAAACTAGAAATAGGTAAGACCGCACAATGTTCAGGTTGCTCACTGTACTTTTAGTCCTCTGGTTTCTCTATCTGATTAGAGAAGTCTTCCCGCCCTTCATCGTCGGCGGCATATTTGCTTACCTGCTCCTGCCCCTGGTCAACCAGGTATCGACCAGGTTTAGACTGAAGCCGGGTCTGGCGGTGGCAATCATCTATATTTTGATTGCCGGCCTGATCGTCGGTACCAGCTCATGGTTCGGCGGGGCGGTGGCTGAGCAGTTCACGGCACTGGTCGCCCAGCGCAACGAGATAGTCATTTCACTCGTCCAGCAAGTTTCCGATGCCTTCCACTGGAACCTGGACGTCGAACACACGGCAAGCGATCTTATTGCCAGCCTGGAGAGTTCGCTTGGTTCACCGGGAGAAATCGTCCATGTCGGCGGACTGCTCTCTAAAAGTCTGCTCGCCGTGCTGGTCTGCATAGTCTCCTCGATTTATCTCGTCGTCGACTCGCGCAGTGTCGGCCTATTTATGCTGCGCTTTGTACCGAAGAATCAACATGAAAATGTCATCCGCCTCTCCTCGCGGATGAATGTGATGTTGAGCAAGTACGTACGCGGTCAAATATTTTTGATCATTTTGATGTCCTGCGTGGCCTACGGCTTCCTGCATTTTGTCTTCCACCTCAAATACGCCCTGCTGATCGCTATCTTGAGTGGTTTCCTGGAAATTATCCCTGTCCTCGGTCCATTCTTCGCGATCAGCATTGCCACCATCGTCGGTGTCGCTCAGCATGGTGTGCAGATTGCCATCTGGATCATTTTGAGCTACTGGCTCGCTCGCCTTGTCGAAGATTATGTTGTCGTACCGCGTTTCATCGGCCATGCCGTACAGCTGCATCCACTGGCCATCATTTTCGCCGTACTTTGCGGTGAGGTCATGGCCGGCGCCCTCGGTATGCTCATTGCCATTCCGGTAGCAGCATCGATTAAGGAAATACTCGACTTTTTGTATCCCGCCAGCGGCGAAAGACCGCATGCCACTTCACCGGAGACGACCAATCCTCCGACGGCCACAGTGCCTTTGAGCGGTATCGGGACAGTGCCTGTTCCCGTGCCGACAGCGGAAGCTAAATCAACGCAAACAGTCGATGTCACCAATATAGAAGTTATTTCGACAAGCGAAGGCCAAATAGACAAAACCAGCAATAGTAACAGTAGTGAAAAAGCCTGACGCGAAAGAAAAGCCCCGAGCTGGAAGCAAGGGCCTATCTCACATCGAACAATACGCCGCAAGCGAAAAGATTTTTGGCTTGCTTGTAAAAAGCGTCAAAGGCTACGCAATTTTTGTCATGGATGAAAACGGCGTAGTAATGACCTGGAACGACGGTGCCGAATGGATCAAAGGTTATAAGCCCGAAGAAATCATCGGCAAGAATTTTTCCATTTTTTATCCGCAGGAAGCCCAGGCGACAGACCAGCCGGCTAAAGCACTCGATCAGGCGCGGAAAAATAAGACCTATCATGAAGAGGGCTGGAGACTTCGCAAAGGCGGTGAAATATTCTGGGCCGATGTATCAATCACCGCCCTGTACGATAACGGTGAGCTGATCGGTTTTGCCAAAATTACCCACGATCTGACAGAGCGAAGACAAGCTGAAGAACGACAGCTCGAGCTCGAGGCTCAGATGCGAGGTCGGGTAAAACAAGCAGAAGAACTGAACACACAATTGATTACCGCAAGAGCGGCGCTGGAAAAACAGCTCCTGCAGTCACTCTTCGACCTGATGCCCCAGCTCGGCTGGACAGCTCAGCCGGATGGCCGTATCGATTTTTACAACCGAGGCTGGTACGAATACACCGGCACCACCTTTGAAGAAATGGAAGGTTGGGGCTGGGAGAAACTGCACGACCCGATCTATCTGCAGGAAGTGCTCGAGCGCTGGAAACACAGCCTGGCGACGGCGACTGCTTTTGAAATGGAATTTCCGCTCAAAGGCAAAAACGGCTTCTACCGGACATTTTTGACGCGTATCAATCCGATCTTTGACGAGAGCGGGAAATTGATTCGCTGGGTCGGTATCAACACCGATATTCAAGATCAAAAAAATGCCATCGAAGCATTCGAAAATAGCGAACTGCTCGAGCTGACCTACGATACAATTTTAGTACGAGATCTAGATGGAAAGATCCAGTTTTGGAACAACGGCGGCCAGTTGATGTATGGATTCAGCAAAACGGAGGCCCTTGGACGCAGCTCACACGAATTGCTCAAGACGAAATTTCCCATGCCACTTTCTGAGATTCAAAACATCGTCTTGAAAGAAAATCGCTGGCAAGGCGATTTAGTCCACTTTACTAAAGAGGGTAAAAAAGTCATCGCCGCCAGCAGTTGGGCGCTAAAAAGAGATGAGGGCGGCAGGCCCATTGCGATTTTGGAAATCAATAATGATGTGACGGCAGAGCGCCTGCGCCTGCAACAAATGAGCGAGCTCTATGCGACCGTTTCGCATGAGCTGCGGACTCCTCTTGCCTCGATCCGGGCCGCTCTCGGCCTGATCGAAATGAGCATTGAAGATCTGCCCGCAGACTTGCCGCCGATTGTTACGGTCTCCAAACAAGAATGCGACCGCCTGACGAAACTGATAAATGACATGCTCGATCTAAGCAGGATCGACTCCGGCATGCTCAAGATGCAATATAGAAGCGTTTCGGCAAAAGACCTGCTGACCAGGGCCTGCTCATCACTGCAACTCCTGGCTGATGCAAAAGACATCTCAATCAATTTAGAGATTCATTCACGGGCCCATTTCGACTGTGATGAAGACAGAATTCAGCAGGTTCTGGTAAATTTACTCTCCAATGCGATCAAATTTTCGCCAGAGGGAAGCAAGGTAAAGGCATCATTTACTCGGCAGAAAGAGACAATCAAATTTGAAATAATTGACCAGGGGCCAGGAATAAAACCGGCAGCCGCAGTCAAATTATTCGACCGTTTTTTCCAAGCAGATCAAAACAGACAGATCGGTTCCGGCCTGGGTCTTTCAATCAGCAAGGCAATCATCGAACATCATCAGGGAAAAATCGGTTTCACAAATGTAGCTCAGGGCGGAGCAAACTTCTGGTTTATCCTGCCGAAAACAAAGGACAAATCGACACTTTGACAAAACTACTCCTGGTTGAAGACGACCCGAGCCTCAAATTTATCATCCGTCGCTGCCTCGAAATCGATCGTCATTTCGTCGACGTAGTCGAAACTTTGGGCGCTGCATCTGCGGCAATAGAACTCAATCAATACGATCTGCTTGTACTCGACTGGAATTTGCCGGATGGTAGTGGCCTGGAATTTTGTCGTAAATGTCGCAGCAATGGATTTACGGTGCCGGTATTGATGCTGACGGCGAGAAGCGCCAAGTCTGACATGGTAGAAGCATTAGACGGAGGCGCAGACGATTACATCTCCAAACCATTCGATACTCAAGAATTGTTAGCGCGCGTCAGGGCACTGCTGCGGCGGCCGCAAGCGATAGCTCCGGAAACCGTTACGGTCGGCCAATACAGCCTCGATGCAAATCTGTTGCAGTTACGCATCGGCGAGGAAGCGATCGCATTGGCGCCCAAAGAGTTTGCCATTATGGAGTTGCTGATGCGCCAGCCGTCAAAGTTTTTCCCACCAGAAATGATTATCATGAAACTCTGGCCGTCCAGCAGCGAAGCAGACGCCACCACTCTGCGCACGCATATAAAAAACCTGCGCAAAAAAATTGACGACAGCGACGGTGTTCTCATACAATCGGCCCGAAATCGTGGATACAGCTTCAATCCACCGAAAGAGAGTTAAAAGCTCTCTTTCCATTTTTCACACAGCGACTCCAATTTAACAAAAAACTCACGCTTAGTTCACCTTGCATTCACGCACTATTCACCGGCCTTCTGATTGACTGAATGTGGTGACAAACGATAAACATCAAACCTCGTCACCCGAGAACCTCCTTCAGAGTAGACACCATGTCCGAGCAACCGCTAATCCTCGTAGTCGACGACACCGCTCTGGTGCGATTTGCCACGGCCTGTGCTGTCAAAGCTTTTGGTTACGAAATAAAGGAAGCGCCGAACGGCGAGGCCGCTTTGCAGATGCTGGCGACTGAGAACTACGACGCCATTTTTATGGATTTGAGAATGCCGCGCATGAGCGGATTGGAATGCGCGAAAAAAATCAGAGAAGCCGAGGCCAAGTCCGGCAAACGCACACCGATTATCGCCCTGACCAGCGAAAGCGACGCCGAGATCCAGCGTCATTGCCTGGACGCCGGTATGGACGCCTTTCTCCACAAATCCTGCTCACAAAATGATCTGAAGACCACCCTCGAAAGCCTGCTCAACCACTGACGGCAAGAACCGCCTCCGGCGCAAAATTCACGAATCGGGAAATCTAGTATAATTGCCGGGTTCTCATCTCCGTGCTGGATCAAACCCGAGTCGATTTTTTGCCAGAGTCTTTGCCAGGTCATCCGCTACCCTTAAAATTCAAAGAGCCCCAGCCGAACAAGCTGGTGATTGCGGTCGCCAAAGCCATATTGCCGGCCTGGCTTAAGCGGCGCGAGCAGTTATCAATCAACATCAGGGCCGGTGCCGAAGCGATGCGCGGGCTGCGCAAAAATCGTCGCGCCGCGATCATGCTCAACCATCCCGACAGACAGGACCCGTTCGTGGTCGTCGCGCTAGCCAGACATTTCCACGAAAACTTTTATTGCATCGCCGCCCGCGAATGTTTCGATTGGGACAACGGCTGGCGCGGCTGGCTCTTTCAGAAAATCGGCTGTTATTCGGTGGCTCGCGGCAAGGCTGACTTTCATTCAGTAGCGATGACGGAAAAAATCCTGCGCGAGGGCGAGCGCAAACTGGTCGTTTTCCCCGAGGCGGAAATCACCGCGGATGAAGAAAAGATCCATCATTTGCAATCGACGATTTTTCACATCTTGCTCGACATCGAAAAGGAAAGACTCGAAGCCGGCCAGAGGACGAAGGCAGTCAAGTCCCCAAAACTCGAAAAAATGGCCCATACAAACGAACCTGTCGTAATCATTCCAGCGGCCATAAGGGTGAAACTGGAAAGCGACCTTATCGCAGCGATCACACCGGCACTGGATAAAATAGACAATCACCTCAACTTGGTGCCGCCACAAAAATCGGACGCTGCCCGCTTCGATATTTTAACCAGGCTGCAGGCGACGGTAGACGCCTATCTGAAGAGGCTTTGCTGGGCCTATGATCTGCCCGAAATGCCAGGTGATGCGATCAAGGCCACCGATCTGATTGCCAACACCATGCTGGACAATGTGGACAAAGCAATGGGCTTTGCCGAGCCACACGCCATGGCGGCAAATACCACCGACAGACTATATGCCACCCGCAATAAGGTAGGCGGGAATCAAACGATAAAATCGATCGCCATGCACCCGGAGGCTTTCCATTGCGCAGGCTATGCCAGCCCATGTCTGCAAAGCGACTTCGAGCGCATCGAGCGGCTGATCATTATGGAGCGTATGCTCGCCCATCCGCGCTCGGAAATACAAGCCTGTCGCGTTTTAGACTTTATCGAAACCGAGTTGTTCGACAAGATTTCGCCCAAAGGCTGGCAAACTTCGACCGTCAATATTGGCGCACCAATAGCGGTGGCGGATTTTGTCACCCTCTATAACGAATCCAAGGAAAAGGGCGTAGCTGCTTTGATCAATGCTTACAAAGAAAGTCTGCAGAAACTTTTGAACGAGATTTGAATCGGCTGGCAGAAGAGACCTTCCATAGACTGAGAATACTTTGATCCGCTTTGATTTCCAGGCTTCTATCCTTCGACAAATTTAGGTAATGGCACCGGCGGCCACCAGTTGATCGTGCACTGAAACTTCAGCGCCGTTATTAATGGCCAGTATCGACCGGGCCTTTTCTACTTGCTCACGGGTGCCATGGGCAACGACTAAAAACTTGTCGTTCTTAACCGCAGTTTCATAAGCCAGCACGCTATCGTTCGGTATGCCGAGCGTCATCAACGCCCCACCGAGAGCCGATACGCCACCGGCTACCACCGAAGTCTCGAGAGCAGCAATCAACCAGCTGACGATCGGTCCACCGATCATCACAGGTCCGATACCGGGAATAAAAAGGAATGCGGAGCCGAACAAAAGGCCCCATATCCATCCCCAGAAGGCGCCGAAACGGCCCCAGCTAGCGGCGCGATCACCGAGATTGTAGTAGCCAACGACATGCTCTTCGGTCTGAAAATTTTTGGCGACGATACTGAGTTTGGTCATATCGAAACCCGATTTTTGCAATTCTTTGATTGCCTCTTCGGCCTGCACATGGGTCGAAAATACGGCAATGGCTGAGCTATTATTGGTCATTTTTCATCCTTCTATAAGTTTTGGCTAAACGGCGCTTGTTACTTCGGCATCGACAATATCTTCGTCTTCGTGGCGGGGATGCTTGTCGGCATGATTGCTTTGATGCGAACCACCACTTGCCTGTGGCGCAGGCTGAGTGTCAGCGGCGGAGATGTCTTCTTGAATCATGTGAAGCAAGCCCCGCAGCTCGACGGTACGCTTTTTGATCTCATCTCTGTTTTCATGACGCTCGAGCTTCTGACGCAATTCGCTGATCTGCATCTGTGCGCGTAAGCGATTGGTCTCTTTTACTTTAGGGCCACCTTCACTCAGCTGGTGCTCGATCAAATAACAGACCTGATTGGCTTCGTTATCAATTTCCGCGCCTTCTTTTGCTTTGCGATCGGCCTCGGCATTGACGGTAGCTTCCTTGAGCAAGCGCTCGACGTCTTCTTTGGTCAGATTGGTGCTGGCCGTGATCGTTATTTTTTGTTCTTTGCCGGTTGTTTGATCCTTGGCAGCAACGTTTACGATGCCGTTCGAGTCGATATCGAAGGAGACTTCGATAGCAGCACTGCCACGTGGTCCAGGCTTGATGCCGTCGAGCTTGAAATTGCCGAGCGATTTGTTATCTCTGGCCATGGGACGTTCGCCCTGAAAGACATAAATATCAACCCCGGGCTGATTATCTTCGGCGGTAGAAAAGAGATTTGATTTGTGCGTCGGGATAGTCGTATTGCGTTCGACCAGCTTGGTGAAGACACCACCCATGGTTTCGATACCAAGCGACAGAGGAGTGACGTCGAGAAGCACCACATCTGAAACTTCGCCGCCTATAACACCGGCCTGGATAGCAGCACCGATTGCCACCACTTCGTCCGGATTAACGCTTTGATTGGGTTCTTGACCACCAGTCAGACTTTTGACCAGCGCCTGCACAGCCAATATTCTCGTCGAACCGCCGACGAGTACTACCTCATCAATCTGTCCGGGACTGAGCCCGGCGTCGGCCAGAGCCTGCTCGACTGGCTTGCGACACTTCTCGACCAGAGCATGTGTAAGCTCGTTAAACTTGGCGCGAGACAATTTCATTTCAAGATGCTTCGGACCGGAAGCGGTCGCAGTGACAAAGGGCAAAGCGATGACCGCCTCAGTCAAAGAGGAAAGCTCGATTTTTGCCTTTTCGCAAGCCTCGGACAAACGCTGCAAAGCCTGAGGATCTTTACGCAGGTCGACGCCTTCTTGCTTCTCAAATTGGTCGGCTACATAGTTGACCACAGCGTGATCAAAGTCATCGCCACCGAGATGAGTGTCGCCCGAGGTGGCCTTGACCTGAAAAACGCCATCGCCGACTTCCAGAATCGAAACGTCAAAAGTACCGCCGCCGAGGTCGAAAACCATGACCATTTCGTCGGTCTTTTTATCGATACCATAAGCAAGTGCGGCGGCCGTCGGCTCGTTAATTATCCGCAGCACATCGAGTCCAGCGATAGCGCCGGCATTTTTCGTCGATTGGCGTTGCGAGTCGTTGAAATAAGCAGGAACGGTAATGACGGCGCTGGTTACTTTTTCACCGAGATATTTTTCGGCATCTTCTTTTAGTTTGCGCAGGACCATTGCCGAAATTTCTTCGGGAGAGTATTCTTTCTTGTCGATTAAAACCTTACAGCCTCCGTCTTCACTCGCCTTCACAGTGTAAGGCACCATTTTGCGCTCGGATTCGACTTCGTCGAATCTACGACCGATGAATCTTTTTATAGAAGAAATCGTGTTTGTTGGATTGAGTACGGCCTGCCTTCTAGCTAATTGACCAACAACACGCTCTCCGGTTTTCGTAATTGCCACTACCGAAGGTGTTGTACGATTGCCGTCGCTATTGACTATGACGGTCGGTTGTCCACCTTCAATAACGGCCACAACAGAATTTGTCGTACCAAGATCGATGCCTACTGATTTTCCCATGGTCTTATTCCTTTTAATTGATCGCGCTGATTGATTGCAAAATGCGCTATTTAGATGATGCAGAGCTACGGCGAGACTAGATCGCGCCGCGAACCAGGCCGATTACAATCAATAATCAGACGAGTATAATTATGTTTTTGGATGCGGCAAAAAGCGTTACGTGCTGCCGGAAGTTTTGCCGAATCGATGCACGGCTTCGATCGATGCAGGTCTCTGTAACTGAGCCTGTTTGGTCTCCAGCTGCTCGTTTTGAACGGCCTGATCGCTGCGAACGCTACGACTTTTTTTGCCTTTTTTCGCAGACTGACCCTGCGGAGCGAGAGGTTGATAACTCTTTTGATTTTTCATATGCTGGCCTCACCATGAATGACTCAAGGAAGACCTCAATGCCCTGGGGCAAAAAAGCCAAACAGGTTTATGTGTTCACTTCACATCATACGCCCATGGTGTCAAAAAAAATCAAGTCATTTTCCGAAAGTTAGTGAGCGCGAAGGACAATAATGAATAAAGGTAAGGGTTCACGGCGACATTATATTCGTAACGCAAAATAAGTTGCTCTCAAAACGCACCAGATACGGTGCATTTTCGTCAACTATATGAGTAAATCACTACGCGCATAATACACAATTGCATAGCGATATTAATGCTGAGCGGGCGAAAACAGACCGAGCTCCACCAAACAACCTGACTTTCCTGATGGTAACTATGACAAGGCTCTCAAAACTAAACTTAATGATCGACTGAGAAGCGCATCTTTAGTCAATCAGGATGAGCAATAACGACTATTACCGAAGCAAATCCAGCAAAAAAATCGAGTCGATACAAAATAAATGGATCTTTCCCGATAACGGCCAGTCTATTACGCCAAGGTAGTAGTAATGGCGGCCTCTGGCCAATCGAGAAATTGATGCTGATTAACGAGTGCAAATTGTCGACGCTAGAGCAATTCAGTCCCATCCAAGCTGTTTTCCAGGATGTAGCTTGCGGTGAAGGTTTCAAGTCTTACATGCTCAACATGTTGCCCGGTCAGGAAACTCCCGTCCGCCATCACAAAGACAGATCGGTGATGCTCATCCCAAAGCGTGGACAGGCAACTCTCTTCACCGAAGATGAAAGTGAAATTGTCATTCAGGAAGGGTCAATTTATACAGACCATCGCGGCCGGACCTTCGGCCTGCGTAATACAGGCAAGGAGCCCTTTCAGATCCTGGTCATACAAATCGCCCTGAGCGGCGATTAAAATACGCAAGCGGTAAAACATGGACAATAAAATTGATTTCAAACGGGCCTCCACGATGCAAGCGCTCGCGCACAGAACCCTCGATCCCGCCCTGCGTCGCCTGATGGATGCATACTGGCGAGCGGCCAATTATCTCGCCGTCGGCCAGATTTATCTCTACGACAATCCACTTCTCAAAGAAAAGCTTACTCTCGAGCACGTCAAGCCACTGGTTGTCGGGCACTGGGGCACTTCTCCCGGACAGAATTTCATCTACGTGCATTTGAACCGGGTGATCAAAAAATACAATCTAGACATGTTTTATATCGCCGGTCCTGGTCACGGCGGACCGGCCCTGGTAGCAAATACGTATCTGGAAGGCAGCTACAGCGAGATCTACCCGCAAATAAGCCAGGACGAGCCGGGCCTGAAGAAGCTTTTCAAGCAATTTTCCTTCCCTGGTGGCATCTCCAGCCATGTCGCCCCAACCACCCCAGGCTCCATCCATGAAGGCGGAGAACTAGGCTATTCGCTCAGTCACGCTTTCGGAGCGGCGTTCGATAATCCGGACCTGATTGTGGCCTGCATCGTCGGCGATGGCGAAGCAGAAACCGGCCCCCTTGCTACAGCCTGGCAATCGAACAAATTTCTCAATCCGGTCAGTGATGGCGCCGTACTGCCCATCTTGCATCTCAATGGTTTCAAGATCAGCAATCCGACGATCATGGACCGTATCGAGCCCGATGAACTGGAAGATTTTTTCACAGGCAACGGCTGGACGCCAATCTTTGTCGAAGGAAGCGATCCGGAAGTGATGCATGAGCTGATGGCCACCGCTCTCGACAAAGCGATCGAATCGATCCGTGAGCTACAGGCCAAAGCACGCACAGGCGGCGCCAGAAGCAGACCACATTGGCCGATGATCGTGCTCAGATCTCCCAAGGGTTGGACCGGTCCAAAAGTCGTCGACGGCCTGACGATCGAAGGCAGCTTCAGATCGCATCAGGTGCCGGTGATCGTAGACGCCGAACATCCCCAGCACGTTCAGATACTCGAAGACTGGCTGAAAAGCTATCGACCGGAGGAACTCTTCGATGAAAATGGCCGCCTCGTCGAAGCTTTAGCCGAACTCGCGCCCACAGGAGAGATGCGGATGGGAGCCAATCCGCACACAAATGGCGGCCAACTACTGCATGATCTACGCCTGCCCGACTTTCACGAACACGCCGTGCAGGTCACCGCACCCGGTGCCGTGGATGCTCAGGATACCCGTGTTTTAGGCACCTTCCTGCGCGATGTCGTCAGTCTGAACGAACAGCAATCAAACTTTCGCATCTTCGGACCAGATGAGACTCTCTCCAATCTACTCGGCGATGTTTTCGAGGTGACGAGCCGGCAATGGGAAGCGAGAATAGCCGAAGGCGACGATTGCCTGGCCACGTCCGGCCGCGTCCTCGATGCCATGCTGAGCGAACATCAATGCCAGGGCTGGCTGGAGGGCTATCTTCTCACCGGTCGTCATGGTCTTTTCAACAGTTATGAAGCCTTCATCCGCATCGTCGATTCGATGTTCAGCCAGCATGCAAAATGGCTGAAAGTAACAAAAGAATTGCCCTGGCGGCGCGATATCGCCTCGCTCAACTATTTGCTCGCCTCGCATGTCTGGCAGCAGGATCACAACGGCTTCACGCACCAGGACCCGGGCTTCCTCGATCATGTCATCAACAAAAAAGCGGACATCGTCAGGTGCTATTTGCCTCCGGATGCGAACTGTTTGCTCTCCGTTTTTGACCACTGCCTGCGCAGCAAGCACTACGTCAATGTGGTCATCGCCGGCAAACATGCTCTACCCCAATGGCTCAGCATCGATGCGGCGAGCAAGCACTGCACCGAAGGGATAGGCATCTGGCAATGGGCGAGCAACGATCAAGAAGCCGAGCCCGATATAGTCATGGCCTGTTGCGGCGACACGCCGACTCTGGAAGTACTGGCCGCTGTCTCGATTTTGCGAGAGCATTTACCAGAGCTCAAAATAAGGGTGATCAACGTCGTCGACTTGATGCGCCTGCAATCGGCCAGCGAACATCCGCATGGACTGAGTGAAGTCGATTACGACTCATTATTTACAAAAGACAAACACATAGTCTTCGCCTTCCATGGTTATCCCACTCTCGTGCATCGACTGACTTACAGACGCACCAATCGCAACATGCATGTGCGCGGCTACAAAGAGGAAGGCACGATCACTACAGCCTTCGATATGCGTGTGCAAAACGACCTGGACCGCTTCCACCTCGTCCAGGACGTGATCGACCGCCTGCCCGACCTCGGCACAAAAGGCTCTTATTTGAAGCAGCTAATGCAAGACAAGCTGATCGAGCACAAAACTTATATAGATATGCATGGCGAAGACATGCCAGAGATCCGCAACTGGAAATGGGGAGGCAGGAAATGAAATTAAAAAATTGCCTTCGTTAGAGTCTGCGCCAACAGCTACAACTCCTGAGCACAAAAATATCGGTGCGGTCACGGCCGTTCGCGGCAGCGTTGTGGATGTCTTCTTCGAGAAAGACCTGCCAAAAATCTACAATATTCTTCGCACCGGCCAGAAAAACGAAATAAGCATAGAGGTGATGACCCAGAGCGATGACAGGCATGTCCGCTGCATCGCTCTTACCGGCACTCAGGGACTGGCTCGTGGTATGGCAGTGGAGGATAGCGGCGGACCGCTCAAAGCGCCGGTCGGCCAGGGCACTCTTTCGCGAATGTTCGACGTATTCGGCAACGCCATCGATCAGGGCGGACCGGTAAAAGACGTGACCTGGCGCTCGGTGCACAATGCACCTCCGGCTCTAGTCGAACGGACAACAAAATCGCAAATATTCGAAACCGGCATTAAGGTAATCGATGTCCTCGTGCCGCTCGAACGAGGCGGCAAAGCCGGTCTCTTTGGCGGGGCCGGCGTCGGTAAAACAGTTTTGTTGACAGAAATGATCCACAACATGATCGGTCATGAACAGGGCGTCAGTATTTTTTGCGGTATCGGTGAGCGCTGTAGAGAAGGGGAAGAACTCTATGAGCAGATGAAAGAAGCAAAAGTGTTGAACCGTATGGTCATGCTCTTCGCCCAGATGAATGAGCCGCCGGGCAGCCGCTTCCGCATTGGACACGCGGCCCTGACCATGGCCGAATACTTTCGCGACGATGAGCACCACGACGTTCTTTTGCTTGTCGACAATATCTTCCGCTTCATTCAAGCCGGCATGGAGGTATCGGGATTGATGGGCCAGATGCCGTCGCGCCTTGGTTATCAACCGACGATGAGCACAGAACTATCAGCCCTGGAAGAACGCATCGCCAATACCGCAGCCGGTGCCATTACTTCGATCCAGGCCGTCTATGTGCCAGCGGACGATCTGACTGATCCGGCGGCCGTACATACATTTTCGCATCTATCCGCTTCACTGGTCCTCAGTCGCAAAAGAGCGAGCGAAGGACTCTTCCCCGCTATCGACCTATTGCAATCCGGGTCGAAGATGGCCACCAGAGTAATCATTGGTCAACAACATTATGAACTGGCCCAGAGCATACGCGGCACTCTGGCAAAATACGAAGAACTGAAAGACATTATTGCCATGCTCGGCATCGAACAGCTGTCACCAGAGGACCGCAAAACGGTCGCCCGAGCGCGTCGACTGGAGAGATTTCTCACCCAACCCTTTTTTACAACCGAGCAATTTACCGGCATCAAGGGGAAACTGGTCAGTCTCAAAGATTCACTCGATGGCTGCCAGAGGATTTTGAACGATGAATTTGCCGACTATCCGGAAAGCGCCCTGTTCATGATTGGCAGCATCGACGAAGCAAAGAAAGAGCCGAAACATGCAAACAAAAACTGAAGAAAATGACGTCCAGACAAAAACACTTCTCACTCTCAAGATAATCACGCCGACAGGGATATTCGCTGAAATCGAGAATGTCGTGAGCATCGTCGCCGAAACCACGGAAGGCTCCTTAGGTATACTACCGCACCGTTTGGACTGCGCCGCGGCGTTAGCACCCGGGATTTTCTCCTATCAGCAGTCAGGTAAAAGCCATATCTATATGGCCGTAGACCAGGGAGCGCTGGTCAAAACCGGACTGAATGTCAATGTCTCGGTGCGCAACGCCATTGTCGGCAAAGATCTTGCCCAACTGCATGAAGCGATCGAAAAAGTCTACCTAAACCTGAGCGAAGAAGAGAAGCAGGCACGCGCCGTGATGCAAAACCTGGAGAGCAATTTCCTGAGCCGGATGGCAAGGTATCACGATGAATGATCTGAACAAAAAAGTAGACGCCGCGGCGCGCCGCAAAATCGCCGCGCAAGAAAATACTCAAGGAGTCTGGTTCGGCCTGGGAATGAGCGGCTTGATCGGCTGGTCGGTGGTCGTGCCGACGCTACTCGGTACGGCTTGCGGCATATGGCTGGATGGTCAGCACCCCGGCCTGCACTCATGGACTCTGATGCTGCTCTCGGTCGGGCTTGCCATCGGTTGCTTGAACGCCTGGCATTGGGTGGCTGCAGAAGGTAAGTCGATGCAGGAAAAGAAAGATGAGGCGGTAAAAGAAGAAGATGAAAATAATCATGATTGAAACGTTCACACTGATTACGGCGCTTAGCAGCGGCCTTCTGCTCGGATTGATTTTCTTCGGTGGATTGAAGTGGACCATCCAGCGCGGCCTCTTCTCAAAGCAGCCATTCATCTGGTTTTTACTCAGTCTTCTGCTGAGGACAGTGATTGTCTTGGCCGGATTTTACCTGGCCGCGAAAACGGACCATCACAATCAAAATCTACTCACTTGCCTCCTGGGCTTCATCGCAGCCCAGATGCTGATTACCTGGTTCAATCCACGAAGTGCAAACATAAAATCAGCAATCGGTCGAGGGTAAGTAAAAATGCGACTCAGCCCGGATCAGCTTATATTCTGGCACCATGGCCCCTTCCACCTGAACGCCACCATAATGTATACCTGGGCGCTGATGCTTCTAATGGCTGTTGGGGCAAAACTGATTACCCGAAAGCTGAGCAGCAATCTACTCCATGCTCCATGGCAAAACGCTCTGGAAATAATTGTCACTGCTATTAACGAACAAATCACAGAAGTAGGGCTGAGGCCGCCCGCAAAATATCTGAGTTTCATCGGCACGCTATTCCTTTTTGTAGCCATGGCGACTATTTGCACAATTATTCCCGGCTACGAACCGCCCACAGGATCACTCTCCACGACTGTAGCACTAGCACTTTGCGTCTTTGTAGCAGTGCCGCTCTTCGGGATTGAAGAACAGGGACTGGCGGGCTATCTAAAATCCTACACGAAGCCCTCGATGATCATGCTGCCTTTCAATATCATCAGCGAGCTATCGCGCACACTGGCGCTGGCAATCAGACTATTTGGCAATATGATGAGTGGGGCGATGATTATCGCCATCCTGCTCACAATAGCCCCACTGGTATTTCCAGTTTTCATGACTGTGCTGGGCTTATTGACCGGAATGGTACAGGCCTACATTTTCAGCATTTTAGCGGCGGTCTACATTGCCGCCGCAGTCCGTACAAGCAAAACAAAAAACAAAACTGACCTGAAGGTATAAATCATGGATAGCATTACTCTTATAGCCATGGTCTCAATCGTCACAGCCGGAGTGACGACAAGCTTTGGCTGCATGGGACCAGCACTGAGCGAAGGACGTGCGGTGGCCACTGCTCTGACGGCTCTAGCACAACAGCCAGACGCCTCGGCAACAATCACACGCACTCTCTTTGTCGGTCTGGCCATGATCGAATCGACCGCCATTTATTGCTTTGTCGTGTCGATGATCCTCATTTTTGCCAATCCATTTTGGAATCATGTCATTGCCCAAACGGCAGGAAAATAATCCATGCTGATTGATTGGTTTACCGTCGCAGCTCAGATTATCAACTTCCTGATTCTTGTCTGGCTGATGAAAGCATTTCTCTATAAGCCGATTCTAAAGGCTATAGATAGTCGCGAGAAACTTGTGGCAGATGATCTGAAAAACGCAGCCTCATCTCAGGAGCAGGCAAAAAAAACGCAAACCGAATTTGACGAAAAGACCAAAACATTCGAGGCCCAGAAAGATGCGCTTTTGCAGAAGGCCACAGAAGCCGCGAAGTCGGAAGGCCAGAGACTGGCAGCCCTGGCCGAGCAAGAAGCAAAACTGGAGGCGAAGAAAGAGCAGACAAAACTGGCGACGGATCTGGCTAAAGAGCAAAGAGATTTTTGCCAAGCGGTGGCACTTAAAACCCAGCAGCAAGTCTTCGCGATCACGCGAAAGTTGCTAACAGAGCTGACGACAAGCAACCTCGAAGCCGAGGCGATCGATGTCTTCAGCAGACGCTTGCTGGCGCTGGCGGACGGCCCGAAGAACGATCTGACCATGGCAATGCAAAAGGCTTCAGCAGGCGAAATTTTAGTCCAGAGTGCCTTTGACCTGCCGCAGAAGCAGCAGGCAGATCTGCAAAAGACTATAGAGACAACCTTTAAAACTAATCTCCCGCTCAGTTTTACCACTGCACCGGAGCTGGTCAGCGGTATCAAGCTCACAGTCAACGGACAATCACTGGAATGGAGCATAAACGGCTATCTAACAGCACTTGAAGATTCTCTGGAGAAGACTGCTACAGATTCGCTGGAAAATACCATAAAAAAACCTTCCAGCCATGACGACGACAAAGAGACACAAAAATGAAGTCAAGACATGACGCAAACTGAACCAGGCAAGGTCGTCGAAAATTCAATCAATGCCGTCTTCGCCAGGATAGACGCGCAGCTAGATCACTTCCGGCCACAATTGCGCATTAGCGAAAGCGGGACGGTAACTGGCGTCTCTACCGGCATCGCCAAAGTGGCCGGCCTACCTGGTGCCGGCTTCGAAGAACTATTGCGTTTTCCCGGAGAAAATTATGGCATTGCCTTTAATGTAGACCAGGACGAGATCGGCGTGGTGCTGCTTGGACAACACTGGCTTATCGACACTGGAGACAAAGTCGAGCGCACCGGACGCGTCCTCGATGTGGCGGTCGGAGACGAGCTGATCGGGCGGGTGATCGACGCGCTTGGCCGGCCGCTGGATGGCCTACCACAGCCAGCCTGTAAAAGCCGCCTACCAATCGAGAGGCCAGCTACGACGATTATGAATCGCGCACCAGTAACGGTGCCCCTACAGACAGGCCTGAAAGTGATTGACGCCTTGATACCGATTGGCAAAGGTCAGCGCGAATTGATCCTCGGAGACCGACAAACCGGCAAGACTGCCATTGCCATCGACACCATACTCAATCAGCATGATAAAAACGTGATCTGCATCTACTGCGCTATCGGCCAAAGAGCGGCAGCTGTAGCCAAAGATATTGCCATACTGCGCGAGAAAAAAGCTATGCAGTATACGATCGTAATCGTCACCGAAGGCAATGATCCGGCCGGTCTCACCTACATTGCACCATATGCGGCCACCTCGATCGGTGAATACTTTATGGAAGCCGGTCGAGATGTGCTGATCGTCTACGATGATTTGACCCAGCATGCCAGAGCCTACCGGGAGCTGTCCTTGCTCCTGAGAAGGCCCCCCGGAAGAGAAGCCTTCCCTGGAGATATTTTCTATCTGCATTCCCGCTTACTCGAACGCTCGACACATTTGAGCGTCAGACTCGGCGGAGGGTCACTGACGGCGCTGCCGATTATCGAGACAGAAGCCCAGGATATCGCCGCCTATATTCCAACAAATTTGATCTCGATCACCGACGGGCAGATCTATCTCTCTCCTTCACTCTTCGAACTGGGCGTACTGCCGGCCGTCGATGTCGGTAAGTCGGTCTCGAGAGTGGGAGGCAAAGCGCAAAAGAAGACCCTGCGCTCGGTGGCAGCTGATTTAAAACTGGCCTACGCTCAATTCGAAGAGCTGGAACTCTTCTCACGTTTCGGCGCTCGACTTGACGCCAATACAAGCAAGACTCTGGCCCACGGGCAACGTATACGTGCCTGCCTGAAACAGGCGGAATATTCGCCGCTCTCGCTGCAGGCGCAAATAATAGTCCTTCTCGCTTTGAGTGAAAGCCTTTTCGATACCGTACCCCTGGCACAGATGGCTGCAGCCGAACAGGCATTGCACGACGCTGCGACCAAACTGCCCACCGCTCTCGAGACAGCCCTGGTCTCCGATACACCCTTAAAAGACGACGACAAAAAAGCGACTATGGCAATCATCCAAACGGCTCTGAACGCATTTCAGAAGCCTAAATCGGCGCCGGTAGACGGAAAAACCACGGCGAAGAAACAGAATGACTGAGACGATTGCCAGCCTGAAGCATAAATTGAACAGCGCCGCCGACCTCCAATCGGTTGTGAGGACAATGAAAGCGGCGGCAGCATCGAACGTCGGACAATACGAAAGCGCCGCCACAGCCCTGGCCGACTACTATCATACGGTCGAACTCGGATTGCATGCCTGCTTTTCAGACAGCAAGAAAACTGGGACCGACCAGATTCCGGTGCAAAAGAACGACAAGTATAAAATCAGGGCCTTCGTATTTGGCTCTGAGCAGGGGCTGGTCGGGCGTTTCAACGAAGAAATCGTTGATTTTGCGGCGGCAAACCTGAAGCCGCTACTCGGCAAAGTTGAGATTGTCGCTGTCGGCGCGCGGGTGCAGATGCAACTGCAAAACCACAACCTGAAAGCAACGACCGTCTATGAATTGCCGACATCCATCCAGACGATAGCAGCCTTCGTGGCCAAAATACTTTTGTACGACGACGCTTCGAAAACGCCTGAAACGCCTAAAATTGGGCTTGATGAACTACATCTCTTTTATAATCGTCCGGAGGCTGGCAAGGTCTATGTACCGACCAACCAGAAATTGCTACCGCTCAACGACCGCTGGCGCAGCGAAATCCTTGCCCTCACCTGGCCGACAAAAAGCCTGCCGGAAGTGATTGGTCACACCGACCTCACCCTCAAATCCTTGATTCGCGAATATCTATTTGTATCCATCTTTCGTGCCTGCGCTTTATCCCTGGCCAGCGAAAATACAAGCCGCCTCTCGGCGATGGAGAGAGCCGACAAAAATATTGCCGACCTGCTCGAAACATTGCATGGGAAATTTCAACGTTTGCGCCAGAGCACAATCGATGAAGAACTCTTTGACGTGATCGCGGGATTTGAAGCGCTAAATCCACACTGAGTTTAGCCGGCGTCGCTCTCGGCTTTGCGAGCGGCCGTTTTAGCCTGCAGTTTATCAAGCAAGACCTGCTTGGGATCGGTCGGCTTTTGCCCGGCGGTCGACGGACCAGCCTTAGGAACATTTGTTTTTTTACCCTGCTGGAAGGCCGGCGCCTTATCCACAGGATTTTTATAGCTCTTTTGATTTTTCATCGGACATTCTTTCCCAGGATCATGGTGCACTTGTCCTTCCATCATACCCAGGTGTCGCGCATACTACCAGATTGTCCTTTTGAAAAGACCCAGGCCTATAATCGTCGAAATGGTCGTGATATAGGCGACCATGCCGCAGAGCAAATGAACAGGTTTCAGTTTGTCCATTTTCAGCAATGTGTAATAGCAAAGCGCCGATAAGATCGCCACGACAGCGGTGGTGAAGGTGCCGACGTCCAGACTCCAGGCCGTGAACGCCACACCAAAAGCGACCGGGAAGCAACTTTGAAAAACGAGGGCACCGGTAACATTACCGACGGCCAGGGTGTCTTTCTTTGCCCGCAACCAGAGTATGCTGTTGATTTTTTCGGGAGCTTCAGTGGCAATAGGCGTGACGATCAATGAGAGCAACAAAGGTGGCACGCCGATATGAGCAGCCAGATCTTGGATATAGTGGACAAAGATGTAAGCACCGCCAGTGATACCAATTAAACCGAGGACAATTTGCGGCAGGATCAACCTCAGCCTGTGCGACCCGATATTAAGCAGCCGATCCAGATAGAGCTTCTCCGGCTCGACGCCGACCTCACCTTCGTGGCGGAAAGAAACATATAAATAGTAGGGATAGATGAGGACCAGGACCACAGCGACAATCTGGCGCCAGTAGCGCAGTCCAGGTTCAGCCGGCAAAAAGCTCGCCGCCAGGGCCAGACAGTAGGCAACGATGAAAAATTTCAAATCTCGCTTGATAACTGCATTTTTAAGCGAAATGCCTGGCTGGCGACGGCCACTGGCCGTGCAAAGCAGACAGGTTAGGCCGCAAAGGCCCAGCGTCAGGGTACTGAGCATGAAGGGAGCGCCGGCGATGGCGCCGATGCCGACTTCGGCCCCATTTTGATTACCGTAAAAGACCAGAGCGACAATAGGGATAAGGGTTTCGGGCAAAGCCGTCCCGACGGCGGCCAGGACCGAGCCGACCACCCCCTCAGAGAGGTTGAGACGCTGACCCAGCCATTCTATTCCATTTGTAAAGAGCTCAGAACTGGCGACAATTAGCACGAGAGTGATGAATAGGATAACTATCTCTTGGATCAAGTGTTCACACCGGCTGGTCTTTCTGCGAGAATACCAGAATGAGGTTTCGGTTGTCGGGATCTCATCGATATGTAGGTTAGAGCAAACCAAGCTAATGATCACCGTCAAAGACGTACAACACGTTGCAAAACTCGCCAGGCTCAGCCTGACGGAAGACGAGTGCACTCAATTTACCGAACAGCTGGACAAAATCATCGGCTACTTCGACGAACTGTCTGAAGTGGATACGACCGGCGTTGAGCCCATGTCGCACCCGATACCCGTGGTCAATGTCTTGCGGGATGACAAAGTCGTCCAGACTGTCTCGAGAGAAGATCTGATGGAAGGTGCGCCCTTGAAAGAAGGCGCTTTCTTCAGAGTCCCACGGATAGGGGAATAGCATCAATGTCCCAGATAATGGAAGTAGGAGGAGCGCCAGACGACGGTGAAGCTCCCCCTCCTCTAAAATGTGGATATAAATTTAAGGTAACCGACACTATGGCTCGAATAATGGCTTTGAAAATCGCTCAAATAATGGAATCGACGAAGGAGGCGCTATGAACACCCGATTTGTGTTTGTCACTGGTGGGGTGGTGTCTTCATTAGGCAAGGGTATCGTGGCGGCATCGCTGGGGCGGCTGTTGCGCGCTCGCCAGCTCACTTGCAGCATCGTCAAGCTCGATCCATATCTGAACGTCGACCCGGGCACGATGAGTCCCTATCAACACGGCGAAGTATTCGTCACCGAAGACGGAGCCGAGACCGATCTCGATCTTGGCCATTACGAGCGCTTCATCAACGTCGATCTCAGTCGCATGAATAACGTCACCGCCGGCCGCATCTATCAGAGCGTCCTGGAAAAAGAGCGCAAGGGCGATTATCTTGGCGGCACAGTGCAGATGATCCCGCACGTCACAAACGAGATCAAAAATTTCCTCAAAAAAGGCGCCGCTCAGTCTAAAGCCGATGTGATCATCGTCGAAGTAGGCGGCACGGTCGGCGACATCGAGAGTCTGATCTTCCTGGAAGCGATCCGCCAGATCCGCAAAGATGTCGGTCGCGACAATGTCTGCTATATCCACTGCACGATGATCCCCAATCTGCGCACCACCAA
Source organism: Cyanobacteria bacterium REEB67 (assembly GCA_018971775.1). Classification (GTDB taxonomy): domain Bacteria; phylum Cyanobacteriota; class Vampirovibrionia; order Obscuribacterales; family Obscuribacteraceae; genus REEB67. Next base: position 16,096 of record JAGXAB010000054.1, on the reverse strand, counting down.
CGAGCTCAAGACCAAGCCGACCCAGCACAGCGTCGACACCCTGAGAAGTCGAGGTATCCAGCCGGACATCCTCGTTTGCCGCACCGAAAAACACATCAATGCTTCAATACGCGAAAAACTTTCGCTCTTCACCGACGTCGATCTCAACTGCGTCATCCAGTGCCAAGACGTGCAATATCTCTACGAAGTACCACTCTTCATGGAGCAAGAAGGCCTGGCTGAGCGCGTCCTGGAAAAATTACATCTGCCCAATCTCCCCCCCGATCTGACCGAGTGGAAAGAATTGGTCGAGCGTATCAAACGTCCGAGCAAAGTGGTAAACGTCGCCATCGTCGGCAAATATGTGATGCTATCCGACGCCTACATATCGGTTGTAGAGTCGCTCAAACACGCCGGCGCCAAACTTGGTGCTGAAGTAAAAATCAAATGGGTGCTCTCTGAAGATGTGGAGAAAAATGGCACCAAGGAATATTTGCAGGATGCAGACGGAGTGCTCGTACCGGGAGGTTTTGGCGATCGAGGCATAGAAGGCAAGATTGCCGCCGCCACTTTTGCCCGCACCAACAAGAGACCCTATCTCGGACTTTGCCTCGGTATGCAGACTGCGGTAATCGAATTTGCTCGTAATGTGGCCAAGATGTCCGACGCCAATTCCACCGAATTTGCTCCGCATTCAACCCATCCGGTCATCGACCTGATGCCCGATCAGCACAATGTCACCCATAAGGGCGGCACGATGCGTCTGGGCAAATATCCCTGCCATCTCAAAACCGGCTCCATTGCCGCCAAGGCATATGGCCAGACCGAGATCAGCGAACGTCACAGACATCGCTACGAAGTAAATAATGAGCTCAGACCGGAACTGGCCAAGCATGGTCTCGTCTTTTCGGGTCTTTCTCCCGACGAGCGCCTGGTAGAAGTGATCGAATTGCCGGACCATCCCTACTTCGTCGCCTGTCAGTTTCACCCGGAACTGAAGAGCAGACCGGACAACGCTCATCCTCTATTTGTAGGCTTTGTCCAGGCGATGATCGACGAGCACGAACACAAAGCAGCTGAAGCCGGTGGCGCCGCCGCTAAGACCACAGGTCAAGGGGCGCAGGTAGCCAGCTAAGCCCGGCCGGAGTATAAAGTGGATGGCGGGGCTGTCCCTGCTTGGTCACGGCGATGACATAACAATTTTCCGGCTCGACCATGGCAAGCACCGCCTCATGGCGCCTCTGAAAAAGGCCGTGATTGCCCCAGGCCAGGACGGTTTTGTCCGAAGCTTGAATGGCAAAACGAATGTAATGGTCGTTAGTGGTGGCATTTCTCTTTTTAAGAGGGGCTTGCTTGAGCAGGGCCGGACTCTTCGTCATGTAGGCGAATAGATTGACGACAAAGAGCCTGCCGAAGCCAAGCTCGGAAGCCTTACCGATTGTCCTTGTTATCGTCGGATCGTTTTTGCTCTCGTCGGCGGCGCTGGGATTGAGCATAATAAATGATACCGCCGGCAGTGACACGTCCCAGCAGCGCCAGAGCAGATAGCGATGCTCGCGACAGCGATCGAAAATTGCGCCACTGGGTGCGAGACTGGTCTTCTCATTTAGTTTGCCATGATCCAACATCGATAAATTTATACCCACGCAGGCGCCGTGATAGACTGACGAGGGGGCATCAATCATTAAATCAGCGAGTCTGACTGCATGACCTTTTCTTTAGTTTTTGCGCTTACGAATTGTCTGTTTTTTCTAGCCCTGCAAAGCGCCCTGGCATTGCCGGCAAGGCAATCAGCAAGTGCCAGCAAGACTTCGACCGTAACAAAGGCGGACAGCTCCAGCAAAACAGCCGGCAATCAGAATGTCACTCTTAAATTTCGCAACGACAGAAGCGTCGGCAAAATTTATAGGCTGGATAAAAACTGGGATATCGAAGCCTGGCCGCTGCCTTTGAAATATGTTTCAGAAGCCAGAGGGCAAGTACAGGTACCGGCCGGGGCGGTGCTGGGGTTCAGACCGAATAGCCTGCTGGCCGAAAACCCTGAGTTTCTGAGCGGCCCACTGGCGGCACAGCTGGAATTGCTGGAAGCAAACAACATCGACATGAACGACAAACTGGCGGCTGCTATCGGCGGCTGCACCAGGTTGAAGAGATTAAACGTCAACGGTACGGAATTTGATGATAAAGGGCTGGCGAAGTGGAACAGGCTGATTAACGTAAGGAAACTTCTGATCGGAGAAACTTTGCTCACCGGTCGAACGCTCAGCGCCGTGGCCGGAATGAAGCATCTAATTTTGCTCGATCTCAAAGGCGATCAGCTTCAACACGGCGCCTTACGAGCGATTGCCAATCTGTCCGAGTTGCGCGACCTTTTCCTCGATCACTCGGGAATATGCGATAGCGACCTGGTCTACCTGGAAAATCTGCAATCGATCAGATATCTGACCATAGTGAGAAATGACGGTATTACTGACGGTGCGTTGAAAACGCTCGCTACTTTGAAGAATTTGAATACACTCGATCTGGAAGACACCAAAGTAACCGTAAAAGGCCTGGCCGCGACAAAGCTACCTTCGCTGGCAGCGATGGCAACACCGCCATCGTGCAGGACTGCGCGCGACCTCGCTGCGCTGCACAAGGCATTTCCAAAGGCATATCTGAGACAGCCGAACCGCGCCGCACAGGAGCAAATGGAATTTTTCAATAAGTAGGCCTGTTCGCCACCTGACAAACTGATCTCCACCTAATCCTCACAAAGAGGATCTAAGTTGTACTTCTGAGGAAGTTTTCGTTTTGAAAACGGCGAAAGGAGCACTAATTCATGAAACAGAAACCCATATCTAGAACAATCTTGACGGCATCAGTCATCGCCACGATGCTCACACCTCTGGCGGCTTTGGCAGATGTTCCCGGCAGACACCCGGGCTATTTGCATGCAATACAAGATTTAAAACGAGCCCGCGGCTTGATCGCCCGGCCCGACGCCCCCAATGTGCAAGCAGACGAATCGCGCGCCGTGAGAGAAATCGACGCTTGCCTATCTGATCTGACCCAGGCGGCCTGGATTGATGGCAAGGTGAATAGTCCGATGGTCTTGCCGGACGCTGGCCTGGATTTTAACGGAAGACTACATAAAGGCCTGGAATTGCTGCGCAAAGCGCACGCCGACATGGATAAGGAAGAAGACGATCCGGCGGCACTCGGCTTCAGAGCCAGAGCCAACAAGCATGTCGACCGTGCAATCGGCTTTACCCGTCGAGCGATCGGTGAAAAATTCGATGATGGCTTCCTGCGCTAATCGGAGATGAAGTGCGAAACATCGGCAGCGTCACGACTCATCATGGTTGCCGGCCCTGCCATTAGTCTTACTCATATCGGCAAGATTGCCGGTCAATCCGCCGGTACGGTTAATCACGGCAAACATACAAAAAGAACTGAGAGCCATTAACAGCAAAGCAAACGGATAGCCGAAAAACCAGCTCAGCTCAGGCATGTTGAACGGTGAAACTTCCGTTTTGAAATTCATACCGTAAATGCCCGCTATCAAGGTCGGCGGTGCGCAAATCGTCGTGATGATTGTCAACACTTTCATCACCTCGTTCAAACGCAAACTGATACTGCTCAAATACACATCCATCAGATCGGATGCAAGCTCGCGGTAAGTCTCGATAAAATCGGTAATCTGCACGACATGATCGTAACAATCGCGCAGGTGCAACATCGTATCGTCGGAAAAGCTATCGGGGGCGACTCGCAAAATCGAGCTTAACGCCTCGCGCAATGGGAACAGCGCGCGTCGCATCGAAAGCAATTCGCGCTTCATCACATGCACCTGTGCCATCGTACGCCGGTCTGGATGTTCGAGGATCTGGTCTTCGATATCTTCCAAACGCTCGCCAAAATTCTCCAGCATCGGATAATAACCGTCGATGATGCCGTCGATGATGGCATAAACGAGATAATCGGCACCAAGACGACGCAGGCGCCCCTGACCTTTTTCCAGACGCTCGAGTACAGGAGTGGTAGCATCGATTGGACCTTCCTGGAAGGTGACGACAAAACCGCGACCGGCATATATGGCCACCTGCTCGGTGACAAGCTCCTCGCGAGCCTCGAGCATATGAGCGATCAAAAAGAAATTGTCGTCATACGTTTCGTACTTGGCGCGCTGATGCACGCTGATGATATCTTCCATGGCCAGGGGGTGAACCTTAAATATGCGCTGCATATTTTGCAAAAGTTCCGAGCTACCCAAACCCTCGATATTGACCCAGATCACGGGCCACTGCCCTACTTGACTCTCGAGTTCTTTTGTATCGACGATGGTGCGCTTGATAAAACTATTTTCGCTGTAAGCGACAAAGAAAGCCTCTGACTTTGGCGCGCCCGGATCAAAATTGACAAACTCAGGATAGCCGCCGCGCACCACCTGCGGTGTCATATGCCGTTTGCGCAAAGTTTTAATGCGGCTCTTCTTGGACAAGACGATCAATTTCCAGAAAAATAGTATCTTACAACCGTCACCCTCATATCGGCTCCGGCCCGCTAAGATTAATACATGACCACACCGCTTTCCAGTATCGGCTTCAAACTCCAGACCCCAGAAGATTCCTGGCAACTGGCCACTGTCGTCGCCGAAAAGGGCAGGCGAGTGTCGACGGCCGATGGCAATTATGTAGTACTGACGACCGATTGCGGCTCCGAACTGTGGGCGAAGCTCGACAGTGAGAACAGACCCTATGCGATTTTGCCCCACTTTGCAGGCAAGGCCGAAAGTCAAATTTTGCTGACAAGCCGAGTCAAATATAATGACCGCCCCCTCGACGGTCGGCTCATGGGCTGGGTCAATCCATCCCAGGGCACCCTCGGTTTTGGCGGTCCTCCCGGCGACTATCCCCTCGTCTTTGAAGCACCCGATTACGCCTTTTATACATTTATGGAAGTGCCCTGCACCGTCACGGTGCAGCTTGCCGCCTTTGCTCAAAAGCTCGAAATCTTCCCCTCACTGGCGGTTTATAACAGCCGCGAAGGACGTACGTGGGAAGCGGAAACGCTACTCGCGGCGGGAGCGGCCAGCGCCCACGGCCAGCCAAGCAGCAGTAAATCACCGCATGCCAACGAGGCCTTCATCAACGGCCTGGTCGTCGATTGCAAAACTCTCGAAAACCCTTTGACCCACGGGCATTTTCAGTGGGCTCGTTTGAAAGTAATGGGTGGCGCCTTCGATATTTGCTGCGATCCGCTTTTATTGGAAACTCCCCTCACCCCGGGCTGTATTGTCAGCGGGACATTCTGGTTGTCCGGACGCCTGGTCTTCAATCACGACTGACCGGCCTTGATTACTCTACTGTTGAATCAATCGTAGATGGATTTAATCGTAGATTGAATTAATCGTCGCTTTCATCATCGGCTTCGGTGACAGTTATTTCCTTGGGCCAATGACTGGAGCGGTGATCGAGGGAGCGCCAGGTATCGATGGCCCATTGCCTCTGCTCATCGGCCTCGAAACAGACTGTCACTTGAGTGAAAGTGCCACTAGCAGCGGTTACACCGCGCAGCATCCAGAAATTGGTTTCAGGCTCGGCTACTTCCTCGAAGAACGCACGGCCAAGCACTTTGCCCTGTTCGTAGGTGAGCGGATTATCGTAGACCTTGATTTTGCGGAGAATTTGCTCGGCATCGAGACTGTTGCCGGAAGTGTCACTAGCCGACATGCAAGTGACTCGCACGTTGCGCGTCTCGTCAAAGGCGAGAAAAGTCTGACCTTCTTCCAGCTCTTCGACGAAGTCTCCAGGTATGGCTATCGACCATCCTCCACCAAGATTTTTGCGCACGTCGTGTCGCCGGTAGCCGATCGGCGGCCGACTTTCGTCGGCTTGCTCAGCTGGCCCCAGGGTGCGGACCAGCTCGGCGTTTTCGCAAATCCCACCCATAAAATCAAGAATTTCCAGCCATTCGCCCCAGGGATAATTCAAATCGGGGTCGAGATTATAAGCACTGTCCAGATGGCGCAGTACCGCTTCTAATAGTTCAGCTTCGTGCTCGGTGAGCGGATCGCGCCAGCGAACAGCATTCCACATATAGCAAAGAGCGCGACCGAGGTGATACTCGGCGCCATGTCCGTCTTCCCACCAGGGGAAGATGTCCTGTCCGAGCGCAGGATCGGCAGCGACCTCTTCCAACCAGTCGGCATCGCGCGGACCGAGTTGGGTCAAAATCGGCTCAGACACATCAAACTGATGACCATCGAAGGGCATGGCCAGATGAAACTTAGCGCCTTCTTTAGAAAGCTCCTGCACCCGTGTGGTCAGTGCACCGATCCAGGTGCCGAACTCATCGTAGAGCCTCTTTTTATCACCTGTTTCGAAATAACCGGTCTCGTCATAAAATTCGACTTCATCATCGGTTATCCAGAGCAAGCCATGCACTTGCGCCATCTTGCGGATCAGGTCACAGACAAAAATATGATATCCGGGACCGGCAGAAGATGTGGCCGCTGCCAACATCAAAGCTCCATCGTCACAGTTGGAAAGCATCAAAGGCTCGGCCCCGGGATGAAGTTGCATCATCAAACAGGGATTGCCTTCGTCGTCCTCGGTCCACTGAGTCCATTCGAGCTCATCAAAAGCGACATTGCTCAACCAGATCTCAAACTCTTCCAGAGTGGCTCTGTCAAACACTCTCCCGGCAGCCGGACGGCCGGCAAAGTCAGGATCGAACAGACCTTTTAGATATAGCCCCAGACTCATGACTCCCCCGATCCCCACATCAAAATTCTACACCGCCGCCGGTACTAAATTTGCTCAGTAGGAATCGCGCCAGTTGAATTTGTCCAGTTTATAAAAATCGAGAGAGACGGCAATACTATCCAGATATCTATACAGGTAGAAAAGTTCCAGATCTTCCGTCTCTCCCAGATATGGCTTTACCAAAATAGCATTGCCTATCTGCAAGGAGACTTTGTACTGCTCGTCGTCGATAATGAGTACGCGCCTGAGATCGCGACCAAGAGCACCCAGCCTACGCAAGTCCTTTTGATAGACTTCCTTTTGTTTCTGAAAGTCATAACGAATCGTGCACTGCGTCCGGTCCCAAATAAAAGCCGGCATAGTAATTTCTTGCAAAAGCGCTTTGACAATCGGTCCGACATAAGTAATCGTCGCCGACGACCAGACGGCCAGTTCATAATGACGCGCGCAACCGGAGAGAAATTCGCTCACATGCGGCCGGAAGTAGATGAAATAGGGCCCCAATTTCATCTGCGGCTCACGACCAAGCGGTTCGCTGATACCGCGAATAAGAGTCTCGTCCAGATCTAAGATGAGAAGCGGCTTTTCCAGAAAAGACTGCCTTTTTGGCCCGGCAAGAGAACAGGGGTTCACAAGACCTTGTGGTTACCTGTTTATTGTCGTCGTTTGCTCACGCTTTGGCAACCGCCCAGAGGTCAGTTACTTGGTCTTGACCTTACCGCTAACTTTGGATATCACCGGCTTATCCTTAAGCGTACCGGAAGCAGTCAACGCCTGATGCTCATTACTGAGCAAGTCATACTCGGTCTTAAGGGCGGCGAATTCGCCGGTGAGCTGACGCTCGGCGTCGAGCACTTTGCTGCGAGCGGCAAGGGGCGCATCAGCGGATGCATTGCGAGCGGCGGCAACGTTGAGTTTGTTTTCAGCGTCGGCGAGCTCGACTTCCGAGTTTGCCACTCGTTCGGCATCGACACGCATCTGGTTATTCAGTTTTTGCGATTCGGCAGTGCTTATACCCATCTGGTGGCAGACGTGCGGCGGTCTAACATTGGGCAAGTTTTGCTGGTGAAACATCTGGGTGTGCAGAGTAAATTGAGCGAGCATCTGCTCATACTCAGCCTGAGCCGCTTTGCAAAAACCGATCGTGCGCTCCACTTCGGCCTGGTGGGCGCGATAAGCGTTGGCATGCTCGGTGAAGGCGGCAAGGTCAGCTTCATAGGTTTTGCGAGCATTGGGATCGATACTGGCAGCCTGTCCACGCAATTTCGCAGCGTCGCGGATCAAGCTGGCACTGTCCGTGTGAAACTGCGAAGCTTTCATCTTGAATGTCTCGGCCTGAGCAATGATCGCCTTAGCGGATTCGACACGCCCGGGTTGACAGCAGGTCTCGTCACTATCCTTCGAGCGCGCCTGGACTGGATAAAAAGCACTCGCCAGTAAAACAGCAGCAAGCAAAACAGGCTTGAAGACACGACCGGTTTTCATTGAGAACCTCCAGAGGAAATTGAAAAAATCGAGCGAGCAATCGGGCCCAAGAAGCCCATAATCTAATTAGTGGTGCCCGGGATTGAGAGTGAGAGCTTTGGCGCGCAATTCAAGGATCGGATCATCGGGTACGGGAGGTTCATCGATACTGGGCGTTTCATCTCCGAAATAACGACAATACAAAGATGTACCAAGCGCTTTCAATTGAGCATCATCGGGAAGGACCTTACCCTTGAGCAGCTGATCTTTCAAATTAGCCGCAGACTCCTGAGCATAGGATGCTTTCAGGGCAGCCTCGGTACGGGCCTTGTTGCCCTGTACGATGGAGTCGGTCCGGACATAGTTGGATCTCAATCGGCCCATATCAGAAATTTCCTGGCGGTCGTAAGCAGTCATACCGCCATAGCCACCACCACCATAACCGCCATAACGACTGCGATAGCTGCCAAAACCGCCGCCGGAGCCCCTGAAGCCATTGATATAGTCATTGGTCTCGTTTTGAATTTTTTCCGCCTCGATACCGCCCAGATAGCGGCGATAGGTAGCCCAACGGTCACCGTCCTGGCGATAGCGATTGGAAAGGTCTGCAGCCTGCATGCTGAGTGCGCGCATCGTATGGTCGACAACCTGTGGAGTGTCCTGAGGTGCGGTGGCGCGGACGGTATCATCGTTGACCATTTTGAGCAGCATCGCCTTGGCGTTGCGACCATCCGGTCCAAAAGGATCAACCTGGAAGCAGGCCCTCATAGCCTCCTTGGCCCCGTCTCGGTCCTGCAAACGGAGAAGTGTCGATGCGAGAAGAGAATATGCTTTTGCGCTGTTCGGATTTAACTGGATAGCTGCCTCCAATTCTTCCGACGCAGCATGAAAGCGGCTGGCATCGAAATCGGCCATCGCCTGGGAGTAAAGACTATCGAAGGTTTTTGGCGCATCCTTAGCTCTAACAGCGGTGACCGGCGCTGGCGAAACTGCCTCGGTAGCGGAAGGCGCTACCGAGGCAGTTTCGCCAGGATTGAGCGCCCCGGTATTGGCGGTAGGAGTGACACTACCGAGTGTCGCTTCCAGTTTTTTGATGCGGTCCGGTAACGGCGCTTTCGTTTTGCTGCCGAAAACCAGATTTTCCATCCGGAAGAGGCGGTCTTCGATGGTGTCGTTCGGATAACCGTGGCCAAAAAAACGCTTTTCCAAAAGGGCAAAGCGGTCGAGATCAGTGAGCGGCTGATTATCTACGATAGTCCCGGCCTCTTCCGGGATGGCGGCCGTTCCGGAGGAAGAACCAGCCGGCGCGGCAGGTAGGCTGGCCGAAGCAACATCCGCGGCCCAGACCGGGGCGACCGCAATCGGTCCGGCGCTAACGCAGAGTGCAAAACTGGCTACTAAAATCGAGCTGATAATTAATCGGTGGTCTATAGACCCAAATGCCTTTTTCACCGTTCCCCCAACTGCCTGCCGGCCCAACCACAGTACCGACTTCCTTCTGGCTCTCTAACGATATGTTGCCAAGGTGAAGAAGGTGTGAGCCTTCAATCCGGACTTGTTCTATTTATATACCCAAGTGCACTAATTTTAGCCGCCGCCAGCTCGAGGCGAAATCGGGCAAAAAGCTGCAGACAGGCCTCGTCGGGGTTTTCGAGAAGGGCTAAAAAAATATGGGCGGACGTCAGTGTCTTTTGGGCCGGGCTCAAGCACTGTCGTACTTTGTAGGCAGCCATCAACAAATCACGGCTGGCCGGCAAAAACCCTATCGATGGCTCACTGGCTTTCGACAAAGAAGGCGCCGCATCCTGACGCTGATATTTTTCGGCAGACTTTTGCAGCCTTTTACGGCCATCAGAATCAAGTAACAGCGCCGCAAAATCGGCGGAATGGAAAAGTGCCTCCAGTATATGAACAGGAAGGACACCCCCGCCATCCGAGAAAGAGGTGGCCACACCAAGTGTGAGCAAGGCATCCGGAGAAAAAATCGACATGTCGATTGCGGACGGTAGAGGCGGGGGTGGAGAGGGGGACAATGAGTGTGCCTGCGCTGCTGCGCTCCCCGGAATTGACGCAAGATCAAAAGTGTTAGGTTTTGAATCTCGGATTTCAGCTGGGAGGTCGCGCTTATAAAAGGCACGGTAGACTGGATTCGCTGACATTTGAGAGATCAATTCCACACTAAGCTTCCAGCTAGTCAGGCCCAGCTCCTGAAGGACTAGATGCACCAGTCCCCGACGCTCGGAAAGAATAGCGACAATAAGTTGCTCGGCAGGTATGGGCTCATCATTGGTGCCTTGCTGAGCCATTTTTTTTGCCAACTCTGCCAGCAGATCCAATATACGCACCGAGCCGTTTATCGCTGTTTGAGAAGGAAGCGGTGTCGGAGCTGCACTCGTATAACAGTCAATAGCCTTTTTGATTGCGTCGGTCAGAGAATCGGCGCGAGCTTTCGAAGTCCAATAACTTTCCATCAAACTTATAAAATCAAGCTTGGGAGAACCAGCCAGAGCAAGAAAGAGATATTCGAGGTCGACGAAACTACGTCCCGATAGAAGAGCCTGCCCAGCAGCTGCGGCGAGTGAAGCCTTGCCGGCCGGGTCTAATTTGCGGAAATAATAAAGAAGCTCGGGAGCTAATTTCAGACCGTTTTCGCCGAGCGAAATCGAAGGCGGACAATAAATCAAAACTTCCAGTGCATCGACAACCATGTATGGAGGAAACAATTTAACCGATAAATGGCGGCGGTGCCAGTCGATGAGAGAAAGAACAATATGCTCCGGGGCAATTTCGCTCGCACCCAATGCTCCAGCAAGAGCGGCGCTAGTGTTTAAAATGGAAGTCGATTCCGCATCGAGTTCGCGAACACTTTCATTCACAGTAGTCGAATCGACATTAGTTACGGCGTTTAGACCCGCCTTGCGCAAGTAATCGGCTATGTCAGCCGGCCTGAAGCCGCATTGCAGGAAACGAGCGCACATGGGTGCAAACAGTGGATCAGCGATTGTGTATAGCATGAGAGCTGGACTTATTTTGCGTACTGCAAAACGTGCAGCTTCTTCTTGCAGGCGGCAGAGAAAGACTTTGCCTGCTGTAGCCAGCGGGATACCCTCAACTTCTTGCAAGCTTGAAGATGAGGGGGAGCTATCAGTAGTGGAAGAAGAAGAAGAAGAAGAAGAAGACATACGTCCATCGCTGAAATCACTGCCGTCAACATTTGCAGGAATGACCTGGGTTAGCTCAACGTCGCTAATAATGCCTTTACCCGGCATCAGCGTATTGAACATCTGCGCATTCAACTCCAACTGTAGTGAATAACCTTCATTGCGTAGCGTCGGCATATAAGCTTTCACTTCAGCCTGCACTTCGGCAAGATCGCCCACCAAGAATGCCAGAAGCTCGCGAGCAATAGTTTTACCAGCTGTCAAAATCGCCCACAGGAGGTGTATCGAATGGACTTGCCTGTGACCCTGCATGCGACTTGTCTTGCGGGCCTGAGAAAGAATGCGTCGTGAAGGTCCATCAAAAATAAGACATTCGAGATCGGCCGGCAAGATCTGAGTTTTCGGAGGTACTCCGCTGCTGATACGCAAAGCTCGCAGCGTAACACCGTGTTGACGTAAAATCTTGCCTGCGACGCCAACTTGCTCCATCAACAGACCGACCATTAAACAGCGAGGATCTATTTTGCCACCCGGTAAGTCAAAAGCCGCCGCCTCCAGCCGAGCGAAAAGCAAAGCAAAATTTGCAGCTTCGGTGAAATCACCGGAGGCCATTGGGATTTCATCATTAATCGAGCGCAGCTCTAATTTCTTACTATTTTCTTCGGCGACGCCATTTTGTCGAACAAAATTTTGGGCATCCGTTTTTTGCCAGGCAAAGGACCTTGGCCCAGAAGAAGAAGAAGAAGAAGAAGAAGAAGAGGCCAGCGGCCAGGCGGCGCGAACCAATTCACAGAGTCCAGGTTCGCTGGACCTGGCTTCGCTTTTGACGATATATTCTTCAAGCAATTGCGCTTTTTTGACGTCTGTCGATTTCAGACGCGGCAACAGACACAGCAAAAATTCGCGCACGGTGGCTGGATCGGTCGAGCCAAAACAGCGGTATTGCGTAGATTTGGCTTCAGTCTCTGACTGCTGGCCGTAGATAACTACGCATAGTCTGGTGCTTTCGATCAAAAAAATGAATTCATCCGGCGCCCGTTGCTCAAGGCCGGAACACACAGAAACAACTCGAGAATTGGCCACAAGACGTCCGTAACATCTCCCTTCCGGAAGAAGTTTCAATACATCGCCCGTACTCCAATAAACAACAGCAGGATGGAGCTTTTCATCAAGAGCAAGCTGTTCGACATGACGAAGTAACGGCAAAAACTGCGCCGCGGCCAAAGTACTCAACGGTAAAATAGTTTCAAGAGATTGATCGCCAAACAAAGCAAGCAGGGTATTCACACCATTGCTTTGCTCAGTCCCTTCGATCGTCAGGGCACGCAAAATCCGCTTGCGCAAACCAAAATCTTCGATGCATATGGCTTTGTAGATGTGCTGGGGACCAACGAGAATAAGCTCAGCAGCAACGGCAGTCTCCGTCCGCTCCGAAGAGGCCAGTCGCTCCGCCGACTTTAGCACCTCTTTCAATTCGGGATTCTGGCGCAGGGGCAAATCATGTTTTTCACCGCGCCCGAACATTTTTTCGACCTGACTGGAAATATGCAAGTAGGTCAGGTTCATCGCGGCGAGGGCGTCAGCTTCCTCACTGGAGCTTTCGGCTGCCAGCGCCAGAAGCAGATGCTCGATGCCAATATAGGCATGTCCGTAGCTCCGCGCCTCATCGGAGGCGCGCTCGATCAACCTTGCTGCTGCGGGGTCGAATAATTCCAAAGCAAAACTCTGGTCTGGTCGTATCTGGGCGCTACATCACCAGCTTATCATCCGCCAAATCTATCGCCAGTCGTCGATGACAAAACAATCAGGGCGGTCGTAAGCAGCCACATTCGGTCGCTGCATTAAAACGCCATATGTAAATGGACGGAAGTGCAGGGCAAGAAGGCTTTCATACGCTCCCTGCCGGGCCAGATTTATACCGGCGACGATTTTGGAAACGTTTACGGTCCCAATCAGATGGTCAACACGCTGGATTAGTTCTCGAAAATGCCTGGCGGCATCGTCTCCACGCTTAACCGCGGCAAATTTCAGGTAGCAACCGCCATTTTCCGCTTCCGAGCCAGGCCCGAAATGACAGACGGCAAAACCAACCGGTGACTCACCTTCCAGCAGCAAGACGGTCTCGCCGCAACGCAAGCTTTCCAGGGTCAAGACTTCTTTGCTCAAATCCAGCCCGACGTAAAGATCATCGCAAATAGCGCTAAGTCCTTCCAGGCATTCAATTTGGCGCTGCGGACCGAGGGAGGAATAAGTGACCACGTCATTATTTGAAGCGATAGCAGATGTCACCGATTTTGACATGATCGCCGTCAAAAACCGTGGATAAAAACCAAACTTTTGATAGAGCGCGATGTGCTTGGGACTGTTGGAAAAAGTAAAAAGTCCCTGACAGGTAGTGCCGCCGGCTGCGAAATTGCCCATCACCGGCTCGAGCAACTTTTGGGCAATACCCTGTCCCCAGTATTCCGGTAAAACCGTGAGCGGACCAAAATAACCGACGCTACCCCAGTTGGCGCTAAAGATGGAACCGACTAATTGCTCTTCGTCAAAAGCACCATAATTACCGTTTGGCTCGAGAGCGAGACGTGCTCCAAGACTGGCTCCGGCGTTGAACAAATCCGGGTTGCTGATACCAAGCTGGGCACTAAACGCTATCTTGCAGACCCGCGTAGCAGCAAGTAAATCATCTTGAGAAAGCGCCTTAATGTTTATGGTCATGCAAACTGTGCCAGAGTGCGTCCAAAATCAGTCCGGTCATTTCTTCCGGCTGTTTGATTTTTTTTGCACCATAATATTTGCAAAGACGTGACCCCTTCCAGAGACCCCAGTTATTGCGCATTTGCAATCCGAGAGCGTATTGATAGGAAGACATTTCCTCTTGATCAATTATCTCCATATCGGCGATGGCGGCTTTCGGCAAAGTCGCCAGCAGCTCTTTGACCGCATCGTCCTGATTTTGCGGGATATAAAATCCGGTCAGCGATTTAGCACTATCGTCTTTACGCCACTTCATGGTTTCTAGATGACGGGACATCAAAAACATTCTGGTCGACGGGTGATTCCAGTTTACTTCACCGACTACGGCGACGCCTTCAGCGTAAGGAAGGGCAAGATCAAAGCTGGGAGCAATCTCAAATTTACTATCGTGATCGATATAACCAAATTTATTGCCGGAGCGCACAGCGGCGTTTCCTTCGTGAAAGGGAAAGGCACGGTCGAGGGTGGCCGGTATGACCATGGCACCCTGGCGATCGATGAAGCCCCACTTCTCCCCGTCCTTGACGGGACAGACACCTTCTCGGAAATAACCGGCGTCTAGATACTTCGGCTCGGCACAAAATTTACCGTTTTGATCGATGACACCCCATTTGGTGCCTACTTGCACAACGGCTCTTTCATCGGAAAATTTACCGGCTTGATCGAATTGCGGCTGAATAATGAAAGTGCCGTCTTTATCGATGTATCCCCACTTATCGCGCAACTTCGCCGCCGCGAGGTTTTCATGAAAGCTGGCCGCCTTTTGAAACTTGGGCTGTATAGCAAAATTGCCGAGGCGATCTATAAAACCAAACAACTTATCCTTGCAGGCCGGGGCGAGACCTTCACTGAAGTCATCGACCGAATTGAATTGTGGACGGATAACATATTCACCGCTACGATCAATAAAGCCCCAGTTAAACTGAGTTTCAGCCGGTATCAAACCTTCCGAATAGGTCCCGAGAGCGACATATTCTTCCTTGCCAATGCGATCGCCCGAAATATCGATAAGCACACTGCTGTAGAGAGGTCCTTTGACGGCAGCGGCGACACCACCCTGCAAAACATCGACAGCTTCGAAATTGAGACGTTTGACCTTCTTGCCGTCGTGATCGATCCACCACAAAAAAAGATGTGAGCTGCTATCAGGTTTGTGGTGCAGGTCAATATTTTTGAGCAACTCTTCTTCGCTGATACCTTCGACCTGATACGGATCACTAAGGGCCGGCAATGGCGACAGGAGAGATAAGACTGACGACAAGGCCAGAGAAAATCCCATGGCAAGTCTTAGATTCGCTTTGGAAAATTTTGAGCCCTTTGGCAGCACCGGCATCTCCGTCCCTCGTTTAGATCAAACTCAGCCATAACTATAACCGTTTACCCTATAGTCAGAGCCATGTTTGTCACAGCAAGGAGTCCCCGTGTTAAAAATCAAAAAAATAGCCGTTGGACTGCTCCTGTTTACAACCGTTTTTTGCAGCGTCGTGCCCAGCATCGGTCAGAGCACAACGCCCACAGAAGAAGCCCGCGCCGCCCTGGCGAGACTCCTCAAACTTAATGACGAAGGTAAGCTCTTAAAGCCTGAAGGACTCGCTCTCGTTACGGGGGAAGCAAAGAGCTGGCAAACGGCCAGCCTTGGCAAATTCACCCCGATCCCTGACAAGCTACTGCCGATCGACAGCGACCACGTCGTCGCTCGCGTGCAGTGGCTGGACAAAAACAAACACACGACCGACTACTATTTTTACTTGAGCCAGGACAAAAATCATCACTGGCTGGTGGAATCCTGCCGCAGCCTAGGAGCGTGTCCCATAATTAGACGGTCGGGTAAAACGTCGAATTGGTGGGCGTTTCCAAGCCTGGCGAAATGTTAAGCGCCTGATATTTTAAGACTGGTATCAAATACGATACTAAAGGTTGAGAACCTCCATTAAACATTGGATCATGAGTGTTTCGAAGCATCAAAATGATTCAACAAAAAAAAGA
>JAGXAB010000053.1 GCA_018971775.1 Cyanobacteria bacterium REEB67 | reverse complement strand
AAAGGGTGTGTCCGGTTTGAGGCTTGGTTTGGTCAGAATGCTGACCATCATGGCAATCGGTCGGCCAAAAACTTCTTCCACTCTGCCGATCGTCAATTTGCCGTTGCTCATTTCGACCGAGTCGTGAAGAAGAGCGGTGGCGATTGCCAGAGGCTCTTTGAGCTCGAGCTCTTCAACAATGATTAAAGCGACACGCATCGGATGGCAGATGTAAGGAGCACCCTGCTGCGGACTTTGTTTGTTCGCCTTGCGAAATTGGGCTGCGTGGATTTCTTCGGCGGTTGCAAGTGCTTTGCCGAGCATGACCTTGTCGAGCACTTGAAACTGCTCGATTGCCAACAAAAGCCTGTGACGCAGCTGGCCGGCCATTTTGTTGATTGGTTGCGATGCCGGCGGTATGGACATGGACTGGTCATTGCTCCTTGCTTCCGGGTCTATCTTTCATATGCCCCGATAAACTGTTTCGGCGATAGCTTTTAAGCAAATTTTCGCATTGGTCTCGCCTTTGGTTGTGGGTTTGTCATCTTTATCAGGAATTCGTTTTTACTATAGCTGGTGGGAGGTGCTTTTTGAAAAAAAGAAAAGCCCGTCTTCACTGGTCCGCTAATCGGATGAGGTTGTCCTCAGTCGATGGGCGGATTGCAGGTGAAGACGGGCTCTTCTAAACTTCTAAAAAGGATCAGCAGCACTTTTTCTTTTTGCTTTTGCCCTGCTTGTCTTTCTTGCCTTTTTTGTTTTTCTTGCCTTTTTCCTTT
This sequence comes from Cyanobacteria bacterium REEB67, assembly GCA_018971775.1. Taxonomy (GTDB): domain Bacteria; phylum Cyanobacteriota; class Vampirovibrionia; order Obscuribacterales; family Obscuribacteraceae; genus REEB67. The sequence goes on along the minus strand of JAGXAB010000053.1, from coordinate 44,127 downwards.
TTGCCTTTCTTGCCTTCGGGGGCGCTGTCCACTTTTTCGGTGGTCGGCGCCGGAGCAGGAGCGGCAGCTGGAGCCGGGGGCGGCGGCTCGATGGCGCAAGTGGAGGGAGCGGGGCTGATGTCGGCGTGAGTGTCGCTGACCGGCTCGGAAGCGAGCGGAATTGGCTTGTCCTGCGCATCGACAGAAACATAGATTGCTTCGCCGTCGGTGACGTGGATGACTTCGCCGTGGCGCTCCGCTTCGACGCGGATCTTGACGGTGACTGAGGTGCGGCCGATATTGGTCACTTCGGTCCAGCAGGTGAGGATGTCACCAACTTTGACTGGTTTTTTGAAGACCACCTCTTTCATGCACACGGTGACCATGCGATGACGGGAGTGCAGCCGGGCGGCGATGGCGCCGGCGACGTCGATGTGGCTGAGGATGATACCGCCGAAGATGTTACCGGACGGATTGGTATCCGCGGGAAACATGACCAGGCGGATAGCGGGGCATTTGGTTTCACAGTTCATAGCGTGATTCCTTGGTTTTGGTTTTGAGTTGCTATGCAGCGGTAGAAAATTTTGTCTTTCACCCGAGGTCGAGTGGCGCTTCAGCTGCGGCTCTAGTGGGAGCTGTTGAAGTTGCGCAGGCGCTTGAGCAAATCCGGTCTGTCCCAGAGATGCAGGTCGTTATTGCCTCGCTTCGTCTTGCTGTAAGTCGTGATCGCGCAGAGGATGCACTGTTCGAGATAGAAAGACTTGAGGCTGGCCAGGCCGTTTTTGTGGATGCGGGTGGCCAGTGATTTTGCCCGATTGGTGCCGACAATGCGTTCGATGGCCTGAAGAGCGGCGGCGCAGATGTGACGAGCTTCGACATCATTGAGGTCGTCAATCTGGTAATCGGGCTTGCTCAACCTGTGGCTGATTGTCTCGACGAGAGTTTCGTCAAGCTCGCTCCAGGTCAGGACTTCGCGTAAGCTGCGGTCGGCCAGGCAGGGCAATTTGCTGTTGAGAAGCGCGTCGGCTATCGTCGGTACGAGGGCGACGATATCCTCGCTGGGAATCGTAATCTTGAAAATCCCCTGCTCTCCGACGAATGAAAAATGGTCCGCCAGTTTGCCACCACAAGCGGTGAGGAGTCGACCGTGCAGAAGGTTGCGCCACTTCTCGCCGTTTTTCAGGTCGAGATGGCGCAGTGCTTCGATGGCGACGAGGGCGCGCAGGATGTCCGAAGGATAGGCGTTCAGGCGTTGCTTCTCGACCAGAGGTGAAGTGTGGGAGAGCTGTTGGTCTCTGCGGCGTCCGGCCAGATAGACGATCAAGCCATTGACGAACATCGGACCAAGATTGAGAACACCGGCGATATCGGCGGACAATTCCTGTGAATACGCTCGGACGATGTGTTTGTAAAACTCGCCGACAGCGAGCTCTTTCAGCGTCGTAGCCGGTGCCACCAGGTCGATCAGGTGTCCGTTGATAAACTTCACTTTGGGATTGAAAGCGGCGGAGGTAGTCTTCAGCTCGGACGCCTTGGCCAGGGCGGCGGCAATCTCGCTCTCGAAACCGGCCAGGTGTGCGTAAATACCATGGCCTCCCACCTCATGACCGTCGATTACCCAGAGAGGCAGGCAGTTCATCTGGTTGGCCGGCTTTGAGACAAGGGCCACCGGCAGCTCGTGTGAGGGGCTCCAGATGCCGGGTTCGGTATTGCTTGTCGGTTCGGTGAAGAAGCCGAGCGGATCGAGTTGCGGGAAGGCGACTTCGGCGCGGTTCAGGCGAGCGATTTTCGGGTCCGAGAGGAAGCGCTGATAGAGATTGCTGGCCAGAGCCAGATAAGCCTTCAGTTCTGTCTCGTGAGCGCGTGAGCTGAGCTGCACGATGGGTGCTGCCAGTGTGGCAAAGACTTCGCTCAGTTTGTCGAGCACGGCCTGCCGTCGTGCTTTCTTTCGCCAGCCGGTATGTGTCTGAATCTGCGTTAATTGGTCTTCGGCCAGTTTGAGCGTGCCGGCCAGAATTTCGACGTAAGGGGGTTGATAGCGCAGAGGGAGAAGGCTCTCGCCCTTGCTTACCGCTTGTCTGAAGATGGTCGTATCGGCGGCGTCGGCGAAAGGTTGAGGGATGGTGACGGGCACGCTGAGACGTTCTCGAACGTATGCCAGTATGTCTGAGAAATCTCCGAGAGCTGGTCCCTCGGGCCGGGTGTAGTTTACAGGCATGTTTGGTCCTTCGATAGGCGCTGCATATCATCTTCCGTATGCGCAGAGCGCACGCGAAAGAATAAGAACTGGTAGGCAGAGCTTGGTTAAAGGGTTAGTTCAAAAGAGAGAAAATCACAAAATTACAGACACAATCTATTAGTTAACTCCTGCTAAATACAACTACTCGCTGAGCACATCTGCCAAGATTCGTCATTGGCCGCGGTAGTCAAGCGCGCCTGGGGGCCGAAAAGAATGGACTTTTTCCCTAATTGTGAAAACTGTTTTCTTTGCCCCACCGCGCTATTTCTGTCCCGAAAATGGCGCGGGTCCGCGAGCACTTGAAAAGCGGGAGGTTGGATAGCAACTTCTGGTATCGCAAGCGGTATCAGCCCCAAAAGCGCGACTAATTTGGTATAGTCTGAGAGAATCAGTGTTTTCAGGAAAAGGGCGCCCATTGTCGGACGAGAGCAGTTCTAGCGAACCAAATTTGGATCCTGCCAAGGTCGCAGATCCGGATGACACTGTCGCACCTGAAGCGTCCGGCGCACCTGAAGTTAGTGCCGAAGTTAAATCCGCAGCCCGGCCAGAAGTGAAGGTCGAGCCGAAGCTGATGGCCAAGTTTGAAAATCAGGCAGAGAGTCAACCTGACCTCAAGCTCACTTCTCCGGAAACGCCGCCCGGCAAATCGGAGAGCAAGACGGGCAGCAAACTGGCCAAAAGCGGGCAGCGTTTCAGCAACATCATTGTCGGACTGGTATTGATCGTCGGCGGCGCTATTCTTGTCGCGCTGGTCACTCTTTTTACGCCGACCCCGACGCCGGACCAGAACGTTCCCTATCTTCTCGAGCCGGTCGAAAAACACCTCGATGCAAATCTGCGTTACAAGTCCGCCGATTCGCTGGAAAATAAAGACTGGCGACATGATTTGATCGTCGAACAAGCGATCTGGACCAATGAAATTTCAAAAATGATGCTTGGCAGACCTGATGCCAAGCCAATCGAGAACAAGCGCGACTTTCTGCTCTTTCTTGCGGACTCCTATTTTAAGGACGAGCCGCACTTCTCCGAGGCTAAGGCCGCCTATCTTGCAGCCAATGCCACTCCCCGTGTGCCTCATGCCAAAGCTTATGATTACTCCGATGCCGAGCTCGCCCGGCGAATCGGTTATTGCGATTTGCGCCTCGGTTTTTATGACGAGGCTGAAAGCTGGCTAAAAAAAGCCCTGGTGAATATCGAAGCCGATAAAAATTTAAAAACGGACCTTTCGGTTATGGGTTGCCGCGATCGCATTCTCGATAATCTGACGGAAAATTATGCGCGTATGGGTCAGTCTAAACAGGCCGAGGAATATCTCAATCGCAGGCTGACAGCAATCCATCTCAAAGATGTCGAGGATAGCGTTGAATCTCCTCTGCTGTACAACGCTGCGTTGATCAAAGAACAAATGGGTGACTTCAAAGCTGCTGACGCCTTGTTCGTCAAAGCGATCGAGCGCTGCATCGTCGATGACGACAGGCACACGCCGATCGTGCCGGAAAGTTTGCAGGACAACAGTCGATCACTGGCCAGAATTTTGATGACTTACTCGCATTTGCTCCGCAAAATGCATCGAAATCCAGAAGCGATTGCAACAATGCGCCGAGCTCTTGTGATATATGACAACCCGCTTTGAGATCTGCTAACTTTCACGGAAAGTCGTGAAAAGGCCAAATTTCGACGAATTCGCGCCGCTTTGCAACCGCGCCATTGTCGTTTTCTTGACACTTATCGCCCGCGCAAGGGGGTGCGCCTCGCGCGAGAGGCTTGCCAAGTGAAAAACATCTTTTCTTGTTTCTTACTCAGATAACCTCAAGTGGTTTGTATCCAATCAGGAGCCTTTGGTAAGGGTTTTATATCAACCACTTCACCAACCTTCAACAAAACACCTAAAGAGCACAACACCCGCACCGCCTCCGCCTCTCATTCTCACTTCTCACGAAGTGGTTTTGATGCGCGCATATCCAGGTGATTCAGGTTGTGAGATGACTCAATGGACGAAGCGGTTTTTACTTGCTTATACAGATCAACCGGCCGCGCAGTTACAGGACCCTGTAGCAGCGGCAATTTTGCATGATAGGCTCTTCATGAACCAAAATACGAGTATTTTCAGTCTGGGGCTGTGGCGCAGTGTGTGGCGCATCTCCAAACCCTTCTTCACCTCCGGGGATCCGTGGTTTAGCGCCTACGGTATCCGCCCGGATATGTCCGACCAGGGCAAAGAGCGCCTCGTCAACTTCAGCAAGCTCACCGCCGGCTGGGGTTTCTTCCCGCTTCTCGCCTTCCTTCTGGTCTTCGCTGTCGGCGGCATCTTCTCTGGTCTAGGCGTTATCGCTCAGCAGTGGTCGTTTGTGCCCACAGTCGTCGAAACGGTCTTCTCGACCGTCGGACACTTCGTTCTCGATACCATTCTCGGCTCTCCAATCGTGGGGTGGCTGAAGCAGGGTTACATCTGGGGATTGGCAGGGTTGTCGGTATCGCTGGCAACAACTTTCCTCGTCCTCATCTTCAAGCGTCGCCTGATTTCGCTCGGCGTGCTTGCCGTGGCTTTCGCCGCCGTTGTGCCTTCCATGCCTTATCTGGCGCCTTACCTCCCGGCTGAGATCAGCTCGAGTGTGGTGCTTGTCTTCGGCATGCTGGTAGTAGGTCTGGCCATGTATCTGATGCAAGCGCGTCGGATACTCGCCGCCTTCGCTACGTTGTGCGTCATCGCCTTCTTCTTCCTGCCTTCGCTCACCTCGCTCGTGCCGGCCATCCCCGGTCTGCCTGCCGTCTACAATGGCTTGAGCGCCGCGCTCAGTCTCGCTTACGTCCCCACCTTGATCGGCTTCGCCGGCCTCGGTGTGCTGTCCTTCGCCTTCTCCTTCACCGGTGGCGCGATGGTCGTGGAAAAGATCACTTACACCGAAAAGTGGAAAGCCTGGGGCTTCATGGCTCTGCTCGCTTTCTTCCTGCTCTCGGTGAACATGATGAACGTCGGCATCAACACCGTCGCCGGCGCTTTCCAGGATGCCCTGCAGTCCAAGGATCAACCGACCTACTGGAAAAACCTCTTCGAATACGGCGGCATCTTCCTCGTCGCCACTCCGGTCGTTGTCTTCTTCGCCTGGATCAAGAGCTTGCTCGTCGTCGTCTGGCGGCGCTGGTTCACGCGCTACATGCTCGAGCAATACTTCGCCGGCAATAATTTCTATCGCCTGAGCAACAACCAGCTCGTCGATAACCCCGACGAACGTATCGCCAACGACGTCGAAGGCTTCACCGGCGGTGCCCTCAGCCTGGTGCTGACGCTCGTCGATTCGGTGATCACTTTCATCAGCTTCTTCACAATCCTGTGGCTGATTTCGCCCAAGCTGGTCAGCGTCGTCTTCGTCTACGCCCTCGTCGGTACGGCGATTTCGGTCTTCCTCTCGTTCAAGATGATTCGGTTGAGCTACAGCCAGAAGCGCCTGGAAGCGGACTATCGATACAACCTGGTGCGAATCAGGGATAACGTCGAGAGCATCGCTTTCTACAGTGGTGCGGAGTCTGAGAAGAAGCAAGTCCTGCAGCGTCTAGATGCGGCGATCAAGAACAACATGGAAATCATTTCGTACTCGCGAAATGTGAGCATGTTCCAGAAAGCGTTCAGCTACATGGTCGTGATCATCCCGTCCATCTTCATTGCGCCGCTCTTCTTCGCCGGCCACGTCAAGTTCGGCGCCTTCACGCAGGCTGGTCTCGCCTTCGACCAGGTGCTCAGCTCGCTTAGCCTGTTCGTCTCCGAACTCGGGACGATTTCGGGCTTTGCTGCGTACGTCAGTCGTTTGAGTGGTTTCATGGATGCGCTCGACGCGCGTGATCGCTACGAGGAGCCCGGTCAGACCGCGATCTCGATGGAGATCGCCGACCGCATCGCCCTCGAGCACGTCACCCTCTTCACGCCGGATGGCACGAAGAAGCTGCTCGACGATGTCTCTCTCTCCGTGCCCAAGGGTTCGGGTCTGATCATCAAGGGCAAGAGCGGATCCGGCAAGAGCTCGACGCTGCGCGGCTTTGGCGGACTCTGGCGGCTTGGCACGGGCACGATTGTGCGCCCGGTGCTGAGCAAGACGATGTTCCTCTCGCAAAAGCCGTACATGATCCTCGGCTCGCTGCGTCAGCAGTTGCTCTATCCGGGCATCCATCCGGAATCTTCGGAAGCCGAACAGCAGCGCGCTCTGCTCGCCAGCATGCGAACGGATGTCTCGGACGACTTCCTGAACGAGTGCCTCGTGGAAGCCAACTTCCCCGATATCGCCTCGCGCTATCCGGAGGGTCTCGACGCTGTACGCAACTGGTCTCAGGAACTCTCCGGCGGCGAACAGCAGCGTCTGGTCTTCGCCCGTGTCCTGGTGCACAAGCCTGAATTCGTCTTCCTCGACGAAGTCACCAGCGCTCTCGACGAGGACAGCGAAGCGCGTCTCTACACGACGCTGCAGAAGCTCGGCTCGACCTACGTTTCGGTCGGTCACCGCTCGACGCTGGATAAATTCCACCAGCAGTGCCTCACCCTTACCGGTGGTGGCAAGTGGGCGATCGCCGATATCTCCAGCGGCTCCAATCAGCGCTGATGCGCTGAATTGGTGAATCGCTGAATCGCTAAATTCGTCAGTGTTGCAAATTGGCACGAGCCGTCACCGGCGAGTGTAAAAGCTAGTCGGACTGGCACTGGTAAGAATCAGTCCGGCTGCTCGTGCCGTCCTCTTACCGTAAACCCAAAGCATAAACCCGTGGCCGATCATTCCGATTAGCCGCACATTCACATGGCTTAAATGCCAGAGGATAAAATCATGTCGAACACCAAGACCACCACTCCCGACCCGAAAGCCGCCAAGCGCGCCAAGAACCTGGACACCGTCCTGGACCTGGCCACTTCCACCGCCAAGGGTGAGCTCGGCGACGCGACCAACAAGTCCGTCACCGCCGCCGCGACCCTGAACGTCTCCGCCACCGAGGGCGACACCACCGAGGACAACGGCCACAGCGCCAGCGTCACCCTCGGCACGACCTCCTCGACCAAGACCAACGCCGCGAAGTAATTCCGGCGCTTCCGGTTTTCCAACTCTGCTCCTGGATCCCTCGCGGGGTCCAGGAGTTTTTTTGGCTTTAAGGGGTGCCAGGGCAGATTTGCGTTGGCGCCGGAACGGAAAACAAAAAATATGAAAGAGATCGGTATCATGGGAGGGGCCTTCAACCCCATTCATTCCCGCCATCTTTTAGTCGGACAATGCGCCCTCGATCAGCTCGGCGTGAGCAAAGTGCTCTTTGTCCCGAGCGGCGACCCTCCTCACAAGAAGGACGGCCTGCTCGACAAGGAAGCACGCTTCGAGCTGGTGCAACTGGCTTGCTCCGACAACGAACTTTTCGAAGCGTCGCGTATTGAAATCGACCGTCCCGGCATCACCTGGACGATCGACACGCTCAAGCAAATCAAGGCTGATTACCTGGCTGCCGGCGTCACCGACGTGCGTTTGAATTTCATCATCGGTGAAGACAATCTGCCGGTGCTGGCGAAATACGCTCGCGCTGCCGAGTTTCTCGCTCTCTGTCGCGTTGTTGTTTCACCCAGGCAGACGTCCGATTCGGATCAGGCTCTGCTCAAGCAGTGGCTGCCCGTATTCCAGGCTGTTTTGCCGACCGCCGAGCTGGCTATTCTTGCCGCTCCGGCTAACGAAGTCTCGAGCACCCTCATCCGCGACTGGCTCAAACAGGGCAAGAGCGTGCGTTACCTCGTCCACGACAAGGTCAACGCGCGCATGCTTGCAGCCGGTCACTATCAGAAAAAGCAGGTCTGATTTTTCGCAGGCCTTGGTTTTTAGGAAACAAGATGAGGGGCTGGTTTCAGCTCCCCATCTTCGTTTCTTTTTTTAATTTGCTACTACACTGCGTAACGTGTTTTTTTTATTTGGCCTTTTGGCTTGGCCTATTGGGGAGAGGATCTACCAATGTTTTGTTCGATACTTTGAGATATAAGCCGAAAGCAGGGGGGTTGCGCTGATTTAAGTATCGAACAAAGGCAAAATCGACCCTGTAAAAAGGCCATAATTATCGAACAAAGCCAAAACTAAGCCTTTAAAAGGCGGAAATTATCGAACAAGACAATCGCCGATTGTCTGTGGCGGTAGTGCTGGTCGCTCACATGCGCTGACGCGAATAGCGTGAGTTAATCAATTTGCAAATGCAAATTAACGCCGCCATCTCCTGCTTTTCCACCGAGATCATTTGGTAGTCAGATAATCCTCCTGTAGATTAGAGCAGTTACCTTTTCTTCCCTCCCTTTCAACAAATCTCTCTTAAAGCCCTACATACGAACATTGCTTCTTGCCTCGATTGCTAGCGTGAGTTAGACGTCCTAGACCAGCTGTTCTTCAGTCATCTTTTGGTCGCATTCTTAGTCATATTTTGGTCGGATTTGTGTAGAGCTTCAGTCATGTTTTAGTCGCTTTATTTTTCTCTATTTTTTGCAGAAAGGATTTTATTTATGCGTATCAATATCTCCGCTCTCGCCGCCAGTGTCTCCGCTCTTGTCCTCGTGCCGGTCGGTGTCATTTTGCAGCGTCGTGCCAGAGCCGAACGGGAGATTAAGCTGGCCAAAGCGCTCGCCGACGGCAAAGAAGCCGCTGATCTTCTCGAATCTGCCAACGCGATGCTGAGCATCGTGCGGGCCGGAATCGCTGAAGGTCAGCCGCTCGTTGCCAAAAAGGAAGTCGATGTCCTTGTCCAGTTGCGTGATCTCGGCTACATGTTTTACCGCATGGATCTGCCTGAAGTCGCGCTCGACTACGCTCGTAAAGCATCGTCCCAAGTACAGCGCGTGCTTGCCAACATTGGGACCGGCTATCGCGATATTGCTTAGCCCTTTAACCAAGCTCTGCGTGATTATAAAGTCGCCTGCTCAGCAAACGTTCTCCTCAGCGAGGCACTTGATCTGCAAGGGGACTTTGGCGCGTAGTCAATGGAAATCTCGATAGAGTGAGAGCCGGTGAAAGCCTCTCTCACTCCGTCGATAGAAAACCTGGAAAACTCAGCTGGCGATAACGCTCTTCCGTAAATTTTTTTTCGCCTATCTTTATGTAGTAGTGTAGTAAGACTCCGCTTTTTTCTCAGTGACAAGTGGCGATAGTCCTCAAGTTCGCGAAATGGCAAAGAATTCGCAATATCATTAGACCGGGTAAAAACTGGTATTGGTCGATATTGCTGATCGGTTGAAAGAGCAGATTGAAGCGGCCATTTCGAGCCGAGCGTAAGCGATTGTTTAATAGAGCAATAAAAACAGTTTTGATCCTCGTGCTTGCAGCGCCGCATTCATTGTGTTCGACTCTGGCTGAAGACAACGGCGTGCAGTTTCGCGCCGTTGTCTCTCAATATGACGCTGGAAATTACGATAGAGCTAAACACCTTGCTGAGAGTCTGATTGCCGGCCATCCTAGAAATTTGACAGCTCACTATTTGCTCGGAAATATTTGCGTCAAACTCAATCAAATAGCGCAGGCGGAGGCTGCTTATAAAGATTGTCTGCGCGGCGCCAAGAATTCCCCAGAGGCAATCTATGCTCGTAAAGCTCTTCAGCAAATCAGCAATCAGCGTCGCATGAGAGCTGTGCAATCTCCGGCCCTTGCCGCTGCTCCGGCTTTTCCCATGGCGGGTATGAACCATTCTGCCGACGAGAAGATTCAGGAAGAAACCGCTCGCCTGCTGCAAGAGTCCAAAGACAGGATTGCAATTAAAAAGCGCTCTTTCGACGATCACGTTGCTCAGATCAAACAGGATCAGAGTCAGGCTATGTACAACGCTCCCCGCGGCCGGCGCGGTGCTTTTTACCGGCAAGACTATCAAAATCAAGTGAAGACAGATGCGCAGGGACGTATTGATAAGCTGACGAAAGAATTCGAACGCGAAAAAAGTGACATAACACAGGCCTGCCAAAAGCGCATCGATGAGTTGACCGAATACGAACACAATATAGAATCGCGGGGCATGCGGCGCTAAAGATTCAAGATTTATTGATCGAGGCTGGCAATCTCTTGGACTGCAAGCCTCGAAGTCGGTAGGCGGTTAAGTCCAGGTGCTCAGGTGAGTTTTGCGAATGCCAGGCATTATTGCCCGGTGTACCGCTCTTTCACCTCGTCGTCTTTTGCCCTTAACTCTTCCAATTTTAAACTGGCATTCATCCGCACGGCACCAGCATCGGTTGGATCCGCCGCAAGGGCTCGGTCGAGATAGGTGCGGGCAGCGGTCAGGTCGTCCTGTCTGTCTTTTAGAATCGCCATGTTGACCAGGGCGTTAACATATTTGGGGTTAATGGCAATCGCCTGCAGGCCGTATTTTTCCGCCTGCGCATATTTTCCTTCATCAATATAGAGACTGCAGAGATTGTTGTAGGGCCATTCGAAATCGGGATAGCGCCTGATGCATTCGCGAAATAAATATATCGCCGAACCCCTGTCTTTCTTTTTATTGGCGTTGTAGCCGTTGATGTTCATTTCGATTGCATCGCCCGGAACTGGATGGACCGGCAGTTTCGTGTCTCGATAGCGAAGCGCGGCCGTAGCCACTGGATCCCCCTGCCCGAAAAGCGCAGCGCAATTAAATGCTTCCCGCGAACCGGCCGGCCAGCCCATCGCTTTGTAAGTTATACCCCAATCGTAAAAGCGTCGAGCGATATCGAGACGCAGCGGATGCATGCTCCCGGCGGCAATCAGGCTTATTCCGGCTGTTGTGCCGAGCAGAGTCAGAGCTTGTTTTTTGCTGCGAATGATCATGCTTCCAGCATACCCCTGAAGACGATAACGGATTAAGTCAGTCCGTTCCAATTCTTTCACCTGTCTTAGTGCCTGTAGTACTATAGAATGTAGTAGAATAAAAGCAAAAGAGAATGACCCGAAGAAGGGCCATTCTCTGAAGAGCTGGTGGCAACGACGCAGCAGGTTAGTCACCGGATGTCTCCAGCTTTGCCTGTCTGCGCGCCTTGCGATTGATGTCGCGTTTGCTATTGCCACCGTGTGCTCCTGCTCCTGTCGGACGAATTTCTCTTTCGAGGGCGATTCGCTCCTGCCTCTCTCTGGCTTTGCGCATCTTCCGCTGCTGCTCGACGGTGATAACACCGACGTGCAGCGAAGCGGCGCGCTTGTCCTTCGGAGGCTTCACAGGCTGACTACGTCGTTTTGACATAGCGTGGTCCCTCTCAGTTGTAGAGATAGCGGGTATCCACCAAAGCGCTGGACATCAGACCGACCACTTCGACGATTTCGCCGTTGAGGACGAGCAGCTTCCAGACCTGATAGATTTTCTTGTAAGAGAGTTCCTTCAGTCCGAGCGGGTTTTCGACATCGAGAAATTGCACTCGATAATCGACCTCGGGCTTCTGGGGTGGAGGTTGAGGCAGCGCCAGGCTGTCATTCTCAACCTTGGGCAGCGGCTTCAAGAAGGATGACTGCATCAAGGTTCTCTCCCAAGCTTAGCGGAGAGGGGATTAGCCAGGGTGGCCAATCATCCCTCTCCGCTCTCGCAATAGCCAACCGGCGGCCGATTAGTGGCCGTTGCGGTCGGTGACCAGGGTTTCCGTCGACGGGTTCAGCGTCGTCGGGGCCGTCGGCAGCAGCTCCTCACCGAGGTGGTTGAGGATTGCCTTGTAGGAGCCGGCGTCTTCGACCATCGGCGGGTAGACGCTGGGACGGTATCCGACACCATGACCATTGGTCGGCATCTGACCCGTCGGCGTGATACGCGCGTCGATGATGTCTTCGTACTCGGGGGGCAGCCACAGGCCGTAGCTGGCCCAGATGAACCGCATGCCGAGAGTCTGCGCCACACCGCCGTCCTTCTTCAGGTTGTCGCCAACGAAGATGGAGTTGTCGACCGTAGCGTCCGGATAGGCCTGCATGGCAGCGAGGACGCCACCGGTGTTCGGCTTTTCGCAGCTCTTCGGCAGAGTGACGGCGACGTTGAACTTGTGGGCGCGAGCCTCCAAGTCCTTGATGCGCTGAACGCCATAGGCCATGTCTTCCGGGTCGACGAACTGCGAAACGTCCGGGAGCGGACAATCGAGCGCGAAGATGCCGTCGACGTAGGTGTCGAGTTTCATGTCGCAGGCGCGGGTGAGGCCCATGAAGAACGGGGCGTCGGAGACGATGACGACGGTGACACCGCGCTGCTTCAGTTCATGGAGGGTTTCCATGACATCGCGGAACGGGCGCAGGAACTTCTTGCGGTTGTCGTCGAGGCACTTCCAGAAGGGGATGACCCACTGGTCGCGGAACTCGGCGGGAGTGCCCTTGAATTCCTTGCGGAACTTGGTCATCTCCATCATCCAACCGTACTCATGCGTACCGTGCTGGTGGGTGACGCGACCGATTTCGCGCTCGAGCTCGGTCTTGTTGACACCGTGGCGCTCGACCATCAGGTCGATGTACTCACGGATGCCGGGGCAGTAGTAGGACCAGAACAGACCGATGGTGGAGTCCATGTCCGTGAACACGTACTTGGTCTGCTTCGTGATGTGCGCCGGGATGACGGCGACGGGACGAGCGGCAGCGGCGATGGCGGCGGCGTGAGTGAGAGTGCTCTGAGTCATAAGTAGACACCTTTCAGTTTTTGCGCGGAGACAAGCTGAGGCGCACAGCGCTCAACTTTGAATTCGCTGGTTTGACAAACAGAAACGGAGGGAGCTCGTGTGAGCCTTCCCTGCTAGACAGAAAAGCGCTTTCTTACTTTCGATCGGGTCTGATCGCACAGCTCTAAAGCTCGAAAACACACGACGTGAAGATCCCTGCCTCGGGAGAGGAAGAGAAAATTGTGTGTAGAAGAGAAATATTGCTGTGTGTGAGACTTGAACCAGATGTATAAGAGAGAAAACGATATTTATAACCTAGGCAGTTCCGGGGGCCGGAATCAACGGTTGTCAGGCGCTGAATTGTCTATTGGGGGCCCGAGAAGGCAGTGTTTTCACCCCGACGTCGAAGTGTGACAGATAGCGCGGATATGGGAGCGATATCAACCCGGCTTTCAAGGCCCCGTGCCGAAACCAAGGCAAGTGGTGCGCGACCCGTGCGCAAGTGTTACGATATACTATTTACTGTAATAGTATGTCGACAAAAATTCAAAGACGAAAAGGCGACAAGCACCATCTTTCCAAAAAGGATTATTTAGTTGTCCGGCGAGCTGATGATACTAACGTCGTGTTTGAAACCGCTTTTGAGAAATAACTTGAGACTTATTTGGAAGCTCAGGGGAATCAAAGCGGCTTACCTAAATACTAATCGGTCGGAGTCAGCAGCCAGCTAACTGACTGTTATCAGATTGGGTCTCCATTAACCAAATTTCTGTTGATCGCTCTTGGAAAACGTGCAAGACGCAAATGTGCTGCGGTTAATGTGCTGCTTGGCATGGCAAAGTTTGGTCGAAAAGAGCTGAAATCCTTTGATTAATTGAGCCTGTAGCCTATGGCGCGGCATCGCGAGCGATATATCCACAAGCTATGCTAACCATTGCGAGATTGGCCTTCCTTAATCTGAAAAACAGCTTTTCGCGCCTGGGCGGTTAAGCGCGGTAAACGGCGGCAAAAGCCCAGCCCACGCGGGTTGATTCTAAATGAAGAGATCTCATAGGTTGAGAGTTCATGATTTCCAACCCAATTTCTTCAAAGTAACCCTCTCAGATAGCTATAAACACATTCCCAAATTTACTTCGAGCGCAATTTAGCGTTTGGCTCGAAAGCAGGGATTTTGTGTCGCAGCCTTTTGATTGAGTAACAAGAAGAGATTGCTTTGCGGATCGTGGCCTTGTCCAGATGCTGCTAAGCGCTCCTGTGGACGTTTTTTCTAAATCTGTCGTGACGTTTTTGACGGTTGTCGAAAGCGTTCCGGCCTTTGCCTGAACCAGCCTCCCGGCTGCGCAACAGCATCAACCGCTTGTGTCCTCCGACGCGAGCTAACAACTGGTCCCATCCAGAATTTGGAGTTCCAAAAATGGCTAAGAAAACAAACAAGACTGTCAAGTCTCTGACTGGCAGCACTCCTGACAACATCCTGACGGATTTCGAAGTCCGCCAGCTCACCGAGAAGTCGAACGCTTACACCGATGAAGTGCTCGCCAACCAGGTCACCTATCCCGACCCGGATGACCTGCCCTTCGACGAAATCACCCTCGACCACGCCATCGCCCACGGCTTCGCCGGCATCACCGACAGCATCGACCTGCAGCTCTTCAAGAACCGCGGTAAGAACAGCAAGAAGAACAGGGGCAACAAGGGCGGCGGCAACAAGGGTGGCAACGGCAGCGGTCGCCAGCTCCCTAACCCGGCTACTATCGAACGCGAAGTGACGCGCATGATGAGTGCGATGCAACCTGTGGACAACACGGGCAACCTGATCTTCGGCGAGATGAACTTCGAGTTCGGCGACGCCTCCAAGGCCAAGTTCTTCGCTGGTAGCTACAAGATCATCTTCGAGCGTCATCACCTGATGTTCGGCTCTGAGCTCGACGATGGCTTCCAGCAGACGATCGCCAACATGCTCCCCGGCTACAAGGCCTACACGTCGGTCGAGAACACGCGCCACCAGGCCGTCGGTTTCGTCGTGCATCCGCGTCTGAAGGTGATCGGCTCGCCGATTTCCTACGATGATGTGGCCAACGTCCAGGGCGTTCCTGACCTGCGTCCCGCTTTCCGTCTCGATCTCGAGGACACGGCGACGGGCGAGCAGTTCTCGGCTGTGGTCGTTCACCTGAAGAGCATGCGCGGTGGTCCCGCTGTGTCCGGCAAGGTGCGTTCGCAGCAGTGCGCCATCCTGGTCAAGAAGCTTGGCAGCAACTTCAAGGGCTTGATCGCCGGCGACTGGAACACTTTCATCGACCGTCCGACCGACCTGCAGCCGCTGCTGAACGCTGGTTGGAAGATCATCTTCCCGAATGACACCCAGGCCACCCAGTCCATGGGCAGCCGTCTGGATGCCTTCCTGAAGCTCAACTTCGGCCCGATCGGCAACCTGTCGGTGCGGCAGTTCTATGCCAACCCGGCAATCACGCGTGCTTTCAGCGATCACGCCCTGAACACCGTGCGCAAGCGCGTCTGTGTCGGCCCTGCCGCCACCGATACGGCCTGCGGCACCGTGGACGACCCGACTGGCCCCTTCGGCGACAATCCGAGCCAGCCGGCCGAACTCGATCAGTAAGGCTCAGCCCTGCTGATTGATTAGTAAGAACCTGCACGGAGCTGACCGGAGCACTGTCTGACCTCGGGTCAGGCTTTGTTTCCGGTTGGCTCCGTTTTTTCTCTTTGCCGCTCTTTTAGTTTCTGCCTATTTTTGACCTTTAATGAGGAAATCTCATGACTAGTCCTAACGCTCCACGTCCCTCGCCAGCCAAGGGCAATGGAGCGCTCCGCACATACTTTATGCGTGGTCTTTTTGTCGTCATCCCGGTAGCTGTAACCGTCTGGTTGCTCGACTATGCGATCACGCTCACCAATACCTGGCTCGGTCCGCTTGTCCATTTGCTGGCCGTTCACCTTCTGCCGGTCGCGATCACTGCTCAAAGTTGGTTCGGCAGTCTTGAGGCCGTGATCAGCTTTCTTCTCCTCGTCGCCTTCTTGATGGCACTGGGGGTGGTGGCATCTTATCGCATGGGCAAAGAAGGTCTGCGCCTGATCGATCACATCTTTATCCATATCCCTGGTGTTAACTCCATCTATCGCTCCGTGCGCAAGATGGTCGAAGCCTTCGGAGACTCGGGCGCGCAGAGCTTCAAGCGCTGCGTCTATTTGTATTTCCCGATGGACAATCCGACTCTCGGCTTTGTCACTCGTGAAGTGACCGAGGCGGAAAGCGGTCGCAAGCTGCTCGTCGTCTTCGTGCCGCATGGACCGTCCCCGGCCAGCGGCTTTATCCAGATTGTCCCCGAAGAAGATACCTGGGATGCCGGTATATCTCCTGAGGACGGCTTCAAGATGATCATGTCGGTGGGCGTCCTTGCTCCCGATGTTTTGCCCAAGGGCAAACCCCGTAACCCCAAACAGTGATGAGCTAACAATGACAAGCATGGAAATCAGCACATCGACCGCCAAAGCTACAGAAAACCTGGCTGCTGAGCCTGCGCGCCCTCCACGCCCGCCTCTATTGCCGCGTCGGTTGCGTCTCACTCCCGGCCAGGTCGAAGGTCCGTACTTCATCGCTTCAGCGCCGCTGCGTAATCGCCTTTTTCCGCCGTCAGCCTTCTTGCCTCCTGCCGGTGTATCAGGAGAAGAAGCAGCGGCGGTACTGGCCAAACTACCAGATCAAATCCAGATCAGCGGTCAGGTGCTCGCTGCCGATTGTGCCACCATTGCTGGTGCAACCGTTTCGGTTTGGGTGGCTGACCCCCACGGTCGCTACGATAACCAGGACGACGCCGGCAACCCCATTGAAATTCCTGCCGAGCAGCAGGCCTACCGTGGTCGGATCATTACCGAAGCGGATGGCCATTTCAGCTTTATCTGTCTGAGGCCGGGCAATTATTTTGACGAGGGTTGGAAGCTCTGGCGTCCTGCGCATATTCACGTCAAAGTTGAAGCGCCCGGCTTTGTAGAGCTGGTCACGCAGCTCTATTTCGAGGACGATGCGCAAAATGGCCTCGACATCCCCGGGGATGACTTCTTCCAGCCCGAGCTCGTTGTGCAGCTCTCTCCGGGGATACCGATAAAGGGGCTTGTGCAAAAGGGCTACTTCAATTTCGTTCTGGACGCGGCGCGCTGAGGCGATTGATCTGCTCGTCTAGCAGTGCTGACTGATGATGACGGAGAAAGGAGAGCAATCTTACTTTCTCCGTCTTTTTTTGTGATGGGCCTTCGGCTCCCTCACTCTTTTTCTTTCTATCATCTTTTTCGCTTCGATTGGATACTAAGCTTTATAGTTAAAATTTTGCTTTTTAAATCGATCGGAGGATTCGGATAGGGCCGAAAGCCCCGGCGTCGAAAACTCGACGGACCGGGGCTCTTGGCGTTTTGATCAGTGCGGACCGAAGGCCAGGCCGATGAAGAAGAGGATCATCGCACCGGCGACAAAGCTGGTGTAGACGATGCGCTCCGTTCTGGTCGGCCCGTAGTCGGTGCCGTCGCGTTCGGAGGGCGAAAGGTAGTCGCACTCTCTGCAGCCTGGCAGGCTGCAGGCGCAGGCACAAGCCATGTCATCATCGGCGCCGACGCTGCATATACAGGGTATATTTTTGTTCATTGCATTGTCCTTCCGTGGCGATTCGAGGAAACTTCAAGCACCATCGTCGGTGCGATCGATGCCTTCTTGTTCGTCATCCTCGCCCAGCCCATAGTCGGCTTCACCGAGGGATGGCGGATCGACTTCGAAGGGCCTGATCGAGAAGGTGTAATAGAGATCGGAGCCGCATTCCGCCATATTTACACCGCGCATGGCAAAGGCGATTTCACCGGGGCTGTAGCCGGGGAACTCCTCGCGCACCAGTTTGGGATGCCGCTTTTCGACCAGCTCGATAGCCAGGTCGGAGCTAGACGTGATGCCGAGCACCACGTGATAGCTGCCTTCGCCTGCATAGTCGACGGAATTTTCGACGATTACGAATTGTTTGCGCACAGGCTCTCTCCGTTGTCCGAGTTGTCGTATGCCGCGTCTGGCGGCCGGCCGTAGTCGGTCGCTAATCTTGTCGGTCGCATTTGGCACTTGCGACGGTCAACGACCGACTAACGACGGTCACATTTGGCACTTGCGACGGTCAACGACCGACTAACGTCGGTCACATTTGGCACTTGCGACGGTCAACGACCGACTAACGTCGGTCGTTGACCTTGCGCACCAGGCGCGGCTTCCAGGCCGGGCCCTTATAATCCGGAGCGGCCGATTCGCTGTACGAGCCGTCTTCCTTCAGCTCAATCACTCGCTGGTGATACTTGGCCAAACGAGCGTTGTTGGAGAAGGTGATCAGCCGGACATTGAGTGCCTTGAGGATTTTGAAGACGTCCTCTTCGATGGCCGCTTCCATGCCGTCGGTAGCCTGGTCGACGACCAGCACTTCCGGCTTGAAGAGAATGGCCCGGGCCAGGCAGAGCTGTTGCTGCTGTTGCGTGGTTAGCTTGCCGCGCCAGTCTTGCGAGGTGTCGAAGCCGCCGCTGTTTTCGTCCTTGGATTGTTCGGGAAGGTCGTGCAAGCCGACTAGATCGAGGGCGTTGATCATGCGCTCGTCGTCGTCCTTCGTCGCTTCCTGCATGTCGAGAAGGAAGACGCGCAGGGAACATACGGGCAAGTAGAGATTTTGCGGCAGGAACATGATCTTGTCGCGTTGCGGACGGAAGATTTCGCCTGCACCGGCAGCCACACCCAGTCCGATCGCCCTGGCCAGATCGCTCTTGCCGTGACCATCGCGACCTGTGATCAGCGTATCCACATCGAAGGAGCAAGTCATGGCATGCACAACCGGCTTGGCATCAAGGTAGGAGCTGAAGATGGTGACATCGCGGAATTCTAGGGCCTTGCCCTCGGTTTCGTGGTATTCGATCCATTGACCGGCCGGCATACGGTTCTCGCCGATGTCGTCGAGGGCGCGAGCAAACGGTCCAAGCCGCTCAATCTCTGCCTTCAAGTTGCTGAATGCACCAATCTGACTGGTGAACACCGTCAGGCCGTTGTAGACGTTGGTGAAGGCCTGACTGACCTGTGCGATATCGCCAATGGTGGCGCGACCGTGCATGATCAGCCAGCCGATTCCAACCAGCGCTGCGTTTTCCACAACCTTTCCGGAGAAGAAGTTGTAGAAGCCGATGAAGAGGTTGACCCTCATGACGCGAGCGAGAACGGTACGCACTACGCCGAGGCGCAGGAACCCTTGACCGAGGAAGACTCGCTCCGAGCGCTGTAAGGCGATCGAAGCGGCGTAGCGAGGGCCGTCTTGCAGATGTGTGCGCAAGGACGCTTCGGCATCAAGCTGACGCGAAGTCAGTTTGGGCAATTCCTTGCCCATCCCGAGTACGGCGATATAACTGCCGAGAGCGCAGGCGACGCAGGCAGCGCTGAGAATCCAGGACCCTTGCAGAAGCACCGGCACGAAAGTGTAGAGATTGACGCCGGTTTCGACGAGGATCATGAACAGCCACACCGTCGTATTGGCGAAGATGTCCGGGTCCTGCGCCATGCGCTGATCGGGGTTCTCGATCTTGAGACGCAGATAGGCTTCGTTCTTGCCGTACTGGCCGATATACATCCGGGACTGCCAGACGCGCCAATCCAGGCCGAGCAAGCTGCGGAAGTAGCCATAACCACCACCGACGATTGCCCAGATGGCGCCGATGCCGGCCAGCCATGCAACGGCGAGGAAGAACTCGCGTTCATTCGAGCTCTTGTTGACGACGTCATTGATTACCTTGAGCTGGTAGCCGAAGTAATACGCCGCCTTGGCATTAGCCACCATGCAGAAGAGCGACGCTCCAAGCAGGGAGTAGGCTCGCACCTTTTCGTCACCCACCCAGTAGGGTTTGGCAATTAAGACCAAATCGTCCCAGGCGAGGATTTTATTCAGGCGCAGCAGCTTGGCGAAGAAAAGCAGGACTCGTCCCAGAGGGGCGAGATACTTCATGCGAGCACCAACGAAGTTGAGCACCCGATCGAGAAGTCTGTACAGAAAAGATCCCACTGCAATTAGGGGCTTCAGTGGG
Organism: Cyanobacteria bacterium REEB67; assembly: GCA_018971775.1. Lineage (GTDB taxonomy): Bacteria > Cyanobacteriota > Vampirovibrionia > Obscuribacterales > Obscuribacteraceae > REEB67. The sequence goes on along the minus strand of JAGXAB010000053.1, from coordinate 24,244 downwards.
GAAAAGCCCTTTAGAAGAGACAAGAGTTTTTCCATGACAAATACTCACAGGGTGGACTGCGCCTTATCGCTGGCACTATGTCGACCTGGTTGGAGTCTGACTGGCGCTATAGCAAGTCCAGTCTTCGGTTAGTCGGGTTTATAAGAAATTGGAGACTTTGAGTTTGAGGTTGTACCAATGTGGAAGCGAAAAGAATATGATTAACCTACCTGTCTAAAGCTCTCTGAAACAAGCTTTTAAAAGAGCATCTGGATAAGAAAATATCATGGTAAGTTGGCGGAGATGCGCAAAGACTGACTTCTCTGGCCGTTTTTGCCAATGCAAGGGCCCCGCTGCAGCTCATTCTCGGCTGACGGCGGGGTGCTGAAGCAGGGCTTCAGGGATCATCTTGGCCAGCAAGGCGATCGAGGCGGACTATGTTGCTCCAGATCTCGACTGATCATTTTTCAGGGTAAGGCCTCTCATCTGAAAAAGACGTGAAACAAATGAAAGTGGCTCTCGTGGCCGCTTCGGCGCTGGTCGCGTGAGGGGGATCAAGCCTGGTCGATGGCAAAGGCGAGAAAAAATTCAGCAGTGTGGCAATTTATGGGTCAGAGATAGAATCGTCCGCTAATTGTATGTTTTTCCATTTGTAACGACTACCCCTTTAAAACGTGTTACATGGCCTATTCGGGCAGCTGCTGCGGCGCTAATTTTTCTCTTTGGCGCGATGGCGGTGGTGGTGGCATATATGGTGCGTTTTGCGTTCTTGCGGAGTTGGAATTTACCTGCATTTGCGGCTGATAATAGTGGTTATGTGCCGACGATACCGGGGTAAAGAAAATTATGAGCACTAAGAAAAAAATGGACCATAAAACCAAGGTGCGTATTCTCGTCGGAGCGATCGGGTTTACTTTCATCGTTTTGATTTATCAGGTAATCCATTGTTTCGAGGTCCTGAAGGAAGCTCAGGATCCGGATTCGCCTAATGCCAGGGCGGCTCACCTCTATCACGGCCCGACCCAGGCTGAAATCGATGCAGACGACCGTTTTTTCAAAGCACGCGAAGCGGCTCCCCTGCGTCTCGAGGCAAGGCCTGCCCCAAGCCGTTCCAATACGGCGACTATTTCGCCAAAGCCTGCATCGCCAGCCGCATCCACTCCTCAGTGACGCGTTGGCGCGAGCCCCGCTAGATAAGCCCTGGCTTATCAATGTCAAGCGCTGGGCCGATCCGCCTTTTTTTAGACCTGAGCTTGTAACAAGAGCTTTTACAGAAAGAGCTTTAGCTTGAGCTGGTCTCTTGATTACTAATAGATTAAACGCGTCCCTTCTCCTGCACACTCCTGATTTTTATTTACTGAAAGCAAACGCGCACCCAACTCATCTCTGATCCATTTCCTGAAGCTTGATACGAGCTCTTGGAGTGGACCGGTAGCTGCGCTCTGGACACCGCTGTCCGCTATTGCTTGCGGTTGTGAAAATCGTCTGTGTGTCTGCACGAGGTGTTGACGCAACTTTCTATCTGGCTGTCGCCAGTCCCTGCTCGGATAAAAAAGATTTTCGCGAGGTGAAACGGAGCTCAGGCTCGGCTTGCCTCGCAGCGGGAGTTATCTATGAAACCAAGACGCATCGGCGTTTACGGCGGGAAGTTCGATCCTCCGCACGTAGGCCACATGTTGTGCGCTGAGATGACTCGCGAGGCCTTCCGATTGGACAAGGTCTTGTTTGTTACCAGCGCCAACCCCCCTCACAAAAAGACCGGCGTCCTCGAAGCCAAAATCCGTCACATGATGGTTTCGGCGGCGTGCGGTCCCAACTCGTATTTCGAGCCATGCGATGTCGAGCTCAAGCGTGATGGTCCATCTTTCACCCTCGACACCATCCGCGAGCTGCATCGTCTCTACGGTCCGCAGACCGAGCTCTTCCTGATGATGAGCTCGGAATATCTCGACCCTGAACATCCCTGGAATCTCACCAAGTGGCATGACGTCGAGGAACTCTATGGGCTGTGCACGTTGCTTGTCTTTCCCGGCCGCGATCACCAGATCGAGCAAGCCGAGGCGTGGGGCAAGCTGATACCGCAGGCTAAAATCGAATACCTCGCTTTCTGTCCCTCGCCGCCGGTATCGAGCACCCTGATCCGCGATCGAGTCTCGCAAGGACTTTCGGTCTGGTACATGGTGCTGCCCGAAGTCTGGCAGGTTATCCGCGACCTGCATCTCTACGGCCTGACTGCCCCGCGTCGTTCTTCGGTCGGCCGCAAGCTGTGGAATTCCCTGCGCGCTTTCGTGCGGCACATCAAGAACCGCATGTCGTAATCGCCACTGTAAGCCTCTGTCTGTCTCGCCGTGCGCAATTAATGCGAGCGGCTGTCACCGCAACTTTCATGCAACCAAGGAGTCAAACTATGATTCAGTCCATTCTCGACAACGATCTCTACAAGCTGTCGATGGGTCACGCTGCCATCCGCAAGCATCCCAATCTGCTTGTCAGCTACCTGTTCAAGGACCGCCAGGGCAAAGGTCTCTGGACCAGGGCCGCGGTCGATGAGTTGAAGCGCCGCATCAAGGCCATGGAAGACCTCGTGCTGAGCTCGGAAGAGCGTCAGTACTGCGAGGCCAAGCTGCCCTGGATCAATCGCACCTTCTGGGATTTTCTGGCCGCCTATCGCTACGATTCTTCCGAGGTCAAGGTCAAGCTCGACCGCAAGAAAAATCTGCAGATCAAAATCTCCGGCTTGTGGTGCCGCACGATCTTCTGGGAAGTGCCAGTGCTGGCGCTAGTCTCGGAGGTCTACTACGAGATGATCGACACCAACTGGACCGAAGATGGCCAGGAAGAGAAGATGCTCGACAAGTGCCAGCGTCTCTTCGACGCCGGCGTTGCCTGGGGTGACTTCGGCACCCGTCGTCGTCGCCACTTTGCCGCCCAGGAGCGCGTCGTGCGCATCGGCAGCAAGTTCGCCAATTTCACCGGCACGAGCAATGTCTATCTGGCCATGAAGTACGGCGTCAAACCGATCGGCACGATGGCCCACGAGTGGATCATGGTGCACTCGGCCCTCTTCTCCCTCAAACATGCCAACCGTTACGCGTTGCAGAGCTGGAACGAAGTCTACCAGGGCAATCTCGGCACCGCTCTGCCGGACACCTATGGCACGGATGCCTTCTTGCGCGACTTCGACGGCATCCTGGCAAGGCTCTACGACTCGGTCCGGCACGACTCCGGTGATCCGCGCAAGTGGGCACTGAAGATGATCAAGCATTACACTTCGCTGCTGATCGACTGGAAGACGAAGCCGCTCGGATTTACCGACGGCAATACGGTCGAGAGCGCCATCGACATCCACACCTGGATCAAGGGCATGGGTGGCAAGTGCTGGTTCGGCATCGGCACTTCGATGAGCAATGACTACGGCCCGGACAGCCCGGCCGTGTCGATCGTGATCAAGCTCTACGAGGTGCAGGACACGGACGGCAGCATGACCCATGTGGTCAAGCTCTCCGACAACCCGGAAAAGGCCAGCGGCGATCGCGACGCCATCCGCGTCGCCATGTACACCCATCACCGCAAGGCGCTGGACGACTGAGCCCGACCTTTATATTCCCGCCTTATGACGCGGCGACCTCATGACGGGGCCGCCGCGCTTTTCGCTCTGTGTAAAAGGAGAACCAATATGTCTTCCAAGAAACTTCCGATTCTGTTCGCCACCTCGCGCTACGAATACATGAAGGCCGCCATGCTGGCCACCGGCAAATTCGCCGACGGCGCCATCGCCCGCGGTATCGACGACAAGGGTGCGCCCACCGTCGAGGAAAAAGACTTCCCGGATGGCGAGCGCTACCATCGCCTCACCACAGACGTCGAGAACCGCAAGGTGATCCTGCTCGGCGGCACCGTCGACGACCGCGAGACCATGGAGCTCTTCGACCTGGGTAACCTGCTCGTCGACCGCGGCGCCAAGGAGCTCAAGATCGTCGTGCCCTATCTCGGCTACTCGACCATGGAGCGCGCCGTTAAGCCGGGCGAGTCGGTCAAGGCCAAGGTGCGGGCGCGGTTAATCTCGGCTATTCCCAAAGCGCCGCTCGGCAATACCGTCTTCCTCGTCGACCTGCATGCCGAGGGCATTCAGCACTACTTCGAGGGCGACTACCACGGCCGGGCGCTTTACGCCAAGACCGTGGTTTTCGATGCCGTGCGCGACATCCTCGTCAAGCGCGCCGGACTGCCCGCCGCAGGCGGCTGCACCGGTAAGATCCTCAAGGCGATCAAGGTGCCCTTCGTCCTCGCCTCCACCGACGCCGGTCGTGCCAAGTGGGTCGAATCGCTCACCACCGACCTGGTCGGTCTCGGCTACAATGCCGAATCGGCGTTCATCATCAAGCGCCGCGTCTCGGGCGACAAGACCGAGGTGCGCGACATCTCCGCCGATGTCAAAGGCAAGCTCGTCATCCTCTATGACGACATGCTGCGCACCGGTGGCTCGCTGATCAAGGCGGCCAAGTCCTACCGGGACAAGGGCGCCGTCGAGGTCGTCGCCGTCGTCACTCACGGTGTGTTGCCCCCGGGCGCCAAGGAGAAACTCCGCGCTTCGGGCATGTTCACCAACGTCATCGTCACCGACACCCATCCCAACGCCGTCGCGCAGCAGGATGACTTTCTGGTTGTAAAATCTATCGCGACGCTGCTGGCCGAGATGGTTCTCAAGAGCAGATCTCAGCTTGTCTGAGGGGCTTTTGGGGAATACTCTGTACAAGCGTGGCCTTAACGTCAAACCGAAACGTTTTTGGAACGTTCTAAGGAACCCTGTATGACCAATGACAAACTACCTTTGAAAGTCCGGACGACCAAGATATCTGGGCCGTCCGTCGACGACAATCTCGGCTTCGTGCGCGTTGCCACCGCCGTGCCGGTGATGAGAGTGACCGACCCGGCCTTCAATGCCGCCGAGACGATCGCCACAATTCCGCAGGCTCAGAAGGCCGGCGCCAAAGTCCTCGTCTTTCCCGAGCTCGGTCTGACCGGTTATACCGCTGCCGATCTCTTCAAGCAAAAGGCTATCCGCGAAGGCGTGATCGCTGCTCTGGCAACAATTAAGAAGGCAAGCCGCGGCTTCGACGGCATCATCTTCGTTGGCACTCTCCTGCAGGTGGACGGCAAGTTGTTCAACTGTGCTGTTGCCATCAATCGCGGCCGCATCCTCGGTATCGTGCCGAAGACCTTCCTGCCCAACTACAACGAGTTTTACGAAAAGCGCTGGTTTGCCGCTTCCACGGCTCTGCAGTCGACCGAGGTCGAGCTGCTCGGTGAAATCGTGCCGATCGGCGTCGACCTGCTCTTCCAGTGCGAGGAGCTGGGCGATCTCGTCATTGGCGTCGACATCTGCGAAGATGCCTGGGCGCCGCTCGTGCCGAGCCTGCTCGCCACCCTCAATGGCGCCACCCTGATCGTCAACCTGTCGGCCAGCAACGAGCTCGTCGGCAAGGCGCCCTTCCGTCGCAGTCTGGTCTCGTCCCTGTCGTCGAGCCAGTTGTGCGCCTACGTTTACACCTCTTCGGGTGTGCACGAATCGAGCACTGATGTCGTCTTCAGCGGTCACATGATGATTGCCGAGAACGGCTCAATCCTCAAGGAGAACGAGCGCTTCGAACGCGAATCGGTGCTGATGTGCGCCGAAGTCGACTTGCAGCGGATCCTTCAAGATCGGCTCGGCAACCCGACCTTCACCGACTGCCAGTCGATGTTTGCCGGTCTGCGCAGCTACCGCCAGGTCCACTTCAAGGTGGGCAATGTCGGTCGACTGCAGAGCCTGAGCCGTTATGTCGAGGCTCATCCCTTCGTGCCCAAGGACAAGGCGACGCTCTCCGAGCGCTGCTACGAAATCATCAACATCCAGAAGGCGGCCCTGGCCAAGCGTCTCGACAAGATGCGCAGTCGCAGCGGTAAAGATCCGCATGTGACGATCGGCGTGTCCGGTGGCCTCGACAGCACCCTCGCTCTGATCGCCACAGTGCAGACCTTCGATCTGCTCGGCATCCCGCGCACCAACATCCTCGGTTACACTCTGCCCGGTTTTGGCACCACGGCGCGCACTAAAGGAAATGCTCATGCGCTGATGCGTGACCTGGGCATCACCGCTCGTGAGGTCGACATCCGCAAGTCCTGCCTGGCTCAGATGCAGGATGAAGGGCGCACACCTTTCGGCATCGACCTGGCTGGCCTCGACGTCGAGTCCTTTGCCGCCAAGCTGGTCGACGCGCAGGAAAATGCCGTCGCTACGGGCAAGGAGCTGAAGGACCTTTACTTCGAAAACGTGCAAGCTCGCATGCGCACGAAGATCCTTATGGACAACGGTTTCGTCATCGGTACCGGTGACGTTTCCGAAATGGCCAAAGGCTGGTGTACCTACAACGCTGACCAGATGTCGATGTACAACGTCAACTGCTCGGTGCCCAAGACTCTGGTGAAATTCCTGGTCGAATGGGCGGCCAACAATGTCTTCGATGGTGATGCCCGGGCCACGATGCTGGACATCGTCGCCACCGAGATTTCGCCCGAGCTCCTGCCTACCGGCAAGGACGGCAAGATTTCGCAGAAGACCGAGGACAAGGTCGGTCCTTACGAGCTGACCGACTTCTATCTGTACTACATGGTGCGCTGGGGATTCACCCCGGAGAAGATTTTCTATCTGGCGCGCCATGCCACGTTCAACCAGGCGTACAGCGACGCCGAGCTGCTCAAGTGGCTGCACGACTTCGTGGTGCGTTTCTTCGATAACCAGTTCAAGCGCTCCTGCGTGCCGGACGGTCCCAAGGTAGGCTCGATCAGCCTCTCGCCCCGCGGCGACTGGCGTATGCCGAGCGATGCCGAGGCGACTCTCTGGACCGCCTGGCTCGAGCAAGCAATCGCCAAGCTGCCCAAGGTCGCTGCTTCATCCAGCAACAAGGGCTCCAACTCAAATGGAAAGTCGCCTATGAGCACAGCACAATCCTCCTCCCTCAACTCCAGCACCGCATTGACTTCGGTGGCTTCCAGCGTCTATCGCGTCCTGCTGCGCATCGACGTGCAGAATGACTTCTGTCCGAAGGGCAATCTGGCGGTCAATGATGGCGACGCCATCGTGCCGCTCGTCAATCGCCTTTCGCGCGAGGGCGGCTACGACGAGGTGATCGACAGCCAGGACTGGCATCCGGCCGGTCACGGTTCATTCGCTTCGACGCAGGGTGTCGCTCCCTTCTCGGACGGCACGCTGAGCGGGCTCTTCCAGAAGATGTGGACCGACCACTGCGTGCAGAAGAGCGCCGGTGCGGAATTCCACAAGGATCTCGACCGCAGCATGGTGAAGAAGACCGTGCGCAAGGGCATGAACACCCAGGTCGACTCCTACAGCGCCTTCTATGACAACGGCAAGAACGCCGCCGCCGACCTGAAGGCCAAGTATCCCTTCCTCGGCCAGTCGACCGGCCTCGCCGAGTACATCGTCGAGCAGGCCCACAAGGCCGGCGCCACCGAGATCCATGTCGACGTCGTCGGCCTGGCCCTCGATTATTGCGTCGCCTACTCGGCCAAGGATGCCGCCGGCGAAAACATCGACGGCAAGCCCTTCGTCGTGCGCGTCATCGTCGATGCCACGCGCGCCATCGGCGATGTCGATGCTGCCGTCAAGGATATCGAGGCGAGCGGCGTCAAGGTCGTACAGAGCTCGGCAGTCCTGCCTGTCGCCGTCTGACACCAGGTAAGTCAGAAGTAGGCCTGTGATCGACTGAATGTCGGTCGCGGGCCACTTCGTTGTTTCCACCGTCGTCGGCATTGGCTGTCCAGCCGATGCCGACGGTTTCACAACCTGCCGCGCTGATTTTTTTCAAAGCGCGGCCCACTTACAGCGTAGGTGTTCGGATGAAATTCTCTATGCCCAACTTCAAACTTCCCTCCCTCTCCGCCCTCAAGGCCAAGCTTGCCGAAGTGAAGCTTCCCGAACTCAAGGTGCCGAAGCACGCGAAATGGGCCATGGCCCTCGTCGCCGGCTTGATCGCCCTGGGCTTCGTCGTCTACTTCGGCTATTTCGTGCTGCTGCTCGCCGTCATCGTCGGCGCCGTTGTCGCTTCTTACTGGCCGGGCATGCTCGGTTTTCTCCTGGTGAGCAGCATTCTCGGCGGTGCCATTTCGCGCAAGCGCGAAACAGGCGTCCTGCCCGGTGTCTGTGCCGGTATCTTCTACGCCCTGCTTATCGCCGTGGTCGCTCTCGTCGGTTTCGCCGCCTATGTCGTCGCTACCGGAGCTCACTAAATACGCGGCCTGAGAGCATTTGAGCGCTAACCTGAGGAGATTTTATGACGGAGCCTGACGCGAAGAATATCGCCGAAGCGGTGAATCGTCTCAAGATTTTTGTCGGCGCCCTCGTCAAAAGCGGCGTCAAGTCCGGCGATGACTGGCGCGCCTGGCGTCAGATCGAGGCTAACGAAGTCTTCATGGCCGAGTGCTTCGAGTATTGTCGCGAGGCAGGAATGCCAGCGGTGACCAATCTCGTCAGGCCTTTCTTCCATCCTTCTCTGCCCCTGATCGGCTTGAACTATACGCCGGTGGCGCACAATACCCTGCACCAGTTCGCCAGCGGCTGGACGCCTGTCATGCGACTCTGTCGCGGCATTGTCTTGACGCGTCGCTCGCGGCTGGTGGCCTTCCCGTTCCCCAAGTTTTTCAACTATGGGGAACACGCTGAAGCCAGCGTCTTGCCGGATAATGTCGCCTTCTCGGCGACGCTCAAGCATGACGGACATCTGGGCATCCTTTTCGAATACGGCGGTCAATTGATTGCCACTACCCGTGGTTCGTTCTTGAGTAGCTCCGGTGCCATCGCCAACGAGATGCTCGCGGCCAACCCCGAGCTTCTTGCCCGCTGGCGCAAATCACGTCTCGTTCACAAGGATGTGACGCTGCTCTGCGAGATCATCCATCCGGAGACCAAAGTGATCGTCGACTACGGAGACCGGCGGGAATTTATCCTGATCGGCGCCTTCAACCGCGTCACTTTCGAAGACTACGATTACGAGCACTTGCAGAAATTTGCTCGTGCCCTCGGCATCGCCGTGACGGAGCGCCTGACCGGCAAATCTCTCGCCGACCTTGCCGCTATGGTTAAAGAGACGAAGTATCTCAATCTCGAGGGCATCGTCGTTCGTTTCGACAATGGCTTGCGCGTCAAGCTCAAGTACGCGGGCTATGTCGGCAAGATGATTGAAGACAAGGTCGACTATCGCTACATGATGTTGCGCTGTCTCGACGGCTCGCATCAGAAGCGCTTCGGCGACCTGCCGGCCGAATTGCAGATGCTCGCTCAGAAGATTGTCGACGAGCTGATGGCAGTGCGTCAGGTGCAAGGCGATAAGAAAGCCAGGTGGAATTATCTCTACAACCTGGTGCCTGAAGAAGAGCGGACTCCTTATCACAAGGGTATTTGTCGCAAGTTTTACGCCTGGCTCGTCGAACAAGACGAGAAGCAGGCCGCTCAAGAGACTTCCGCGTCGGCTGCCTGATAGCCGTCGCTCGGGCGCCGTCGATTATTTTTTATTGTCGGCGGCGGCACCAAGAAATCGTAAAACAACAAAAAGGACCATGCATGCGGAATGACATGATGAAGGTGGTGGTCGAGCCGGCTCGTAACGGTTCGGCCTTTCGCATCGCCAAGGGCGAAAAAGTTCGCCTGCAGCGTGAAGGTATCGACAGCGTCCAGCAGGAGGGTCTTGGCCGGCGCTGGGAGCACGATGACCGCAGCGCCATGCGTGACCACCTCACTGCCCTGCGGCGCTTCCTGCAAAAGCAGGTCGGGCGTCCCTGGGATGAGGTCTATTCGGAAATCTGCAGCAATGCCCCCAAGGGCAGCTTCCTCGGCCATCACCTGCGCGAGCTCGTCTCCTACGAGGTGAGCAGCGATGTCCGTGTCGCCGCCGATGGTGTCATGTACGGCGCCCGCGGCTGGAAAGTCTACGACGGTGACCTCTACGCTTGCCCGGAGACCGGCATCCTCAAGCTCAAGGGCGAAGGTGTTCAGCGTAAGCGTAATCGCTATCGCCAGCGCGGTGAGCACGAATACATCGCCGTTGACGACAACCATCGCTTCGTCAAAGTCGATGGCCTGTGGTTCTTCGTCACTCTCAGCGCCATCCCCGACGAGGCGGTGACCGCGCGTCCCTCCGACGTGGTGCTCAAGGTGCCTGTCTTCACGCTCGGCCCCAAGATGCATGCCTCCGAGCACCGCGTCATGCGTTGCTGGGGCGGCAACTTCTATGCCAGCGCCAAGCGCCAGGCCAACTCCCGTGAGGTGGCCCGCATCATCGGCGCGCTTGCCGAGGGCAAGAGCCGTCTCAGCCTGGTCGAAAGGCCGGTCCGTAGCAGCGACAGCCGTCGCTGTTTCCGTCGACGCTAAAAATATCCGTCGCGGGGGCCATTCAGTTTGACTGCAAAGTCGATCGGAATGGTCCCCGCTTCAAGAGCAAATCTCAAGAGTGCGGCACTTAATCTCGCCGCACTTTATTTCTTTTTTTTTCTTTTTTTCCCTTCTTTTTTTTTTTTGCTTTGGTTGGCACCGCGGGCAGTATCATTATGATTTTGTTGAATTGCTTGTTCTATTGGCCATCTTTCCTTCACTAAGCAGACAATAAGAAAGTTGACAATCGCTTCGACTCTCACGTCTTTTTCACATTCTCGTTATTTCAAATGCAAAGTTATTCACCGCCGGTAGTGCTCGCGCTTGCGTCGCTAGCAAATCTGTGCTGAGCTTTCCTGGCCCAAGCTCTGCCACATTCATTCTTGAGAGCCACTATTTAGTACTTCTAATTTATTTCTCTTTGAAAGCTCTATGACTTCTTCCTAGGATGAACCTATTCATCTCTTACTTTCCCTTTTGCAATCTCTATAAATATTTGCCGTAAATCCAAACCGATACCCTCAATAACATCTCCCCGAGCAAACTTAGTGCTTTGCGGAACGGCTCATCGATCAAATTTTCGATTGATTTGTGCCATTTCGCCAAGCATTTTGCTGAATATCACAGTCCCTCTAAAAGGCGATTTGGCCTTCGTCTTATTGGCGCGGCTGGTGGTTTTCTCGAGATGTCTTGAAGTCATACAAATTGAAGGTGTCCAATGTCCAACAAACGAAAACTCTCTTTTGCCGCTCTTCTCGATCGCCATGCGCAGGTGGCCGTTCACGTAGGGTTGCGTCCGATCCCCGGCCAGCAAATCATCTTGAGCGCTCCGATCGAAGCTTTGCCTCTGGTGCGTCTGATTTGCAAGCACGCCTACATGGCTGGAGCCTCGCTCGTCACTCCCCTTTTAACTGACGGTGAATGCACTCTGGCCCGTTATCGTCATGCCAGCGACGCCAGCTTCGATATCGCCAGCGCCTGGCTCTCCGACGGTACGGCGGCGGCATTTAAAGAAGGGGCCGCTCGGATCGCTATCTCCGGAGACAATCCGGGCCTTCTCGCCGGCCAGGATCCTTCGCGCGTTTCTCGGGCCGCTGCCGCTGCCGGCAAGGCCTCCAAACCGGCCATGGAATACGTCACGACCTCGCGGGTGAACTGGTCGATCTGTGCTTACGCCACCAGGTCCTGGGCCAAAACCGCTTTTCCGGAGCTTTCCGAAAAGGCTGCTGTAGCCAAGCTCTGGCGGGCTATCTTTGCCGCTTCCCGCGCTGACGCCCCTGATCCGGTCGCTGCCTGGATGGAGCATAACGCCGTTTTGAAAAGTCGGGTCAAGATACTCAACGATCGCAACTTTGCTTCGCTGCGCTTCCGTGGCCCCGGTACCGATCTGCTTGTCGGCCTGGCCGATGGTCACAAATGGGCGGGCGGCTCCAGCACCACACCCGGTGGCGCGCAGTTCAACGCTAATGTGCCGACCGAAGAGGTCTTCACCACGCCGCACAGTCGTCGCGTCGACGGCTGGGTCTCCTCGACCAAGCCTTTGTCGTTGCACGGCAATATCGTCGAGGGCATTCGCGTCCGCTTCGAGTCCGGCAAGATTGTCGAAGCTTCGGCGGCAAAAGGTGAGAGCGCCCTGCTCAACTTGATCAAGACTGACGAGGGTGCCAGCCATCTGGGCGAAATTGCTCTCGTGCCGCATTCGTCTCCGATTTCAGCCAGCGGACTGCTTTTCTTCAACACGCTCTTCGATGAAAACGCCGCCTGTCACATGGCTGTCGGCCAATCCTACGCCAAGTGCATGCACGACGGCGTCAATTTGAGCAAGGACGATCTGATCGCCCGCGGCGCCAATCAGAGCAACGTCCATGTCGACTGGATGATCGGCTCGGGCGCGGTCGATGTCGACGGCATCTGCCCGGACGGCACGGTGGTGCCGGTCATGCGCGGCTGCGAATGGGTCTAAGTCGAAAGGAAATTCAATGAAGTGTCAGTTTGAACCAATCGAGCTGGTGTTCGATAAGCCGACGAGCGTGCGCTTCGAGTTTGATGGCGAACTCGCCCTGCAACAGCGGCTCAGCGGCAAGCAGAGTTTCGATCTATGCGGCCTTGTGCCCGCTTTTCCCGGTCGACTCGAGCTCTATCTTGATGACCGCCTTGTCAATTTCTGGGATTTTGGCGGCGGTCATTGCCAATGCTCGTGAGAGCGCCCACGCTGAGGCGAAATTGAAACACTGACGTGCTGCCCGAAAATTTGCTCTTCGGAGTGAGTTTTCGGGTCAGTCGTCGCATTTGTCTTTTTTTACGCAGTTGCTATTAGACCGGTCGACTAAAGTTTTTTGTGTAAAAAGGTCTGGGTCCTTCTTGCCCCTCAACGTTGGCGAGTGTCTGATATATGCGTTCTTTTAGTGCAGCTATAGTGCTTAGAGGTTAGATTGGGAATATCTGAAATCAGAGGAGAAAACAGGTCAGTTATTGCTCGATATCGATAAGGATATGTTGTGTCGGAAACCAGGACAAATGAGGGCGAAACCGCGGCCGCCGGCGCCGATAAGCTGATGATGCAAGCGCGTATGGCGCTCAAGACCGGCATGTCCGCTTATGAAAACGGTAATTATGCCTTTGCCGAAACACTTCTGGTCAAGGCCCTAGACCTCTTCGAGCAAGCCAAAGGAATGGAAGATAAAGGGTACTTCCAGGCTCTGCACCAGACGGCCGACACCTATTTCCAGCTGGGTCGCTATTTCGAAGCAAAAAGCTATTATGAGCGCCTCTCGGTTGCCCGACTGAAAAATCCGGAGAGCACCGATGTGCAGGTCGTTGTCGCCCTTTTGAAGCTGGCTTCGACCTATCAAAAACTGGGTGAAGGCGCCGAAGCTCTTACCGCCTTTGATTTGATCATGGAGCTTGCCGAAAAGACTATTCCTAATGGCCATGCTCTTTTTGGGGTTATTTTTGATTCTTATGAGGACTTGATCGCCCGTAGCGTTGACGACCCTGATGAGCGCGCCAGGCGCGAGGAAATCGTCGTCAAAAAGCGCGAGCAGTTCGGATTCCCGAAAGCGACTACGGAGGCTCGTTGGGCTCACGCAGTGAGCGAGCCGGGGACGGCGACCGAAGTCAATCCGGATGTGCTTGCGCAGGCACCCGATCAGATCCGTCATACCCTCAAGGCCTGGACTCATAGTGTCGCGCCTAAGCCTGAAGCGCCGATGAGCGAGGTCGTCAGTCGCGTCAATCAGGAGCGTCTGGCCGAGCTCGAATCGAATATGGCCAGGCCGCATGAGAAGCGGGAAGACGGCGAGAAACACATGCAAGCGCATTTACATCCCAACATGTTCAAACGACGCAGCAAAGCGGAAATGGAGGCTGAAGAAGCACTTCTGGTCGAGCGCGAAGCTGCCTTTCAAAGTTCTAACAGCGGCAGTGAGAGCGGCGTTGACCATGACGCTAGCACAGCAATTGTTTCTGAGAGCGAGGCTGAAGAGGGCTCGGGAGCTATTGCCGAGGCTAATGAAGCGGAAGCGCCGTTGCGCAAATTTTCCGCGGAGCGTGGCGCCCTGAAAGGGGCCAAACGTCCTAATACCGACCGCAAAAGATTCAATCCATTGCCTGCTCTTACTGTCATCGCCTGTATCGCGGGGGTGGCCGGCGCTGTTTTTATCGCTCACGAGTATGCCAAAAACGCCGCACTCAATAGCGGTACCGTGCCTGTCGCCACCGGCAAAGACTTTAGTGGTGTTTCCTGGGCTGCTGCCGATAACAAAAAGATGCTGCGTTGTACGAGTGCCGCAACTTGCAGCTATATCGTTTCTGGTACTACAGCCGGTGGCACGTATCAGGTCAAAGGGCAGCCCGGCGCGGAGAAGTCTATCCTTAGCGATTTTTTCAATGGTAAACCGACGCGTCTCACCTATGTGGAAAGCGAGGCCGGTTTGAAGGGTTCGGACGGTACGATACTCTATTCCGAAAACTCAAAAGACCGGCTGATTTTGAATAAGGCTCAGGCAATCGCTAATTTCGCTACTTATTATTTTGCCAGTCACAGTCATTTTTATCCGGGTTCGGCCCAGGATTTTCAGTTCAACAACGCCAGGTTCGCCTGGGAAAATCCGATCAGCGGTGAAGTAAATAAACCGGTGGTCAAGAAAGTAGGCACAAGCAAGCCCGAGTTCGACAATGATTTCACCACTCAGCTGAAGAGCATGCGCGAAGGCAAGGCGATTTTCGACGCCGATTCCGGCACGACTTCCAATGCCGGCTTGATTGAGTGCCTGGCCCTCATTCCACCGGCGCCAAATGCTGCCACACCTGGCGAAGATGCTAGCTGTGCTTTTTTGATCCGCGGTTATGACGCCGAAGGCAAATTGATCAATTCCTCCGACCCGAGCAAAGTTTTTGTCATTGCTTTGAAGAACGGTATCTCTATCGATCCGATCAAAGCTTTGCACGAAGAAGCAAGTGCCCCTGTGGCGCCGGCTGGCAAGGTGGAAGTGGAAATAGAAGCCATGCCCGATCCCGTGGCTGCGCCGTCGAAAAAATAACTCCAGCCTAAGAGTGCGTATAGTAGAAGTCTGGAAAGAAAAACAGTGAAGAGCGCTTTCAGGGCGCTTCTCCACTGTTTTCAGTTTTGTCGTTTGATCGCTCGCAGGCCTTTTTCGGAAATTTCAGGCGATCAGGCGGATAAATTGCCTTCTGCCGACTTGCAGGATTGTCCCCGCTGGCGGTGGCAAGGCGACGAGGGCGGTCGCATCGCTAACTTTCTCGCCGTCGAGACGGACACCGCCTCCGGCGATCAGTTGACGAGCCTGATTTTTGCTCGAGGCCAGCCCACTATTTTTGAGCAGGTCGACGATCAGGCTCGCTGCTGACAGCTTGTGGCTCGGCATGTCCTGAGGCACAAGACGTTGGCTGTGGACGCGGTTCCATTCGGCGGCGGCCTCCTGGGCGGTGGCTTCGTTGTGAAACTGGGTGATCAACAGACGACCCAGTTCTTCTTTGGCCTGCTTGGGATTTCGGCCCGCCGCGAGCTCAATTTTTAGCGCGTCGAGGCGCTCGCCTGGCACACCACTGACCAGCTCGAAGAAAGGCACGATCTGCGCGTCAGGCAGAGACATCACCTTGGTGAAGATCTGCTCAGGTGAGTCGGTGAGGCCAATAGAATTGCCGAAGGACTTCGACATCTTGCGCGCTCCGTCCATACCGACCAGGAGCGGCAGGAGCATGGCCAGTTGGGGCTGCTGTTTGAAATGCGGCTGCAAATGTCGGCCCATCAGGATGTTGAAGCGCTGATCGGTGCCGCCGATTTCGATGTCGGCTTCGATTTGCACCGAGTCGAATCCCTGCAGGAGCGGGTAGAGCAATTCGTGCAGGCCGAGCGGTTGCTGAGCCTCCAGGCGCGAAGCAAAGCCGTCCTTGGCCAGCAGCTGATTGGCGGTGACCAGTGCGGCGAGCTTGATCAAATCGACCTTGCTCAGCCAGTCGGCGTTGTTGACGACAGTGACGCGCTCCATGTCGAGAATCAAGCTGACTTGATTGAGGTAGGTGGCGGCGTTGAACGCCACTTGTTCGGCGCTCAGAGGCGGTCTGGCGGTGTTACGACCGGTCGGATCGCCGAGCTGGGCAGTGTAGCCGCCAATCACCAGGAAGATGCTGTGGCCACGGTCCTGGAAGCGCCTGAGGGCGCGTAGCCCGACTGTGTGACCGAGGTGCAGATTGGCCGAGGTAGGGTCAACGCCAAACTTGACCCGTAAGGGGCGGCTGGCGTCTTTTGCCTGGGCCAGCCTGGCGGCCAGGTCTTGCAGGTTGGGAAGGATTTCGGCGGAGCCGGCAAGCTCACGGGCTTCCGCCAGGAATTGCAGGGTGTTTTCCATAATCTTCTCCTGTGCTAGAGATTTTTAGAAAATATTGAGCAATCTGCCCCGCTCAGGCACAGAAGAAATGCAGGCTGTGCCTCTTCTTCAGCGCTCCGCGGTGGGCTCCGATTTGCTCTCGAAGCGGGCCCGTTCCTTGTCGGGATCGAAGTTGATCCGGCCTTTGGACACCGTCCAATCGTGCTTTTCGGAGTGTTGATGCAGTTCGAGCGAGAGGCGATCTCCCTCTTCGACATTGGCTAGGGCCGTGTGGCTCGAAACGTAGAAGGTGAGGGTCATGATCTTCTCGGCGCCGATTTCGTCCGGATCGTCGACGATGACCACAAGGTGAGAGTAGTTGTCGGATCCATGCTTGAACGTTTTGGAACGACAGACTCTGGCGGTTGACTTGTAGCTGCGCGGCCAGGGAGACGGGGTCGTCGGTTCTTCGGGTGGAGGCGGAGGCGTCGAGACGGCAGTTTCTGCCGGTTTGCGTTTACCAAACATAATCGAGTCCTTTTTGCTGGTAATTTGCGTTGATGAGCGATTGGCCTCAGTCATTCCAGGACGGGATCACTTCGAGCTCGATTGGCTCGGCCAATGATTTGCTGCCGTACTGTTCGATGACCGTGTTGCTGTCCATTTGCCGGCGGCCTTCGGCCAGCGAAATGGTGAGGTGATAAGGCTTGCCGTCGGGGCGCAGCGTTACACCGTCGATTTCGATAAGCAGCGCTTCCACGCCGAGTGCATCGGTGCTGTAAGCGTAGGCACGCACGGTTTTTGGCTTGACGGGCATCAGTTCGGAGATTCTCGAGCTGTCCGTTTCTTTCGAGACACCGTAGATATGCGTGATGTGCTCACAGTAAACCTCGCTGAAGCGTGGATTTATCCTGGTGAGCAAATCTTTGCGGCTATTTTCAGTCAGATTGAAGGCGATGTACTGCAAGGGCTTCTCCTCCTCTGGCTGCAGTTTATGGGGACGTGGTGCGGTGGTAGTGCGGCGATTTATTTTGTCTGAAAACTTGGGCAAGTAATAAAACAGTGATATGTATTAATTACCGAATCCTCGACCTCTTCTGCATCCAAAAATTTATTAAGAGAATTTGTTTCGCCGGCCGACACATATGCCGCCGCTCGGGTGTGGTTGCTGACAATCTCCTGCCCAAAGCCTTCTCTGGCGTTTTTATCAGGCTCGCGCAGCTATGCTCAGGCTCTTTGTTAAGCCTTTGAGCGAGCCCCGTCAAAGCCGAGAAGGGGTGGTCCGAGACCACCCCTTCTGCCGATTGTTTGCCATGACTGAACATGAGCGGCTTCAAGTCTGAGGAGCTGAAAGAAACGCTCTAATGACCGTCGTGATGATCATCGTGGTGGGCACCGGCGGCGCCACCATGAGCGCGCTCAACCGCTTGTTTGGCCTCGATATTGTGCAAGCGATCCATTGCTTCCTGCTCTCGTACTGCCCCGACGGCACCTTTTTCCTGCTGCATGAGCTCGTCATGTCTGACAATGTCGTTTGATTTAACCTGATGGTCGATGCGTTTTATGGCGTTTACTGCTTCGGCATGCTGCAAAACGGCATTGGCATTTTGTTGCCGCTCGTATGCGTTAACCTGATTGTTTACGCCGGGCACATAACCAGGACCGCCGGCATAATTAGTGTAATTGCCCAGGCCAAGCCTATTTCTCCAATTGTTGTAGAAATAGGGGTTGCTGCCGTTGTAACGTGTCGCAGCGCCGTAGACGTAGGGATTGGCAGCGCCGCCGGTATAAGTGCCGGCCGGAGACAGTGAGCTCTGAATCTGCGAGGTCAGGCTGTTGAACTGGTTGAGGGTCTGCTGTACGGCCATCGAATTGCCGGGCTGGAGCATGCCCTGGCTGGCGATCTGGCTGAGCTCTGCGTTGTAGGAAGCGGCGGCCTGGGGAGAAAGTTGTCCGCTATTGACGTAACTATTGATCTGAGAGGAGATATTGCCTTCAGCGGTATTGAAGTTATTCATAATCAACTGTTCATTGCCGTTGTAGTTGTTGCGGCTTTCGGCGGTCAACGGAATGATCGTGGTGCCCATCACCAGAAGTGAAATAGACACGAGTATCTTTTTAGATGTCATTAACGTTGTCCTCTTTGATTTGACCCAGGTGCTTGATTGACACGGTTACTAAAAGTCGAAAGCTTGCTGTTTTTGCCAGGCAAATTCCTCAGACTGTGACCTGAGGGACGCTAGTATAGCAATGAAGTTTCCGCTATGTTGAAAATTTCGTCACGACGTCGTCACGTCCAGGTCACAGCATGACCATGCTGCTGTTGCATATTGATTGCAGAAGGGAGCGCAGCGCATTCAAATTTGCTTTCGGTGCTGTGCTGATTTACTAAACAACCGATAACGACTGGCCCTTCCAGGCTGTATCTGTTTTCTTTTCTGGGGGATTACCATGACTGCAATTGAACAACATCACTCGAACAATGACCATGCCGCTAGAATCGGTGAAGATTCCGCCGCCTTTGGTTCTGCTGCTGCCAAACTCCTGGCCGACTCGATCGGTACTGTTGGCGATGGTATAAAAATTGGTGTGAATGGCGGTATCCAGGCCGGAAAAAATGTGGCTGATGCCGCAGGGCAAGCTGGTATCGCTGCTGCTCAAATCGGTCAGAACGCGATAGAGTTTGGCGCTTATGCTGTCGAACGAGCTCCTCACCTGGCTGCCGGAGCGCTTGTCACGGGCGTTCGCGGTGTCGGACAGATCGGATCTTCGATCAGCGGTGCTGCGCACAATGCTCTCGAAGCTACCAGTCGTTATGCTAATGAACCCAGCCCCAGCGAAGCTGCTCAGCGCCTTCATGCCGATGTCCAAAAATGTTCCGTTCACCCGGCTGCTAAAGCGTCTGGGGAAGCGAGCGTCAAGACAGCTCCAGCACAAGAAAAATCGGCAGGTCATCCAGAAGCAAAACATGACGGCAAACAAGTGGCAAAACCTGACATGCACGTCGGCCGTGGCGATAGCTACTGGACAATGGCTCGTAAAGAACTCGGCCAGCACGCAAGCAATGCCGAAGTGGCGGCCATGATGGGACATTTGCAGATCGTCAACGGCAGTAAAGAGTTGCGCGTCGGCGACGCCATCAAGGCCTGATATCGCTTCCACCGCTATACTGGCTGGCCAACGAATAGACTCTTTTAGCCGTCTCGACAGTAATGATTTTAGGAGGTGATGCCCAATTCCGGCCCGAGTAGGAAACGTCATCAATAAGCGATTCTACTAAATAGGAAGCGTACAGATTGGAAACGAGCTCTGCCAGTCGGAGTGGGTCAAAAGGCTTTTCGATGACAGCTATCACTCCCATTTCTGTTAATGAATGTCGTCGAAATTCTGGAAGAGTGGCGGTCAGAAAGATGACCGGAATGTGCGCAGTTTCTTGATTCCGTCGAAGGCGCTCCAGAGTTTCCAGTCCATCCATGCTCGGCATGTGCACATCGAGCAAAATCAGATCCGGCCGCTCTGCCTCGGCGATGTCTAAAGCTTCGAGGCCAGAGCCGGCCAGGAAAACATCGTAATCCCTTTCCAGGCCTGCTTCCGCTACCAGGCGGATATTTTCATTGTCGTCAACGAGAAGGACACTTTGAATCATTACTTTTGAACCTTGCCAATACTATGATCCAGCTTTGCAGGAGCAGTCTTTCAATGCATCCCCCAAATGGGGGAGGACCAAATCTTCGCCACCTGCTGACCACTCCGCCCTTTGATCGATGCCCTGCCAGATTGGCAATAATCGATGGCCGGTGATAGTCTATGGACCTTGGTTTGTTTCGGTGGAGTCAATGAAAAAAGCTTACGCCCAATCTGTGTCCGCTTCGATTACCGGTGCTCGCATCGCTATAGTGCAAGGCGCCTGGCATAAAGAGCATTCGGATCGTATGGTCGCTACTTCCAGAGAAATGCTGGAAGCGGCCGGATGCGAGAAGGTCGATATTTATCTCGTGCCGGGTGTCTACGAAATACCGCTCACTTCCAAAAAACTGGCCAAGACTGGTCGGTATGACGCGATCATCGTTTACGGCATTATCGTCAAAGGCGACACCGATCACTACGAAGTGCTTCTCCAGACCAATATTCGTGAGTTGGGTCGGGTGATGTACGACTACGAAGTGCCAATCATCATGGAAATCCTGCCGGTTTTCAAAATTGAAGATGCCATTGCCCGCACTATGGGTGATGGCAATAAGGGCATCGAAGCTGCCCAGGCAACAATTGACATAGTCACTCTCTATCGCCGCCTTGGCAAAGATTCGTCCGTGCCAGCTTGATTGGCCTTTCTACTTCGTACTTTCCCCACTGACGACGGGCTGCTTGTCTGCCACGATAGCGATACGGCCACCCGTAATGCCCTGACCAGGTTTTTACCGATGAAAGACGAATCGCTTTTCGATAAGGTTGTGGCTAACGCCAATCCTGTCGATTTTGCCGTCGGTCTGTATGATGGTGCTATCGCTAGGCCGGCAAATGCAGTCAGGCAAATTGTGGCTGAGTCATCTATCGCCAGTACGTCGAAAGCTAAACCGGATGAAAGCTTTGCCCACAAAGCCGGCGCCTTGACCGGTCAGATCGTCGATTTCAGTTTGATTGCCATGGCCAGTCGGGCTGTGCTTAAACCGATGCTGGGGGCCGCTGTCGACAGTATTTCTGGGGTTTCCGGCAGCATGTTCGTTGCCGGTGCCTTTGACGGCGGTCTTCTTACCAGCAGTGATCCGTCGCGTGGATTGCTTGCCGGTAGAGGCGAAAATGCCCTGGTAAATGGAGCTACCTTCGCGTTTATGGGCGGTGCGGGCAAAGCTCTCGAAGCTGTGAGTCTGGTGAAAGCGGCTCCGCTTTTGGATCAGAGCCTGAAAAGCGCAACGACCGGTGCCGGCGGAGGGGTTGTCTTTGCCTATGCTCATGCCGGTCTTCATGGACATCGCCTTGCTAAAGCCGACGAAGTCTTGAGCAGCGCCTGTCAATATGCGGCTTTCTCGCTTGGGCTGAGCGCTCTGCACGCCGGTGCCGTCAAAACCATGGAAATACCGCAGGTCAGGTCGGCCTACCTGCGCGGGCAGTGGAAAATGCAGGATGCCGCCGTTGAAAGCAAACGTCTCACTTACGCCACTCTCAACCATTTCAATATGCGTCATCCGATTCAGCGTTTGACCGATGCAGTGCTTGGCGAAGGTCGCGGCAATCCGATGCCGAGAACGCGGCCAGCACTTACCGCCGAAAATAATCCGGTCAGGGCCTTTCATCAAGATTACGCGCAATACATCAAAGATATCGACGCTGCCGAGCTCAAATACGATACGGCGCCGCGTCAGGAGCGCCGCGATCATTATGACAAGATCAACGAGATCAAAGGCGATTTTGCTGCGAAATTGCTCGGGCACTGGTACGGTACCGCCGAGCGTCCCGGGCTGGCCTCTTTTAGCGATGTCGAGCTGGCAAGCACCGAATATCCGGTCGAAAAAGTGGCCCAGGTGCGTCAGGCATTGACAGCCTCGATGAAGCGGCCAGCTTACAATACGGCCAGTCCCTTCGAAGCGGCGATGGAAAGGCTTTCTCCGGGCGAACTGGAAGGTAGCAATGATACCTACGAAATCGGCAGCGGTCTGGGCTCAGGCAAAGAGAAGTTTTTCGATTTCAGTGAGAAAGCTTTGAGTGAAAAGCTCGGTCTCAATTCCGAGCATCATTTTCTTGACCGCAACCACAGTACGCCGCTTTCCTGGATGCCGTTTGAACCGAGTCAAAAATTGGCCAATCTTTTTCACTGCACTGTCTCGCGTTCCCTCGATTCGGTTTTGACTGAGCGAGCTCTCCTGTCTTCACGCGAGATGCGCCTGCGTGGCATTTCTCAAGAGACCGGCGAAAGCGCCGGCAATGAATTTCCTTCGCGGGCCATTTCGATGACACGCAATTTTCCAGTCGCTTTTTGTTATCACCGGCACAGCCCGGCCGCTTTGACCGATTTTCCGCTTGTATTTGGCATCTCGCGTGATGTCGTCTCACGCTCGCAATTGGCGGGTTTTTTGGAGCCGGGAGAACTTCTTGTAGACAAGCTCAAGATCGGCACCTCGTGGTTGGATCGTTTGACCGGGCGCAAGCCTGATGTGACGCACATCTACGCTCCCGATAGTGAGGTGGACAATATCAATCACATGCTCTCACGCCGCCGGATTTCTGGGGTAAATGTTGTTGGTTTCAATGAAATCGACGAGCCGCAGTGGAATCAGACACCTGCGAGAATGGTTGTGCCGACTGATTGGTAAAAATAGTCCAGTGAAAAAAACGAAAGTAGACCGAGCTCAGACTTCTAGATCTGGAAAACTGCGTCGACGGCCATCGGCTCGGGTTTTTGTCTTGGATGTGCAGCAGCGTATTCTTTTGCTCAAATTTGTTTTTAGCGAAGGAGCGCTGGCCGGCAAGGTTTTCTGGTGCACACCAGGCGGTGAAGTCAATGTCGATGAGACATTTGCAGATGCTGCGCGGCGTGAGCTTTTTGAAGAGACCGGCCTGGCCATGACGAAAGTGGGTCGGCATCTGGTCGAACGCAATTTTGTGATGATGCTGCCGGATGGCGAGAAGGTCCTGGCCTGCGAACGTTTTTTTCTTTTTCAGACTGACTGTCGCGACTTGTCAGTGTGCAATCGTACGGTGGAGGAACAAAAAGTGATCGTCGAGCACAAATGGTGGACTGCCGCAGAGTTGATCGCTTCTACCGATGCCATTTTTCCACTCAATTTGCTAGAGATACTGCAGGTAAAAGGCCTGGTCGAGCCTGTGGAGGTCTAGCGTGCCAGGCAATTATCGTGTTGGAGCATTCGGTTGAACTTAGACTGGATACAGCTGTCGTCGCTAGCTGCAGTTGGTGAAAGTCATGCCAGTAAAAAGGCGTCCTGCGACCAGGTGATAGGTTGCTGAGGCCATGCGTCTGCGGTCTTAGATATCGCCGGTGGTGTCGTCAACACCGGTAACTTTTTAACCTTGCCAAATTTCGTGGGCGACGCTACGCGCAGGTCTTAAAGCGCGGTCTGGAACTCGAGCTCGCTGTTCTCTGAGTCTGGCCAGGAAAGCTTTTTCGCTTCCAGGCTCTAAGAGTCTATCGTGTAACCTGAGCCGAGTACTGTTCTGATCAAATCGCCTTTGCCGATTGACGTGAGCTTTTTGCGCAACAGATTGATCCAGGTGCGCACCGTATCGGTTGTCCCTTCACCGTCGGCCGGCCAGACGCCATCGAGGATCTGCTGGGCGCTATAAATGCGATCAGGATGTTTGATCAAAAATTCGAGCAAGGCCAGCTCCTTAGCGCGCAATTTGATCGAGCCGCCGGCGGCGCTTACCGTCTTGTTTTCGAGGTCGAGGCTCAATCCCTTGATGGTAAGCGAAGCGATTGTCGTGGCTGATTTTCTTTTGACATTCGATTTGATGCGAGCATTCAATTCTCTTATATCGAAAGGCTTGACCACGTAATCGTCGGCGCCCGCATCCAGGCCGGCTTCTATCGAGTCGATGTCTGATTTGCCTGTGAGAAAAATGATTGGAGTTTGCCCTCCCTCGCGGCGAAATTGCCGACAGACTTGCTCGCCGGTCAGGCCGCCGGGCATCGACCAATCGAGGACGATGATGTCGTATCGCGAGGATTTGAGCAGCTGAAGCGCGTCTTCACCTGAATTGCATGTATCGATCACCTGATCGAGATTGGAGAAGAAGGCATGCAAATTTTGAATTAAATCTGAATCGTCATCGACGAACAATATTTTTGCCATATTGACCCCGCCTGATAGACATTCCCGATTCGGATACGGAACTATTTTACAGGTTTTGGGCGACCTGGATTATGCCTCCATATAGTAAAGAGGTGAGAAGCCGCACAGAATAGCGGTCTTAGAGTTCGTGTAATTAAAATGGTTGAAGAAATCTAGATTAAATGGCTATCCATAGGGGTCTGCGCGCATACCCCAGTTCTGGAGAGTGA
>JAGXAB010000132.1 GCA_018971775.1 Cyanobacteria bacterium REEB67 | reverse complement strand
TTCTGATTTCTCAAAAGGCAGCTTGCTAAGAAAGGCAACTCCCGGATATGAAGCATAAACAGTTTTAAAAGGATACTCCGGCAATTCAGTCTCTATAAGCTTGGCCCAGGCGGCGTTAATCTCACAGAGACAGAGAAAATCCGGCCTGCTGGCTTTAATGATTTTGAAGATCTCACCAGGATTATGATTTTCTCGATTTTCACAATTAAAGGCGAGTAAGGCCAAACTCTGACTATTAATGGGCGGCTGTACTCTTGCACCCACATCAAAT
The DNA here is from genome assembly GCA_018971775.1 of Cyanobacteria bacterium REEB67. GTDB lineage: Bacteria > Cyanobacteriota > Vampirovibrionia > Obscuribacterales > Obscuribacteraceae > REEB67. Next base: position 11,105 of record JAGXAB010000132.1, on the reverse strand, counting down.
AAAGGCGCCAATCTGTAGACATTTGGCACAAGAGTCAAAAGACAAATGACGAAAGCCAGGCGATTTCGAAGTATGAGTGCTGCGGGCATAAGTAAAAGTATGGCAACACAATAAAAGAGGACGAAGTGACTGAACACCTCACAAATTTAGCTATATTCACCAAAGAACGAGAGCACCGTGACTAAGCCGATAAAAACGGTGACAATGATCAGAAGCATGCCTTACCGAGCCTTAGCCCCACTTGCCTAATCGATCCTTGATGCGCTCGATCGTCGTCGGGCTGTAGAGCGTAAAAACTTTCATCTTATGAGCCGGCACAAGCGCTTTCACCTTTGCTTCACTGAGACTGTCGCAGATAAAATAATCAGCGTGCTTGACGATATAAGTGAGCTCCTTATCGTCATCGCGCTCGATCGACCGCACCGGTATTTCTTCACCACGCATCGCCGCCACCAGATTCGATGCCATGTGCATAAGAGTCGAGCTTACCGAAACAAGCACCACCAGTGAGTTTGCAGGCAATGTCTCGACGGCTTCGAGTTCATTGCGCCCCGGTTCAATATTGCAGGCGATCAAGCGAGTCAAGTCTTTGACATATTTTTGAAATGAATTTAGATGATAGAGACTGGTGACAGTAAGCGATCCGTCCAGCTCCTGGAGATTGGCGATCAATTCGGATGGCGTAATCGTCACCACAGGCAGCTCGAAATGCGGCTGCAGCTCACCGAGGATCACTTTGTGAAAATCCTTGTTGGCATCGACGGCCAGAATGCGCTTGACCGGCGGACGCTCGCGGAAACTATCGGCTAGGGCGCGCACTTCTTCGAGGGCGTAACCTCGCTCGGATACACGGGCCAGGAAGTCGTTGAACATTTCTTCCAGGCCGAGAAAGTTGCTCTCATTTTCAGCCCTTCTACCGGTCTGCGCCACACGCACGCCACTGCCCTGGCGAACGTCCAGGAGTCCGACTTCGGCCAGATGATTGTAAGCGGCGGTAATGGTGCTGTAGTGCACACCCAGTCTGTCGGCCAGGGCTCTGATACTGGGCAATTTTTCATGCGCCGTCAAAGTGCCGGCGGCAATCTGTAAACCGATTTGTTCGATCAGCTGATCGCGGATCGGCACGGAGCTGTCTTTGTTGATTGTGATTTTCAAGTTTGTTTATCTACTCGGGAACGCCTTGCAGGCATATTATAAGTCAAGCAGAGACAGCCTAGCGCAATTGTTCGGAAGGCGCCGCCCCCGGGCTATTATCTTTTCGCCGATGGATAAGGATGACGGCGGCGGAATCTCTATAGACCTCAATCCAGTCGGGATTGCCACCCAAAGCCTCGACCAGCGGTGTTGTTGGCGGGAAGAAAATCCAAGTGATTTTATAAGCGGAAAGCAAATCAAGGTAGCTGCCCCTGGCCCCGCGCATTCTTTCGTAATCGGCGATCAGAGGCCGGCTGTAGCTGTCGAAGCGACCATCGATAAAGATATCAGGCGGATCTGCCAAGCAAAAGGTGAGCATGCTGCCGAGGCGGGAATCATTCAGGAGCCTGCCATCGAAGTGGCGATTAGCAATGAATTCGATAGCTTGACAGGCCGGCGTAAAAAAGCGACTGCGAGAGGGAATCTCAGGTTCAACGAGAATGGCGGCAGTCAAGGTGACAAAAATTGCAGTCAGACTGAGGCCAACTAGCGCGGCCCGAGAACCGGGTAATTTCAACCTGCCAAGGTAGTCCTGAGATCTGATCAGAATAGGGGCAAAAACAGAGGCCGACGGTCCGCCCCCAGATTGGACGGGTCCAGGCCAGACTATCAACGCTTCCAGCAAAATAAGCAGGCCAAAAGGAGTAAAACGGCGAAACAAGACGACCATTGCCAGCGCCGCGCCATAAAGGCCGAAGGGCAGGATCAGATCGAAGGTCTTGGGGCGTTGCCTTTTCAAACTAGATGCGAAGATTAGCGCCACAGCGGCAAATGCCACTATCAGCGGTGCCACCGTCAGATGCGTCAGGGAAGAGGCGAATAACGTACTGTTTTCTTTATTGCCGAACGCGGCGGCGGATGTAAGTATTTTGGCTAAATAACCGAAAAGGTCAATTGTCCAGGGCGTACATAAGGTGCCGACCAATCCAAACAGTGCTGAGAGCAGGGCAGACCATGGTGATTGATTGTCGTCGATCAAAGCAGGGGCAATTTTTGAGAGGGCGAAGATCAAAAGGCGAAGAATGGCATTGAGAAAGAGATAGCCGAGACCAAGGATGAAGAGCGCGTGGCAATTAGCCCAGACTGCCATCAGGATAAAGATGGCGAGTAAAGTGGAGAGCTGTTTTTTGTCGCCAACTTTCCGGTCAGGCTCAAGGTGAGCGAGGAGAATAGCAAAATAGAGGAACGAGAAAATCTCCGGGCGCACCCAGAGTCTGAAGAGAGAGGCAAGAATGACGCAGCCGGCTAAAACGATAGCTGTTAACCGCGGTAAGCCAGCCTTTACGAGGCGGTTTGCCGGCAAGACGAGCAGGGCAAGTGTGCACGACAGTGCCGCGACGTTAAGCAGGGCAATCGGGCCGCCAGTCTTGTAGAGGGTATAAAAAATAAGATCCGAGAGCCACTCGTGCTGCATGATAGGCTGACCGGAAGCGGCTTTGACAAAATCATTTATATTCGAAGAAAAAGGATCGTTTAATGGCAGCTGGTGATGCTCAAACATCCAGCGGCCCAGGGCCAGATGCCAACAAGTATCGGGATCGCAAAAGCCGATGTAAGCGACGATTATCCCTACGAGCGGGAAAAGAGCAAAATAAAAAGCCGCGGCCAACCGACCCGGGGCAGCACTGATCACGGATGCAGGGTCTGATAGAAGCGAATCAACGATGGCCCAAGGACGAGCAGCATCAAAGCAGGCATGACGAAAAACCAAAGCGGGAAAGCCATATAAATAGGCATCCGCATTGCCTTTTCCTCGGCCTGCTGACTCTGGCGCTTACGGAGAAATTCACTCTGGGCACGAAGAATTTTGGCGATGCTCAGTCCGAGTTTGGTCGCTTGATTGAGCGCCGAACCGAAGCTCTTCAACTCTTCCACACCGGTGCGGATATAGAGATCGGTGTAGGCTTTTTCCCGGTCGACGCCGAGGAGAATCTCCCGACCAAGTATGACAAACTCGTCATTCAAAGCCGAGGCGATTTCCGAATTTTCACTGGCGATACGCTGCAATGTGGCATCGAGGCCAAGCCCGGCATCGACGCAGAGCACCATCAAATCAATGGCCTGCGGCAGGGCTCGACGAATCTCCTCTTGCCTGGAGGCCAGGCGCAACTTCAAGTAGAGATCCGGCAGGCAGAAGAGCACCAGTGCGACAGCGGCGGCGACATAGGGCGGGAAGAAAAAGAGCAGCAGCATTGCGCTCAAGGCTAGATAGACTTTGGCCCCGGCAAAATCGCCGAAACTCTGGTTGCTCCTGAAGTCAGCTCGCATGAGTGCCTGATCTAACCAGCGCAGATATTTGGCCGGCAAGATGACAAGGACGCTCTTAGCGGGCTCAGCCAGTAAAGCAGGCAAGTGCCATGTTGAATTTTCACGCTCCGGATTCTGGCGCATGCCTATAATTACGAGCAAAGCAGCCAGGAGACTGGCTCCGATCACTTCCGGGTATTCAAACAAGAGTGCCGCTTGCATAGTTAGAACCTTCTTGAATTATCTTCAAACCTTCATCGTCGACATACGTTGCATCACGGCGATGCCGACAATCTCAAGCACTACCACGGCTGCCAGCATCATCTGTCCGAGTTTATCGTTCGTCAAAATACTCAAGTAGCCAGGACTGATGAAATTAAGCCCGAGGCCAACCACGACAGGCAAAAACCCGACGATTTGGGCGGACAGGCGACTTTGCACGGTGATCACACGCAGTTGCCGGACCAGCTTCAAACGCTGCCTCAGAGTACTGTTCGTTTTATCGAGGAGCTCCGCCAGACTGCCGCCTACTTCCGACTGGATAGCGACGGCGCGGCGCAGCAGATCTAGCTCATAAGATTGGAAGCGACGCGCCGAAAGTACCAGAGATTCGGAAAGGGGCTGGCCGAGATTCATCCTTTGCAGGATCGCTTCAAATTCCTCGCCGCAAGGAAGTGGTACTTCCTGCGATACCGCGCGCACCGCTTGCGAGATACTATGTCCACTACGCAATACTGCCACCATCAAGTCTATGGCATCGGGCAGCTGTTCGCAAAATTTGACGCGCCGGCTCTCTGCCTTGCTTTTGACGACGACGAAGGGCACGAGTGCAAGCAGGCAACCGACGCCGACAGCTACGACGAGATTGAGCTCAAAAACAAAGGCGATCACAAAAGGCAGCAAGAGCAGGAGGGCGGAGATGGCGATAAAGTTGAAAGTAGCCTGATCATCGTCCATGGCCGCTTGCGAGAGAAGCGAGGTGAGCCACGTCTTGGGGCGATCGGCATTTTTCGAAATCAAATGCGGAATTTCATCGCCGCTGCCGTCAGCATCGGGCAGAAGCGGCATAAATTTTTGCAGGCGCGCCGCGACGACAGCCCGTTCACGACGCCTGGCCCAGAGCCAGGTGGCGGCCACCCCACCGGCCATCGGCACGGACAATATAGCGAGAAGCAAATCAACCTTCATAGTCTGTCCCCTCCTCTGCGCTCAGGTAGCCGGACGGCGGCATAAAAAGCTGCGAGCTCAGCTCGATGCCTGCCGCTTTGAACTTGCCTTCTTTATACGGACGCAGGCCACAAGCGACATGAGCGCCGCGCACATTTTTGGCGCTGTCTAGACCTTCCTGACTAAACTCGTACAGCTCTTGCATACTGATCACGCCATCTTGTATGCCGGTGATTTCTGAAATACCGCAGACACGCCTTGTACCATCCGAAAGTCTCTTAATCTGCACGACCAGGTCAAAAGCGGAGCCAATTTGTTCGCGGATACTGCGCTGGGAAAGATCAATACCAGCCATCAGCACCAGTGTTTCGATACGACTGAGGGCGTCCCGTGCCGAGTTGGAGTGCACCGTAGTGAGCGACCCTTCGTGACCGGTGTTCATCGCTTGCAACATGTCGAGCGCTTCAGCACCGCGCACTTCGCCGACGACAATGCGGTCTGGGCGCATACGCAGGGCGTTTTTGACGAGTTCGCGTTGCGAAACCGCGCCCTGCCCCTCTATATTAGAAGGCCGCGATTCAAGCCGGACGACGTGTCTTTGCTGGAGGCGAAGCTCGGCGGTATCTTCGATGGTGACGATGCGCTCTTCATCGGAAATGAAACTGGAAAGAGTATTCAACAATGTCGTTTTGCCGGCCGAGGTGCCGCCGGAAATGAGTATATTTAGGCGAGCATTAACGGCCAGACCGAGAAATTCCGCCATGTTTTGACTGAGTGCCCCCTTCTCGATCAAATCGACGATCGTAAAAGGGGTGGGGCGGAAGCGTCGGATCGAAAGTACTGGTCCATTCAGGGCCAGGGGCGGAATGATGGCGTTGACGCGCGAACCGTCAGGAAGACGAGCATCGACAATCGGACTCGATTCGTCCACCCTTCGGCCGACACGAGCAACAATACGGCCGATTACATGCAATAGATGATTATCGTCTTTGAATTTTATTTCGGTTTCTTCGAGGCGACCGTCGCGATCCACCCAGACGCTATCAGCGCCGTTCACGAGGATATCGTTGATGTTGACGTCGGCCAAAAGCGGCTCGAGCGGGCCAAGGCCGAGCGTTTCATAGAGCACTTCACGGACGAGCTCGTGTCTTTCGACCTCGGTCAGGGGTAATTTTTCTTCGGCAATCAGTACGTGCAAGGTACGCTCTATAGCGGCCTGCAGCCCCTCCGATTGATTGATCTGAAGCAGAGCCGTCAAATCGATGCTTTGTACGAGGCGACTATGAATGCGGCTTTTCAGAGCCTGATAGGTAATAGCCGAGCTTTTGGCATCGCTGGCGGCCTCCGCTGCAGCGCTGCCGACCGGAGCAAATGCACCGGTAGAACCGCTGGAAGGCCTGGAGGCATCGAGAATATTATTGAGCGACATTCTGGCGGTCGCTTGCGGTACAGCCTCGCCTGCAGGCGCACCGGAGGCGGTGGCGGCGCTGGCCGCAGTCGGCGGTGCAGAGGCAGCAGCGCCGCGCAGATTCTCCGCTTGTGCAGAGTCGCTATCTTGAAAAAGACGGGCACGTAAATTAGACACATTTACCTCGAAAGAGCGACTGAGGAAAATCCGTTAACAGACGATTTTTTAGAAGTCGCGGTCTCACTTGCCGGGGCGGTATCGGCGTCGATGAGCGCCCCTTGCAGGTGAGCAGCCAGCTTTGCCACCGAACGGGCATAGGCGCTATTTGGACTGGACAGAGCCAGAGGCACGCCCTGTTGCGCAGGAGTACCGACCAGGCTAGAAGCATTTGTTACTTTCCAGGTCGTTCGACCGACAAAACAGGCAGGCAACTGATCCTCTACCAATTTGTGCTTGGAGCCGGAGCGGTTGCAAACGAGCATAACGCGGTCCTCTTCGTAGCCGAGCTCGGCAAAAATGGACAGCCACTGCTGACAGGCAGCGACACCGGATATGGTAGCTTCGAAGGCCAGGACGATTTTAGCGCAGCGGTCCAGAATCGTGACCAGATGCCTGTCGAGATGGTTCGGTAGATCAATAACGAAAAGGGAGCTAAAAGAAGAAATGTGATCCAGACATTCACCAAGCTCGGTCAAATTTGACTTGATCGCTGCTTCGCCATCGGCAGGAGGCAGTAGTCCCCCCAGGGAGCCGCTACCACAAGGGATCTCCAGGCGACAGGCCTGGAATAACAAGCGGTCAGTCTTAGCGCCGCGACCAAGCAACTCTAAAATGGAATGCTCCGCCTCCTGACCGATCAAATTGGCAATGTCGGGTAGTTGAAAATCAGCATCGACGATTGTCGTATCAACACCGGAAGCAGCCAGAGATGCAGCCAGATTGAAAGCAATAGTGGAGGTGCCCACACCGCCTCTGGCACCAAGTACACCGATCAACGGCGCAGCAGCGCTTCGGTCCGGCTCCAGGGCGAGTGACGGTTGCAGATTGAATGACTCACTGCCCCGATGATCAGCGCCCGGGGCATCGGCTGACTGTGAGCGCTCCCCGGTCTGTCCGGCTTGCTGCTTTTGCTTCAATCCAAAAATCTTTTTCAGCACGAGGTGTGACCTCCGCCCAGAAATATTTTAGCGTCAATGATAGTACTATTGGGCACTGGCAAACCTCGGAGAAAGAGCCGGAGCCAGAGCGATACCGGGCAGACGACGAGTAACACCGCCGCTCACCGGGTCGGCCAGACGAGGAGAAAAGATCGCCCCGGAGGCGGGAATGAGGCCACCGCTGCTGGTGCTCAAGGCCGCCATACCGGCGGCCGAGCTGGCATTGCGCAGAGGCGGCGAAACGCTTAACACCGCATCTACGGAGTACGATGTCGGTGAAATATTCGGACTGACAATGCGAGCATAAGCAAAACCGACGACCGTATTGACGGCGTTTGGCGAAGTGCTGGCGGCAAGATTGGGTGTACTGCCGGCAATTACCGGCAAAACATAATATCTGCTCGGCAACTGATTGAAGAGTGACAGCGTCAAGGGCAGGACTTTGGCGGCGCTGAAGGCTGGTGCAGCCGGATCAAAAGCACTGAGTTGGGCGCCCACCTCGACAAAAGTAGGAGGGACGACGCCTTGAGAAGGGGCCGAGCTCGAGCTGGAGAAATAAGCGAGCTGACTTTGCAATTGACTGACCGGCAATGCACCGGCGGCGCTATTGTAATAGTTGGTACTGCCGGTAGTAGCAGAGAGATTGACCAGGGCAGCCGGGATGTGACCGGGGCTGGTTTTACTGCCAGAGCTCGACGAGCTGACCAGATCTAGGGTGACCGGCACGGAGCTGCTCGTAGCACTGGCGGCAACGAGAGCGGCAAATTGCTGATAGCTTATCGCCAGAGGCAAAGCGGCGCAGCCATAGAGATCGCCGTCACGGGCGAGACTGGTCTGGCCGGCCGGTGGCCCCGCTCCGATCCGCGTTGCCGGCTGTCCAAGCACTTCTACAGTTTGAGCGGTATTAAATATCTGCACCGACGCCGGTAAAGAACTGTTCAAACCGGTAAAAAGCAGGGGCAGAAAAAACTGCTTGAGCGCGGTCAAGCCCTGGCGCCTGGCCGTCAGACGCAAAAAAGCTTCATTATTGTCGGCGGGGTTGGTAAAAAAAACGATGTCCGATTGGGAAAAACTGACCGGCGCGCTCCAGGCTACACTACTCTGGCCCGGACCACTCTGGGCGACATTGTTGATCGTTAGCGAAGAATTGAGCAGTGCACTGCTTATACCGGCTGGATTGTAGACCCCGCCGGCCGTCGTTGAAAGAGACAGCGCATAGAGTGCTGCTTGCTGTGCAGCAAATTTCAATTCGCGCACGGCCTGATAATCGCGCATCAAATCACTGCAGATACCGAGCGTACCAGTGAGCAAAATGACGCTGAGCGCAATGAAAGGCATGACACTGCCGCCGGCATTTCTGCCGGGGAAGCGTTTGGCCGGGCCAGCTTTCAGATTGCGCTCGTGGGCTCTGGTCATAGGCTTTATTTTGCTGGTACTCCGCAAACATCCTTGTGACTGCCACTGAACATCTCAATCATCCACTGGACCGGTTGTGCGGTCGTGATAGCCGAAAGGGCATTTTCAGGAGAGTTAGGATTGGTCTCGACGGGCTTGAGATCCGGTGGTGCGATCACCGGCAAAGACGGGGCACCAGGGACGGCGGCATTGGCCGGCAAGACTTCATCTTTTTTGGCCAGAAAAGCAGAGGCCGGCAACAAATCATCCGGTCCAACCCCTTTTAGATGCGGCTCGACACGAGTCAGACGATTACGCAGGACGAGCCGGATCTTGCCGACCTCGACCGCTTCGCTGATCGCTTCGGTCAGATCCGGCGTCACGGCCAGGGTGACCATATTTGCCGAGGCATTGCCGAGTCGTCTGGCGAGTAATTGTTCTTTGGGTACGCACATGAGCACGCGGGCATCGACGGCGATTGTGCGCGTAAATTTCTGACCATCTTTATTGCTGCTTACGCAAAGCACATCGACTCGGTCGTCGGGGTTGAGACAGTGATCAATCAAAGCATCATCATTCATCTGAAGGGTAATCGCCCGTTCATGAGTTTCAAGCACATTGGCCAGAGTGTCTTTTTTACCGAATAGCTGGACGCGACTGATCGGCTCGCCCTGAGCAATATAAGTACGCGCGACACTGTCAGCGGCGTAGTTTAAGGATGTGACCATATCATCGGTAACATAGTTTTTTGGCACCGGCAAAAATCGCAAATTCATCAAACCAAGACGCACTCCCGGCGGTACATCCCTGTTGCAAGTGACGACCTGGACGAATTGTTCAGTGGGAGCGTGATGACTGGCACGAAAAATCGCCGAGCCAACTAGTACAATAAGCAACACGACAAGGACAAGCAAAATCGGATTAGGCTTCTTTTTCGAGGCCTTTATTTCGCTAGTTTTTTTGTCCCAGTTAGCAACCGGTGTAAGCGTTGTGGCGAGACTTTTCACAAAATGACTCCTAATTTGGATTTTGATAGATTTCCCAGGCGGCGGTGGCGCGCTGGCTGATCATAAAATTGTGAAATTGCACAGGCCTGCCGCTGCCGTCAGCGGTCATGGCCACACCGACGCTCTGCGCGGCAATAGCATTTGACTTAAATGGATTGGCGAGCAAACCGAAGGGATAATCGATGCGCACTTGCACTGTACCGGCAGGGACGAGTAAATCGGCGCTGCTGCCGTCGGACTCCCAGGGCAATATTTCGATTTTTGCCCCTTCGGGCAAATTGCCACTGGTGCCGTTCGAGAGTAGATTGGCTGAACCCAGTGCAGCGGAAATCAATGAACTATTAGACTGCTGGCCGCCCGAGGTAAAGCCTTTGATCATCGTGCGCACGTCAGGATCGTTCAAATTGGGAGTGCGTGAGGCCATCTTGGCCCCTTCCTGTGCGGCGTAGAGAAGAGTTTGTGTAATCAGGAAATAGCGACCGAAGAAGAGAATAGCTATAAACAGAAGCATCAAAAAAGGCATCGAGAGCGCTAGCTCGACCATCACCTGAGCTCGGTCGCGAGCCGCTATCGCCAGCCTCGAGTCTTTGCGACCGAGCTTGAGAGCAGTCTGACGATTTTTCTTTTGCTTAAGTGCCATGCTCGTTTCCAACACTTGACCTGAAAATTTTTACGAAAGCGGGAGGATTTTGAAAGACCAAATCCTCCCGCTCAAACCGTCAATAGCGATCCGGTGCTTACTGGAGCTTCCAGGGAGCGTTCGACTGACCGGAGACGCCATTGGTAAACACGGTACCGGGATCGGCGGATTGGTCATCAGCATCATTGATGTTGACCAGTACCTGACGCACGATGTCTGCCGAAGCGTGACCAAGGCCACCGAGAACGAGCATGCAGACAGCGGCTACGCAACCGATACCGATACCGTATTCGACCATGCTCTGACCTTTGCGATTTCTACGTTTCATTAAAATCTCCTTTGAGACCAAACTGCCAAGACCGATTGAAAAACTGCGAAGCCGACCTGGAATGTAAAAAATCACTATCCTTTGTATGGCTCGCGACAAGACCTCTTCGAAAGTTCGCCGAATCAATGCAACTAGTTGCACCGTCAATGCGAATCATTCTCATTAACCAACGTACTGAAGTTATCAGTGTCGAGAACAAGAGTCAATTAGAATAGTCTCAACTTTCTCGTCCAGAGCCCTTGGCGATCACCTTGTCATGGACGTCAAATCCGCCTGTATTGGCAAATTAAACGAGGGGGAAAGACCTGATCGATTACAAAGCAACTTTCATTTACCGATTCGCCTCATTTATTAAACCCCGGTATAAAAATGTCGCAGTTGCGTAACTTCTCAATAAAAGCCAAGAGGACGGCAAAATGACATACGGTTCGCAATAAGGTTGCGTCAGTTACAAATACGTAGATATCGCGCTTGCTCGGCCCGGAGTTGAGACGGTGACCGCTCACGTGTAATAAAATCAACACTTATGGATAAGCAGAAAAGCACATCGATTTCGAACCAG
>JAGXAB010000006.1 GCA_018971775.1 Cyanobacteria bacterium REEB67 | reverse complement strand
CGCTTAGAAAAGTTGTGCCCGCCTCGATTGATAGTGCTTTTTGCGCTGCTTCGAGATGTTTGCCCTGGAAGAGCAATTCGCCAAATTTTTGTTTATTTAGCTCGGCTACCCACAAGCGATGTGCTGAAGCAAGCGGTACACGCATCAATTGCACATAGCCAGGATCAAAAAAGCCGATCGGGAAGTTAGCCACGAATGATTTTTTGCATCTGTTCCTTGCCGTTATCAGGCGCTTAAACTGCCCATCCTTATCGTCCGCATCATCTAAATCGTACACATCGATAATCTTGGGGGCGTTATCCATCTGGCAGTCTCCTGGTGTAGAAAAATACTGACCCGTTGGAGACGACGGGGCGGATCTTAAATGGTTCCAATAAATGCCGACGAGATAAGCTTTTGACCAGCCCGGCTAGCCGCCTGTAGCCGTCATTCGCCCAAAGCTTAGCACTCGGTTTTTAAACGGCTGAAAGCTTGTTATAATGGCCTCCTATGCCAATCGCCAATATTGCCGCTTACAAATTTGTTTCCATTGTCGAGCCGGGTGATTGGCTTTCGCCTCTGACCGAGCGCTGCAACGAGCTCGAGCTCAAGGGCACAATCGTTCTTGCCACTGAAGGGATCAACCTTTTCCTGGCCGGTACTAAGGCTCAGATCGATGACTTTTTGAACTATCTGGCCAACGAGCCGCTTTTTGGCGGGCGCTTTTGCGAGCTGGACGTGAAATATAGCTGGTCTGAAAATCAACCTTTTAAGCGAATGGTCGTCAGAGTGGCTCGCGAGATCATCACCATGCGCCACCCGCTAATTAAGCCGGAAGGCGCGCGAGCTCCTGTCGTCGATGCTCCCACCCTCAAAACCTGGTTGGACCGCGGTCACGATGACGAAGGTCGGCCCATTGTCTTGATGGATACGCGCAATGCTTTTGAAGTGGCCATGGGCACTTTTGCCGGTGCCATCGATTTTGATATAGAAAGGTTCAGCGAATTTCCCGATGCTGTGGCCAGAGCCTGCGCCGATCAAGAGCTCAATTTAAAGGATAAGACAATCGTCTCTTTTTGCACCGGGGGGATACGTTGCGAAAAGGCCGCTCTCTACCTCAAAGAAATCAACGTAAACAACGTTTATCAACTGGACGGCGGCATTCTGCGCTATTTTGAAGAGGCTGGCGGAGCACACTGGGGGGGCGAGTGCTTCGTCTTTGATGAACGCGTAGCTGTAGATCCGGCTTTGCAGCCGACTAAAAAATATTATGAAGGGCGGACACTTGGCGAGAAAGTGGCCAAGCTCGACTGATCTTCTGTGAACCTGTTGAAACTCATGCCTGCACTGCCTGGGCTCGGCTGTAGCGGTAGCGGGCCGCCGTACTTAATTTGTGCAGCAGGGAACTTCCACCCCGTTCCCTGGTCGTCCATATCAGTGCCAGATTTTTACGTTCAAAAAAAGGAGTGGTGGTTTATGAAAGGCTTCATGATGGTTGGCCTGGTTGGCTTTTTAGCCGGAATTTTCCTGGCTCCGAAAAAGGGCTCTGAGCTTCGCGGTCAGTTGTGCGACAAAATGGATGACTTGAAGTCATCGGCAAAGAATAAAGGCAATCAATTAAAAGAAGCTGTCATGCCGGTTATTTCCCAGGTCAAGGAAGAAGGCTGCAATATCAAGGCTGAAGGCAAGGAAATCGTCAGTGATGTCCAGGCCTGTCTGGATAAAAATGTCGAGAACGGCAAGCAAGTGCTGGAAAGCGCTCAGGGTCGCATCAGCGAACGTGTCGCACCGGTAGTCTCTTTGATCAAAGATGACGCCAAAGGTCTCGAAGAAAAAGCACACGAGACTGTGACTAAAGTTTCCGACAAGTTTGACGAAATCAAGCAGAAAGGCAGCGATGCTCTCCATGATTTGAAAGTCAAAGCCGAAGAGAAAGTCGGCTAAGAATTTAGAGCTGATTTGAAGACCCGGAGTGTTCGCCTATTGCGCGGGCCCCCGGGTTTTTCCTTTGTTGCCGCGCGGGCTGCTAGTCGTTTCTTTTAGTCGTTTGAGCGGCTTGCCGAGCAATGTATTTAGCTCCGGTAGTACGCCTCTTTTTGTAGCAGCCGGCAGGACAAAAGACTCGGCGATACCGGCTGCTTTGCCTGCTCTGCGTTTGTCTTTCTTACGGCTTCCTGAGGTTTCGCCGGCGCCAGAGCCGTTTGCGAAAGTAGACGGATGGCATGAAAGGCAAATTCACGAAAATCGATCAGGTCTTCGAGCATGGCCGTGCCGCTGGCATTTGGCTCAGCCGCAAACGAAACCGCCGAAACGTCACCGCCGACCAGGGCCGAGGCCAGTGCCGAAAATGCCACCGTCGCCGATGCGCTTGTTTCATGTGAACTATTCATAGCGGCTCGCGCTCGCAGGTCTTCCGCTCGTCTGAGCGGTCCGGCAGCAATCGTGCCGTCGGCCACCATGGTCTGTATCTCGGCCACGTATGCGCTTATAGACTGGTCGAGAAATTCTTCTTCGTTTTTACCGCAGGCTTCAATCACCCGTGAAAATTTGCGGGCGATTTTGATCAAGTCGCAAGCACCCATCAAATTGCGCGAATTTGTCATAGCAGCGCTGCCTAGATGGTGGCGGATATGAGCATAGGCTTCGGGCAGGCAGATGCAATCTCCATCCATGATGATGCGCAGCCAGTAATCGAGCTCGGCGTATTGATGTAGCCGACTGTCGAAACCAGTTCCCTGGAAGGCGCTTCTGAACATCACGGCGCTGGCCTCGCCGAGGTGATTGGTGAGCGGGAAGAGACATTTCTCCAGCACTTCCAGGCGTTCGATCGGTCGGAAGGGCTTGAATGCTTCTTTCATCCACTCCTGGTCGGGATTTTTGATCGGGCCGCCGCGGGCATCGATGAGCTCGTGCCCGATCGTGACCATGGCCACAGTCGGCTCAGCTTGCATCTGACCGACGCAGGCTTCTATTGCCTCGTGGTGCAAAAGATCGCCCTGACTGAAAAGCTTTATATACTCGCCGCTGGCCTGGCCGAGGCACTGATTGTAGGTCTCGAACAGCCCGAGACGTCTGCCGTTGCGCCAGTGGTGGATGCGATTATCAAGGCCGGCGAAATGTTCGATCATGGCCAGCGAATGGTCGCTCGAAAAATCATCGAAAATAATCAGCTCGAGATTTTGGTAAGTCTGGGCGAGGATGCTCTGTATCGCCGCCTGCAAATACTGGTCGCCGTTGTAGACGGGCAGGCAGACGGACACTAAACCGGGGGTGAAACTCATTTTGCTTCTCGTATTCGTGATCGCCGAGGCAGGCGGGGATGGCGGAACGACTGAGTTACTAAGGGCTGAACAGGGACACCAGAATCTATTTTCTATATATTGATCATTACAGTAGCAAAGAGATATTTAGTAAGGGGCCATATTTAAATACTCTCAGGCGACTTAGAACATTTGGAAATGTTCCGGACCAGCGCGACTATTGGTTTTTGTTAAAAGGGCACTCAATTAATCTGCAATGTCAAGCGACTGGGCGTCACTTGTTTTACTGTGGGGAAAGGTTTGCCATCGCGGTGCCTGAAGGTAGGCTGGAAAAAGGCCAATTGCAGCAGCCTCAACCGGAGTGAGAATGACCCTCAAACAGAAAAACATCACAGTCGCTATGGATGGCGTGGGTGGCACGATATCCATGCCATTGTCTCTGAAGCTGGCGATGAAAATGAGCGGCGATGTTGATCACAGCGTGCGCGTCTTCTTCTGGACCCATGGAGTCTGGCAGCCAATCAAGGATTTGACGGATAGAGCACATATCGAGGTCAAGAGCGATGAACTCTACGCTCTGCTCTCGGGCCTGATCGCCGATGGACACAACGTATACCTCGTCGCCAAAAGTGGTGGTTGCATCGTCGCGCTGCGCGCGTTGGAGCGGCTTTCGCTCTCAGGCGTTGATGCTTCGGTGGGTAGCGTCGTGCTGCTTTCACCGGCCATTTCCCCAGACTATGATTTGACTGCGGCGTTAAGCGCTGTCAGCGGTAGTTTGCACAGCTTTTATTCGGTCTACGATCGACTTTATCTGGACCTCGGCACGACTATTTTTGGCACATCAGATGGGGTGAAAGGACCGAGTGCTGGTTGCATCGGCTTTCGCCCAGCGGACGCCGATTGTGGAGCCGGACGTCAATTTCAGTACGCAAAATTGCGACAGGTGCCCTGGCATCCGTCCATGCTCAAGCTCTTGCATGTGGGTTTGCATCTCGGAAACAGCATGCTGCCATGGCTGATCCGGCACGTTGTGCCTGTATTGCGCGAGGGCTGTGCGCAAAACGATTTTACTAAAGCCGCTCCGGTGTCGTAATACCCTGAGCCGGAATGCAAAAGCTCAGGTCACGGCCTGAGCTTTAAACTTTGGATATCACATCGTCCAGCCTGTTCTACTCAGGCGGCCAGATCTTCGAGATCCTTGATCAAGGCCGTAACTTGCTCGGGGCTGCGCACCAGGCTGAGTTTTGGATTTTGATCGAAGACGATGTTGCTGTGACTGGGATAAACATGCACTTCAGTTTGAATGCACTGAAGATGGCGCGGTTTCATTTCCTCTGTCTGGCCTAAATTGACCGAGCGCTTCAGGAGTGCTGCGATTGTGTCTGCTCTGATAAAAGACATGTCTACCTGCACATCTTCATTTTCGCTGTTGCGGAAAATCCAGGTGACATTACAGCCCGAACGTATGATTTCAACGCGTTCTCCTGCTACGTCTGTCGCCTCTGTTGAACTGTCACCGCCGGTGGGGACTAATCTCAATTCGTTATTTTGCATAACGCCTCCTAAGTGGAGTTGGGGAGCTGAATCGCTTACCTACTGGCAACGACGGGAGGCGCTATGGCCCAGTTCCCACAATTTAATCTTTTTGGGAAATGTCCTTCCCGCCAATTTGGTGTGACGGCATGCGGCGCTACTTCTTCTTGAAGTCCGCCATATCAACGGCAAATTCTCTTGCTCTGGCGACAAATGCTGGCCACTCGTCTTTGGGAATCGCCTTGACCAGCGTTTGTTTCTCGTCCAGCCAGGTCACTTTATCTCCGACGATTTCCAGAAGTTTGTCGGCCGGGGCGATAAACAAGTCCTTGGGATTGTCGATCGTGATCACGCTGAAGTGCGTCACCCAAGGGAAGAAGTACGGCAAATTGGCAGACCAGCTGGTCATCGGTTGTGGCGGATTGCCTACGAGCATGGTGTTGGCCGAGTAATATCCGTCGGTGTTCAGGTGTTGGACGTGTCTCTGCGTTTCAAAAAATGTCTCGAGACGTTTTTCGTTTGATTCCATAGCAAGCAGTTCCGACACAAGTCTCGGTCCGACATAAAATTGTCGGTTTGCCCCTTCGAGTGAAATTACGTTCTTTCCCGCTGTCCGCATCACCATCTCGAAAGCACTCTGGATCTCGCCGTCCACCCAGGTCCGGTCAAATTTCTGGCGCAGTTCTGAAACCGGGACCATCTCGTCTTGTTCGGTGACGACGGTCGTCTTTTTCTTCAAAGCAGCTATCGATTCGACGAGAGAGAAAGCCAGCTCGTAATCTTCTCGGGACGAGCAACTCATGATACGCACGCGGTAGCCGCTCTCTTCATAGCTGATCTCGACGCTGCGACAACTGACGCCCTTGATATAAAAATGGCGAATGCCGGTGAATGGCGTGTTGCGCTTGAGCAAGTTTGAGAGCATCTTGCCGATGTGATGTGGGTCAAGCTTGAGCTCGGTGCAGACGATGTGACCAGCCGGGGTGTCTTTGATTAGCTCAGCGGTTTTGATCGGCGAGTCGCAGGAGATGTAAAAGGAAAAACTCATTAACAACACCGCAGCGGCGTGCTGAAGCTCTTCATTTCATCGGGTGCTGCGCAGGCATTGACGCCATCTCCGCCGGTTGTTGAAGGCACACCAAAGGCCTCTGAAGCGACATCGCCCACTGCTTCCGCCTGACCCGTTGCGCCGGACCTTACCGCTCCACCAGCTCTTGGTCTGAGCCAGCTGCGAATTGATTCGACGAGAATAATCAAAACAAGCACGATAAAGAGCGAGCCCAGCGCCGCATCAAGATAGTCATTGAAGATGAGCACCTTTGTCGTAGCCGCTTCCGCCGGCGCTTGGGTAGCCATTTTTGCCACCAGTGTTTTAGCGTGCGATAAAAATCCGAGTTTAGGATCTTCCGAAAATATCTTTAGATAGCCGGCAGTCAAAGTGACCGTGAGCAGCCAGGCAAGCGGTGTGAGCGTCACCCAGGCGTAGCGCTTTTTGCCCATCGAGACAAAGCAAGAAGTCGCGACGCACAGTGCCACCACGGCAAGCAGTTGATTGGAGATACCGAAGAGTGGCCAGAGACTGTTGATGCCGCCGAGCGGATCGATGACGCCTTGATAGAGGAAGTAGCCCCAACCGGCGACCACGACAGCCGAGCTCAGCACTACAGCCGGATACCAGTCGGTGCGGCCGAGTGGTTTGTAGAGCAGTCCGAGGAAGTCTTGCAGCAAGAAGCGGCCGACGCGCGTGCCCGCGTCCAGACAGGTGAGAATAAAGAGCGCTTCGAACATGATGGCGAAGTGATACCAGAATGATATTGTCGTTTCGGCCAGGCCTTTAATCGGCAGCTTCGAGAGCACTTGCGAAAAAATATGCGCCATGCCGACTGCCAGGGTCGGTCCGCCACCGGTGCGGCCCCAGAGATTTTCCTCGCCGACGTTTTTGGCCAGCTCGATCATTTGATTGTCGTTTACGGCATAGCCCCATGAGCTGATCATCTGGGCTGCGGCGACGTGGTCGGCGCCGACGACACCCTTGGGTGAATTGATAGCGAAATAGACGCCGGGATCGAGGGTGCAGGCGGCGATTATTGCCATAATGGCGACGGCCGCTTCGCAGAGCATGCTGGCGTAGCCGATCGGACGGGCGTGACTTTCGCGCCAGATCATCTTGGGCGTAGTGCCTGAAGATACCAGGGCGTGAAATCCGGAGACGGCACCGCAGGCGATAGTGATAAAGCAAAAGGGAAAGATGGAGCCACTGAAGAGCGGTCCGCCGCCATTGACAAAGCGTGTCAGGGCGGGCATCTGCAAGTCAGGGCGGAGGAAGATGATGCCGGCGGCAAGCATGCCGATGATGCCGATTTTCAAAAAGGCGGAGAGATAATCGCGCGGCGCAAGCAATATCCAGACCGGTAAAACCGAGGCGACGAAGCCATAAACCATGACGGATATCGATAGCTGCGTGCCGGTCAGGGTGAAGATCGGAGCGAGTGTCGGGTCCTGCGCTACCCATTTGCCTGCCACCACTGCCAGTATCGTTAGTAAGACGCCGATGGCCGAACCTTCCATCACTTTGTGCGGGCGGATCATCTTCATGTAGATGCCGACAAAAATTGCGATCGGCACCGTCGCGGCCAGGGTAAAGGTACCCCAGGGGCTGGATTTGAGAGCATTGACGATGACGAGGGCGAGGACGGCCATGAGGATCATCATGATCAGTAGTATGGCGATCAGGGCCACGTAGCCCGCCAGGGGGCTGATTTCATCCTTGGCCATCTGACCGAGCGAGCGTCCGCCGCGACGCATCGAGGCGCAGAGCACGACAAAGTCTTGCACGGCCCCGGCCAGGCAAACACCGATGATGATCCACAAAGTGCCTGGTAAAAAGCCAAATTGCGAGGCGAGGATCGGTCCGACGAGTGGACCGGCACCGGCAATGGCGGCGAAGTGATGGCCAAATAAAACCCACTTGTGCGTGGGCACGTAGTCTTTGCCGTCGTTGACCCTTTCGGATGGAGTCTCGGCTTGGTCCGAGAGTTCAAAAACTTTTTCGGCGATAAATTTACTGTAGAAGCGGTAGGAGACGGCAAAAGTACAACCGGCCGCCAGGATTAGCCAGACAGCGTTGACGTGTTCGCCGCGCACAATCGCCAGCACATAAAGCGAAAAGACCGCTATCGCCGCAATCGGTCCCCAGATAAGCAGGTCTTTTAATTTTCCAGCCGCCATGAACATTTCCCTTTGGTGAGTGTGATTGTGTCGAGCAGGTTATGTGAGAAGACCGGCCACGGTGGCCGACAGATAGCTGGCCATCGTGCCGCAAATCAGGGCTTTCACTCCCAGTCTTGCCAGATCCTCGCGCCGCGACGGTGCGATCTCACCGATGCCGCCTATTTGCATGGCAATCGAGCTCAAATTGGCAAAACCGCAAAGAGCAAAGGTAGCGATTGTCTCGCCATGGGCGGAAAGAGCCTGGGTGTGCGATGGATCTTTCAGTATGGTCGAGAGTTCGGAGAAGGCGAGAAATTCATTGATGATGATTTTTTCGCCTAATAATCTGCCGACCAGCGGTGCATCGCCGAAGGGCACGCCGAGGATGACGGCGACAGGAGCAAGGCAGGCACCGAGGATGGTTTGCAGAGTGAGATGGTTGAGGTCGATGCCGATGCCGTCGAGGTGCAGGCCGGTCATAGCCAGCCAGTGCCCGGTAAAGCCGATGAAGGCATTTGAGAGGTGGACGAGGGCGATAAAAGCGATCAGCATGGCCACGACGTTCAAGCCGATGCGCAGACCTTCGCCGGCACCATGAGCGGCGGCATCGATCACATTGGCGTTGTGCTTTTTGATTTCGATTTTGACTGTGCCTTTGGTCGTCGATTCTTCTGTTTCTGGGAAGACGATCTTGGCTATCACCAGTGCGCCCGGGGCAGCCATGATGCTGGCTGTGAGCAAATAGGAGGCTTTGATGCCGAGGCCGATATAGACCGCCAGGACTCCACCGGAAACGCAGGCCATGGAGCCGGCCATCGAGGCGAGGAGTTCGGAATTTGTCATCGTCGGTACATATGGTTTGATCAAAAGTTGTGCTTCCACCTGACCGACAAAGACCGATCCGGCGTTGGACAGAGCTTCGGAGCCGCTCGCTCCCATGATCACCGAGACGACCTTGGCCACGACCTGGACGACGCGCTGCATGATCCCTAAATAGTAGGTGATGCTGACGAGCGACGAAACGAAAATGATCGTCGGCACGACGCGGAAGGCAAAAATGTAGTTGGCGCCGGGACCGAATAATTTGACCATCTCATCCGGTTTTGTCACCAGAGCGCCAAAGACAAAGCCCGCCCCTTCGTCGCTAAAACCAAGCAGGGCGGTGATGCCGTCGCCGACCTGGCGAAACAACTCCTGCCCAAATGGGATTTTCAAAACGAAGATGGCCAGGCTGAGCTGCAGGATCAAACCTGAGATGACCAGGCGATAGTTGATTTTTTTGCGATTGTTGGACATGAGATAGGCGAGGCCGAGTATCACTACAAAGCCAATCAATCCCATCCATTTGGAATCCATCCGGACTGACCCCCATACTCGCTATGCCCCGAGCGCCCGAAGCGGCGCCCGATTACGCGAGAGCCACTATAACCTAATCCCGGAAAAGATTTGGCTGGCCGGTCAGCTGGCGCTTTCTTATTTCGCTCTAACTTATGTCAGTTTCTAATGGTTGATAGGCCGTCAGGCGGTCAGGATATTTTTCGGCGGCTTGGGTACGCCCAGATATTCTTCGGCGGCATCGGCGAGTTTACCCTGACCTTCCTGCTTCATCTGATAGGCTTTGCCTTTTTCTCCGGCGAGCTCGAAGGCATGAGCATAGATGTAGCGTGTCGCCGCTTCTTCTCTGGCTGCCAGCATGATCGGCTGGGCGGCATGCTCCATCTTTTGTACGGAGGTGGCTACGCCTTGCATGGCCGCTTCTGTTTTGTCGTAGTTTTTCAAAAACTCCGGATACTGACCGAGCTCTTTGCGCAAACTGGCTTTTAGAGCCGGGCTTGTATCGCTCTGCAAGAGCGACATCATCTGTTGGACGCTTTCTTGTTTGTCCTCGGGGATTTTTTTGAACGATTCTTTTAAAGCATCTGTGGCCATTACAGCTTTTACCTGTGCGTCTCCGACGTCGGAGCGAGCGATATTATAGTCGGGCGAATATTTGGCGATAGCCGAGATGAAATTTGAGTCGGAGGTCTTAATGGCCGCTTCGAAGGCCGGTGCGCCTTTTTGCAGCGCTTCTGTTTTGTCGGGTACGGTCATAAAGGCTGCTGCCGCAGACTGGGCGTCCTTGAAGCCCTGACCGAGGTCTTTGCCCTTGATTGCTGTAATTTCGTCGAACAGCTTGTCTCCGGTACTGGTTCTGTCGCCTGGGCCGACTTTTCCCGTCTTGTCGGACGCCGATTTTTCCGGCGTTGCCTGGTGCGTGGCCTTTATCTCAATGAACTGCGCTTGCAGGGGAGAGGGTGCTGCGTCAAAGCTCACTTCAGGTAATACTGATTGGACTGAAACCCTGTCTGTCATTGGTAGACCGCCTCTATTGGTAGCTGATGTCAAGAGTATGAAAAAGAAGCAGGCTTGAGCAAATGGGGGAACTCCCACTGACCTTCCATCACTTTTAAAACTTTATATGGAGGCTCTGAAGATTTTGGACACTCAAAAATTTTGCACTAGGATTTTTTACTAGGTCCGCCAGCGCAGGATCGTTTCTTTGATCGGATTTTTGAAGGCGCGGCCTTTTTCGGTGGCGTCGTTCCACTCTTTTTTGAGGAGGAAATACCAGTGACCGGGAGTACCGGCGTCTTTGATCGTCATGATCAGACGTGGCTTGTATTTGCCTAAAATCTCACTCTGCATGACAGCCAGATCCTGATCCTGGGTGAGGAAGGTGGTGACGAAATAGTCGACAATCGGTTTGACCACAGGGCGGAAAGGACGCAGCAGGGCCGGTGTCCAGTAGGTGGTGTGATTGAGCTCGGTATGGGTATCGTCGATTGGGGTGAGTGTGGTGATGCCGGCCAGGATGGTTTTATCGTGGATACTCAAATACTCGCGGCGGCAGCCGGGCAGGCGGAAGCTGATTTCGGTTTCGATATATTTGCCGATCATTTTGAAAACCATCGAATGCTGCGAGGGTTTGTGCTTGACCATGGTCCAGCCGCTGCCGGAGGGGACGTAGGTTTTGGCTTTTTCCTTCATCGAATGACGCGAGCGCCACCACCATGATTTGTGCACGAAAGGCACATGGGCTGTATCGATCAAAGCGGCCACGGCATAGTCGATATGGGTGGGCAATAGAAGTGTTGTCGTCGCTTTGTGATAGGTGCAGCCATCAAGACCGGGAGCGTAAGGCACTTCCGGCAGGTCTTTTTCATCGGTGGCATTGCCGAAATAGACCCAGACACTGCCCAGCACTTCACGGCAGAAGAAACTTCTGGTGCAGATTTTTTTAGTGTTCATTTTTTGATCGGCGCACAGTGAAGGCACATCGGTGCAGACGCCGGCGGTATCGAAGCGCCAACCGTGGAAGGGGCACTCTACTTCTTTGCCGTCAAAATGCCCGGCGCTCAGTTTGACCGCCTGGTGCGGACAGATATCGCGCATGGCGAAGACTTTGCCTTCGCTGTCGCGTCCGACCAGGACAGGCTCGTTGACCATGACTTTGCTGACGATCTGACCGCGCTTCAAGCTGTCGCCGGCCACGGCAAAATACCAGATGTTTTTGGTCATCGACTTGCCGTAGGGCGATTGCCATTCGCTATTGTTGATAGCGCCTGCGATCGAGCCTGGCAGACCGGCGGTCGAATTTTTCTCGACTGCGGCGATCATGGCCGAGTCGGCGAAGGCGTCGATCGTTTCGATGGTCTCGTCGGCTATCTGGTCTGTCTCTGGGTCAGAGCCTGGGTTTGCGGCTCTGGCCGGCGTGGATGTCTGATCCGGGTGTGGGGCTGTGCTGGTCATCATCCAAGCTTACAGCAGGAACCGTTTCTGGGATATCAAGTATGTCCTAATAACACACTAATAATCGCCATGAAAAATTGAAATTTTCCGGGCCTGCCCTAACTTAATTAAACGTGTGCGTTTCGAGGGCGAGGGCCAGGAGGACGATGGCAAAGGTGGCCAGCCAGATCTGATTGGCCTTTGATTTTTTAGGTTGGAAGGGCATTATTTATCACCGGAGGCTTTGGCCGGCATCCAGATTGTCGGTGCATTGTAGGGATAGAGACGTTTGGGACTGGCGATCAGCTCTTTGGTGGTTTTTGATTCCATCGGAGCGTTGGACCAGGGACTGAGGGCTTTGGTCGGAGCCGTTTCCGGCGACCTTGCCTGTTCTGTCGCACCCTGAGGGGCGACTGGAGGCGAAGTGTTGCTCAGGCTCGTCGACGGTGCCGGCGCTGCTATAGGGGCCATCTGAGCGCCAATGCCGCCAATGTTGCCGGCGCTTGTATTGGCGCTTGCTGATCCGCCTCCGCTACCTGGCATCGGCGCACCGCTGTTGGAAGGAGCGAGGACGGCGCCGCTGCTCGGCTTGCTCTCGTCTGTTTTTGCTTCCATCGGTTTGAGGACGATATCGCCTTCGCTTTTGGGCGTTTCGCTGGCGGCGTTGTTACCGGCGCTGGCGGCTGCGTTCAAAGCTTCACCCGGTCCGGGTAGATCCGATTTTGCGACGCTGTCGCCTTTTTTGGCATTGAGCTCATCGGGGCTGACCGGTGAGGGCACCATGAATGAGCCCGGCGGCGTCGGCCTGGCTTTGTAAAAGGCATCGTTGTAGTCGTGCCAGATCTTGGCCATGACCACACCGCCGGTGACGTTGTGGCCGGCGATTGGTTTGTTTTCGTCGTTTCCGCCCCAGACAGCGGTCACCATATCCGGTGTGAAGCCGATGAACCAGATGTCTTTGCCTTCATCGGCGGTGCCTGTTTTACCGGCTACCGGTCGATCGGCGAGCTTGGCTTGAGTACCGGTGCCCCACTGGACGACATTTTGCATGCAGTCCACCAGCCTGGCGATCGGCTCGAGCTGGAAGGGTCTGTCCTGTTTGGGCTCGAATACTTCGATCACCTGGCCGCGATTGTTTTCGATTTTTCTCAAAACTTGCGGCTTGATCACCACACCAGCTCTGGCAAAAGTCGAGTAAGCGCCGGCCATTTCCAGCGGTGAGGCGGCCGAGCTGCCGAGGGCCAGCGACAGATTGCTGTCGAGCTTAGCGGTGACACCGGCCAGTCGTGCCGTTTCAATCACGCTGTCCGGGCCGACCATCTGACAGATTTTGACCGAGGGAATGTTGCGAGAGAGAGCCAGGGCGCGGCGTACTTGAATCTTGCCGTAAAATTTGTGGTCGAAGTTTTGCGGCGAGTAAGATGCCTGTCCCCAGGGTGATTTCACCGTCAGGGGACTATCGTCGATGATACTGTCGGGGGTGAGCACACCTTTGGTAAATGCTGTGAGATAAACGAAAGGCTTGAAAGAGCTGCCCACCGTATGCGGGTTGGTGGCGCGGTTGAATTGGTTTTTCCAGAAGTTGCCGACACCGCCGACCATGGCCATGACGTCGCCGTCATGCACTCCTATTGTCACCAGAGCACCCTGGGTGACGCCTTTTGGTGCGTGCTTGATGCCTTCATTGAGCGTTTTTTCGGCCAGTTCCTGGGCGAGCGGATCGAGGTTGGTATAGACTTTCAGGCCCTGGGTGCGCATTTCGGCCTGGCTGAAGCGCTCATGCAAAACTTGCAGGACATAACTTATGTAGTAAGGATATTTTTGCAGCGGGTTGGTGCCTTTTTTGAAGGCCAGTTTTTGCGCCTTGGCTGCCGTCGCCTGCTTCTCTGTGATGTAGCCGTATTCGACCATCTTGTCGATGATTTCTCTTTGACGCTCGGTGGCGGCGGCACGGTTTTGCACTGTGCCGAGCTCCGAGGGCGCTTTGACGAGACCGGCTATAAAAGCCGATTCGGCGATCGAGAGGCCAGCGGCCGTCTTGTCGAAATAGCGGGAAGCGGCGCGCTCGATACCGTAAGCGTTATTGCCGAAATAGACCTGGTTGAGATACATGTTGAGGATGCGCTCTTTTGTGTAGCGGCGCTCCAGCTCATAGGCTACATACGCTTCTCTGATCTTGCGGTCGAAGTTGCGTCCGGCATCTTTGAAAAATAGGTTTTTGGCCAGCTGCTGAGTAATCGTCGAGCCTCCCTCGACGACGTGCCCGGCCTGCATATTGGCGAAGGTGGCACGGATGATACTGAAGAAGTTGATACCATTGTGCTCGTAGAAGTGGTGATCTTCTGCTGCCAGCATCGCCTGTTGCATCGGCGTCGAGATCTGGTTGAGCGGCACGACGCGCCGGTCTTCGTCACCTTCGACGGTGCAGATCATCTTGTCCTGACGGTCGAAAATCTGAATCGCTTCGATCGGTTCGAAGCGTTCGACCATGGTGACGTCGGGTATTTCCTGGATATGGCCGTAGAGCTTGGCACCGGCGTAACCGGCTCCAATAGCGGCGATTACAGCGAAGACAATAAAAAGTCGTTTGGAGACGAGACCGACCGAGGCCATCGCGCCCTGATTTTTTTTGCGTGCTTCGGATCTGCGTTTGGCCACTTGCTCATTTTTCCTGGCTCAACAATTTAATAGCCCCTGACATTATAGCCTAAGGCTTGAGAGGTGGCTCTGCTTGAGCCGCGGCTCACATAGTGCAAAAAACGGGGTGTTGCCACCCCGTTTTTACCTGTCTTTATTCTGCCACCAACCAGAAATTTACTTACCGCTTGTTTCCCTGAGACGTTTACGCTCTGGGGTGGGTATTGATGTAGACCCTTCTCAAGCGCTCGAGACTTACATGTGTGTAAATCTGAGTGGTGTTGATAGTGGTGTGTCCGAGGAGATCCTGCACGACTCTGAGATCGGCTCCGCCTTCGAGCAAGTGAGTGGCGAAAGTATGACGAAGAGTGTGGGGAGTGATCGTCTTATTGATGCCGGCTTTGATCGCGTGCTTCATGACGATGCGGTGCACCGAGCGCGAAGAGAGACGCGTCGCCTGACGGCTGACGAAGAGGGGGTGTTCGGCTTGAGGTGTGCGACCTTCGGCCAGCTTGGTCCAGTATTCGGCGAGATATTTTGAGAGCCAACCGTGAGCGCTCTGATTGAGCAATACGATGCGCTCCTTGCCGCCTTTACCGAGGACGCGCATTTCCATGGCTTCCTGATTGTAGTCCTGGACGCGCAGACCGCACAGCTCGCTGACGCGCATGCCTGTGGCGTAGAGCACTTCCATGAGGGCTCGGTCACGCACACCAAGGACGGTGTTAGTGTCGGGGGACATGAGCAATTTGACGATCTCTTCTTTGTCGAGGCAGGCCGGCAGACGACGGGTCAATTTTGGACCGCGTACTTGTTTGCTCGGATCTTCTTCGATCAATTGTTCTCTTCTCAGGTAGCGATAAAAACTTCTGATCGCAGAAATTTTTCTAGCCACCGTCGGTCTTGAATACTGCTCCTGGATCTGGCGGATATAGGTCCGCAGTCCTTCCGCTTCCAGCCAACCGGAGGTTGCACCGGATGCGCCACTACTCGAAATGTCTTCGAGTACTTCGTTTATTTCGGCGGGCATTTCAGCTTCGCCGATGCCGGGGCTCATCACGGCCTTGCTGATCACGGCATCTTCAGGAGCGATCTGGCTCAAGTCGCTGCCAATCAACTGACGCAAATCATTTAAATAGGCGCGAATCGTATGAGAGGAATAGTTCCTTTCTACTTCCAGGTATCCTGCAAACTGGTCTAGCCAGCCCTCTTGACCATTGGCTACGGTGCCATGGCCTCCGTTTTGCGAACTCACTTTTTACCGACTTTCTAGTAATCGAGATGTTTTAACTTTGAACTGTTTTAAAGAGACGAAATAGACAACAACGCTGCTACTGATAATTATGAAAACTTTGAAAGGTTTGTAAAGCCCCCGCTTGCCCTCAAAGGCAGTAGTCATGGGGCTGATAAAGGTGTTAGGCCGATCGCTTTTTCGGGAAAAACAGGAAAAATCGATAAATTATCGGCGCAATTGTCAGTGAGCAAATAAATTTCGGGAATGCGTGGGAATCGAACCCACCCTGGATAGCGCTAGTCTACCCAACAACGGTTTTGAAGACCGCACGTCACACCAGCAACGCTCCATCCCCATGCCAGGCCAATGCCGAGCCACTGGAACTTTCTCTCGATATTTTATAGGAAACTGCCTGATAAAAAATAGTGGCATCTTTATGCGGGTTTCCCAGGTTTCGCCAGGATCTAATTTGCTGGCCGCAAGAAAATTCTGTATAACTTAGGGAAGTCTCATACACGTTAAGAAATTGATAAGTCATGAGTAAAATTTAATCAAGGCCTGCTTGTATAGATACGGGTAGCTTCTAGAGAACTTGTGAAAGTTCTAATGGGAGAGCCGGATGCCCTCAGTCCGTCACGTTTCCCTACATTTGTATTGACAATAAATTACAGTGATACGTATAGTTGCTCCCCTGTACTTGCAGGCGCCTAGGGCAACTGCCTATTCGTGCATGAGTGGCTGAGCGATATCAAGAAAATAATCAACAGAGGTAACCGATGACCTTAGAGTTGTCTGGACGCGTCAAGACCTTCGGGGCGGGCAGTACGCGCATTGCGGATTTGCCCGATCTTGCTGAGATTCAAAAAGCATCCTTCAAGTGGTTCATTGAAGAAGGTTTGGCGGAAGAACTACGGGCTTTCAGCCCTGTCAAGGATTATACGGGCAGACTGGAACTGCACTTCCTGACGAATTACACCTTCGAAGATCACACAGAGCCTAACAAGCCCAAGACTCCTGAAGAGGCTCGGGCTCTTGATTCGTCTTTCACCAAAAAGCTGCGTATTCAAATGCGCCTCGTCAACCGTGAAATGGGCGAAATCAAAGAACAGGAAATTTACGTCGGCGATATCCCGATGATGACCGACCGCGGCACATTCATTATTAATGGTGCAGAGCGCGTTATCGTTTCGCAGATTGTCAGAAGCCCTGGTATCTATTACAAACGTGAAGTAGACACCAACGGTAAACGTACCTTCTCGGCGACCCTTATCCCCAACCGTGGGGCCTGGCTCAAATTCGAGACCGACGTCAACGACATCATTTATGTAAAGATCGACAAGAATCGTAAGCTGCCGGCCACGACTCTCTTGAGAGCCCTTGGTTATTCAGACAGCGAAATGGAAAGCTTGTTCCGTCACAAAGAGTTTCTCAAGAAGACTCTTGATAAGGATGCCAACAAGACCCGCGAAGATTCCCTTATAGAGGTCTACCGCAAACTGCGTCCAGGCGATCCGCCCTCGGTCGCCGGCGGTCAGAGCATCCTCGACAGCCGCTTCTTCGATGACAAGCGTTACGACCTCGGTCGTGTCGGTCGTTACAAGCTCAATAAGAAACTCACCCTTTCAATCGCCGAAACACAGCGCACCCTGTCCCGTGAAGACATCGTCGCCGCCGTCGACTATTTGATCGGCCTGCACTACGACGAAGGCATGGTCGATGATATCGACCACCTCGGCAACCGTCGTATCCGTTCGGTCGGCGAATTGCTGCAAAATCAATTCCGTATTGGTTTGACCCGACTGGAAAGAATCGTCCGTGAGCGTATGACGTTGCAAGACGCCGATACTCTCACCCCCGCCAACCTCCTCAACACCAAGCCGCTCGTCGCTGCGATCAGAGAATTCTTCGGATCTTCTCAGTTGTCTCAGTTTATGGACCAGACCAATCCTCTGGCAGAACTTACACACAAGCGCAGACTGTCAGCCCTTGGACCTGGTGGTTTGTCGAGAGAAAGAGCGGGATTTGCCGTTCGAGACATTCACCCCAGCCACTACGGACGTATCTGCCCGGTAGAAACTCCTGAAGGCCCGAACGCCGGTCTGATCGGCTCACTGGCTACCCACGCCCGCGTCAATGCCTATGGCTTCATCGAAACGCCTTATCGCTACATCTTCAACGGCATCATGACCGACGAAGTGCACTATTTGACCGCCGATGAAGAAGACAAATACAGAGTAGCTCCCGGTGACGTGCCGGTGAACGATGACGGTACCTTCGTCAATCCGCTCATCCCTGTCCGCTACAAAGCCGAGTTTATCGAAGCTCCGCCCACCCAGGTCGACTATGTAGGCGTCAGCCCGATTCAAATCGTATCGGTCGGAACGGCTCTCATTCCCTTCCTCGAGCACGATGACGCTAACCGAGCCCTGATGGGATCGAACATGCAACGTCAATCCGTGCCCCTGGTCAGAACCGAGCGCGCTTACGTCACCACCGGTATCGAGAAGCAATCAGCCCGCGACTCGGGGATGGTGATTGTGGCCGATGTCGAAGGCAAATGCGAATATGCCTCCGCCACATCTATTCACGTCCGCACCACCGACAAGCGTCTGGTCAAATACAAACTGGCTAAATTCCAGCGTTCCAACCAGGACACCTGCTTGAACCAGAAGCCGATCGTCAGACCCGGCGATCCGGTCAAACCAGGCGATGTCATCGCCGACGGTGCCGCCACCAATACCGGTGAGCTCGCCGTAGGCCGTAACCTCCTCGTCGCATTCATGCCCTGGGAAGGTTACAACTTTGAAGACGCCATCCTCATATCCCAGAGACTGGTATTTGATGATGTGCTCACTTCGATCCACATCGAAAAACTGGAAATCGACGCCCGTTCGACCAAACTCGGACCGGAAGAAATCACCAGAGAAGTGCCCAACGTTTCGGAAGAATCCTTGCGTCACCTCGATGAAACCGGCATCGTAAGAATCGGTTCGCGTGTGTATCCCGACGATATCCTCGTCGGTAAGATCACCCCCAAAGGTGAGTCCGAGCACCCGCCCGAAGAAAAACTGCTGCGTGCCATCTTCGGTGAGAAGGCCCGCGACGTTCGCGACAATTCACTGCGCGTCCCGCATGGTGAAGGTGGACGCGTCGTAGACGTCAAAGTCTTCGACCGCGAAAAAGGTGATGAACTGCCGCCTGTCGCTAACAAAGTAGTGCGTGTTTATATCGCTCAGAAACGCAAAATCTCGGTAGGCGACAAAGTAGCCGGACGTCACGGTAACAAAGGTATCGTCGCTAAGATTCTGCCCACCGAAGACATGCCCTTCCTGCCCGACGGCACACCGGTAGATATCGTTCTCAATCCGCTCGGCGTACCTTCGCGTATGAACGTCGGACAGACTTTCGAAACTCTGCTCGGTCTGGCCGCTATGCTCACCGGTCACAAATACGAAGTACCTCCTTTCGACGAAATGTACGCCAAGGAAGCTTCTTCCGTGACCGTGCATAACGAAATCAAGAAAGGCAAGGAAATCTCCGGAGCCGACTGGGTAGGCGATGACGGTAAGTGCACGCTCTATGACGGTCGCAGTGGTGATCCCTTCGATAACGCAGTCAGCGTCGGCAAAATCTACATGATGAAACTAGTTCACCTTGTAGACGACAAGATTCACGCTCGTTCGACCGGTCCTTACTCGCTGGTCACCCAGCAGCCTCTCGGTGGTAAGGCGCAATTCGGCGGACAGCGTCTGGGAGAAATGGAATGCTGGGCTCTCGAAGCTTTCGGTGCCGGCTACTCCTTGCAGGAAATGTTGACGATCAAGTCAGATGACGTCAACGGCCGCTCCAAGGCCTACGAATCAATCGTCAAAGGTGAAAACTTGAGACGTCCCGGTATCCCCGAGTCCTTCAAAGTACTGGTTCGGGAACTCCAATCCATCGGTCTCGACGTTTCTGTGGCCAAGCGCACCAGAGAAGGCACCGAAGTGGAAGTCGACCTGATGACCGAGGTCGAGGAAGTGCGTCCGCGTGGACTGAGACGTTTGTCACCATTTGGTGAAATTGGTCTCGAGTCCGAACTCGCCGAACTCTCACGTCACACGGCCGTACCCGCCTCCGCGGTTGCTGTTGCCGATCCCGACGATGATGCGGTCGAGGAAATCGTAGGCGATACCGACACGTACGATGGCGAAACGATCGCCGTCGATCCTGCCGCTCTAGTAGTAGCCGTTCCGGCTGCCGCCGATGAGGCAGAGTTTGGTCTCGATGATGACCTGGGCGATGAGCCCGAGGGCGACGCTTAACGAGTTGAAGTGGGTTGGCCGGACGCATATTTCTCCAGCCAACCCCTCGATTTGATTAAGGGAATTCCGCCCAAGCACAAGAAATTTGAGAGGACTGTGAGCTAAATGCCTACAAGTATTGACCGCTTCGACTACATCAAAATTGGTATCGCTTCTCCGGAGCGCATACTTAGCTGGTCACATGGTGAAGTCACCAAGCCTGAAACCATCAACTACCGTACACTCAAGCCCGAAAAAGACGGCCTCTTTTGTGAGCGTATCTTTGGACCATCCAAGGATTGGGAATGCTATTGCGGTAAGTACAAACGTGTACGTCACCGTGGTATCACCTGCGAACGCTGCGGCGTCGAAGTCACCGACTCGAAAGTGCGTCGTCACAGAATGGGCCACATCAAGCTGGCTTCGCCCGTTACGCACATCTGGTTCTTGAAGGGTATTCCTTCTTATATCGGCCTCTTGCTCGACTTGCCCCTGCGCGATCTCGAACAGGTTGTCTATTTCAACGCTTATGCAGTGACCAACCCGGGCAACTCGCCTGACCTGCACAGAAATCAACTCCTCGCCGAAGACGAGTACGAAAAACTGCTCGAAGATCCGAACATGCAGTTCGACGTCGGCATCGGTGCCGAAGCCGTCAAACAGCTGCTTTTCGATCTTTCGCGTCCGGCGTACGAACGTCCCGATAACAAAGACGATCGCGGTCGTTTGCTCGACTTGCCCGGTCTCAAAGAAATCTCCAAAGCCCTGCGCGAAGAACTGGCCGGTGCCGGTGGTTCGCAGCAGAAACGGGCCAAGATCATCAAGCGTCTGCGCCTGGTCGAAGCTTTGATCTCGTCGCACACCGACCCGACCTGGGTGGTGCTCGACAATCTACCGGTAACGCCCCCCGACCTGCGCCCGATGGTACAGCTCGACGGCGGCCGCTTCGCCACCTCCGACTTGAACGATCTCTATCGTCGCGTTATCAACCGCAACAACCGTCTCGCCAGACTGCTCGAAATGGGCGCTCCGGAAATTATTGTGCGCAACGAAAAACGTATGTTGCAGGAAGCCGTCGATGCTCTCATCGATAACGGCAGAAGAGGCAGAGTCGTTGTCGGTCCGAACAACCGGCCGCTCAAATCTCTCTCCAACATCATCGAAGGCAAACAAGGCCGCTTCCGTCAGAACCTTCTCGGTAAGCGCGTCGACTACTCCGGACGATCCGTCATCGTTGTCGGCCCGACATTGAAACTCCATCAATGCGGACTGCCTCGCGAAATGGCTCTGGAGTTGTTCAAGCCTTTCGTGATCAATAAACTGATCGAACGCCAGATCGTACAGAACATCAAATCGGCTAAGAAGCAGATTGAAAAAGGCTCAGCGATCGTCTGGGAAATCCTCGAAGAAGTCATTCAAGGTCACCCGGTCCTCCTGAACCGCGCCCCTACGCTCCACAGACTCGGTATTCAAGCTTTTGAACCGGTCCTGGTCGAAGGTCGCGCCATTCAACTGCACCCGCTCGTCTGCTCGGCCTTCAACGCCGACTTCGACGGTGACCAGATGGCCGTTCACGTACCTCTTTCCGTCGAAGCTCAAGCTGAGTGCCATATGCTCATGCTTGCCTCGAACAACACACTGTTGCCCGCAACCGGACGCCCGACCATCACTCCTACTCAGGACATGGTTCTCGGTATCTATTACCTGACTATCGAAAAGCCAGGCAATGACGATCCGAAAGTCTGCCGCGGTGCCGGCATGAGATTCGTCTCTCTGGCCGATGCAAGATCTTGCTTCGAAGCCGGTGTAGTCGACCTTCACGCCAAAATCGCAGTGCGCGATTTCGATGGTCAGATGATCAATACGACTCCTGGAAGAATCATCTTCAACGAAGTGGTGCGCGAAGCCATCGCTTCCGTCAACTAGACCGACGCAAGCGCGTCAAAACTAGCTGACAAGCTGATCTCTTTTAAATCGATCTCCAAAATAACGAGGCCCAAATGGTCACCAGCAGAAAAGAAGACACAATGGAATTTATCAACACCACAGTTGATAAAAAGAAGCTCGGCAACTTGCTCTCCGACGTTTATGAACGTTTCGGCACGGCCCGCACGGCCGAACTGGCCAATTCGCTCAAAAACCTTGGTTTCAAGTATGCCACCAGAGCCGGCGTCACCATCTCGATCTCCGATTTGGACGTACCGGAAGCTAAGAAAGGCTTGATCTCCTCGGCCGAAAAAGAAATCGAAGAAGCGCAACGCCGCTACGAGCGTGGCGACATCACCGAAGTCGAACGCTATAACAAAGTAATCGACACCTGGTCCGCTACGACCGACATGCTCACCAAAGAAGTAGTCGACAACTTCGACCGCCTCAACCCCGTCTATATGATGGCGTTCTCCGGAGCTAGAGGTAACATCTCCCAGGTCCGTCAGCTCGTCGGTATGCGTGGTTTGATGGCAGACTCTCAAGGTCAGATCATCGACTTGCCGATTAAGGCAAACTTCCGCGAAGGCCTGAACGTCACCGAGTACATCATCTCCTCCTACGGAGCGAGAAAGGGTCTTGTTGACACCGCTCTCAAAACAGCCGACTCCGGTTATCTGACCAGACGTCTCGTCGACGTTGCCCAGGACGTAATCGTCCGCGAAGTGGACTGCAAAACCCAGCGCGGTATTCTCATGCAGCCCATCCTCGAAGGCGACAAGGATCTCGTCAGCTTGCAGGAGCGCATCTTCGGACGCGCCGCCGCCGATGACGTAGTCGATCCCGAAACCGGTGAAGTACTGGCTAAAGCGGGTCAACTTATTGACCGCAAACTGGCCAGCATGCTGGACAAAACCCTCAAGAAACCGAAGGTCGTCAAAGTACGCTCACCCCTTACTTGCGAAAGCCAGTACGGTGTCTGCCAGCGCTGCTACGGCTGGTCGCTCACCAACCATCGCACCGTCGATCAGGGTGAAGCAATCGGCATCATCGCCGCTCAGTCAATCGGTGAACCGGGCACACAGCTCACCATGCGTACGTTCCACACCGGTGGTGCCGTATCCGGTGGAAAGAGCCGTACCCAGGTCAAAGCGCCGCAAAAAGGCACAATCACTTTCAAAATCCAGAGCCGTTCGATCCGTACTGTCTATGGTGACGTTATGGAACAGACGATTCGCGATGGCGTCTTGAAAGTAATCGCCGGCGAAAAAGAACACTCCTTCCCCGTGCCGGTCGGCGCCCTGATGTTCTGTAAGAGTGGTGATGATGTCACCGCTGGACAGGTCATCTGCGAATACGATCCGCCGGGTTCGAAGAAAAACCTTACCGAGCGCGCCTCGAAAGACATCACCGCCGATATCTCCGGACGTATCATGTTCCAGGGCTTCCAGGCTGATGAAAAGCGCGACCGTCAGGGCAACATTTCCCGCACTGCAAGCCGCGCCGGTATCATCTGGGTACTGGAAGGCGACGTATACAACTTGCCCTCCGGCGCTCATGTAGTCGTCAAAGACGGTCAGGACGTAAACGCTCTCGATGTACTGGCCGAAATCCAGATCATGAGCGAACACGGTGGTGAAGTGCGTTTCGGACCGGAAATCGAAACCGAGACCGTTAAAATCTCCAAGACCAAGTCACAAGTACGCCTTACCAAAGGTAAGGAAATCAACGTCATCATCGCTTCGGTCGGAGCCAGCAACTCCAAGCTAGAGCCCGGTCAAAAAGGCAGCATCTGGAAAGTCCAGAAGCAAAAAGAAGCCTTCGCCATCAAAGTCGTCAACGACGAGGTTGTCGAAAACGGCAAGATTATTGCTGAGCTTGTTGATGACGGCACCAACGTCGTCAGCTGCGGTGGAGAGATCATCTACGACGGCGTCGAAATCGACGATCGCCGCGTTGTCACCAAAGCCGGCAAAGTGCTCTTCGTACCCGAAGAAGTACACTTCATCTCCAAGGACTCTTCCTTGAAGATGTCCGAAACCGGCGACACTGTCGCTGCCGGTCAGGAAGTCGTCAAAGACGTCTTTGCCCACATGGAAGGTATCGTCGAAATCATTGCCGACAACGACATCATTCACGAAGTGATTGTCCGTCCGGGCGAATTGATTCCAATTGGCGACCCCTCCGAGTGCAAAGTACCGGAAGGCCAGCTCGTCGAGCCCGGCACCGAAGTACTGGATGGCACCACATTCAAAGAGCGCAAGCTGATCAATATCTTCGAAAAAGAAGATGGTTCCTGCTATTTGCTCGTCAGACCGGTCGAAGAATACTGGATCGAGCCGCGTGAAACGAAGTTCAAGCACAAGGCCACCGACGAGAAGATCTCTTTGCGTTCGGTCACCCAGTTGCTCTTCAGAGACCGCGAAAAAGTACGCCACCTCCAGGGCGCACAATTGACCAGAACCTCTCTCGTTCTGCAGATGCAGGGTCACTTACAAGGTCTCAAAGGTATCGTCGAAATGGACGAAGACCTGAACATCGTCGTCCAGGAAAACATCCTCCTGCGCCGCGAACAGGACCTCAACGTCACCTTGCTCTCGGTCGAGCACGGTCAGATCATCGAAGGCAAATTCCCTGTTGCCACCACTCAGGTACTTACCCGTACCTCAGCCCGTGTGCAGCTCTCCAAGACCGACGAACGCCGTATCTTGTTGATCACCGAAGAACAACAAGTACACCAGAAAGTGAAGGGCGCCACCACCTTGAAAGAAGGTGATTTGATCCGCACCGGTGACCCGCTCACCAAAGGATCGATCGCATCTATCTCCGGTCAGGTTGTCTCCGCCGATGGTGGCGATGTCGTCTTGAGACGTGGACGTCCGTACCTGATCTCCAACAATACGCAACTACAATGCGAAGACGGAGCGCTCGTGCAACGCGGCGACTTGCTCGCCACCCTCGTTTACGAACGTCAGAAAACCGGGGACATCGTTCAGGGTCTTCCGAGAGTTGAAGAACTTCTCGAAGCCAGAAAGCCGAAAGAAGCCGCCATCCTCGCCGAACGCGAAGGCAAAGCCAAAGTCGTGCACGAAGAAGACAATCACAGACTCTACATCGTCTTCGGTGATGGCACCGAAGAAGAAATCGTCATCCCCGCCGGCCTCAACATCATCGTTGAAGATGGCGACGAAGTGACGATGGGTCTGGCCCTCACCGATGGTCCGCCCAACCCGCACGACATCGTCAGACTGCGCGGCATTCAGGCAGCTCAGAAATATCTCGTGGACGAAGTACAGTCCGTGTACCGTTCGCAGGGTGTAGAAATCGCCGACAAACACATCGAAGTAATCGTTCGTCAGATGACCCGCAAGGTCCGTGTCGATGATCCCAAAGACACTATCCTCTTGCCCGGTGAGTTGATGGAGCGCTATCACATCGATAACGAAAACGAGAAGACCGCTCAGACAGGCGCTGAGGGAGCTACTTATACAGACGTCTTGCTTGGTATCACCAAAGCATCACTGAACACCGAGAGCTTCATCTCCGCTGCTTCCTTCCAGGAAACCACCCGCATCCTCACCGAAGCGGCCGTCGAAGGGAAGAAAGACTGGTTGCGCGGCCTCAAAGAAAACGTCATCATCGGACGTCTTATTCCTGCCGGTACCGGCTTCCAGGGCCATGCAATGCCTGCGGAAGAGGAAGAAGAGGAAGAGGACATCTATCCGCCGATCGGCGAAGGCAGCTTCAACGTCCCTGCTTAAGAGCAGGTCCGTCGAATCAATCGAAATCAGAAAAGGGCCTCCGAAAGGGGGCCCTTTCTCTGTCTTGTCGCTTTTACTTGCTCGCTTGGGGGTCGCGAGCGCGGCCGATTTCTCTATACTCTCCTTTTGTCGCGAAAATGATGTGTGCACATTGTGTACACATCATTTTGGTCGCTTGAAGCGATAGCTGAATAGTCTTTGCCTTTTTGCGTCTTTGCTTTTTTGCGTCTTTGTCTCTGGGCGTCAGCGCCAGCTTAAAAGCCCGTTTTAGTGTCTGTGGCCATGTCTGTGGCCATGTCTGTGGCTGTGTCTGGTGTCGGTCAGAAAACCGGCGCCGAGAATCTCGTGGGCATTGAAGCGTTTGCGGATACGGTGCGCCAGGAAGTATGTGCCGGCCTTGCGTGAGGGATTGCAGCGCTGGTCCAATAATAAATGTGTCAGGACCGAAAGGGTGATGCCGACCCGATAAGGCTGTCTGCTCGGACCCTTAAAAAGAAAGAAGAATAGGGCGAGCAGCTCGTATGAGTGCAGTGGCAGATAGAGCTTGCCGCTATATTTCTCATGGCTGGCTTCGGAAAAGCGGGCCCAGTCAAGCTTCCAGCCGTGCGCCCGGACATAGTCGACGACGTGGTCAAGATCCATGGCAAAACCAACCAAGAAGCTCGCGAATGCTGCCTTTGGAGACTTGTAGACCATGTAGCTGGCAGCACTGACGCCGGCTGAAGTAATGATATGACCAACGGTTCGCATGTATTTTAAGGTTTCCTACTAAACAGCTTTTCGGGCAAAATCCTTGATAAAATCGGGCCTGTATTGATCTAACTGTCTATATCTACTATACCCATCTGGGAATTAAATACGCGTTTATTAAGTGCCGCCGGAGTTTTACTGATTAATGGATAAAGTGTCTAAACCGATCAAAGTGTCTGAGAAGCTTCTAGGGGCCGCCTTTAGCGTGTCTGCCCTATTCGGTTTCAGTCTGATTGGCCCTGGTCTTCCTGGTTTTAATCTGCTTGCTCCGGTCTTCGCTCAAGGGGCTGCACCTACAGCCGTGCAAGGCAATCAACAGGCAGTCGGGATGTATAACCTTGGGCTGACTGCGTACAAACAAGGTTCCCTGGAATCGGCGGTAATCTTCTTCCGCCATGCTACCGACCTCGACCCTAATTTGACCGACGCTCAATATAACCTCGGCGTCCTCTATCAAAGCGAAAGACGCTTGAAAGAGGCTGTGCCGCGCTTCCAGGAAGTGCTGCGCGTCAAACCCAATGATCCAGACGCTCACTATCAACTAGGCATCGCCCTGATGGATCTTGGCCGCCATGCCGAAGCAAAAGCGCAGTTTCAGGCGATCGCTCCCGCCTCGCAGCACTTCGCCGACGCCCAGAAGCGCACCCAGACCTGCGACCAGATTCTTGCCGGCGCCACCGTCGCCCAGCCAAGTTACGCTCCTGCTCTGGGTCAGGGCGGCAGTCAAAACATGAATCAGAGCATGAATATGAACCCGATCGCCCCGGGTGACACCACCGCTCCCAATCCTTATCGAGAAGCTCAGGCTTATCAGCAGCAGCAGGGCGCCCAGCCACAGCAACAACAAGTGCCACAGCAGCAGCAGGTCCAGACCCAGGCACCGCAAGTCGTTCAAACTGCGCCCAATGCCTTCGAGCAGGCCAAACGCAAGAGCGTCATCGCCTCCAATCCGACCGCCGTCCTGGCCAACAGCTCGGCCCGCGTCATTGCCGCCGGCTTCAATGCTCCGGCCGGTTTGGCTTTCGACCGCCTGGGCAATCTCTACGTGGCTAATTTCGCCAGCAATACCGTCGACCGCATCTCAGCCGATGGCACCCGCATGCAGTTCAGCGGCGGCAGCAATTTGAAAGGACCGATCGGCCTGGTTTGCGATGAAGGCGGCAATGTCTATGTCGCCAATTACTCCGGCAACACGGTCGCTCGCATCAGCCCGGCCGGCGTTTCGACGATCATCGGTACAGGCTTCAAAGCCCCCTATTACCTCACCCTCGACCGCGATGGCAATCTCTTCGTCTCGCAGCAAGAAGATAACACCATCGTCCGTATCACCCTGCCCAAGACAGTTGTAACCAAGCCATGACCACAGAAAACGCCGAAAAACCGGCCGCCGAAGTAGCGAAGGCCTCTCCCGAAAAACGACCAATCAAGTGTCAGCCTCTGAGCATGGATCGCTTCACGCCCTGGCGCATCAAAGTGCAGATGTTCGTCGGCCGCACGATCATGGAAAACTGGCACAAAACATTCAATCATCTGACCGTCGAAGGCCGTGAGAATATCCCGCCGGAAGGTTCTCTGGTCATTGTTGGGAACCACATTTCCAATCAGGATCCGCCACTACTGACGGTGGCGACCCACAGGCATATGGTTTTCATGGCTAAGCGCGAGCTCTGGTATATCAGACCGCTCGGCATGTGGATCGACTTCCTCGGAGCGCTGCCCTTGACGCGCGAGAAGCCTGAACTTTCCACGCTCAAATTTATGAAACAGGTGATGAAGACCGGCTGGTCGCTCGGTATGTTTGTCGAAGGGACGCGCTGCAAGGTGCCCAACTCAATAGGTCGTCCGCACCTGGGCGCCGCTTACTTTGCCAAAGTGACCAAGAGCAATATCTTGCCCGTCGGTATCGTCGGCAGCAATGAGAAGACCGGCAAAGCTCACATCAAATTGATCATTGGCAAACCTATTCCTTATAGCGATGACCTGGAAAAAACCACCTGGGAGATCGTCGACGCCCTCGCTGATTTGACCGGTTTCACCGTGCTCGAACGCAAGTTGGCCGGTAAAGACTAGAACCAGGCCGAAGTTCAATTATTTGCCATTAGCGATTTGCGGTCCATTTATCGGTAGTGTGAACCAGAAGGTCGAGCCCTGACCCGGTTCGCTCTGGCAGCCGATCGTGCCGCCGTGGGAATCGATGATTGCTTTGGAGATGTACAGTCCAAGACCGGTGCCGTTTTCAGCACTGGTCTTGGGGCCGGGCAATTGTTGGAAGCGCCCGAACAGCTCGGCACGCTGGTCTTCTTTGATGCCGGCTCCATAATCGCGCACGCCAAATTTAATCGTATTCGGGCCCGCGGCTGCGACGACGAGATCGACTGGGCTGTTGGGCGGCGAGACTTTGATGGCGTTAGAAGTGAGATTGATCAAGGCTTGCAATATTCTGTCGCGGTCGGCGAAGATTTCACCATTCCATTCTACGAGGCGGCGAATTTTGACGCCGCTTGCCAGGTCGTAGGATTCAAGGCTTGCGCTTGTTTCCTCAAGCAGACCGGCGGCCGAACATTTGGCCAGAGCCAGAGCCATTTTACCGGCGTCTATTTTGCCGGCGTCGAGCACGTCGTGGATGAGGCGTTGCAGGCGCGTGCAGCTTGTCCGGGCGTTGACGATCAGTAGGCGCGCCTCCTCTCCCGGGTCTCCGGTGATACCGTTTTCGATCAGACTGAGCGAGGCTGCCACCGAGGTCATCGGAGCTTTCAGTTCGTGGGCAACGATTGAATAAAATTCTCGCACCCGCTCTTCCTCTTCTACTCGCTCTGTTATATCTCGGACAAGTGCTGTGTGAAAGACTTGTCCTCTAGACTCCATGTGCGTTACGACCAACTCTACGGAGAGGTTTGGGCCGGCGCTATTGATCAACTGCAAGGTGCGCTTTTCACTCGTAGGCGTCGCAAGCGTTGCGGCAACCGGCTTCGATTGGTTCGTCCCTTTTATATATTTGTCGTCGAAAAAAAATGCCTCCGCCCGTTTGCCGATGCACTCCGCGCTGCTGAGGCCGACCATATCTTGAAAGGCCGGATTGGATGTAATAATCAGACCATCTCGATCGATCGTAAAGATGCCGCTCGTGGCATTGTTGATCATGGTTAAGAGGCGATCTGCACTAGCTTGCAGTTCTTCAGCTTTCTGGCATTGGTTGAAAAAATCGCCGATCAATCGGCCCAAAGTTTGAAAGACTGGCTCGGCATCGGGCAAGGAGCCTTCTGCTTTTTGTATCGCTACGATCACACCGATCACAGCTCTTTTTGCGAGCAAGGGGAAGGCGACCAGTGAGCCTTCTTGCTCTGTGCGTCGCAGGCGAAATACCTCGCAGGCGAGATGACCGGCCCCTAGCGGCAGGACTTTTTGGCCCCCTTCAATCAAACAAGCTTGTGAGACGTGGGCGGAAATGCATCTGAGCTGACTGTTTCGCTCGAGCAACCAGAGTGTCGAAGCGGCAAAATCGAAAGGAGCCAGAGCCTGCAGGATTAGAGGAGCGCCGACTGTAAAGTCAGTCACCTGGCCAAAGATTGATGATAAGCTGGCGACCGTCTGCCAGCCTTTCTGGACTAAGTTATCCTCTTCTGGCCGGCTCGCCGACTTAGTTGAAAGATCCCACAGGCTGCCTGTTTTGGAAAGATTGTTTTTCATCTTAGTAATTCGCCGCGCTGAGAATATTTCCATCGTATCTGCCGCTCTTTTTTTCGACATCCCCCATTAAGGTTAGGGAGGCCAGACTTTTCGGTGATTCGGGAGGTTGAACATGCGCGTGACTTTTTGTGCTGCTCCGAGGCAGCTTTTTTTTCCCATGGAAGTATTGTCTTGGCGCTCTGCGTGGGGGCTTTACGGTAAAGCCCGGAGAGCGGCTTGCTAACTGCGTGATATCGTCTTGCTGTCGCTTCTTGTAATCCAGCCGATTTTTTGGGATGGCAAATAATGCAAAACCTGACCTGGCACAAACTTTCCAATTCCAGAGTGATTTTCTTGCTGGCCTGTCTACTCTTTCAGCCAGGCGCGATCGCCCAACCGGCTCGCAATACCATCCCGGGATATGTATCCCATGAGCATATTCCTGATGCTTCGACAGGGGCAAGTGCGGCTGCCCTTATATCACCTCAACCGCTACAAAATATCAATACTAATGCCAATCTCCCTCCCAGGCAGAGCGCCGCTGTGGTCGCTCCGGCTGTAGCCAGAGGTTATGGCGGGAGCGACTTTTTGGCCACCACCACATCTTTGATCGAGGGCTATTCGATTATCGATTACAAAGGTCTGGTTGAGG
This sequence comes from Cyanobacteria bacterium REEB67, assembly GCA_018971775.1. Classification (GTDB taxonomy): domain Bacteria; phylum Cyanobacteriota; class Vampirovibrionia; order Obscuribacterales; family Obscuribacteraceae; genus REEB67. The sequence goes on along the minus strand of JAGXAB010000006.1, from coordinate 101,704 downwards.
GGGCGTCGGTGCGTGTGCCGACCTGGGCGGAGGACTCTGCGGCCGGTTCGCAGGAGGTCTATGGAGGTAGCATCGCCTCTTACGCGCAGCTTTGCGAAGAAGCGCGCACCGAGGCCTATCTGACTCTGGTCAAACGGGCCAAGCAAAACGGCGCCAATGCCGTGATCGGCATCCATTTCGATAGTCAAGTCATGCCGCTCGATAAAGGCAAATTTGCCAGCGGTGTCGTTTGCGTCGGCACGGCCGTCACGGTGCGCCGCAAACCTGTGCGTTAGGATGCCTGCTCCGTAGATTTAATCTGGGGGCGGTCATTTTTTAACCGCAAGCGGCTGCTAAAGGGTGATGATGGAAAGAGATACAGTCAGACCCGGGTCAATCTATATATGTTTGGGCAAGTTCAAACTCAAAGTCAAAACAGGCGACGGAACAAATACATGAAGCAAAGCCAGTCGGTCTTGCTGGCTTCTTTGTTTGCTCTGTCGATGGCGGCGCCGTCGTCCCTGGGGGCCGGTGTCACCGGTGTCGAGCAGCGAGCCAAGGTCAACGAGTTGACCAGGCAAATTACCTGGTTCGACAATATGAATCAGGCGCTTGCCTGTGCCAGGCAGCGAGGCAAGCCACTCGTTTGGATTCATATGTTGGGCAAAATGGAAGGCGCCACTTGAAGCGCCGGCAATAGTCTGAGGGCCGTGTCGCTCTCCTCCGAACCAGTAATCAGCTACCTCAAAGATAATTTTGTCTGCGGTACCCGCGACATCACCAACGAGCCTTATTGCGGCTTGTCTGGCCGCCACGAGGTCTGGGGCAACGCCGTCAACACCACCAATGGTGCCGGACCGCATAATATCCAGATTTTTGTCCTCAACCCTGACGGCACGGTGCTGCACTGTTTACCAGGCTATTGGAATTCGGAAGATTTGATCACTGAGCTCAGTTTTGCTCAGAAAGTAAATGGCCTCTACACTTCGACCATGCCTGAAGCTGAGAAGAAGCATCGCTATGTGCAGATGCATCTCGCTCATATCAAAGAGCACAGCAGCGCCATGGTTTCCCGCAGCCATATGCAGGGCTTTGACCAGGCCTTTGAGGCGAAGAAAAAATTGGCAACCACCGACACAATCGCCAATCTTGCCGCGGTCAAAGCGGCGCTGGCCAGTGGCGGTCATATCCCCGATAGCGCTTTCAAAACCACCGATGTAATCATGCACGAGCGCGTTGCTAAGCAGCCCTTCATGCCTTACAACCAGTTCGATGTGGTTTCGTTTAGCGACTACGGCAAGACGAAATACGATAAAAACGAGGACTACCACAACGTCTACGGTCGAGTCGATATGCAGGCGGCGCGCACTGCTCCTGAGCTTGGTATCAATCGCAATGCCAATCCCAACGCTGCTTCAAGTGGAGCCGGTGGCGGGCAGCCTCTGTCGTACAGAGATTATTTGCGCCGGCACGGTATCAAAAGCCGTTGAGTGCCTGTCCAGAGTTCAGATGTAAGTCCGGGCTGAGGCTTGCTCAGGCTTTGACGTTTTTTTGACGACGACAGAAGATCAGCCGGCCGCGATCATTTTCTTCCAGTTGATTCTTAAACCAGGTGTGTCTTTGCTGGTGGCAGCTAAAGATGATGATCTGATGGTCTTTGGCTATAACCGCTATGAGGAAGCGCATCATCTTCAAGAAACGCTCGTCGTCGGCCTCTGAGAATGGTTCGTCCATAATGATCGGCATCGAGTGCTGGCGCGAGAGAAACTTGGCTACGACCATTCGTGCCAGCCAGTGAATTTGCTCTTTCGTACCAATCGACAGCTGATTCATGATTTCGGTCGAGTTAATCTCGCGTGTGTCGCCCTTTTTGCGGGCGACGAGCTGGAGCTCATGGTCGAAGCGTATCTCATCGTAATCGAGGGCGAGCTTACCGAGCATGTCTTTGGCGATGACGTTGAGATGACTGGACCAGTCGACATAGTTCTCGCCCGAGAGGCGCTTCAATGTATCACCGGCAATTTCGAGAGCGAGCTTGGCGCGCTTGGCACTCTGCAACTTAAATTCGGTGAGGTCGAGCTCTTCGATGCAATGCAGATATTGCTCATCGCAGGTCATCGATAGTGTGCGGATGCGTGTCTGCAACTCTTCGCGCTCTTTGCGCATAGCCTCTACCTGGGCCAGATCGCCGACGCTTTCTTCCGGTGGCACCTCGCCTTCGGCGGCCGGAGTAACCGTTTCGATGCCGGGATATTGGTCGCGCAAGCCCTGCATCTGCTGCGAAATACGGCTGCAATATTCTTCCAGGGTCTTGATCGCCGCCGGCAATTCGACAAAATGGCCGCCACTTTCGTGTTCGAGCTCGTTAAGCGTATCGGATAGATGGAGAAACTCACTGTGGCTGTTGAGCCGCTTATTGACGAGCTCGATGCCCTCGCTCAGATTTTCCGGAAGTTCGATGCCGGCTTTGCTCAGCAGATTGGCAATCGCTTGTTCGGTGTCGAGAATATTTTCTTCCAGGCTGGCCACCTTCCTGATACTGGAAGTGGTGCTCTGGAAGCTTACTTCCAGATTGCGCGACTCGGTAAAGTATGTGGAAAGCGCTGTCGAGAGTTGTTTGGCGGTGTTGGCAGTGAGGGCAAGCGAACCCTTGCCTGCTTTGGCGACAAATTTTTCCAGATCGAGTTTGTAACGCTCCATGAGCTGGCGCTTTTGTTCGAGCATTTGCTCGACCAGATCGTATTCTTTTAATCGGGTCGATTGCGAGGCATAGTCATCTAGTTTGTCGAGGAGCTGATCGCGGCTCTGCAGGCCGACTTTGCGGGCGAGCGTGTCGAGCTTTATTTCGAGAGCTCCTACTTTAGTAATCAAATCCTGGATATTGGTGGTGATCCGACCGATGTCGTGGCTGATCTGGTTAAATTCGTTTTTGAAAAGGCGCTCCGGTTGGAAAGCCGGGATGATTACAATGGCGGCGGCAATGATGCCGATCAGACCTACCCCGAGGACGACAGGTGCTATCCAGGCGGCAGCTTTGAGCACCACCATCAGAACGATGGCGACGATAAAAAGCACGACCGAAACACCGCCAATCAAGAAGGCTTGCATCTTGCGACGGTTGACTTCGTCTTTGAGCTTTTGTTCGTATTCTTTTTTGCGGGCGCGTTCTTTGTGGAGATTGCGCTCGGCGTCCGTGATCTGGTCCTGGAAGGCACTGATCAAGGAATTGTAGGAGCGGGCGTGCTCGACACCTTCCGCTTCCACAGATACTAGCGAATTGCGCATGCCTTCGAGCTCTAGCGCCGTGCCGGTCGGTCCGACTATTTTGGCCAGTTCCGCTTTGCCGCGGTTGACCAGGTCCGCGATTTCATCTTCGACCGTGTGCATCGATCCGGCGAGCGATGCCACCTGCGTCGATTCGTCCTGGGTAAATTGATCGAGACCCTGGTAACGTCTCTTGATCTGGGCGCGCTTCTCTTCGTATTGTTTGGCGTGCGGATTGCTCTCGTTCTGGATGTTTTGCAGCTCTTGGAGCTTCTGGGCGCGGCGTTCGAAAAGCTCGTCAATAGCCCGGCGCAAATCTTCGGGAAACTCTTCCATGCCGTTAAAAGTTTCGAGTTGCTCTTCGATTTCAAATTTACGCACAAGTATTTCTTGCAGCTTGTGCAGGCGCGCTTCGCCGTCACCTAGCTGAAATTTCAGATTTTGGTACTCGGTTGCTTTGAAGCGACTGTTGTCCCCGGTGAGGATTTTATTGACGATCATCAAACGGTCAAATGAGGCCGCTACGTCCTGCTTGTCGCGTTCATAGGCGCGAATCTTATTGAGCAGATCCTGTCTGAGCATCTCCAGATCGCGGATCAAAGTATCAAATTTGATCCGTTTGTCGCCAACGGGCACACGGTCCAATATTTCGCGCAATACTTTGACGGCCTGGCCGGAAGTAGCGGCCGGAGTAGCCGAGTCGGCGATGCCTTGAATCATACTGACGAGGCTGCTTTCACCGCTGACGGCATGTTCGTCGAGCTCTCTCTGGCCGACGAAACAAGTACTGCGGAAAAGTTCACGGGTCATGCCGGTGAGGCGCAGGCCGAGCTCGTCTTCACCATTGGGGCCGAGGAAATCGGCCGTGACGTCGAGATTGTTCTTTTCTTTGTCGAAAACGCGAAATTTATTGGCATTGAAATCGCGCAAAATCGACAGTCTGCGCCCGTTTGCGTAGACATCGAGACGGCCGCCGTAGGTGGTGCCATTTTTGGGACGACGCGCTTCTTTTTCGGATAGACCATTTGTCGGCAAGAGCGTCGAATCGGGCGGATAATCGAAGAGTATCGACCAGATCGCTGTAGCCATCGTCGACTTGCCGTATTCGTTCGGCTCGACGACCAGGTTGAGCTTGTCTTGAGCGAAAATGATATTTTCGCCCTGCACGCCTGCATAATTTGTTAAATCGATCCGCTCAACCCACATTGCGCACAATTACCCTTTTTAGTTTCAAGGCATCCAGACCGTAGTAAAGAGCGTCTTCGACTGTTTTACCACTCACATCCGCTCCCGGTAGACCGGAGAGTGAGTCGCTTCCCATCTCGCGACCGCGCGGTTTTTCGGCGTTCGTTTTCATGGCCAGCATTGCTTCGATAAATTTCCATTCGGTGGTGCGCTCGTCGAATCTTTCGGAGAGATAGTCCGGCCGGGTATTGTCGACCACGAGCAGATGATAAAAATTATCGGACAACTCTTCGGCGATTTGCTTGGGATAGATGCCCGGTTTGTGCCGGCCTTCGAGGTTGAGGGCCACCACATCGGTGTCTGGTCGCACCCCGGAATCTTCGATATTGATCACGATTTCGTCTTTAATTTCTTCATCCCCAAGGCCTGATACGTCGACCGTGACGAGCATCATGCGCCGTATATCTAGTTCTTGAGGGGTGAGATTGATTACAGTTTCGCCTTTGTCATTGGCTTCAATTTCGCCGAGGATGGCAAAACGCTGGCCGAGCTCCTGGAAGCTGCCGCCGGCGAGGCAGCCGGCATAGGCACCGAGCAGGCGGTCCTGGCTGTTGAAGATCTGATAACCATCTTTGATATGACCGACGGCGGCGTAGGTGAGATTTTGCGCTTCGAGTTCCTCTTCCGAAAAAGGATAAATCAATGGTTTGCGCGGCTCATAGGACATCGGGTCGGCGATAAGCGATGGGTGAGATTCGAGCGAGCCGGCAAAAAGGCCGACGTTGATCGATGCCAATCGTGATTTTGGCAGGGTGCCGGACAGAATGCGATCGGTGCGGCGCGCACCCTTGGTTATCGCTCGGCCTGTGAAGCAGACATCTTCCATAGTCGGATGGACCACCGAGGAAAAATGCTCGGAGTTGAAGACATGGACATTTTCCGGCCAGGGTTTGAGACCACGGGCCTGGAGCATGTCATTTGTGTAGAGCGAGCTGCGCGTATAAAAATCGCGGTGGCCGGGGGCGATGTAAATTGGGATGTGGCGCACCGACTCGGCCGCGTCCACCAGAGTGCTTATCGTTCGGCTGGTCACTGTGACGTTATCCCAGAGGCCGCCGGGAATGAGGATGGCGTCCACTTTTTGATCGGCGGCCAGGGCAAAGGCATTGATCGTAGCTTCCTGCAGCTCGCGGGCGCGCTCTTCGCGAATCTTGCGCTCGAGCGAGAAGTTGCTGTGGGTGAGCCCCGACTGGCTCAGTCCAGCATGCGTCAATTTGGCGTCCAGCAGGACGTCGGAAAACTGGAGGAAGGTAAATCTGGTCGTCATAAAAACTAATTCCTAGTCGGCCCCTATTAAGGTCGCTATACCCTGCCCGACACCTATACACATTGTGGCCAGACCAATTTTTGCTTTTCGTCTTTGCATTTCGTAGACCAGAGTCGTCAGAATGCGCGCACCGCTGGCGCCCAAAGGGTGCCCCAGAGCTATCGATCCGCCGTTTACATTGACTTTGGCCAGGTCGATTTTGAGTTCTCTGGCGCAGGCTAAAACCTGGGCCGCAAAAGCTTCATTGAGCTCGACGAGATCCAGGTCAGCGACCGATAATCCGGCCCGTTGCAGCGCTTTTTGAGTGGCGGTGATCGGACCGATACCCATGATCGCAGGGTCGACGCCGGCGACCGCCGAGGAGAGGAAACGGGCCATCGGTTTTAAACCGAGGGAGAGGGCGCGTTTGCGGGTCATAATCAGCAGCGCCGCTGCACCGTCATTGATGCCCGAACTGTTGCCGGCGGTGACGGTGCCGCCTTCGCGGAAGGCCGGCTTGAGTTTGGCCAGGGAGGCCAGATTGGTATCGGCGCGCGGGTGCTCGTCTTCACTGACAAAATTTTGTCCTGCATCCTTGCCATTAGCGCTGGCCCCTTTTTTAATGGGCAGCGGCACCGGCACTATTTCGTCTTTGAAGAGACCGGCGGCAAATGCTTTTTGATATTTTTCCTGACTGGCGAGGGCAAAGTTGTCCTGATCTTCGCGGCAGATTTGGTATCTCTCTGCCACGTTCTCGGCTGTTTCGCCCATCGAGTAAGGGTGATGCATGTCGGCTAGATTCTTATTGGTGAAGCGCCAGCCCAGGGTCGTGTCATACAGCTTCGGTTCGCGGGCGTAGGCGCTCTCTGCTTTGCCCATGACGAAGGGAGCGCGGGTCATCGATTCGACGCCGCCGGCGATATAGATGTCGCCGAGACCGGCTTTGATATTGTTGACCGCGTCATTGACCGCCATCAGGCCAGAACCGCAAAGACGATTTACCGTGCCACCAGCGACGGTGGCAGGCAGACCGGCGAGGAGCACCGACATGCGAGCGACGTTGCGATTGTCTTCGCCGGCTTGATTGGCGCAGCCGAGCAGGACGTCTTCGATTTGATCGACGGGCACGGCCGGATTGCGTTTGAGCAACTGGGCGATTACCAGGGCGCCCAGGTCATCGGGACGGATTTCCCTGAGCACGCCGCCGTAACGCCCGATTGGCGTGCGTACTGCGTCTACGATTACTACTTCGTCGTCTATTGCGACAACCATTGGACGCTCCTTTATCTCTCTTATTTTGTCAGCCAGGTGCTGTTGTCACCGGCTAGTGCCGCTAAAACTTCTCGGGGCGTGGCTGGATTGGAAGCCACTGCGCGTCTCACTTCTGGATTTTCGTCTTGGGCCAGGCGGCTCAGGCTGTCCGCTTCAGCGGCCTGGCTGGCAGCGGCTCGTGCTCTTACCAGCGCTTCCTTGTCTCCGACAAGGGCAGCAATGAGCGGCGCTTTGGCATTTCTATTACCGGCGCAGGCGGCCCGGACGTACTGGCTGGAGTCCTTGCTCAAGGCCTTGAGTGTATCGTAGCCCAGTCCCGGATTGGCTGCTACAGCTGCTCTCAAGGCCGGGTCGGTATCGCTCGAGAGAGTGGCCAGCACCGCCGCCGGTGTGTCGTGGCGCAGAGCGAGGAGAAATTTTACTTCCTGGGCCGCCACCAGTTTGTTGATCGCGTCATCGGGCAGGTCGCCTCTGGTGAGAAGCGCATTGCGGATAGCATTGCAGTCTGAATTTGCCAGGGATAAAAGTGTGCTCGACGAGACTGAAGGATTTTTGGCCAGGGCCGTTTGCACTGTCACCGACTCATCTTTAGAAAGAGTAGTCAGTGTGGTCGGCTCTACTTTGGCGTTTACGGCCAACGCTTCTCGCACCAGCGTGTCATTGTCGGAGGCAAGGCGAGCGAAGACCGTGCTTTCTATTTCAGAGCCGCTATTGCGAGCGAGAGCGGCTCTGACGCGGGCATCGTCGTCTTTGCTCAAGGCCTCGGCCAGCGCTCTGGGCAGACTGTGATTGCCGGCCAGTGTCATGCGCACCAGCGCCGACTTACTCGTCGAGAGCTTGGTATAAGCGGCGGACGGCAGGCGTTTCGAGGATGCCACAATCTCCTGCACGGCTATTGCATCGTCATCGACAAGCGAGGCCAGGGTGGCGTCTTTTGTATTGGCGTTGAGAGCGACGGCACAGCGCACCTCACAAGATTCATCTTTTGACAGGTCGTCGAGCAGGCTGGCGGCGGTCGTATTGTTGCCGGCGGCTTGAGCGCGTACCAGCATATTTTTGTCGTGGACGAGTTTGGCCAGATCGGCAGCCGCACAATTTGGATTTTGAGCGGTGGCGGCACGCACTTCAGAACGCTCATCGGTTGTCAGTCTGGAGAGGGTGGCAGCAGTCGTGTTTGGATTGAGGGCGACACTTTCGCGCACTATCGAATTTGCATCTTTGCTGAGCAGGTCCAGATCGGCAGGTGGGCAGGCGGAATTTGTGGCGAGCATGGCGCGCACGCCGAGGTCGCCGTCTCCGGCCAGTTGATTGAAGCCGGCCGCGCTCAGACGCGGGCTTTTGGCCAGAAAAGTACGAACAAGGCGGTCGCCCATCTTGGTCAGGCGGGTGCGCACTTCTTCGGGAGTGCTTGGATTTTTAGCCAGAGAAAGGAGCAGGTACTCGGTAAAAATGGGGCCCTGGGCGAGCTTCTCCAGTATCGGTCTGGGTGTGTTCGGATTGGCGGCGAGAGCCTCTCTCACCCGCGGTTGTGCCTGGCCGACCAGTTTTGTCAAAACCGTTAGAGCGGGTAGGTGCTGGTTGTGGACGAGTGCTTCCGCTACCATCGGGTCGTTATCCAGGGCCAGCTGTGCCTGGAGACTTTCGGGCAAGTTTGGGTTTTCGGCAAGCGCCATGCGCACGAAGCTGTTCGGACAGGAGGCCAATTTGGTCTGCACATCGACTGGACAATTAGGATTGGCCGCCACCTGCATTTTGATCGCCGGTATCGGTGAGCTGTCAAAAAGGTGAATGGTGTTCTGATTGGTGACGCCTGTGTGAGCTGGCAGTTCACTGGCCTGAGCAGCCGCTTTCAGAAAAAAACCATGGCTCAATTGCAAAGTCAGTATGCCCGCGGCAATTTGTTTTTTCTGCATTATTCCTGGACTTCTCCCCTCTATTGGCCGGCTCTGTGTACTTCACGAATGATCGTCATCAATGTGGTGCGATCGATTTCTTGACCGGCGTACTCGATGTATTTGACTTGCCAGTCTTCCAAATCCTGAAGCACCACAGACAGTGACGTACCGGCCGAACGCGCTGCCGCCATATCGACGCCGACATCACCGTGTCTCGAGAGTATGAAGCAGCGAGCCCTGCCGGAATAACCGATCGTGTCGCGCATGGAAAGGCGTAAAAAGGCTTCCGAGCGCTCCAGGCCGATCGTTTCGGTGAGACGTTTGACCAGCTCTTGAAACTTGGCCAGCGGACCATGAAGATCAACTTGCGGTACAGTCACCAGGCCATAAGAAAGCAGACGGTCGATAGCCATGGCGGCATCGGATGTGGTGACATCACCGAGGTTGCGGATCACCATCGAGATCGAATGGAGACCGTCGAGCGCGTTCCAGAGTTTGCGCATCATGGCGCGCTCGGTGGCAGAGAGGACGAATTTTTCGCGCGGGTCTGTCAGCTTTTCGTTGTTCAGATGATTGTCTTTGTCGGCTAATTTTTCGAGTACGCTCTCAGAGGCACGCGGCAATTTCTTCCAGGTGACTTCGGTATTGTCGGCGGCCAGAGCTGCATCGAGCAGGAGTTTATCGAGGGCCTTGCTCACTTTGCAATTATCTTTGGCCAGGTCGGGAGGCGGCGTGCGCTGGATAAAGACGAAAATACCCTGCTTCCAGGCCGAGGCAAATTCAATCACCGACTGATTGCCCATGATTTTGCCCAGTTTGGCGTGGGTGATTTTGCCCACTTCGAAAAGGGCGCGAAATTGCATGTCGCGATACTCTACCGAGAGCACACCGGTCTCGCGGTTGGTAGCCAGGTTTTGCAAAAGGTTGGAAGGGTCGGTCGAGCCGAGGTGGCCGACGAGCGATTGTACTTTGCTTTCTTCACCGGTGACCGAGCCCAGTTTGACCTTTTCGTTTTCTTCGGTCTGGCCGTAAAATGCCTGATCTTGAAGGGCGATTTCGAGCTGTCTGCTGTTGATGATATTTTTGCGCACGGCGAGCGCACCGAGCGAGAGGCGCTGTTTGAGCGGTGTGGAATTGAGCTCCATCATCAGCTCGTCGAGCTGGTTGCGACTGAGCAAGCCGGCGGCAAGCAAATACTCTTTGAGCGTAAAAGCGGTGCGATTTTTGAAACAGTTAACGAGAAATGGGATTTTCTGGAAGACCGGGAAGACCAACTTTTCTTGTTCGAGCTCTTTCAAGCGATCGAGAAATTCGCTCTCGGTCAGGCGTCCCGAGCTGACCATTTTGCCGGCCAGGGTGACGACAGGCGTGTAATTGTCGATGGCGGCAAGGAGGATGTTGCGACGGTGATGTGCTTCCATGGCCAGTTTTAGCGTCAATCCAGCCGGGGTGAGTACCGGCACTGTCGACATCAATACCTGGTGCGAGAGGTCGGTGCTCTCTTCGATGAAATTGCTGGTATCGCCAAGGGCCGTCTGAATAAACTTGGTCAAAGTCGGCGAATAGTCGTAAAGCTCGGCGTGGTTGTCAAAGCAATGCAAGGACATCAGACCGGTGAGCGACTCGCGCACAACGGCGGTGGCCTTGTGGGTGGTCAAAAAGATGAGCGCGCCCTGTAATTCCAGGATGTTCTCGGCGATGCGACCGGCTTCGATCAGTGTCTCGGCCGGGAAGAGATAGCCGCAGACTGTGGCGTCGACAAGGCTGGCCGAATAAAGCCTCTTGCCCTTGGTCAAGCTGGCAAGTTCGCTGAGAACGTCCGGGCCGTACTTGAGAACAATGATGTTCTGCTGTGAGCCGCCGCGCTCTTTTGTGTTCACCTTGTTGATCACCTTGACTCGCCGATCTCTTGAGACTCTACTAAAAGGGTAGTGTTGAAAAGGTAAATATTAGGCTGTACGAACTAGGAAGATAAGGCCAGAAAAGGGGGCTGAGACAGCTTTAGCTCTTTTAAATACACTCATAGATTAACAGATCTGACGCTCCAAGTCTTCTTATCTAAGCATGGGTTGCCGGGAGACGGGTTATACTCTTGGGGTCTTGTCGACCGGGGCGCGTCAAATCGATGAAAATCAGGTCAAAAATTGCTCTGCTTTCCCTGACCCTGCCTCTGGTCCAGCCTCTGGTGCTGAGTATCTATTGCGCTCTGCCCGCGGCAGCACGCCACAGCGCCGACAGCGAATACATTAACGTCGACGACGATCCGCCCCCCGAGGCTAAAACAGTCAGACGTCCGGTCCAGCCGAGCGAGAGCGCTCCCATCCACAGTCGCTCCGTCTATGCCGATGTGAGCGGACCAGTCAAACCGAGCTCGATGACCCTGAAAGCGGGAGCTAGCTATACCGTGCCGCGCGGCACCGGTATGAATCTCAAGATCGTCAGCGTCCCCACCCACGGCATGAAGCTGCTCGATAAGGATCTGGAAGGCAATCCGGTACCGGCCAAGGTCGGAGACGTAATTGTCGCCCGTATCAGCGAAGATATCTTTATCGACGGTGAGAGCGTTATCCCCGAAGGCACTGTTTTTCGCGGTCATGTCGTCCATTTGAATGGACCGCGTCGTGTGCAAAGACCGGGTTGGGTCGATATTTCCTTTAATGAGCTCGAACTGCCCGATCATCGCATCTTCCGTTTTGCCGCTCAGGCGGACAATCTGGAGAAATCGACGCCGAAATCCAAAATGCGCGGTGTCGGTATGGTCGCAGCAAACGCTGCCGGTGGAGCCATTGTCGGAGCGATGGCTGCTTACTATTTTTCCGGCGGCCTGCACAATACGGTCAGCATGCATGGCTATAACATCGCTGCCGGAGCGGCAGGCGGAGCCATTCTCGCCGCCGGTCACGCGATCATGAAAAAAGGGCACTCGGCCTGGCTCGAGCCCGGCGATGGCCTGAACATCAACATCGACAACGACATGATCATGCCGGCTCTGACGGCGCCTACCAAGCATGTTGCTCACAAAAATTATCTACAGGGCCTGGAAATCAAAGTGCTGAGCAAGCCGAAGATAGTCAAAGACGGCATTGGCGGCCATTTTGTCTGTATGGACGTCAATATCTATAATGGCTCGACCAAAACCCTGGAATCTATAGACCTGAACCTGGTCGATGTCACCGGTACGAGATGTCCGCTGTCGATGGGACCGGAGGACGATAATCGCTCCGAATTTCTCTTCCATCTATTACCCGGCGATTCTCTGCGCTCCAAACTATATTTCGCCTCGGAACACCCCAAGCTCGGTCATGATTTCGTCTGGTACGACCATAACAATCACGAGATTTGCTTCCGTCAAAAACTCGAGATTTAGGTTCTTTAAGATTTAACCTTTTCTTGCCGCGTGTTTCTACGTAGTAAGGCATTGACCCCACCCTTGACTTGTCGGATGATGACCTGTGTCAAGGCACGAAACCCCTGTCCACCTATTCCGAAGCCTTAGTACCATCTAGCAAACTTGTTCGGCATTTCTGCTAACTTAACGAAGCGGAAGCGATGTCTTTGCACGACCGCTTTTGATTGAAAAATCGCCTGCCTTGAGCCTCCACCCCTGACGTATATACAAATGACTGCATCAATCGGCGCATCGACACAATATACGGTCAGTTCGGTCACATTGACCGATGCCACTCAGCAGGCTCAAACCCAGAGCGGTCCGCAGCCGGCGCAATTATCCGGTCACAGTCGTTATCTCGATTGCAACCTGATCATGGATCTGATCGCTGATACCAGCTTGATCGACGCCGAAGCTCTCGGCGAAGTAATTAAAACTGCCACGATCAAAGAGGCTTCTCTTGTAGATGTGCTCTACGAGGGCGGCTTTATCGCCGCTTCCGATCGTCGCGACATCATGACTGCATATGATGCCGTTTCGCAGGGCTTCCTCTATCAGCCCTGGGCCAAACAAGCTCTGCAAAATGCTCTCAGTCAGTTCATCCCGTTCGACGACATGCTTTTGACTATGGGTCTACATCCGACCAACGCTTTTTCCGAGAGTTTCCTGGCCGAGCTCACCGTCAGCTCGCAATTGATTTCAATCTCTCAAATGGAACGGGCCAGATTGCTCTGCCTTTCGCGTGGACTTACTCTCGGTCAGGCTCTTGTCCAGCTCGGTCTGATTAACATCGCCACTTACAAACTCTTGATTGACGGCTCATCGCGTTATCGCAGCGGACATCTTTCGCAGCCTCAGTTGCAGGAAATGGTCCGTTCTTCTTTTGCCGGTTTCAATTCTTCCGGTCAGTGGCTCAAGCTTTCGCAGACTGTGCGCGGCTTTGGCGTCTACAACGGAAGTGTCGAATTGCTCGAAGCGCTCGACTTGCTGGTCGAAGCCGAGCTGCTTACCGAAATCACCGTCCTTGGTGTGATTGAAATGTCCCTCGAACGCTCGGTCGCTTTCGAGCAAGTCGCCCACGAGTGTTCGATGATTCAACCGGCGCTTTTTGCTCTGGCGATGAAGCTGCAAAAAAGAGTGGCCCTCGGTGAGACGACCAGCATCAGCGCCTGCCAGATTTTGAGAGAGCGCTTTCGCCTCTTGCAGGGTTAGCCCGGCACCTTGCATTGCCTGCGTCTGCAGCCGGCTGGCTCAATTTTTGCCTGAAGAGAAAAGCCCGCGCTTTACTGTGCAAAGACGCGAGCTCAAATTTTGTTGGCGATGTGCGTGCACTCGTATGCGATGTATGCGATGGTCAGCTTGAAGGTCTGCTTAAGCGGCGACCAGATTGACGTCGTAGCTCAAGCGTACGGCATCGTATTCGACGCGGATGGAGACAGTGTTTTCGGTGGCGAACTCGAGGCGGACGCGTCCGAGATTACTGGCCGAATACTCGGACCAGTGTTCCGGTACTGAAACGATGACGTTTTCCGGGCCCCACTCTTCGACATAAGCTTTGAGAACCTGGCAGAGTTTTTCTTCGTCGGCTGGATGTCTAAACATTGTCATATTCGTTGTTGCCTCTTTAGGGTGTTCACTCGGAAGGTGGGCTGAGTGGAATGTTTAGATATTAGGCAGAGTGGGGCTTTTAAACAATTGGTGTAGTTCCCACCCGGTGCGTAAGATTCCCACATGGCGACGTCCTACTTTTCGAAGGGTTGCGACAGAGGCACTTTTGCTGTTTCAGTCTTGCCTGGAAAGTTTTAGGTGCAGCATTTGCAGATTTATTTTGAAATGATCGAGCAGACGAATCGCCACACCGGTGCCTTCTTCCAGTAAGGCAACGAGGATGTGTTCCGGAGTCGCCTGTTCACACCCTTCCAGAGTTGCCTGTTCGAGGGCGCCGGTCAAGATCCATTTGCCCAGAGCGGCAAATTCGAGGGCGGGTGCGCCGTCATCACCTTGATCTTTGCCTTTGCAGTCCTGGTCGCGTTCGTGGTCGTGGTCGCGAGTATGGGCATGTCCAGATTCAGCCGTGTGTCCGTGCTCAGGCGCGTGCTCATGTCCATGTGTGTGCATTTGATTGAGGCCGGATTTCTCTGCCGCTTCTTCGGCAAATTTTCTGGCCTGCTTTCTCACGCTGTCGACTTTCAGGCCCCTGGCGCGGAGCAGACTACCGGCTGCGCCGCTCTCGTCGGCGATCAGGGCAAGGAGCAGATGCTCGCTGCTTATTTTTTCCGCACCCGCGGCCTTGCATTCATCAGCTGCGACGCTCAAGAGGGCCACGGCCGCGTCGGAAAAATTTGCGTCGGTATAGTTTTTATATGTCTGCTCGCCTTCGCTCATCTCGTTTTTCGCTCATCTCGTTTTTCGCTAATCTCGTTTTCGCTAATTTACTGCGCGTAGAGCATGCGTACGGTGTTGGCGTCGCGCGGGCTCAAATGCGGGAAGGCATCGGAGACCGACGAGCTGTAAAACATCACATCCTGCGGATTGCTGGTGTGGCCGCCAAAACCAATGGCGTGGCCGACTTCATGCAAGCAGATGAAACGGATGCGATTGTCGGTGAGCGGTAGCTCTGCTACAAGAGGCACGGTCAGGATTTGAATCGTGCCTTTGACTGGTCCCTTGCTGTTGGCAAAGAGATTGGTCTCGCCTGCTTCGGCTTGATTGCGAAAGCCGCTCGGGTCGTTGGTGAAGCTGCAATCGAGATCGGCCTGGGCGGGATCGGCCACGAGGGTGAAGGAGAGATTGCCCTGAGAGGCTTCCTGCCAGGCGTTGAAAGCTTGCTGCAAAATGGCCAGGTATTTGGGTTTGTAGCCAGGGACATTGTCGCCTGGGCGGATGCAGACTTTGATCGGTAATTTGTTCGCCGGCCAACGCTTGGCGCGGCTGCCGAGCTCGCCCAGATAATTGTCGCTCGGTGTGCCATTGGCGTTCATCATTTCGGGATGGATCACGCCGTCGGCCACTTCTTTTTTCAAGCCTGTGACCAGCGCTTGCACTTTGGCGGCATCCTTGTGCTGCGGGAAGCGCGCTACGAAATCACTATAGGTATTGATGGCATTGTTCACCTGACCCTGGGATTGATAAATGCCGCCCAGGGTCAGCAGTACGTTTGGCATGTTGGGATCGAGTGCGCGGGCTGTTTCCAGCTCTTTGACTGCTTCCTGACTGCGACCGAGCTTGGCCAGCCCAAGGCCGAGGTTGAGGTGCACGCCGGCCAGATCCGGCGCCATCTGCTCGGCCTGGAGCAGCATGTCCACCGCTTCCTGATTGCGATTGGTCTGGAGCAGACCGACCGAGTCGTTCAGTATCTTGCCGGCTTGATAAACGGCCGCTGTTACCGACTTGCCGTTGACCTCGTAGTGTTCCTCCGCTTGGGCGGGGCCTGTGCCTATAACTATACATATACTGATCGCGGACAAAAGCGTCGCTCCGCCTGCAGTCAGCACAGTGGCCAGGGCTGCAATTGGAAGCCGTTTAAGAGCTAAAACAGGCACAGATAACCTCGTTATGTGGAGCTGATTGGCTTCTAGATATCAGGGCAATTATTTGACGGCGGAAGCGGGCTGTTTATCGTCGAGGGCGGCGATGCCGGGCAATTCGATGCCTTCCAGATATTCGAGGGTGGCGCCGCCGCCGGTGCCCACGTGGGTGAGGGCTTCGTCCGGTACGCCTTTTTGTTTGAGGGCCGAGACACTGTCGCCGCCCCCGACGATGGTCTTGGTGCCCTTGGCTGTGAGCTCGACGAGCAGATCGATAATCTCGTAGGTGCCTTTTTCGAAGCCTTCCATTTCAAAGACGCCGAGCGGACCGTTCCACAAGATGGTCTTGCAGGGGGTGAGGGCTTCTTTGATCAATGTGATTGTTTTCGGACCGACATCGAGACCGATCTGGTCATCGGGGATAGCGTTCACATCGACGATAGTGGTTTTTACGCCGGCTTTCATCTCGGCGGCACAGACGACGTCGACGGGCAAAATCACTTTGACGCCTTTAGCCACTGCCTTTTCGAGCAATTCATTGCAGTAATCGAGACGATCTTCTTCGACGAGGGATTTGCCGGTGCTCAGGCCGCGAGCGCGCAGGAAGCTGAAGGCCATCGCTCCACCGATGACGAGGACATCGACTTTTTTGAGGAGATTTTCGAGGACGCCGATCTTGCTCGAGACTTTGGCGCCACCGATGATGGTGGCAAATGGTTTGACCGGATTATCGAGGGCCTGACCGAGCATGGTCATTTCTTTGGCAACAAGGATGCCGGCCATGGCACCCTTGATATGCCTGGTGATGCCTTCGGTCGAAGCATGGGCGCGGTGGGCCGTGCCGAAGGCATCGTTGACATAGATGTCGGCGAGCCTGGCCAATTTGCCCGAAAATTCTGAATCGTTCTTTTCTTCTTCGGGATAGAAACGGACGTTTTCGAGCAATGTCACTTCGCCATCTTTCATGCTTTCGACGGCTGATTCAGCCTTCTGTCCGATGCAATCTTCGGCGAAGTGCACGACCGCTTTGGTCGAATTGGCGAGTAATTGGCGCAGATGATCGGCGATCGGTTTCAATGAATATTTGCTCGAAGGCGCGCCTTTCGGACGACCCAGGTGCGATACGAGGATCACTTTGGCTTTGGCTTTGGTGAGCAGATCAATCGTCGGCAGGGCTGCTCTGATGCGCGAATCGTCGGCGACAGTACCGTCAGCGTTCTGCGGTACGTTGAAGTCGACCCGCACCAGCACACGTTTGCCGGTGAAATTTTGCGCATTTTCGTCAACGATTGACTTTTTCATCTGGCCTTTTCCTCGAATTTTTTACTAAACTGGCGTTCAGAGAGCTTTTACATGTCCAAGATCTTCTGGACCGGGCGCGCTTGATTTCGAGCGGCCCGGTCCAAAAAAATCGATTCAATTAGGCTTTAGCGGCAACCGGGAGCTTTTTGGCAACGATTGCGCAAAGGTCTACGAGGCGGTTGGAATAACCCCACTCGTTGTCGTACCAGGAGAGTACTTTGACCATATTCTTCTCGACGATCATAGTCAGGTCGCTGTCTACGATGGAAGAGTGCTTGTTGCCGCCGAAGTCGACGGAAACGAGCGGCTTGTCGCTATATTGCAAAATGCCTTTGAGAGGGCCTTCGGCTGCGGCTTTGAGAGCGGCGTTCACTTCTTCAGCGGTAACGTCTTTCTTAACCTGGCAGACCAGGTCAACGACAGATACGTTCGGTGTGGGCACGCGCATGGCGAAACCATTGAGTTTGCCTTTGAGGTGCGGCATGACCAGGCCGATTGCTTTGGCGGCGCCGGTCGATGAAGGAATCATCGAAAGGGCTGCGGCTCTGGCTCTGCGCAGGTCGGAGTGACCTGTGTCGAGCAAGCGCTGGTCGAGGGTGTAGCTGTGGATTGTGGTCATTAAACCGTGGCTGATACCAAAAGCATCGTCGATTACTTTGGCAAGCGGAGCGAGGCAGTTGGTTGTGCAGCTGGCGTTAGAGACGATGTGGTGCTTCTCGGGATCATAGAGTTTTTCATTGACGCCGAGTACAACGGTCAAATCCTCATTGGTGGCAGGAGCCGAGATCAAGACTTTTTTGGCGCCGGCGGTGATGTGACCTTTGGCCTTGATGGCATCGGTGAAAACACCGGAGCACTCGAGTACGATGTCGATTTTGTGAGCTGCCCATGGGCAGGTGGACGGGTCTTTCTCTTTGAGGAAAGCGATTTTCTTGCCGTCTACGATCAGGTTTTCGGCGTCATGGCTGACTTCGTTGGAAAGTTCGCCCAGGATTGAATCGTATTTGAGAAGGTGGGCCGAGGATTTGAGATCCGAAATGGGGTCGTTGATGGCGACGATTTCGAAATCTTTGCCCTGGCTCGCCAAATAGGCGCGGAACACGTTGCGGCCGATACGGCCAAATCCGTTAATTGCTACTCTTGCCATCTAATAAAAACTCCTATCTGTGCATCGAGGGCGCGGCCTCTGAGATTGCTTAATAGGATATAAGAAGATGGCCCTGGCAGAGAGGTCCTTTATCAGACCTTAAGAAGATACGAAGATTTTCGTTACACCGCTTGGTTTCCTCGTAGAATTTTTCTGGTAAGCGCTATCGGCGCAGCGGCCACATTAAGAGAGCGGTGGTCACGATCAATTTCGATCGATTACAATGGATTTACAGCCGCTCTAACGTAACTAAAGACTAAGTGACGCGCAGGGCATGGCCCGGCCGAGACTAGCGAGATCCAATAAAAAGGGGCATTAATCGCCATGAAAGAACAAGTTGAGGCCATCCTCGAAACAATCCGTCCGATGCTCATGATGGACGGCGGCAATATCGAACTCGTCGACGTTAAGGACAATGAAGTATTTGTGCACCTGGTTGGCGCTTGCGGTATGTGCCCGAGCTCGACCATGACCTTGAAGATGGGCGTTGAGCGTGCCATCAAAGAACAGATGCCCGAAATCCAGCGTGTCATCCAGGTCTAATCAGGTCTATTAGATCTGTTCAGGTCTCATCGGGTCTAAGATTGCAAAATTTTAGCCAGGCGCGCCTTTAAATCCGCAGAGAAGTAGCTTGCCGCTACTTCTTTTGCTGTGGGCCCGCGCTGGGCGGCCGGTAATTCACGGTCTAAGTTGTAGAGACTGTTGATCGTCGCTTTGGCACCGAGTATTGATTCGATGGAGTTGGCGGCGATCGTTTCGGCACGTTCGATCGCATGATCGAAGAGTTCTTCCGGTGTATCGAAATAGTCGATGATCAAACCGATGTGCTGAGCGGTGATACTGTCGATGGTGGCACCTGTGTAAAGCAGTTCTTTTACCCAGGTCGGGCCAAGCAGGCTGGTCAGGCGCAGGATATTGGTCTGGTCCAACACTATACCGAGCCTGGCTACCGGCACGGCAAATATGGAAGCCTGCGTGGCGTAACGCAGATCGCAGGCCGCTGCAATCAGGCAGCCACCACCCATGCAGGGCCCGTCAATCATAGCGATGGTGGTGGCACGCGCTTGAGCGATAGCTTCGATGCCGTCGGCGATGGCCTGGGCAAAATCCTCAGCGTCGGCCATGTCATTTACGGCGCCCAGTTCGTTGATGTCTGCACCGGCGGCAAATGATCCGCCCTCGCCGCTAAATATTATTACCCGGGCGCCGCGGTCGATCACCGCCGCTATGGTCGGACCGAGCGCCTTCCACATATCGCGCGAGAGAGCATTGCGCAGCTCCGGTCGGTTGAAGCTTATCCGCGCAATCGGACCGTCGATGCTGATCAATATTTGCATGGTTCAGGCTCGTTACTTTTTGAAGTCGAATTTGACTTCGTCGCCTTCCTTGACGCCGTGGCGCTCGCAGAAGCCGGCGTTGACCTCGATCACTTCGCTAACTTCAATCAGGGCGCGGCTGGGATAGACCGGGCAATCCGCACCTTCCGGATCTTTGCTCTTGCAGGGCGGCACGTCTTTGCAGATTTTTTCGATTTTGCCGTCTTTGATAAAGACCATGTCCAGCGGGATCAGCGTGTTCTTCATCCAGAAAGCTACTTTTTGACCGGGTGGGAAAATAAAAACCATGCCCTGGGTTTCCGGCATAGAAGTGCGGAACATCAAGCCTTTGGTGATTTCGGCCGGGGTTTCGGCAACTTCCAATTTAACCACTTCGCTGCCCAGTTTGACCGTCGGCATCATCGCGTGCGCACCCTTGGCTCCGCAAAGAAGAACGGCTGTGAGAGCCACTGCGCTCAAATTGGCCACTTGTTGTTTCGACATTTCCCTTATCCTTTTTGAATCACAGCTTAGAGCCACCGCTTAGAGCCACCGCAACCGACTGTACGGTGTTTTCGAATAGATAAATTGTACCGTGTCCAGGAGAATTCCTCTCTTCAGCGAAAGCGACTTGCTGACGACGACGCCGCAGGGATCGATTACGCTGGATATGCCGGAGTTGGTCGATAAAATCAGGAAGCGGCGATTTTCCACGGCGCGCAAGATAGCGCAGGCCAGGAATTGCTTATTGAGCGAGCTGTTGTGAAACCAGCCCAGATTAGCCAGGACGACTATCAGCGAGGCACCCTCTCTTACTTCTTCGGCGATCAGGCCGGGATAAATTGCTTCATTGCAGATCGCCACACCAATTTTGCCCCAACCGGAATGAATGAGCTGGCTTTTGTGGGCGGCGAGAAATTGTTCTTTGGAAGCCGGGATCTTATTGCGCAAATCTTCGGGGATGCGCTGATAGAGCAAGTTTAGCGGTATCGATTCGCCGAAGGGAACGAGGCGCTGCTTGACGTAGGCGTTTTCTTTATAGTGGAAAGGGCTGAGCAATTTGGCGCAATTGATATAACCATCGGCCATTGGTTGCACGGCACCATAAATGATTTCTTTGCGTTGATTGCTGGAGAGATTGCTGATCTTGCTCAGCAGCCCACCCTGTGCCATCTGGCCGGGGGTGACCACGCCTTCCGGCAGCACCATGATTGATGCGCCGTTATTTTGGGCGAGCTCATTGTAGCGGCCGCTGAACTCTTCGGCCGACATCGTTTTGAAGCGCTCTTCTTCGATCGAAACATTACCCTGCAAAATCGCCACCGGCACGGGCGGTGTCTGCGGATTGAGGCGGGCTGCCTTTTCCGGTCTCACCTGTTCTTCGGTGCTGGCAATCTGGTGCGTGCCCCAGCTCAGGGCGCCAAAAACAATCAACGAAACAATCCCTAAATCGACGCAAGCGCCAAGCTGAGAATTGAGCTGGTCGGTGCGGTCGCCGAGTTTTCGGACGAAGGGCGTGAATTCGACGATCAATAATGTGATGGCGGCATTTACGAGGACGATGACAAAATCAATCAAGCCGCTGCCGCCGACTGAGGCCATCTGTATAAAGGCGGTGTTGCGCCACTGGGAATAGGCCAGCTGGCTGAGCGGCGTGCCCATGAAGAGCGGCGAGGGTGCAATCACCCAGGCGATGAAGACCCAGATGGCAGGGACCGCAATCAAATATGGGTAGAAAGGTCTTCTGTGATTGGGCAGGAAGCCCGGCCGCAGGGGCAGGCAATAAACAAGCAGGGAGAAGATGCCGACCAGGACGGCGCAGTGCAAAGACTCGACGATCCAGGTGAGCAAGACGACCTGGTAGCCGAAGATGTCGTTGACGCCCAGCCACTGGAGAGGCAGCAGGCCGGTGAAAAAGCTGAGAGCGATGGCATAGTAGCCGGTGCCGAAAACGAGACCGGTCAGCCCTGCCTGTAGTGGCGTCGTGCAGGCCCGCGTTAGTATCAAAAGCGGTACCAGGCCGATAAAGGCTAAACGTGAGAAATCAAAGCCCGGTGAGCTCAGGCCAAAGATTGCCCCAAGCAAAAATGCGATGGGCAATTTTATCGATTGTCGCTGCGACTCGAGGAACCCGGGCCGGGTGACAACGCTTGCAGGTGAGACTTCCATCTCCGGGCTGTAGCTGTAGCTGCACATAGATTGCTAAATGGTACACCCCAAGAGCCTGACTAGTGTTAGACTTGGGATTAAAGTTTGACCAGTACCGGGAAGTCTTAGCGCCATGGTTTCCTCTCACTCGATCGATTTTCATAACCCTCCCGGCGACGCTCGCGCCAGGAGCGGAAAGCCTGATGGAAAGCCGGTTCACCGCATTCTTGGTGTCGATCCCGGGACGGCCACGGTCGGTTTCGGTATAGTCGATTGGGTGGCTGGTGACACATTTAAATATATCTGTTCTGGGGTAATTTCAACTCCCAAAACCATGGCTCCGGGCATGCGTCTGAAGATGATCCGCGAAGATTTGCTGGAAATCCTCAGTGAGTTTGGTGCCGATCATGTCGCAGTTGAGGCAATTTTCTTTTTCAAAAATGCCAAGACCCTGGTGCCGGTTGCCCAGGCTCGCGGCGTGATCATGGAGGTGCTTTCCACCTTTGGTCTCACGCCCGGAGAGTATACCCCCATGCAGGTCAAGCTGCATTTGACCGGCTACGGTAAGGCGGAAAAACCGGAAGTGCAGTGGGCTGTTGCCAAGCTGCTCGGTCTGCCTGAAATCATCAAACCTGACGATGCCTCCGACGCTCTCGCCATCGCCGTCACTCATGCGCGCATGGCGACATCCGTCAAAATGCGGCTTTGATGAATACACCTTTTGTTTCGAGCAGTTTTGAAGTGCCTGCTTCACTCGAGGCCGATAAATTTAAATTGCGCATGCTCACCGTCAACGATGTGGTCAAAGATTTTGACGCGGTAATGAGCAGTGCGGCACAGCTAAAAGGACTGTTTGGCGGCGCTTCGCCCTGGCCAGACGGTCTGACTATCGAGCAAAATCTGATCGATCTGGGCTGGCATCAAAAAGAATTTCAAAAGCGCTCCTCTTTTGCCTACACCGTTATGGCACCGGATGAAAGTCGCTGCCTTGGTTGCGTCTATATCTATCCCTCCTCGTCATCTGTCTTTGACGCCGAAGTGCGCCTCTGGGCGCGCTCGAGCGATTATGCCGGCGGCCTTGAATGTGAGCTTTTCCAGGCGGTTAAACAATGGATCGAAACCGAGTGGCCATTCTCTTCGGTGGCATTCCCGGGACGTGACGAAATGAGCGGAAAGCGCAATTAGAGCGGTCGGCCGTCCTGCCTCAAGGGCGCCTTTGCCTTTCGGCATTTTTATTCGATACTTTACTGTTGCTCAGGACAAGGCCTCGCCCAGCGTCGCTCTTGGGTTTTACGGTGCCCTGAAAAGTATCGAACAAGGCCAAATTTAGACCCAAAAAAGGGGCTAAATTATCGAACAAAGGCTAAAACTGACCCTAAAAAAGGTCATTTTATCGAACAAAAATGGAATTATCGAACAAGGCTCGAGCCATTATGCGAACCCGGCTGAGGTAACGAGCAGTCAGAGCACAAGCAGTCAGAGCACAAGCAGTCAGAGCACAAGCAGTTAAAGCACTAGATATATCCAGGATAAAGAAGGTCCAGTCATCTGTGCACAAACTGGAGGCTGCTCTCGAGCTCTCGCATGTCTTTCGGCATGGCCAGGCGGAGTTCGAGAAATCTTCAGGGAGTGGCGAAGAGGTCTCGATAACCGATAAGCCAGGCTTCTATCGCCGGCTGTTTCTCTAAAAACGATTGAATCTCTGCGTCTTTGAGCAGTGGCTTGACTTTGGAAAACAGATTCGTCTGGGCGTAATATTTTTTGTCCAGGAACGCGTCTTCAAACCTGATCGCATTGATGGACGGTTCATCTTTGATGTAATTCACCAGGCTTGTTGGCATTATCATTGAGTAAATTGGCAAAAATGTTCGATTTTGCGCTCGAGCTGTTCGGAAGCAAATCCCATATTTGGACCGCTTGTTTTTCGGTGATGAAAAGGCGAAGTTCGCTTTCTGGTATGGCGCACCGGACGCGAAAAAGAATGGCTTTTTCAGTCGTACTGGTGCGAAACAAATTACGGATAAGTAGCTGAATTTGCCACTGCCAATAGTGGCATTCTGCAACCGCGCTCTTCACATAGTCTTTGAGATTGTCGTCCGTTGCATTGCCAATTGATGGAAAAAATGGGCTGATAGTTGCGCTCAATTTGTCGATGATTTCGGAGGTCAGACCGGCTCGTTCAGCCTCGGAAATGCCCGTCGACGTGCTGAAGGAGGCGCTCTTCTGCTCAGCGAAACTGCGGAGCAAATTTTCCGCATCACTGAATGCTTTGTCGTTATCAGTGCCCTGCATTAGCTCAGCCCCAGCCTTATTGCCAGGCGGTGACACGATTCGTCTATGCCTGTCGTCTGATTATGCTTTAGTTTCGGCGTATGGTCTACCTGTCGCAAAATAGCCAGGCTGTTGTCCGGCTTTGTTTGGTTAAATAGGTAGGTAGGTAGGTAGGTAGGTAGGTAGGTAGGTAGGTAGGTAGAGATCAGGAGTTACTGGAGCTCACTGATGCCTTTTTCTCGACTCTCATCGGCAAGTTGTCTGACAGCGCCATCGCTGGTCGCCTGCGCGCGAGATGGTGAAATTACCAATTTAGAGTTGGTCGAAGCAAGTGACAATAGCGCTTTCGACATGATTGTTTTAAGTACAGTGAAGTCGATGGCTCATGATCCTGTTCTCCAATTTCCCGTCGGCACCCCACCATTATTTGTAGAGAAATCAGGCACTTTTGTTTTCGATCCGCTAGATGCTTATGCTTCAGGTCGCCCGGCGCACGAGCGGCAAGGACGCCCAGAGGTCAGGTAAATGACGGACTTCCGCTTTTGCTCCACGATTATCCTCACGCTCGGGTCTTTAATCGCCTGCGTGCCTGCGATTGCCAGCGATCACTCTGCTGTTTCGGAGCTTATTAACGCCAAAGAGAATTTGTCGCACAAGACCTCCGAAGAAATTTTTTCAAAGCCGGTAGTCTGCGACCCGCTGCCTGATTATTCGAGTCGCGACCGAAGCATTGCAGCTGGAATGGCGCTGGATAGAGAAATGTGGTTGAAGCTGACAGATAACCTAAAGCTTGAACCGGCATGGATTGCCTGGCATAAGCGAGTGTTTTAAGCTGTCCAGGCGCGATTGGTAGATTTAGGGAAAGGCCGATTCCACAACCGCACTGCTCTCAGGGGTATCGTTCGCTGCCAGGTGGACCAATATTGTAATATCAGCAGTCTGCATTTGGTCAAACGAAGCGGCAATGTTAGTTTCGACACGATGATTTTAAATGCCCTCAAATCAATGAACCGTAGTAAGACCCTTCTATTTCCTGCCGGAACTCGGGCGTATGCCGTGGGAGCAACCGAAGCCTTTATTCTTGATCCATCACAAAACCATGGCAGGCCTGCGGTGAGTGGAGAGTGGGATCTTGACTGTCTCTCATTAACTGCGCCTCCCTTAGGCCCTTCTATGCTGCTTCCAGAGAAGCATAAAATTGATTGGGTGAATTTTGACAAGCTTCGTCTTGTTCGATAATTTCGCCGTTTTTAGGGCCTAAAAAATGGCTTGTTCGATAAAAAAGGCCTCTTTTTGCCCCCAATTTCGGCCTTGTTCGATACTTTTTGACCGGGAAAATCGACATTTATGGGCGTTTGATAGACATTATCGAATAAGATTTGCCTTCCACGGGCACCCATAGACAGGCGCGCTAAACAAAAAATCTACTAAACCACTAATTTGCCGCCAGCATAATTTTTGCCACCACATTTTGTACGCGCGAGATCGCTTCGGTGATGTCAGCGCCTTCGATGCCATAGTGCGTAACGGCTCTCAGACCGGTTTTTGGCACATTGCTCACGAGCAGGCCCTGCTCTTTCAAAAGCTTTTGCAATTCGGTTTGTGGCATGTCCGCATTTTGCGCTTTGAAAAAGACCATGTTGGTGCGGGTCTCGGCTTTCAAAACTGTGATGCCTTCCAGCTTCGCCAGGCCCTCGGCAAGTAATTGAGCGTTCTTGTGATCTTCCGCTAAACGCTCGACCATCACTTCCAGGCTAAGCAAGCATGCCGCCGCCAGGACGCCTGCCTGTCTCATGCCGCCGCCGAGCATTTTGCGCACTCGCCTCGCTTCGGCGATAAATTCTCCGTCGCCGCAAAGCAATGAGCCGACCGGCGCAGCCAGACCCTTCGAGCAGCAAAACTGCACTGAATCGAAATGCCTGGCGATTTCTTTGACCGATAGATCGGAGGCAATAGCCGCGTTGAAAATGCGTGCACCGTCGAGGTGCATTTTCAGGCCATGTTGCCTTGCCAGGGTCTGCACTGCGGCCAGATAGAGGGGCGAGAGCGGTTGACCGTTGTAGGTGTTCTCCAGACAGATCAAGCGGGTGCGACTGAGATGCACGTCGTCACCGTTAATCGCCGCTTCGATGTCGCCAATCTTCATCTGAGCCTGATTATCGACGGGAAGGGCTTTCATGGCGATGCCGCCGAGGGCTGAGGCGCCGCCCTGTTCCCAGTGGAAGATGTGGCTGCCTTCGGCCAGGAGGATTTGTTCGCCACGCCGACAATGCACAAGAGTGGCAATCAGATTGCCCATAGTGCCGCTGGCAACAAAGATTGCCGCCTCCTTACCGATCATTGCCGCCGCTTCTCTTTCAAGCTTGTTTACGGTCGGATCTTCGCCAAAGACGTCGTCGCCTAGTTCTGCATCAAACATGGCCTGGCGCATTTCGGCCGATGGCAAAGTGACTGTATCGCTGCGCAGGTCGATGATTTTCAAGATCAAGTCCGTCTCTAGTTTGGGTCAAGGGCCAATGATTTTACAGCATTTGCAGTAGTATTAGTCTTCATGGACAGTCTCACCCTTTACGGATTTATTTCGGTTTCATTGATGCTGGTGTTCTACGCCCTGGAAGGCCGCTCCCACTGGTTCGTACTCGCCTTTGCTGTGACCTGCGTCATGTCTTCTGCGTATGGCTTTTTGCAAGGGGCTTGGCCCTTCGGCATGGTCGAGGCGATCTGGTCTATAGTCGCGCTTCGCCGGTGGTGGCTGTTGCCTGAGCGCAGGCGAACGTGAGAACTTGTCTTGAGCGGCGCCGTCACATTAATGGTGCCTGCCAGATTGGCTTTTTCTCCTCGATCAAACTAAGGGCTTTTCCGCCGCTCAGAGCAGCAAAAGCGGCAAGCTCAGGCAGCAAAATAATTACTGATAGTGTAATCAGATATTTTGGTATCAGCTTTTTCAAATCAGGCTTTTTATCCTGGCTAAACGGGCGGCCGCCGGCGATAAAGCCGATAGCGATAATCGAGCCGCCGGCTGTGAGAAGCGATGAAAGAGTGAGCACGGCGATCAGAGGTTCGGTGCTGAGACTTTCGCACAGTGAAGGCATTACGCCTAGCTGCCACTGTTTGCAGAGGGCGACGATAAAGGCGAGGAAAAATAGATCACGCAGCGTGTACTGGAAGCGTTTCAATAAAATCAGCCAGGCGACGGCCATACCCAGATAATAAGCAAGCGCCAGGCAAAGAGCGCTGCGCAGCTGCGGATGCATTAGTGTCGGGTAGTATTTTTCGGCAAATAACTGGCTTATCCAGAGTAAAGTTTCTCCGATGGTGCCGGCTGCCACGAGAGCGGCAATAAAAAAGAGATTTTTTTTAAGATGCAGCAGCCTGTCTTGCGGCGTTTGCGCCGTTTGCGCTGCAGCACCCGATGGCGTTGCTTTTGTTTCAGCGGCCGGTTCGGCAAAGGCTCTTTCTAAGGCGGATTTGTCCTCTTTATTTTTCTCTTTGAAAAGAGTCGGCGAGAGGTAGACGAAGACAAAAAAAGTATAGACTAGCCCCTCCAGCTGGGTCGGCCGACTGAGGGCACCGATCACCGGTATCAGGGCGGTGGCGGCGAGTAGTTGCTCACCTTTGGATAGCAAAGATTCGTTGCGAGGAGTGCCGCTGTCTGGCGGTGTCATTCGTGACTCTCGTTAAGGTCGGCCTTGAGCCAGGCCTTGTTTTCATGACCAAAAGCAAAAATCTCGGGGTAGATCATCTCGGCCATGATTTCGAGGGAATCGACCAGACGCGGACCGGGCCGATTGAAATATTGATTGCCGTCGGCAATATAGACCCGACCTGTTTTGGCCGCTTTCAAATCTCTGAAGCCGGCGTGGCCGCTAATCAGGTGCATCTCGGTCAAAGTGCGCTCGTTATCAAAACCGCAGGGGGTGACAACAATAACGTCCGGATCTTTTTCGATCAATTCGGCAAAAGTCATCCAGGGTGAATGTTTACCGGCGATGCCAAAAAGATTGATGCCGCCGCACAGTTCGACGAGCTCCGGCATCCAGTTGCCGGCCGCCATCAGGGGCTCGATCCATTCGACCACTGCCACCGTGCGCGGTGTCAATACTTCTTGAGCACCTGCTTTCTGCTTTGCTTCACGGCGCGCAGAGAGAGCTTCCACAGCTCTGGCGCGTACATTTTCGATGCGCTGGCGTGACTCGTCGATGAGCTTCTGGGCGGTGGCTTCGCAGTCGAGCGCCCGTCCCACTTTGAGCAGATCGCTAAAATAATCTTCCAGACAATTTGGCTCGAGCGAAATAATGGCCGGGTGGCTTTTCACCATTTCACAGGCGGCTGCTTCCACGTCCTTTAGACTGACTGCGCAGACGTCGCACTGGGCCTGGGTGATGATGTGGCTGGGGCTCAGGTCATCGAGTATCTGGGCGTCTACTTTGTAGACGCTCAAAGATTCTTGCAGGATTGCTTTGACGCGCTGGTCGATTTCGTAGCTCGAGCCATCCACGGCAAACTTCGGTCCAGTGCAGATCGGCAGGGATTTGACCGATTGCGGATAGTCGCATTCATGGCTGCGACCGACCATGTATTTACCCAGGCCAAGAGCATGGACTATTTCGGTGGAGCTGGCGATCAAGGAGACGATGCGCATTTTTTCTCTTTGGATGTTTTATCCTGGCTATTTCATGTGCAGCGGCAGCTTCAACAGATCCGGCGTGATCTCAGCGAGGGTAGCACAACCGGAGAGGGCCATGGTCAGGTCGAGCTCTTGCCTGAGGATGGTCAGGCATTCTTTGACGCCGGCTTCGCCGCCGGTGGCCAGGGCCCAGAGTATCGGTCGGCCGACCAGCACTGCTTTTGCTCCGAGCGCCAGCGCCTTGAGCACATCGGTACCGCGTCTGATACCGCCGTCGATCAATATTTCGCCCCGTCCTTCCATGGCAGCAACGATCTCGGGCAGCACTTCAATGGTCGAGACTGTCGTATCGATCTGGCGGCCACCGTGATTGGAGACGATGACGCCGGCTGCGCCGCGGGACATCGCTTCTTTTGCGTCTTCGCCGCGCAGGATGCCTTTGACCAGTACCGGCAGCCTGGCGATCGACATGATCCAGTCGAGCATTTCCCAGGTCAGAGCTGTGTCATAGAGCGAGGCTATATAGGCGGCCAGGCCGGAATTTTTTTCCGAACTACCGATTTCATCGAGACCCTGACCGCTGAGATTTTTGGCGCTCAAATGAGCTGGGAGGTGGAAGCCGTTGCGCAGATCGCGCTCGCGCTTACCGAGTATCGGTGAATCCACCGTCACGACAAGAGCCTTGTAGCCGGCGGCGGCGGCGCGGCCGACCAGTTCTTTGGTGATTTCCCGATCTTTATAGACATAGAGTTGAAACCACAGATGCTGCGGCGCTTCCGCCGCAACTTCTTCCAGCGATGAATTGGCCAGGGTACTCACTGTCATGATCGTGTTAACAGACCGGGCGGCGCGGGCCGTGGCCAGCTCGGCGTCTTTATGAGCCAGACCCTGGAAGGCGGTGGGAGCGACGAGTATGGGCATGGCGATCGTCTGTCCGAGCAATTTGACGCTCAGATCGCGATAACTGACATCGCAGAGCATCTTTGGTCGCAGCAGTATCTCGCTGTAGACCTGGCGATTGCGCTTGAGGGTAATTTCATCGGTGGCGCCGGAGGCATAGTAGTCGTAGGCCATAGTCGGCAAAACGGCCCGCGCTTTTTCTTCCCAGTCGATTAAATTGATGTGCTGATCGCCGCTTCCGGCCTTTACGGCCTTGAGAGATTGGCGGTCACCTTCGCTCGGACTTTCGGGTAAAGTGACCGTGGATTTTGTCTTTGTATTCGTTATTTTGCTCGACGGCACTTTTCAACGTCCTGTTCAGAACCCGTTAAACTCCTTCAATTATAGTAATTTAGTTCTGCCCATGACCATCGCCTTTTTCTCCCTGTTGATCTTTGTCGTCTGCCTGGCAGCCGGCTGTATCGGGGCGCTCTCAGGGCTGGGTGGCGGCGTTATCATCGTGCCAGTCCTCGTCCTGGCCTTCGGCTGCGATATTCACTATGCTGCCGGGGCATCGCTGGTTTCGGTTGTGGCTACATCCTCGGGCGCCGCGGCCGCTTATCTGCGCGATGGCTATTCAAATTTGCGCATCGCCATGTTTCTCGAGATTGCCACTACCAGCGGTGCTATCTTCGGCTCTTATCTGGCTGGACGTCTCGACAGTCGCACCATCTCAATAATCTTCGGGTTGATTCTTATCTATTCGGCGATTACGGCTTATTACAAAAAAGACTCGCGGCATCCCGCCCCCGTTGGCGACAAGCTGGCTGAGAAGCTCAAATTGTCCGGAACCTACCCGGAAGCAGGCGAAATGATTGCCTATGCACCCAGGCGCGTGATCTCAGGTTTTGTCGTCATGCTCTTTGCCGGCACGCTCTCCGGCTTGCTCGGCATTGGCTCGGGGGCGATGAAAGTGCTCGCTCTAGACCAG
Source organism: Cyanobacteria bacterium REEB67 (assembly GCA_018971775.1). GTDB lineage: Bacteria > Cyanobacteriota > Vampirovibrionia > Obscuribacterales > Obscuribacteraceae > REEB67. The sequence goes on along the minus strand of JAGXAB010000006.1, from coordinate 71,207 downwards.
ATCATGGCCCTGCCTCTAAAAGTATCGACGACGACCAGCAACTTGATGATCGGTGTAACGGCGTCGGCCAGCTCAGGCATGTACTTCAAGCACGGCTATATAGATCCGGCTCTGGCCGGCCCCGTGGTACTGGGGGTGGTGGCAGGCAGTATGCTCGGCGCGCGCCTGTTGCCCACTATCAAGACTGCCGTATTGCGCAAAGGCTTTGCCATTGTCCTGTTAGTCGTTTCTCTGGAAATGATTGGCAAAGGCCTGGGAGGTAGGTTTTGAAGGCCGAAAAAATGGAGCTGACGATTGCTCGCCTGCTCAGCGGCGGTTTGTTGATTTCGGCAGCGATCATTGCCTGTGGTGTGATTTTGCTTCTGTTTGAAAAAGGCGCTCAGCCCGAGCAGCTCGATCTGGCAAGATTGCACGGCATCGGCGCGCTCTCTCCGGGCCGCTTTCTTGAAACTGTGCAGGCGGCCTTGACGGGGCGGGCTGAAGACGTGCTCGAGGTCGGTTTGATCTGCCTTGTGGCTACACCGGTCATGCGGGTCTTTCTTTCCATTTTTCTATTTGCTCGTCGGGGCGATTTTCTCTATGTCGCCATCACCACTCTCGTACTTGCAGTGCTGATTTTTGCCTTTTTAAATTCTTGAAAGTTAAGAAGATTTCTCATTAGAACCTTGCTAGGCGCCGTACCCCCTGATTTGGCTAGAAATTTGTGCCCGAGGCGTGGTCTTTGAGGTCGGAACATGTCATGATATATTTTGTCGATAACATTGCTGAAAAGAGGCTCTGGTTTTGATGGTGCGCCCCCAAATACATCCAATTTACGCAGCTGCCAGCGGCCTGGTTGTCTTTGGCCTGCTCGAGGCTGTCACCGTTCCGCTTGCCGATATGGGTCACATCAGCTCGATGTCCAGTGGCGGCTTCAATATTTACGCTCTCTTCATCGCCCTTGCCGATTGGTTGGCTTGCATCGCCTGCGTCTTCATCGGTATGAAGCTTTCTCGGTCTGAGCCGGTTGTCACCGCCTCTTTCCTGGCGATGATCCTGGCTGTCTGGCATCTGTTCATGATTTTCTCTCTCTTCAGTTTTGCGCAGGTGCTCAGTGACAGCATCGTTCCTTACTCGGTCGTCTACTACGGTGGCCTGCTTGTCACCGGTGCCGTGCTGGTCATGGGCTACGAGCGACGCACGGCGAAAGGCACTCAGGCCAATCGCAGAGCACTGGCCGATCTGGCCAGGCAATCTGTCTATGGCGAAGCGCTTGCCACCGCTGGTCTGCTAGGCAGCGATGGAGTCGGTGCCGCAACTGCCGAAAATGGCGCAAGCGGCTCGAAATTGCCCCGCGCCTTTGAGCTCACCGAAGCCGAGGAGCGTTCCGCTTCTTTCTTCGATCTAGATTTGATCATGCTCGAGGCTGAGCTGCTCAAAATGAAGCCGGATCGCGATGGATATATATCGGCCCTGCGCCTTGGCATAGCGATCGAAAAAGACATGGGTTTCGTCAATTGTCGGGCCCGCACCTTTACCTTTGCCGAATTGATGAAGGACGTCTGCACGCGCCTTTCGGTCACACTTGAAGAAGAAGGTCAGTGGCCGGGCATAGCTGAAGGTTTCCGCCAGTACGGCGTCGATGACCGTCTTGTGCGGCGCAATAAAATCGCCTCCTGCGAGGACGCCCTGATGGCGGCGCAGTTGCATGCCGCATTGCGCAGCGAACGCCCCGAAGGCCTGGCCGATGGATCCAAATCTCTCAATGACGCCGCGCGCGTGCACCGCGATGACCCTGATATGGATGCGGATGCCGACAATAAGATTCTTGCCTCGGTCAAATAAGCCGAAGCACCTGTGAAGTGAGCATTTCCAAATTGGTCGCCTGGACGGCTAGCTGCCGGCCGGCTCGACCTGGTCGAGCAGGGCTATAAATTCGTTGCGGAAATTGGCGATGATACGGCGCAGTTCTACCTTTTGAGTCTGGCAAACGACGCCGCCGCCGGAAGCACTCATAAAAGCAGTCAATTCAGGCACTTCAACGACCGAAGTATCGCCTTGCTGACGGGCGAATTCTTCCAGCCAGGCAACCGGTGCACTGAGGAAATAATCCGTGCGCCTGGCGTAGGGATGTTTGAGCTCGTTCAAGGCGCCGTCCGGTGTCATCAAATAGAGCGCACCCGGAACGATGCGATAAGGCGGCAGACCGTGATTATTACTCTGATAAAACTCGATGGCGTTGGAATAACCCTGCAATTCGCTGGCCAGCCAGAGCAGTTTTTCGTCCGAGACTTTGCCTCTTAATTGGGGGAGAGCCTTGGGTAGTGCTTCCGAAAATGAGATCTGTCCCGACAGGAGTTTTTGCTTGAGATCCTGAAACACTGCTACCTCTGAGTTTTTCCAGGCCGATACCGGCCACTTAAGTCTTTCAACGTGACACCATTTTAGCCTCATTTTAGTGACACGGCACAAAATTGTCGCCTTTTCTTATTACCACCTCATTTTTCAGCGCTGCCGATCGTTCAATGCTCTGCACTGACTGGATTTTCCTAAAGTGCTAATTCTTTTATTTTGGTTTGTAGTCTGCAAAGATTTCCAACCGGCGCCCGAAGAAAGCGGAAAGATGACTCGCCTAGCTGCCATAATTCTCTAAATGAGCGCCCAGTCATTGACTAAGGGGTCATGGTGTGGAAAGCTTATCGAACCGGATGACAACCTTGAACAGCATGAGCACCGCCTCTACGACAGCACCTTCAGACGCAGCATCGTCGCCTATCGACATGCACGACCTGTTGGCGCCCGTCCTTGAAGAGATGAAGCTTGTCGAAGAGTGGCTGACGACAAATTTGATCGATGAAAGCCCTTTTGTCGGTGAGTTGCTCAATCAAATTTTTCAAGCCGGCGGCAAGCGCATTCGTCCACTCGTCACTTTACTGGCATCCAAGGCCAGTTTGACCGATCCGGCCGTGGACCAGGTGCACAGCGAAATCAGTCGTTTGCATATCATTCTGGCTGTGCTTACCGAGCTTATTCACTCTGCGTCGCTCGTCCACGACGATGTTATCGACGCTTCGTCGACGAGACGGGGACAGGAAACGGTCAATAAAAAATTTAACGACAAGCTCGCTGTTCTGCTCGGCGACCTGCTTTTTGCCCAGGCTTCCATTTGTCTGGCCCGCATTATGAACCCGGTCGTCGTCGGTATTTACGGTCAGGTGCTCGGTGATCTTTGCTCCGGTGAGATATCGCAGATGCGTCAGCAATTTTCGACAGTCGTTGATTGGGATGCTTATTTCCAGAAATCAATTAAAAAAACCGCTTCCTTGATCGCTGCTGGAGCGCATAGCGGCGCGATTCTCAATGCGCGCCCAAATGAAGTCGTGGCGGCTTTGAAAGTCTACGGAGAAAAACTCGGTCTTTGTTTCCAGATCGTTGATGATGTCCTCGACTTTACCGGCACGACAGAAGCTACAGGTAAACCTGTCGGCGGTGATTTGCGCGGCGGTCTGATCACCGCTCCGGCACTCTATATCCTCGAGGCTGGTGGCGCTCCGGCTGTCACTCTCGCTAAACTCATTAAGGATCGCCAGGTGCAGACCGATGAGGGTGTCGCCGAAGCACTTGAGCTTATTCGCAGCAACGGCGGTGTGGAAGCGGCTCTTGCTCTGGCTGCGCGCATCGGCGAGGAAGCCAAGGCAGCGCTTTCGATTCTGCCGGATTCCCCCAGTAAGGCTTCACTGATAGGCCTTGTTGATTATGTCCTGGTGAGAAACAAATGAGCAGTTTCTACCCTTTTGCCATTAATCTCAAAGATTCATCGATTCTCGTCCTTGGCGGCGGCGACCACGCCTACCGTGAATTGCTGCGTTTGATCGATGCTGGTGCCAACATTACTTTGCTCTCTTCATCTATTAGCGATGACATTGCCGCCCTGCTCGTTACGCACGCCTCGCGTCTCAAGGCCCTGATCATGACGGCAGCTCAATATGCCGAGAGCGCAAGCGATCTCAGTGCCTTTGAGCTTGCTTTTTTGCTCGCCGAAGATGGCGGCGAAAATGACGTCCTGGCCCGCGCTCTGACTGCGGCCGGCGTCGATTATCACTTTTTGAACGAGCCGGAGCGCTCCAAATTTACTCTGGCGACAGCGCTCAAGCGCGGTCATCTAAAAATCGGCGTCTCTACCGATGGGCTGTGCCGTTCGCTCGAGCGCGCCATATCGAGGCGGATTGAAGAGTTATTCATTTATGATTTCGACCATTATTCGCTTTTCCTTTCCGCCTTTGACGAGAAGCTCGCCGCTCTAAAGGCAAGCGATCCGGTCGCCTGGGCAGAACTCAACCGTCGCCTTGATGGCGAAAATTTCTATCTTGCTCTTTCGCGCAAAAACTTCGAAGAGGCTCTGCGTCTCGTCGACAACTATATGGAAGCGATCGCCAGGGGCGAGGCCGATAGCACTGTCGATGGCGCTAGTGCCGGAGAGGACGAGCGGGTCAAGCCTCCACGGCAGAGCCTCAAGGGAGTTTCCTGATGTCGCCCCTTACGAAAGCCTCGACCACAGCTGCGAACGCAGCCATTAACCAAGCTGCGAGTGATCCGCTCAATGTTCAGGTGGTAAAAAAAGGGCCGGGCAAGGCCGAATTTTCCCCCTTTGCCTCTGTGCAATTCAGTATTTTTTTAATGGCTCTGATGGCGATCACCGTGCTGCTTGGCGCCTGGTGCCCGCAGGAGCCGGCCGTCGGTCAGGAAAAAGTATTTGAGGCTTTTAACCGGCCCCTCGCCGAATTTCTGGTGCGTACCGGCGTCAGTGACATTTTCCACAGTCCCTGGTTTTTGTTTTTGATCGCCATGCTCACTCTCAATATGATTGTGGTCAGTTTTCAACGCGTTTTTCCGAAAGCGAAGCTGATCAACAATAAATTGCCTTATCTAGCGCCGGCTGCCATCGCACGTTTGCCCCACCAGTACGACGTGCCGGTCGCGAGCAGTTCCGAGAAGACGGCCATCTTGGCTAAACTTGCCGCCGGCTTGACCAAAATGGGTTACCAGGTCGACCTGGACGGCGAACGTCTGCGCGCCGAGTACGGCAAGTATGGCCGTCTCGCCGCCACTGTCACTCACATCGGCTTGCTCTCGCTGATGGCCGGTCTGACGATTACATCCTGGACCGGTTTCAACGGTTTCGAGCCGGTTTTGCTCGATCGCAATCTTACTTTTGATGGAGCCAAACGAGCTAAGCTCTGGGTCGGACACATCCCCACCTGGCACGTGCGGGTCGACGCCACCAGGCGCGAAAACTATCCCACCGGTCAGGCCAAGCAGTGGTTCAGCACCCTGTCTGTGATCTCCGCCGACGGCAAGGAACTGGCTAAAAAAGAAATATCGGTGAATGAGCCTCTCACCTACGAAAACGTCGATGTCTATCAATCGAGTTGGGGCCTCGACAAACTCGAGATCAGTTTCAACGATCACAAGCTGACCATGCCCCTGCGCGCCATGGGTGAGCGTTACGCCGCCTTTATGCCGCTCAATAAAGAGACGATTTTGATTTTGTCCCTTGGTTCGGAAGGCAATAAGCTGCGCGTTTTTGCTAAGACCCCCGAACAACAAGCGCCCAAGCTGATTTCCGAAATACCGGCCGGCAACTCTGTCGATCTCGGCGGCGTCAAGATGACTTTTAATCGTGTCATTCCGGTCACCGGCCTGCAATATAAATGCGATCCTGGCCTGCCGCTCACTTATATAGCTTTCGGCATCATCATGTTGGGCGTCAGTCTGGCTGCCATTCCGCATCGTTATGTCTGGGCCGCCTTCGATAAAACTTCCGAATCCGAAAATGAATGTAGCGGCGAATCGCTGCTTTTTGGTGGCACTTCCAAAAAAGCAAAAGTCGGATTTGAAAAAAGCATGAAGAAGTTGAGCGAAAATCTCGCTAAAACAGGGAGCGTTACTTAAATGTCCGATTTCCAGGTAGCTTTGACAAACACCGCCGGCGTCTCGTCGGTGATGTCCTTCTGGGTCTATGTCGCCTCCAACGCCAGCAAGCGCTTCAAAGATGTGGCGCTCAAGGCGGCGGAAATTGTTTTGATCATCGGCTTCATCGCCCTGACTGTAGCGATCATTACTCGCGGCGTTGAAGCGCAGCGCTTCCCCCTGGCTAATCTTTACGAATCTCTGCTCTGGTTTGCCTGGGCCACCATGGGTGGTTTCATCTATGTCAGTCGCGCTTACGGCATCCATCAGCTCGGCTGGTTGGCCAGTCTGACCGCCGCTACGTTTTTTATCTACGGCAGCTGGCTGCCGCCCGGTCAACATGAGGTGTCGCCTCTGGTGCCCGCACTCGTATCGTACTGGCGACAGATCCACGTACCGCCGCTTATCGTTTCCTATGCGATGTTTTTCCTGGCAGGACTTTCCGGTCTTTTGCAGCTTTTCAAATCGGGCCGATTTGTTTCTCTTGCTCTTTCGGTGGCGACCATACTGGCAGCGGGATCGGCTATCGGTCTTGGTACCTTTACAGAGACCGATACGCACTGGTTGCAGCTTCTTTTTGTCGGTTCGTCCATTGTCGGCACAGTTCTTTCCTGGCTCAATATCGACCGGGCCAATCCTAAAATGGCCGCTTCCGTCGAGGCTCAAAAAGCTGCCGAAATGTATGACGACGTCGGCTTCCGCTGTGTATCAATCGGCTTTCCCTTGCTGACGATCGGCATCATCACCGGTGGTCTGTGGGCCAATCACGCCTGGGGCAGTTACTGGTCCTGGGACCCCAAAGAGAGCATGGCTCTGGTCACCTGGCTTTCTTATGCCGCCTATATCCACCTGCGCGTCCAGCGCGACCTCAGTGCCGAAAAGCTATCGGTGGTCTCGGTTCTCGGCCTCCTGCTCACGCTTTTGACCTACCTGGGCTTCAATTCCCTCGGTTTTGGCGGCCTGCATAGTTACGGCAAGTTCAAGTAAATTTGAATAGTTGCGAATTGCAAATCTATTCCAGGGTTTACCCGGTTTCCAAGCGCGTCGTGGAACATTTAAATAGTAGTGGGCGTCAACCCATTGTGTGAGACTTTCGGGAAATAGGCCCGGATTACCGGGACAAGTTGCGGAAGTTTTCAGTTAACAGCCTCTTAACAAAAGGGGCGCTTATTCTCGGGCGTCTTTTTTAACTGTTCAACAGTGCGGTAGAGGATTTTCCCGGCAACATTGTGTCCCGTTCATCGTCTCTCTAGGTCATCGTCCTCAATCGTCGATCCGATCTGTAGTCGTCACAACAAGTAATTAGGCATCCAATAACCAGCGGAGAGGGTCCGCAAACAAAAATGGCAAGAAAAGCTGCTCGCGTAAATATCGAATATGAATCTGAAGAGCTGGGCTTTGATGAAGTCGCAGGCGATACTCTCAAGGCACCGCTGGCGCTCGGCGCTGCCGCAGACTTTGAGCTCGTTGATTCTTTGGAAGAAGAGGCCCAGGGTTTTGGCGGAGAAAGCGAAATCACGCCTGCGCGCGGCCGTTTGATCAGCACCGCCGGTGAAGACCCGGTGCAGTTTTACCTGCGTTCAATCGGTCGCATCCGTTTGCTCACAGCCGTTGAAGAAATAGAGCTGGCCAGACGCATTCAGATGGGCGATTCACTCGCCAAGAAAAAACTTGTGCAGGCAAACTTGCGCCTCGTCGTCAGTATCGCCAAGAAATATCAGGGTCGCGGTTTGCCGCTCCTGGACTTGATCCAGGAAGGCAATCTCGGTCTGATTCGCGCCGCCGAAAAGTTCGACGCCGAAAAAGGCTTCAAATTTTCGACTTACGCCACCTGGTGGATTCGTCAGGGCATCACCCGTGCACTGGCCGACAAATCGCGCACTATTCGCGTACCTGTGCACATGGTTGAGACAATCAACAATCTGCGCAAAGTGACGCGCAAACTTTCACAAGATAACAATCGCCGTCCGACGCTCGAAGAGCTGGCCGAGGCCATGGGCATCAGTGTGGAAAAAGTACGCGACATCCTCGCTGCCAACCGCTCGCCTCTGTCCCTCGACACTCCTTATGGAGAAGAGGATGACAATTCGCTGGCCGAGGTCGTGGAAGATGCCAGCCGCGCTTCGCCAGAAGATTCGACTGCACAAAATCTGCTTTCGCAGGACATCCGCGGTGTGCTCTCCATGCTCACTCCGCGCGAGCGCGAGATTATCATTTTGCGCTTCGGTCTGAACGACGGCAAGCCACGCACTCTCGAACAGGTGGGTCGCCTCGTCGGCATCACCCGCGAGCGCACCAGACAAATCGAAATCAAAGCGCTGCGCTTTTTGCGTCAATCGCATCAAGGCGCTCAGCTCAAGGATTATCTGGAAGCTTGAAGTTAGACCGTGCCGTTAATCTAATCAGCAGTCCAAATAAAAAGAGGAGCGCCCGGCGCTCCTCTTTTTTGCCAGGGTCTTTTTTTTGAATTAGACTCTGATCTCCTGAATGATGCCATCTTTGACGAGGATTTCACCGCCTTCCAGTCTCTGGAAGATGTTTTCGCCGATCCGCACTTCTACCGGGTTTTCAACGGTAAATTGCGTGACCACGGAGCCGACCGGCAATTCATTGAGAGCCTGGTTCTGGCCTTGCATTTCTTCCTTCAATTGTAAAAGACGCATTTTTTCCTGCTCGACCTGACCGCGGATCGTTTCGATCTGCACGCGGGCATCGGTCGAAACAATTCCTCCCGACTTCTTTTCGATGTCGGAAATTGCTCTTTTCCCCTTGAATTCCAGTTGCTGCAGCTCAGCGTCGATTTGCTGAATGTTGCGCAATATCTCGTTGGCAACCTGGCTCTTAAAATTTTCGGTGACAATTGCCCTGACTGCTATCTGTCTGATCAGGCTAATTGACTCGGCCATTAGGTCCTCCTAACGTCAATGATTCCAAAAAATCTAGTTTACCAGACTGCTAAGGCCAAGGACCTCGGCCCTAGAACTTTTCCGCTACAGATTTGCCCTGGGTAAAGAGCAAAATGTAATCGGGGCCGCCCGCCTTGGAATCCGTGCCGGACATATTGAAGCCGCCGAAAGGATGAGCTCCGACCATGGCGCCTGTGCACTTGCGATTGAGATAGAGGTTGCCGACGTGAAATTCGCGTCTGGCCCGCTCGAGATTCTCACGGCTATTGCTGTAGACGGCACCGGTCAGACCAAATTCGGTATTGTTGGCGATTTCGATAGCATGGCTGAAGTCATCGGCTTTGATCAAGGCGAGGACCGGTCCGAAGATTTCTTCCTGGGCTATACGCGCCTGGGGACCGACACCGGAGACGACTGTGGGCTCGATGTAGAAGCCACCATCTCTGGTATCAACATTGCCGCCGCACTCGATTTTTCCCTCGCCTTTGGCGATTTCAACATAAGCGAGAATGCTCTCGTAGGCTGACTTCGAGCTAACCGGACCATAGTTGTTGGTGCGCTCTTCCGGCGATCCCATTTTGAGAGCGCGGGTGCGATCAACGATTTTTTTGACCAGTTCGTCGTAGATTGCTTTATCGATGATCGCTCTCGAGCAAGCCGAGCACTTCTGGCCCTGGAAGCCAAAAGCGGAAGCGACGATGCCGTCGGCGGCGCTCTCTAAATCGCAGTCTTTATCGACGACAATAGAATCCTTGCCGCCCATTTCGGCAATTACTCTTTTGATCCAGAGCTGGCCGGCTTGCGGTTTTGCCGCCATTTCGTTGATGCGCAGGCCGACTTCCTTCGAGCCGGTAAAGGCGATATAGCGGGTCTTGGGGTGGGCGACGAGGTAGTCGCCGACGCTGGCCCCGGGGCCGGGCAAGAAGTTGACGACGCCCTGGGGCAGACCTATCTCTTCAAGGATGCGAATCAGTTGATAGGCTATTGCCGGTGTTTCGCTCGAGGGTTTGAGAATGACTGTATTGCCGGCCACGACCGAGGCCATGGTCATACCGACGAGGATGGCGAAGGGGAAATTCCAGGGCGGAATGACCAGGCCTACGCCTAGCGGGATGTAATAGAGTTCGGTTTCTTCGCCGGGCAAAATGGTTACGGGCTGCGGTTCGCCCAGGCGGATCATTTCACGGCCGTAATATTCGCAAAAGTCGATTGCCTCGGCCACGTCGCCGTCGGCCTCGGCCCAGCTTTTGCCGATTTCCAGAGTGAGCCAGGAGCAGAGTTCAAATTTGCGAGCGCGCATCTTGGCGGCGGCTCTGAAGAGATATCTGGCGCGTTCTTTCGGGCAGACTTTTTTCCAGCTTTCGAAGGCGGCCAGGGCTGTGCGCATCGCCTGTTCGGCTTGTTCGGTATTGGCTTTGGAAAAAGAGCCTATTATCTCTTTGGGCTTGGCCGGATTGGTCGAGACCAGTTGGTCGGCCGTTTCTATTTTTTCGGCACCTATGACAAGGGGATATTTTTGGCCCAGTTCACCACGTACTTTGGAGAGGGCGGCCTTCATGCCGTCCTGGTTTGCTGCCAGAGTAAAATCCGTAAAAGGTTCATTGCGAAATTGGGGAATCATAAACGCCTTTCTTTATATCAGGGGCCATCTGCAGATAATGTTCGCAGAAAGCGTTGAAAACCCCTGAGAAATCAAAGGAGAATTAGGCTTTGCTCTTGCTTGCCTTATAAATTTCAGGAAGAGCCTTAGCTTGAGCCGGGCTATGCTATTCTTTTTTTTTGATGTGATTGAGTTTTTTGAAGCGGGAACCTGCTATGAAGCAATATCTAGACCTGATAAATCACGTACTGGAAAACGGCGAGAAACGCTCCGACCGCACCGGTACCGGCACTCTTTCGGTCTTTGGCCTGCAGGCTAAATATGACCTGAGAGAAGGTTTTCCGCTTTTGACCACGAAAAAGGTCAATTTCAATGCCGTCGTCCGTGAGCTGCTCTGGTTTTTGCGCGGCGCCACCAATATCAACGACGACCTCACCGAACATACGTCGATCTGGGACGCCTGGGCCAATCCGGACGGTGAACTCGGTCCTATATATGGTTATCAATGGCGGAGTTGGCCCTCTTACACCCTCGACGATAAAACCGGACAGTACAAAATTGGATATATCGATCAAATATCCAATGCCCTCGATCAGATTAAAAACAATCCGGACAGCAGGCGCAATATCGTCACGGCCTGGAACGTTGCCGACATCGACAAAATGGCTCTGCCTCCCTGTCATATGATGTTTCAACTTTACGTCATTAATGGTCGTCTCGACATCCAGCTCTATCAGCGCTCGGCCGATCTTGCCGTTGGCGTGCCCTTCAATATCGCCAGTTATGCCCTGCTCAATATCATGATGGCTCAAGAGTGCGGCCTGACGCCGGGCATCATGACGCATACCTTCGGAGATGCGCATATATACCTCGATCATCTCGATGGTCTCCATCAGCAGTTGCAGCGCAAGCCGGGTAAATTGCCTTCGGTACAGGTGGCCAACAAACCGCTTTTTGATCTGAAGTTCGAAGATTTCGTGCTCAGTGATTATGTCCACCAGGGCTTTATCAAGTTTCCTGTGGCTGTTTAAAGGCGAGAATTTTGCGGGCTAAGTTTGACATCATTGTCGCCACCGACCTCAACCGAGGCATCGGTAAAAATAACCAACTGCCCTGGCGTATTTCCACCGACCTAAAATATTTTCGCGACCTTACATCCGCGACACCCGTGCCCGATGTTACCAATGCCGTAATTATGGGTCGTAAGACCTGGGAATCTATTCCAGCCGGTTATCGCCCTCTTAAAAATAGGGTCAATGTCGTCTTGACGCGTAACGCTGATTATTCTCTGCCCCAGGGTGTTTTCAAAGCCGACTCCCTGGACGCTGCCCTGACTATTTTGTCGCGCGGTCCGGTCGACCGTGTTTTTGTGATCGGCGGTGGTCAGGTCTATGCCGAGGCGATGCAGCATGAAAAATGCGGCCTGCTTTATTTAACGCTGGTGCGTCATCAATTCGATTGCGATGCTTTCCTGCCTGATTATCGCGGTTTTTTTCAGCTCGCTTCCTGCTCTGAAGTTATGATGGAAAATAATCTGGAATTTTGCTTCAAGGTTTATCAATTCAACTTCCCGGAATATCTCGCTGCTCTCGAATAGGTATTCAATCGTGATTCGATAGTTGTCGATAGTGATCAAATTTGTCTGGATCTGATTGTTATGCGCTTTGCACCAACCGGCTTGCCGTCTATATTTTTCTCCAATGGCCTGCAGCGCCTCTGCCTCTTGTCGATCCTGTTTGGCCTGAGCGCTATACCGGCCGTTTGCGCCGGAGACCAGAGCCTCAAATCGGTGGCCCCGCCAGTTTCCAGGGCTGTCTCCAAATCGGTCTCCATGGCGGTCTCCAAATCGCTTGTCCAATCGAGCCGGGGGCCTGCTCGAAGCGTCGGGAGTGCTGGGGCAAAGTCGCAGGCTGAACCTGAGAGCGGGGGCAATGCGGCACGCATCGTCATTGGTCAGGAGCTCTTTGTCAAAGCGACTTGCATTGGCTGTCATGCCCGCGGTGAAAATGCCTTGAATGGTGATAAACCATTGAAGGGGCAGGCCTTTCTCAAAAAGTACGCGGAGGATAAGACCTTTATCAATTTTGTCCGCCGTGGCTCGCCCGAGCGCGGTATGCCGCCTTTTTCACGACAACGTCTCTCGGACGACGATCTCAAAAACATCCTTTGTTTTATCCGTACATTTAGTACAAGTAGTACAAGCAATCCTGTCCACAACGTCAATAATAATAAGCGTCGCTAATCGCTAATCTGGAGCTCCTCGCAATCATGTCCGGAACACAAGCAGCCCCGCCGGTTTTCGAGCCGCATTTCAATCCGGAAATCGTGCTGCGCGCATACTGTCAGGGCATCTTTCCGATGGGCAACGATGATGGCACTATCGACTGGTACAGTCCCGATCCGCGCTGTATCATCGACTTCGCTCAATTTCACGCCAGCAAGCGCTTGCTGCGCACATGCCGTCAGGGCATCTACGATATCCGCGTTAATGGTTGCTTTGAAGATGTGATGTGGGCTTGTGCCGATCGCGACACGACCTGGATCACTGAAAAGATTGTCGCTGTTTATAGTTATCTAAACCAGCATGGGCTGGCGCATTCGGTGGAGGCCTATGATCAAAAAGGGGCTCTTGTTGGAGGTCTTTATGGTGTCGCCATTGGTGGCGCCTTCATGGGTGAGTCGATGTTCCATCGTGCCACCGATGCGTCGAAAGTCTGCCTGGTCTTTTTAATCGAGCGCCTCAAGGAAAGAGGCTTCGTCCTCCTCGATTCTCAGTATGTAAACAAACACCTGGCCAGTTTCAACGCTCAGAATATACCGAGAGCTGAATACCTGGCCAGGCTCAATTATGCATTGACTCTGAAATGTCGTTTCGACTGAGGTCGAAAAACGAATCAGGGATTATTTATTTACCGGTCATTTTGTGCCAGCCGGCGCTGATGCCGTGGCCGATTTTGCGGGGTGCCCACATGATGGCATTACCGACTTTCTTGGCGCCGGTTTTGATTTTGCCGTCTTCCGCTTGTGCTTGGCTTCCGAGAGCGAGAGTAGATACGGCGATTGCTGCAACTACCAAAAGTGCCTTTAATTTCATCGTTGATTCCTCAATCCAATACAGGTTGCAATTCTGCCACCAAATTCAGTTTTTGTAAAATATCAACGTTTTGACGACCACCGGTAAGGTGCGCGTATTCGGATCGCCCAAAGTGTTGACTGGTTTACCTATGTCGAGATAGTCCCCGTCTTCGACAGTGATCCCGTCCACCGTAATTATTCTTTTATCAGGCAGGAGCCTCTTTAAAAGCTGACTGAGAGCCATGGCGATATCTTGATCGATTGTTAGGACCAGTGGGCAGTTTGGAGCAGAAAGGTCGGCCGCAACCAGAGCTAGCTGCTCGGCCAACGCTTTGATCCGCGTGTATTGCAGCTGTCCGACGCTCAGACCCTGGAGGGCAAAAGCGACATTTTCTTTTTGCCAATCGATTTCTTTTAGAGTCAGTATCTTTTGTATATAGATCGGGATCAGAGCGCTCTCACTGACATCGATTTTAAGCAGTGGCAGATTGCGAAGCGGCAGCGAATCTTCGCCATAACCGACTGTCGAGCCGCTCAGCTGCAAAGTGTGCATGCCGGCCCCGAGCACCGTTGCTCTGATTGCGTTCTCAGCGAAACTGTGGGTGATGCCACTATCCGCGAGCGCTTGGTTAATAGCTCGGGCCAGATAAGGGCCGAAGTCATTGAAGCGATTCGCTCGCTTGCTTGCGCCTTCCGGATCGTCTCGCTTCCCCCGCCTCTCCCGGTCTTCCTTCATCAGTTCGGCTACCCCGCCTGAGAAAATCACGCGGTCGATTTCATGGCCTGGGAAGTTGCTTTCGGTCAACCAGAGACTGGAGATTTTGGCCTCGGGTCCAGCTTCTTTTTGTTGTTTGCATACATCTAAAATTTCCGCCGCCATCCACCGGGCGAGACGATCGAGGTCTTGCTGCGACTCGCTTTCGAGCACACCTGCAAGGTTTCGACCAAGCTTTTGGGCGGCCACTTCACTGACCTGCTCGATCCGGCCGTCCTTAAATCTGATTGCTCGTCCACCGAGGGCGAGCGCTCCTACTTTTGTAATTTCGCCCCTTTCAATAAGAGCAATATTGCTGGTACCGCCGCCGATATCAATGCTCAAAACATCGATGCCCTCTAGCTTTGAAAGTGTTTGCGCGCCCGATCCCCGAGCGCACAGAATGCTTTCTAAATTAGCGCCGGCCGATTCGACGACAAATTCCCCGGCAAATTTCGCCACCGCCTGACAGACCGCCTCGGCGTTTCTTTTCGCTGCCGATTCGCCGGTGATGATTACCGCTCCGGTCTGCACGAGACTAATGTCAAGATCCGGTCCGAGCTGATTTGCCGCTTCCTTGTATATGGTTTCGATCAGAGCGGACACGGCTTTTGCGTCGATAGTACCGTCCGACTGAAGTGGCGTTTCATAAATAGTGCTCTGAAAAAGGATTTCCTTGTCTACAATGCCGAGCTTGTTTATCTGGGTCGGGCGAGCCACATTGCCGAAGGACAGGCTGCTCAAAACCAGGTGCGTTGTCGTCGTACCGATATCGATGCCGACGCTTAAAAGTCTGTTCCGGTCATGCATCTATGTCAGCCCAGTGCCTGCAATCTGACGCCGGAAACGCCCTCTTTCAAAATGCGCTGGACGACTTTGACGATGAAAGCACCGGCCTCGATAGCCGGTGTACCACCATCGTGAATATTGGAGATGACTGTGCGATCCGAGCTGATTGTCGTAGCCGGATTGGGATTGAAAGTGATGTAAGCGGAAAGACCTTTGGCACAGCTAAGTCCCGGCCGTTCACCGATCAAATTGATTGCTACTTTTGCCGGAGCGGCGTGGGCGATTTGATCAGCTACCGCCACTCTTCCCCACTGCACCATGACCGGAGATGACAGCGAGATGTGCAGCCCTTCAAATCCATCGAGCAGCATCGGATAGAGGTCGGGCAAATTTTCTTCGACGGCGAGAGCGGATAGGCCATCCGAGATTACGATCTGGACATCGGCCGCTTTCAATTTTGCTTTCAATCCAGACAGTGCAGCATCGCTGAGTCGTTTGCCGCGCGGCGGGAAGAGGACGAAATCCTGCCGACTGCCCGCCGAGCTGTCGACTAAGGTGCAGTCGTATTGTCGGCAAAATCTTTCGACGAACTCTGCGGAAAGATTGCTTTGCACCGCGTCGCGGGCTTCGGCATGATCGGCGAGGAAGGCGAGCATGGCTTTTGTCGGCGGACGCGTGCCACCTTTGCGGCCGACACCGATGCGAGCCGGAGTGGTGCTCTGCAAGTGTTTGAGCGCCTGGCTGCCATTGACGTTTGGCTGGTGAGCCTGGCTCTCGCTACCGGGCTCTTGCTTGCGGCCTGGCTTTCGATTTTCTTCTCGATCTAGCTCTCGATCTTCATTCATGGCGCTTAGGTTACACTAACCACATCTATTTTTTTTGCGAAAATTTTTACCATGCAATTAACCACCACAGTGAGCGGCCGCAAATATCAGTTTGCTTCGATAAAGGAAGTACTGGCCCGGGCCGGTGAAGAAAAATCCGGCGATCGCCTGGCCGGGATCGCAGCCGGCAGCGAACGCGAGCGAGTAGCTGCCAAGGTAGTTTTGTCCGAGCTTACTCTGGGCGATCTCTATGAAGCTCCCGTTGTCGATTATGAAGTCGACGAAGTGACCCGCATCATCGCCGACAATCTCGATCAAGTCGCTTACCAGCAGATCAAAGCTTGGACCGTGGCCGACCTGCGTGAATTTCTGCTCAGCAATGAGACGACGCTTACCGCAATAGAAAAAATCCAGAATGGCTTGACCGGTGAAATGGCGGCGGCATGTACCAAGATTATGTCCAATATGGATCTTGTCCTGGCGGCGCGCAAATGTCGGGTGGTGGCAAAAGCCAATACTACGCTCGGTTTGCCGGGTAGGCTGTCGGCCCGCTTGCAACCAAATCATCCCGCCGATGCAATCGAGGGCATTCGCGCTTCCATATTTGAAGGTCTATCTTTTGGTATCGGCGATGCGGTGATCGGCATCAATCCTGTTTACGATACGGCCGATACGGTTGGAAGACTCCTGCAGGAAACCGACAAGTTAATCAGAGCGCTTGAGCTACCGACGCAAAACTGCGTGCTCTCCCATGTCACCACGCAAATCAAAGCGATCGAAGCAGGTGCTCCGGCCGGACTGATTTTTCAGAGCATCGCCGGTAGTGAAAAGGGTAACCGGGCCTTTGGCATAGACAACGCACTCTTAAGTCAGGCTCATCAACTTGGCGAAAAAATGTACGGTCCTTCTCAAGATAAAAATGCCAGAAGGGCGATGTATTTTGAAACCGGTCAGGGATCCGAGCTTTCGTCCCTTTCGCACAATGGTGCCGACCAGCTCACGATGGAAGCTCGCTGTTATGCACTGGCACGTTGTTTCAATCCGTTTCTCGTCAATGATGTGGTTGGCTTCATCGGCCCGGAATATCTGGCCGACGGCAGACAGATGATCCGGGCCGGCCTCGAAGATCACTTCATGGCCAAATTGCTCGGACTACCGATGGGCATCGATGCTTGCTACACCAATCATATGGCCGCCGATCAAAACGATCTGGAAAATTTGACGATGCTTCTGGTCGCCGCCGGGGTCAACTATTTCATGGGAGTGCCGATGGGCGACGATGTGATGCTCTCCTATCAGAGCACGAGTTTTCATGATACGGCGGCGTTGCGCGAAATTTTCAATCTGCGTCCAGCTCCGGAGTTTGAAGCCTGGCTCGAAGATCGGGGCATCATCAAGGATGGTCGCCTGACTGCGCTCGGCGGCGATGCCACAGCGATCATGGCCATGCTTTAGGGCAAGATCAAAAGCCGCTGCCGCCGCCCTGAGATGGTGTCGGGGTCGGCTCCTGTCCTGAGCCCTGTCTTGGATTTTGATTTGTTTCAGATGAAGATTGATTATCGCCGCCGCCGTTGCTGGCTATCTCCGCATGAATGATCCGATCGCCGGGACCGATGCCATAGATGGTATTCAGCCCCTGTATCACGCCTCCGAAAACGGCGTACTGACCGTTTAGTTGAGGCATCGCTTTTTTGAGAATGTAAAACTGACAGCTTGCCGAATTTGGATTTGAAGAGCGAGCCATAGCGACGACACCGGGGGCATAGTGGCCGAGTTTGCGATTGATCTCGAGGGGGATGTATCTTGTCTGACCGGTATCTGGGTCGGTGAAGCTGCCCTGACCATTGCCGAACGGACAGCCGCCCTGGATGCACCAGGACTCGACGCGGTGAAATGTTTTGCCGTCATAAAATCCGCGGCTGACCAGGTCTAAAAAATTGCTGGCGGTTTTTGGCGCCATACTCGCATAGACGCGGATCGCCATCGTCCCTCTGGTGGTTTGCATAACGACTACCGGATCGGCGCCCTGAGCAACGCCGGCCTTGAGATTTGCCGAAGCGGATAGTGCTGTTGCCAGAGCCAGAGCACTGCCGATTCGGTTGAGGAAATCGCTCTTTGGGGATTTTCTTGTCGGTGAAGCGGGCATGAGTTTAAGTCGTCGCTTGTTGGGGAATAAAAAACGAACTATATATATAGTACTGAAAGTAGAATTCTCGCCCTCAAAATCAAATTTTGTTTTCAAATAGCTCTCTGCGTGGCAAATGCCCTATAGAGACTATCAATTAACAAAGGCGGCACAGCGATGGCATTATATGCGGACCTTCACAGACATTTGGGTGGAGCGCTGCATCCTCGGATCATCTACAAGTTTTTGAAGCGGCAGGATCATCCCGTCCTCAATTACTTTCCCGATTACGACGGTTTTTATAACTGGTTCACCAGACCTTGTCGAACACTGGAAGAGTTTGTGAAGATCCACTCACTTGTCGAGGAACTGCAAAGTCTCGAACATCTCCCCTATTTTTGCCTGCGTCTCTGTCGCGGCGCTTATACGTTCGAAAATTTGCAATATCTCGAATTGCGCTACAACCCGTATTTTCGCACTGATCACAAGCTTAGCGAAGCGAAGCGTCTTGGTCAGATGAATGAAATCGTCGAAGTGATTTCGGCAAATGTCCGACCGGCCGAGTATCCAATCACTGTGAAACAGATAATCTGTTTCGATCGTCGTTTGCCCAAGGCGATCAATGACGCCATTCTCAAATGTGCGCAGGACAATCTCGGTCCGGTCGTAGGCGTCGATCTGGCCGGACCGGAAATCAACACCGAGCGCACCGAAGATTGGATCAAGCTGATGTCCAAGGCCAGGGCCTCGGGACTGAAGACTACGTGCCATCTTGGTGAGACGAGTATCGACAATGTCGATCCCAGATTTTTCGCCACCCTCGATCGCATCGGTCACGGTATCCACATCCCCATTTCTAAACCGGAGATGCTCAAGGATCTGGCTAAGCGACAGATCACTCTCGAAGTCTGTCCGACCAGCTATCGTCAGACTGGTGTATTGAAAGACTTTTCCGACTTGCGTACGGTCTTCACACGCTGCCGTGAGGCCGGTGTAGCGATCGCCGTGTGTACGGACAACCCCGGCCGCAATCCCGCGCCCTGTACCCTACCAGGCGAGTATGAGCGCCTGATCGATCACGATGTGATCGATTTTCATGAACTGAAAGAAATCCAGAACGAGGGATTCAGATCCGCCTTCGGCTTTGTCGGCAACTCTCGCCTGCCCTGATTTTCCCCGACTGTTGCGAGCAAAGGTCATTATCTGAGAGGTAAATGTCCATTTGTCCGGCGCCAAAATATTGCAAAGCGTTTTGATTTCTTTCCGGCCGAAAGACAAAATGCTTCTCCTGGCGGAGTTTGCGGCATCGCTTGATATCTCCGCGTGTCGTTTGTTTCGGTTGCGACGCTCGAGATCCGCTGATCTGATTTTTCAATTTCGAAAGTTTTCGCCGACGTCAGATCCATTTTTCATTTTCTCGCGAGGCGATTTTTTAGTGTCATCGAAAATGCATCGAAGTCTATTTTGAAACTGAAAAGTAATTGTTTTGCAAATTGCAAACAGAAAATTGCAAATTTGGAAAAATATTTTTCCGACTGATCTATGAGCAAAAGTGATACCACTTCAAAAAAGTGTGATAGACATCAATCGGCATGACAAGCCAGTCTTATCTGTATCATCGCTTTTTGATATGTGCAGCGATTAGCTCTTTGAGATCATCTACAGGTCAGTTCGGTGCAGATCTATATATTGCAATTTATCCAATTGAAAGGTACTCTAAGTTGCGTGTGGTGTGACAGGAAAAAAGAGCAACGCAATTTTCAGTTGATTGCTCTTAAAACGACGAAGGTGAAATAAAAGGGAACCAGCAGCAAAATTTCAGCCCGAAAGCCGGAAATGAAACTGTCCTTCTTTATCCACCCCAGACGAATACTAAGGGAGAAAATTAAATGGCAATGAAACCAGCTAAGAAGAAAAAGGCAACAGCACGCAGAGCTAATCCTGCCGCTGCCGTAGCCGAAGAAGGCGAAGTCGCGGCTGCTAAGCCGAAGAAAGCCGCCAAGAAAGCAGCTCCTAAGAAAGCCGCTAAGAAAACCACTGCTAAAAAAGCAACAGCCAAAAAAGCAACCGCTAAAAAGCCTGCTGCCAAAAAAGCAACCGCTAAGAAAGCTGCTCCTAAAAAAGCCGCTGCCAAAAAGACAGTAGCCAAAAAAGCCGCTCCTAAGAAAGCCGCTGCTAAGAAAACCGCTGCTAAGAAAACCGTAGCTAAGAAAGCTGCTCCTAAGAAAGCTGCTGCCAAGAAAGCCGCTCCTAAGAAGAAAGCCGCTGCCAAAAAGACCGTAGCTAAGAAAGCCGCTCCTAAAAAAGCTGCTGCCAAAAAGACCGTAGCTAAAAAAGCTGCTCCTAAAAAAGCCGCCGCTAAAAAAACAGTAGCCAAAAAGGCTACTGCTAAAAAAAGCGTAGCTAAGA
The DNA here is from genome assembly GCA_018971775.1 of Cyanobacteria bacterium REEB67. Lineage (GTDB taxonomy): Bacteria > Cyanobacteriota > Vampirovibrionia > Obscuribacterales > Obscuribacteraceae > REEB67. Next base: position 50,776 of record JAGXAB010000006.1, on the reverse strand, counting down.
AAGCCGCTCCTAAAAAAGCCGCTAAGAGAAAACCAGCTGCTAAGCGCGCTACCAAAAAAGCAACAGCAGCCCCCGCCGCCGGCGGCGAAGGCGGAATGTCCTAGTTCGAGATTCTCTGACTTACGACCCTGTCTATAGAGCCATCGCTAACGAAAACTATAACGAAAACTATATAGATAAGATGTCGTTGTGACATTCAAGCTGACAATCTAGCTCAAGCAAAAGAGGCTCGAATTTATTTCGGGCCTCTTCGCTTTTGTTATCCGACACTCATCTGGCGTGTCGGGTCCGCTCCCTTCAGTCGTTGGTTGGGTCGATTGAACCGGATTGTCGTCCATGAACAGCGCTGCTGATGACACCGTATGCGGTATCACTAATTTTGATGCAAATTATTTATCGGATAGTTGTAGATGGCTCTGACTGCGGGATTCTACTCTTTCATGAAGTTTGCACTTCTGTCCCACATCACAGCCAAGCTCGCAATCAATTCGTGACCGTCTACCAGTTCATGCAATTCGACTAGGTCGCCGTTGAGAGCGGCAAATCTCTTGCTCTTTTCAATTGGTACGGTGTCGTCTTTGATGCCATGAAAAACAAGCGTGGGCAAATTTATTTTCAAATCATCGGTCTGATGATTTTTCAGATCTTCGATGAAGGAGTATTTGAGACCGAGTTCTTTTTTCAAGCCATAGTGAAAATAGCTCTTACTGCCTGTTTTGCGCCACCGGTCCAGCTCTTCGGCTCCGATCAATTCCTGCCACCGCTCCTTGATACCAAATCCGGGGGCGAGCAAAATCAACCTTTGTACTTTCAACGATCTGCTCTTCAGTTTTTGCGAGGCAATTGTTGCCAGCAAGCCACCGAGACTGGAGCCAATCAAAATCAAATCCCGCCCTTCGGCGAAGTCGCGCGCTACCGTTTCGACTTTTTCGAGCTGCGCCGAAAGAGTCATGTCGGAGAAGGTTGGCACGTTCAGATCCGGCAGTGCTAGTTCGTAGCCGGCTTTGAGCAAACGATCTTGGAAATATTGCGCTTTGGTCGACCCGATACCCGAGGCGAAACCATGCAGGTAAATGACGGCGGGCTTTTTAGTTTGTCCTGACAAATCCATACCAGGGGTTTGAATTGATCAAAGAGGTCAATTGCAATTCGAGTGAGGCCTGATCGCTTGCATCTGCTTTAGTGATCAGCACTTTGTCTTCGGCCGTGTAAAAAGCGAACAGCCAGACTCGGGTCGGTTCTTCCACGCAACATATCCACTGGTGAAAAGCCGGGGCGGAGATCAAATAATATACGAAGCCACTGACATCTCCCTGCTGGAAAAAATCAGGGAGATTTTTTTGCCAGTCGGCCTTGTCGAGCAAATAAATGGTCTGGCGGATAAATTTGCCGTCGGTTACCTGAGTGGCGTTTTCAATTTTTTGAAATTCGCTCCACTTGGTCGGCAAGTATAAGTAGAGCGTACCTTTGAGAGTATTGCCGTAGTCGAGCGGACGCAGGCACCAGTCGGCGGTTTGACTGGAGTGGATGAAATTGTCGAAGGTTACTTTGTCCTGCGGCAGTCCCAGCTTCATGGCCAGGGAGGGTGCACAGGCTTCGACAGTCGTATCGGGGAAGCGACCATTTTCTACCCAGTCTCTGAGGATTTGCTGAAAGTAGGAATGGACGGTCGTCTGAGTCATCTAACTTATCTTATATAAAGGTCCGTGCTAAAGCTTACTAGATCATTCCGGGCAACTACAACAATTATGCCGCTATTGATAAGGGCCAAACCCATATAAAAGGATTGTTTCAGTTCTCCGCTGCAGTGTCTTATAAAATAGGGCCACGTAAAGTATCTCTATCTTATGCAAAACTTTATTAAGAAGCTTTGCAGCTCTACAGGCTAAGCCAGGCTTGCTCCTCCAGATTTTACACAACCATAACTCAAGTATGGGTTGTCCTTAATCAGGCTGTCCTAGCATGATGACTGTGTTCAACCTTCTTTGAATGGACAAAAGTGCCCACAATTAAGTAGTTGGACTTGTATACAACTTTGGGAGATTGCAAATGCAGAAGACACAATTGGCCGTAGCCTTGGCCGCCGTACTCGGACTCGCCGTTGGCGGAGCCGCTCTGGCCGAAGACAAAGCCGCAACTGACACCAGCAAGACTGAAGTCAAAGAAACAAAGACCGAAAAAACCGAAAAAACAACCAAAAAAGAACACCACAAAAAAGAAGCCAAAGCCGAGAAAGGCAAAGAAGGCTCCTGCAAAGGTAAAGAAGGTTCTTGCAAAGCTAAAGAAGCCGCCAAAGAAGCTAAGTAAGAGCTAACCAAGATCAGTCGAGCGCTTCCGCGCTCACTGGCGGACTGACAATGTTGGAGTTGTAGCCCTGTCTAATGAGCAGTGATTTCATCGCCGCTAAAGCCAAGATGCCCTATTTAGGCGTCGGGCTTGGACTTAGAAGAGAGCTAGCAGACGAGATATTTGCCAGTTCCGCCAGTATCGACTGGCTGGAGATCGTTCCGGAAAATTATATGGATCTGGGCGGGCATGCTAAAAGCCGTCTGGAAAAGGCCAAGAGCCTCTTCCCCATCGTGACGCACGGCGTCAACCTTTCGGTCGGCAGTTCCGACCCTCTGAACAAAGATTATCTGAGCACGTTGGTTGGCCTGCTTGATTTCATTGAGGCGCCATGGTGGACGGATCATCTCTGTTTCACCTCTATCGACGGCTTTTACCTCCATGATCTTTTACCTTTGCCACTATCGGCGGAGACAGTCAAACATGTGATTGCCAGAGCTCGCGAGGCGCAAGCTCTGGTTGGGCGTCCGCTGCTCCTGGAAAATATTTCCTATTACATGCACATGCCCGAATCGCATCTGCAAGAGGCCGACTTTATCTGGCAGATACTCGAGGGAGCAGATTGTGGTTTGCTGCTCGACGTGAACAATGTCTATGTCAATTCGATCAATCTCAATTTCGATCCCTACAAGTTTATCGACGACCTGCCCCTCGAGCGCGTTGTGCAAATGCATGTCGCCGGTCACAGTCGTCGCGGCGATCTTCTCATTGATACCCACGGTGCTGACGTCATCGAGCCGGTTTTCGATCTACTCGCCTATGCTTTGAAGCATACTGATTGCAAGGCGGTTTTGCTGGAGCGGGATCAAAACTACCCGGAATCTTTCGAAACCGTCATTGCCGAGCTCGATAAGATCAGACAAATTGTTCTGGCATCGCAGCCGGGTGTACTGCCCGCCGCTCTTTCGAAGAGCGCTTGAGCTAATGGGCAGCGGCACGAAGCTGAACTTCATCCAGGCTCAAATGGCTACATTGATAAGCCGGCGGCGTGGCTCTGACAGAGATCTTGGCCAGGAGATCGGCCGAAATCTTAGCAACGACCCTGGCGAAACGCTTAGCGACGCTTCTGCGCCGAACTTCGACGAGAAAGGTATCGAGCTCTATAGTTCGCTGATTGAGATCGGTCGTTTCGATCTTATGGCTTCGATCTTTCCGATCATTCATAAATTACTCGGCAAAAATTTCAAAGAATGCGCCCTCGATTATTTCGCCGCGACGCCGCCGCGACATTACAATCTCAACCGTGCCGCTGAAAAGTTTGGCCTTTATCTGGCCGAACACTGTCCCAAGCTGATCAGGCGCTATCCATTCCTGGCCGAACTTGCCGACTACGAGTGGATCGAGCTGCTTGTGCTCGAACAAGTGGAAGCAGACGTTTCGACGAAGGTCAAAATTAAAAGTAAAAGTGCAGATGAAAGAAACAAGACCGAAAATATTTCAGACGGCGACGCCGCTCAGGCGGCTCAATTTGCTTCTCTGTCACCTGTCTTGACCAGTGCCATCGCGGCGCGTAATTATCATTTTGATATTCCAGCTATTGCCCTGGCGATCAAAGAAGGCGAGAAGTTAACGGTCGAAGCGGTAAAAGCCTGTGCCGCTCCAGTCGGGGTTATTGTCTTTCGCGATGCCAGCACCCTTGAGGCGCGGTTTTTGGAAGTGGGCGACGTGGCCATGCAACTTCTCCAGCTGATGCTCGATAGACCGGGCATTAGCTACGGCGAATTGCTTACCACTGTCTGTGCCGGTGTCTCGCCTGAGGAAGCCGGAGCGCTTTTGACCGGATCGCTTGTGGCGATCGAAGAATTTAAAAAGTTCCATCTAATACTCGAAGAAGTCTGACAAAAATTCTGACACAGTATTATCTAAGGAGCGCCCAGGCTTTCGAAAGCTTCTCTAGCTATCTGCTCGGTCAAGGTTTTGGCGTCGAAGGGTAATTGCTTGAGCCCGCAATTTTCGCCGCCGAGAGTGAGAGTTTCTTCGCCTTTCAAATAAAGCAAATATTCGATATTACCGGAAGGACCTTTGAGGGGAGAAAAGGTAAGTCCGATTTGGACATAGCGTGGTTTGAGATCGGTGCTTTGAATGAATGAGATAACGCTATCCAGTACTTCGATGTGAGTGGTCAGATCCCTCACTACTCCACCTTTTCCAACCTTTTGCCGGCCCGCCTCAAACTGCGGCTTGATCAAGACGACAAGTTCAAAAGCCGAAGGCGTAAGTAGCTCAAAAAGTGCCGGCAAGGTCTTCGTCACCGAAATGAAGGAGACATCCATGACGGCGAGGTCGGCCTTTTGATCGCCGTGTTCGTATAGATCCTGGGCTTTTAAATTGCGAAGATTGACGCGCTCCAGTACCCGGACGCGATCGTCCTGTCGCAGCTTCCAGTCCAGTTGGCCGTGACCGACGTCGACTGCATAGACCCGCGCTGCCCCGTTTTGCAAAAGACAATCGCTGAAACCGCCTGTCGATGCACCGCCATCAATGGCGATGCGCCCTTTTGCCTCGACGCTAAAATACTTGAGCGCCTTTTCGAGTTTCAGGCCACCACGGCTGACGTAGGGACAGAGATTGTAACTTTTGATGATTTCGATTATGGCGTCAGTGGCGGTGGAGGTACCGGCTTTGGTTATTTTCGTGCCGTTGACGATAATGGCACCATCCATGATGGCAGTGCGAGCTGCTTCGCGACTGGAAAAGAGCGCCCTTTCGATCAGTAAATTGTCGAGGCGATCTTTAGGTTTCATCTTGAAAAGCCTTCTCGTAAATTTATCGCGCCGGATTATTTGCCCCCCGGCCCTGCAACTTGTAGAATATCAAAATCGCAGTGCAACTATGTATTTCGACAAATGCATTCTGGGTTAACTTGGAGCAGACCTGGCTGGATGAAGACACCGCCTTGAAAGCGGCTGCCCTGAAAGGGGTTGGGGGTTCGAGTCCCTCCTGCTCCGCCACTTTTCTAAAATGCAAATCTGGGTCGGTATTACCAATTTAGAGCTGAGCTCGCTGGATCAAGGCGAAATCGTCCTCAGCTCGGCGGCGCCAATGCAGGCAAGCTCTGGCGGGGAAAATGGCGATGCCGCCCGCGCTTTAAACATCGGCACAGCTCTGAAAGTAAGAATTCAGTCCGGACCGGGCGGCGGAGTCAGTTTGCTTTTGACCGGTAACGTGGTCCCAGCGGCCGAGCTGCCTCTTTTTGTCAAATCAGCAAAACCGATCCAGGTCGACTCGCTACGCCGCGCCGGGGGCGGCGCTCATCCGACTTATCCGGGCGATCTGAAAATCGAGCGCCGTGGTGCTGCGCTCAGGCTCTCCGTGCGGCTTTCGCTTGATGATTATTTGCGCGGAGTCTTGAGCTCAGAGATGCCCGCCAGCTATCATGCCGAAGCGCTTAAGTGCCAGGCGGTAGCAGCGCGCACCTATGCGCTCAATCCGCGCATTTCGCATGCTGCCGACCACGTCAATGTTTGCGATTCTTTTTTATGCTGTCAGTATTTCGCCGGATCGGGTGGCAGCGTCGATGTGCGCATCGAGCGGGCCATTGAAGCTACCGGAGCCAGCGGTGCCGAAAAGGGAGCCGGCGGTCGCGGCTCGCAAATTTTGACATATCAAGGCAAACCTATTCTGGCGCTTTTCAGTTCCAATGCCGGCGGACACACCGAAAATTACGAAAATTGTTTTTCGGATCCGCTCACCGGTGCTTTTCCGCCGCCTCCAATTCCTTATTTGGCCGGCGTGCCGGAAGGGCGCTATCCCGGGCTCAAGCCAAAAGTGGGCAGCGAGGATTTTTTGCGCTACTTGTTTGCCGCTAAAAAACAAAATGATACCGCCGTCAGTGCTGACCTTTTTTCCTCTAAATTTGCCTGGACCGTGAGCATCCCGGCTCATTCTCTGGAAGCGCATTTGCACCATGCCGTCGAGACCCTGGCCCAGGCCAGGGATAGCGCTGCGTTTGTGATACCACCGGCGGGGCATAAGTTTGGCCATATCAAAGGTCTGGAAGTGACGGAGCGCGGAGTTTCCGGCGTGGCTATGGCGCTCAAAATCAAGACCTCGAGCGGCGATTGGACGATTCGCAAGGAGCTTGTCATCCGCAAAGCCTTCGCCAATCCTGAAGTGAAGCTGGCTCGTCTGAATAGCGCCCGTCTATTTTTTGATCAAAGTTTCGACGCTCTCGGCCTGCTTTCCAATTTGACGATTCACGGTCTCGGCTTTGGTCATGGTGTCGGTCTTCAGCAGACGGGGGCCCAGGGCTTTGCCATGCAGGGCCAGACCTACAAGCAGATACTTTCGCATTATTTTCCCGGCAGCGAGCTCAGCGAAGTTTAGGGCATCTATTCTTCTGATTTGCTGTAAACCTAGAGCGTCGCTGAATCTTCGCTCTTCTCGACTTTCAATTTCTTGCCCGAGAGTTTGACTACAAATTTCAATTCCATACTCTTGAAGTTGGGCACGTCTTTGAAAGGCGCAGACGCACGGACAGCGTTTTCCAGAGAATTGGAGATTTTCTCGATATCTTCGTCCGGTATTTCCTGCTTCTCGAGGCGCTTGAGATTGCCGGCCTTGTCGATACCGATGGTCAGACGTACTTTCCATTTCTTACGCTCGGCTTTGTCCTTTTTTAGCTCTTCTTGCGCCCATTCAGGCAGTTCCAGATTGCTCTGGACGTTCTCTTTGACTGAGGCGAAGAAATCTTCGACATCTTTGGCCGAGGCTACTTTCTTCGGTCCATCTTCATCGTCGTCGGCATCACTGGCGGCTCTGGCATCAGCTGCGGCTTGCGCTGGTGTTTCACCGTCGGGAGTGGCCAGCTTTTTCTGATTGGCCAGGGCGGTGCGGTCGCTTGCCAGTTGGTCGATAGTGGCAAGCGCGACTTGATAGTCGAAGCCACTTGTTGATTTTGGATCGAATTTCTGGCCGATGACAAGGAAGGATTTGCCGGTTTCGACGGCGGGGAAGGCGGCCATGAAGATGCGAGCTTCAACGCCGTCCTTGTCGTAGCAGCGGTCTACCAGCCATTTGACGGTGCTGTCGCCCAGTACTTGTTCACCGTGTTCGATAATCGGATCGTCTTTGGAGGCCATCAGAACGGCTCCGTCGGTCAGATAAGGCGGACGGCCGACAAACGCTTGTAGATTTGCCACGGGGGACATATCGTCAAATTTGACGAATAGCAATTTTTGATTGGTGCGTTCGGAATAGGCTCCGAATGAGGCGTTTGGCTTGGTCAGCTCGGAGGTGTCTTCATACCACCAGTCGGGCATCGGGGTGATGCGGAAACCGGCCGATTTAGAGGCGATCACTGTGGCCTTGTCCGAGCTTTCATGAGCCGGCGGGGGTGGCGCAGCAGCTCCGCCTGTACCACCGGCGGCTGTCGTCGTCGGTGGGGCTACTGGCGCTGGTTTTGGCAGCATGAGCAGGGTCATTAAAAAGAGCGGACCAAGTATAGATGCGGCAATGATCAATTGCTTTTTGGTCAGACCGGTTTTGGCCTGTACTTTTTTGACGGCGTGCTCGGCCTTGCCTTTGACGGTGCTGGTGTCCGGGCCGGGAGGCGGTGCTTCGATGAGGGCTCCGCAGCTGGCGCACTTTCCATAATCATGATTTGTCGAAAAGCAGACCGGGCAGATGATCCGCTCTGTAGTGGTAGCCGGTGGCGTCACCGCTTCCGAGTCCAGCTTTGAGCGTAAAAGACCGAGACCGGCTTCTTCAGCGCTGTCCGCTTCGGTGGCGCTGCGCAATTTCTTCGTACTCATATCGAGCAGAGCGCCCATCCACATAAACTGCCAGCATTTGACCGGCGGAGCCGCCTGTCCTGCTTTTACCGTCTGCGGGCCGCTATGCAAGCCGATCAGCTTGTAGTCTTTGAGGATCAGAGCACCGGCTGCTTCCACAGGTACATTGACCGTGTGCAGCATGTTCTTCGGTTGAACAGCGCTTGCTGAGCCGAAGTAATTGCCCTGTAGCCAGATCGGTTTGGCCGAAAGCGGGTCGAGATAGAAGGCCTGTAAGTTGTCCCAATTGTGCACTTCGAAGTCAGTGTGCGAAGTGATCGGATTGCCTAGACTGCCGTTGCAATGCAAGGGGGTGCGCTTGTTTATTGGTGAAATGACGCCGCGATTTTGCAGCTCGCGTACCGCGATCAAGCAAGTATAAGTGTCGGCGGCGCAGCGCTCGGACAGTTTTTCTAAAGTCAGATAACCATCCAGGCAATCCCAGAGCCGGCCGGCCATCCAGCGGATTTCTTCAGAGGAGGTGCTTGGATCGTATTGCTGGACTGTCTTTTGATAGCGAGCATCCTTGCCGCCCAGACTGTTCATGATGCCCGGGATTTCGTTGGCGCGACGCATCGCTTCCCAGACCAGGCGGTCTGCCGGTGCACCAATCGGCGCCGCATCAGGCCAGGCAAAGTCGCCGTCCGGTTGGAAGGCAAAACCATATTCCGGCTGTCTGTAGGCGAGCTCGAAAAAAGCGTAAGCCGGCGGCAAGTCCGGTCTTTGATAATAAACGAGGGGAATGGTGTTCTGAGCCAGGAGCATACGGGCGATCGGGATGTTGTATTCGTCGATCAGGGTGAAGAGTCCGCTGCGACCCTGTTCGAGCAAGCCGTTCAAAACCTGGAGATATTCCTGGCCACGTACATTGCCGGAGGTCTCAATACCTTTATTGGAAAAAGGCAGAGACATGGCCCGGTGCAATTCGGCTACTTTTTCGGGCATCAATTCCGGCATGACCGAGTCGACCACCAGAAGCGCCATATCATTGGGTAAGGTGGGCAAGACTTCGCCGGGGGCACCGGTCTGGGAGAGATAGGCCTGACGCATCAATGGTTTTTCAAACTCATTGTGCAGACCAATCGATTTCACACTGAGAGTAATGTCCGGATGTGGGAAGTGGATGGTAAGAGCCCAGGGGCATTCTGTATAGTGAAAAATTTTGCCGGCGGTGGTGACAAATCTACTCTTGGATACCAGGAAGCCCTGGGCCAAAAATTTTGGTGGATTGACGGTCCGGTCCATGACAAAGCCAATAGCGTTGGCCATATCTTGTTCGAGAATTTGAAGACTCATATAGATGCTCTTTGTTAACTGCCCCTCAGAGTCGGTTATACCACACTACTCTGCGCCTTTTAGCAGCCTACGAAAGCAAGCCTTTCTCTGCCTAAATCCGTTGCAGTCGTTATCCGCTATGGCCTACATATATCAGTCTCTCGCCGACTCTCGCCAAGGGGTAAATTAGGGTCAGGGCGATCCTCCGGATTTAGCGAATTTATATGTATGGCTGCCTGGACAGTGGTCCAACGCGCCGGTAAGCAGTACTTGCAAGGTGCGTAACCGGCTGCTATGGCCTGGCAGCGGAAGTGGAAGGCCAACCGCTTGGACTGTGCCATGGACCGACAAAAGGGACAGCGCGGTCGATGAAATTTGTGCGAATACTTGTTTCCAGTGTATTTGAACGGCAGGCTGTTTTTTATTTGCCCTGCCGCTTCTGCTTTTGTTTCTGCTTCGGCGGCGGCGTTTCTATTTTGCTCTTTGCTAAGTTCTTTTACTTCGGCGAAGTCGCTCTGAGCCCAGGCGCTTAGCTGCAGAAAGCTGCACAGAAAAGCGGCCCTGAGCGAAAGATTCAGTTTAGGCCTTGGCGGCAAATCTAATTTCGGCAATTTCAATTTCGATTTCATTAATCGGCTCCATATTTTGAAATTGCTTTTAGAGTGAATGATTTGAGAATATCAAGCTGCCGCTCATGCCAAAATAAACAGGCTTTTGCTTTAACCAGCGCAAAGGACATTGTCTTAAGAGTAGACGCCGGCCCTTTAGCCCCGGTTCAAAAATAAGCGGCTAAATTTTATGGATTTTGATCTGATGGATATTAAGCTCGATGCGACCGGCGAGTCACGGCGCAAAATGTCCGAAACGCAGGCTCTGGTGCCACTGGCGCCGGCAGAGCTGCCACCTTCCGCGCTCTACAGTCAGAGTCTGGCCAGTTTGACCGACCTCTATCAATTGACCATGGCCGGTGCCTACTTCGAGTCGAAGACGATGCACCGAGATGCCGTCTTTCATCTCTATTTCCGCAATAACCCGTTTAAGGGAGGCTTCGCCATTGCCTGCGGGCTCGCCGCCGCCGTCGACGTGATCCAGAACTTTTCCTTCAGCGGCGCCGATCTAAAATTCATCGAAGCTCTCAACGGCAACGACGGCAAGCCCATTTTTAGCAAAGAATTTCTGTTCTATTTGAGCGAACTCAAATTGGAAGTAGATATCGATGCCGTGCGTGAAGGCGAGGTCGTCTTTGCTAATCAGCCTCTGGTCAGGGTTCAAGGGCCAATCATCCATTGCCAATTGCTCGAGACCATCCTGCTCAATATTTTCAACTTTCAGACATTGATTGCTACCAAAGCCGCTCGCATCAAACTTGCCGCCGAGCAGAAGCCTGTGCTGGAGTTTGGTTTGCGTCGCGCCCAAGGCTTCGATGGGGGGCTTTCGGCCAGTCGTGCCGCCTATGTCGGCGGCTGCGATGCGACCTCCAATCTTCTGGCCGGGAGGCTTTACGGGATTCCGGTCAAAGGCACGCATGCGCATTCCTGGGTGATGTCTTTCGATGATGAATTGACCGCCTTCGAGCAGTACGCTCATGTCCTGCCGAATAATTGCATTTTTCTGGTTGATACCTATGACACCTTAGGTGGTGTCGCCCACGCTATCAAGGTGGGCAAGTGGCTAAGAGAAAAAGGTCACAAATTAGACGGGATAAGACTCGATTCCGGTGACCTGGCTTACCTTTCCTGTGCGGCCCGTAAAATGCTCGACGAGCATGGTTTTGAAGATGCAAAAATCTACGCATCGAACGATCTCGATGAAACTGTCATTTCTTCTTTGATCGATCAAGGTGCCGCTATCGATGTCTGGGGCGTCGGTACCAATCTTGTTACGGCCGCCGATCAGCCCGCACTGGGCGGAGTCTACAAGCTTGCCGCGATTCGCGAACCGGGCGGCGAGTGGCGACCGAAACTAAAATTGTCAGAACAGGTGGCAAAAATTTCCACCCCGGGTATCCAGCAAGTGCGTCGCTTTTATCTTAATGCGCCTGCTCACGATAGTGCCGGAAGTGAGCCCAGTTTCCTCGCCGACATGATCTTCGATCAACAATCAAAACCGCGCGAAGCAATGATCGTCGATCCCTCGGACTACACCAGGCGCAAAATCATACCGCCCCAGGCGCAATATGAAGACCTGCTTTTGCCTGTCTTTAGAGCCGGTAAAAAGGTGATGCAATTGCCTGATCTGGAAGCGGTGCGAGCCTTCCGCGCCAGGCGCCTGGCCGGTTTTCATCCTTCTATATTCCGTCTGCTCAATCCGCACCAGTATCCAGTCGGTCTGGAAGTCGGCCTGAACAAAGCCAAAATGGAACTCATTCTCAAGGAAAGAGGCCTTCCGGACGATTGAAAAAGCTGTATGCCGTTTATCTCAACGAGCCCGACGCGGCGTCATAGCCAGTACATTGCCGTTGCTCGTAGATTGCTCGGAGATGGTCAACCTGGCTTCGATACACTCCATCCATCTGGTCAGGACGGCCAGATGTGCCAGACCTTTAGCACCCAGTTTTTGCTTGAACGCTTTGAGCTGACGATAATATTTGATCAGCGCTGTAAACAGGCGAAAAGACGCTTCGGTCTCGCTATTGCCGTAACAACACAGTCCAAGCTCGGGCACGCCTACCACAAATCGATTGTGGGCTTGCCAGAGTTTTGCCGATAGTAGCCCATCGCTAAAAGGGAGAGGCACTTCACGTTCGTATCTACGACCGCCGGAATTATTTGTTGGCTTCATTCAAAAACGCTCTCAGTCTCGTAGTTCGGAGACTTATTCGAAATGGGTTCTGAAAATCTTACTTTGAAACTTTTACCAGTATAGCGCCTCTTCTCTTGGCGTCCAGTCTTTTCTATGTTGCTGCACTACTTTCGCAGGCCATTTTGCTGGATATTTTGATCATACTCTCAGTAAATAACTGGTCGAGATTTTTTTGATCGATGCTGATCCAGTCGATTTCCGGATTGGCTCTAAACCAGGTGAGCTGCCGCTTTGCGAGACTAATAGTGTGCTGCACAGATGCTTCGTAGGCCTCTTCCAGTGAATATTCTCCACGAATAAATTTGACATACTCTTTATAGGTAATTGCATTCATGATTGTTTGAGTGGCACCAAATTGCATATAAATAGTACGCACTTCATCGACCAAGCCCTCGGCCAACTGGGCAACGATCCGCTCTCTGATGCGCTTTTTCAAGATTTCGCGATCATCTGCTGTCAGTCCCAACCAGATGACGCGATAAGGTATTTCTTCTCGACGCGCTGCTTGTGAAAATGGTTTTCCCAGTACTTGTGAAACTTCGATGGCACGGATCAATCGGAATTTGTCATTTTTGCCAATTTTGTCAGCCGACTGCGGATCGAGCTCCCGCAGGAGATTTCGCAGGCTTTCTACACCATCAGTTTCGGCTCTTGCACTGAGCTCCGCTCGTAAGTTTTCTTGCGGCGCCACCTCCGGTATTTTCAGACCTTCAAGCAGGGCGCGGGCGTAAAAGCCCGTGCCGCCGCAGACAAGCGGGACACGACCGCGGCCGACGATCTCGGCGAGCTTTGCGCTCGCTTCTTCCTGATATTGCGAAACTGTATAAACCTGATCCGGCTCGACGACGTCGAGTAGATGATGAGGGATGCTGTCTTGCTCACTGCGGCTAGGTTTAGCCGTGCCTATGTCCATATGTCTGTAAATCGTGCGACTGTCGCAGGCAATGATCTCACCGGCGAGCGTTTGCGCCAGTTTGATTGAAAGGGCTGTTTTGCCCGAGGCAGTCGGGCCCATCAGGGCTATCACCCAGGGTTTTTCGGCAGGCTGGATCATGTCTTCAGCTCAAATGTGCGATCAGCTGGGATAAGAGCGAAAACGCCGCCAGGCCAATCCAGAAAATATAGACCAGGCAAAGGACAGGTGGCACGACAAGGGCGATCAGAAGCAGCTTGAAATTGCTCACCCGCAATGCCGTTTGAAAGGCGGTCCACTGCAAGAAGAGAAACCAGATCGCCGGCAAGCAAGCGAAAAAAATGAAACCATTTCCGAGAGCGAGCTTGAAACAGGCCACTGGAGCAAAGAAGGAAAAGGGCAGAAAAGCCCAGCCGGTGACGATAAAAGCATTGCCCAGGGTGAGCCGATTGGGCCTGAGGCCGATGCTCAAATAATAGAGAATGAGCGAGAGAATGGACCAGTTGAATAAATTACCGAAGGCAAAACTGATCGATTTAAGTACGCTTTCTTCAGGAGCGCTGGCATTGCCGCTCGCCTTCATGGCAGCGGGCAGACCGACTGAGAACAATACGAGCGCAAAGGTAAGTAAGAGATTGGCGAAGGTCGGGGGAAATTTTGCCCGGTCTGCGAGGATGGCGAGAGTTTGCCTGGGTGCAATCAAAACACCGTAAAAAACATCGGCAAATAAATGAAAGGGATTTTTGTAGCCGCTTTTTGCTTCCGGCTCTCTGGCATTTTCGGCGCTGTTCGTCTGATCGAGAATGTCGCCATTTTCGGAGGCCCTGCGCTTTTCACTCGTCGATGAGTGCACACCATTTGATTCCGGATTGACGACGTGACGTAATGCCTGGACAAGCTCTTCCGGTTCGGCATCGACAATTTTTTTGTTGCCTAAAGGCCCTTCCGCAGAAGTTGGCTGGGGCGATGCGCTGATGCCGTTCTCGTTGTCGTTTTCTTTACTCATAGAAACTTACTGCATCAGCCAGAGCGGTTGTTTGTTCAGTTTGGGCAGAAGACTGGCCGGGAGCAATTCCAGGGCCGCTTGTTCCGGACTTGTTGCGCCCAGGCCGGCAAAACTGCGGCTTTCGATCAAGCTGGAGAGGAAGCCTTCGGAGGAGTTATCATCGACAGGCAAATTTTCGCTCAGATGATAGCGTTCTTTGCAGATTTTTTGCAGCGCCGCCACAGCATCGCTGTAGCTGCCCAGCTCGTCGACCAGGCCTAGCTTCTGCGCCTGGCGACCGCTGTAGATGCGTCCGTCGGCGATTTTCTTCACGGTCTCGATCGGCAGCTTGCGGCCTTCCGAGACCGCCGTCGTAAATTGGTCGTAGGAGTCCATGATTAAGGCCTGCAAAATGTCATGCTCGGCCGGGGTCATCGGTCGGTAAGGTGAGGCGATGTCTTTGAATTCGCCCGATTTGATCACGGCCGGTGTGACGCCGACCTTGTCGGCCAGACCTTTGAAATTGATCAGATTGATAATCACACCGATAGAACCGGTTAAAGTGCCGGGATTAGCGACGACGCGGTCGGCGGCGCAAGCCACATAATAGCCACCCGAGGCCGCGACATCGCCCATGGAGACGACGACCGGTTTGCCCTTTTTCTTCAAGTCGATAACGGCCTGGTAGAGTTCTTGCGATGTCGGTACCGTGCCGCCGGGCGAATTGACACGCAGCAGCACCGCTTTGATCTTGTCGTTTTTCAGGGCTTTGCGCAGGTCTTTGAGTGCGCTACTCGACGAACCAGCCGAAGAGCTGAAGACGCCGGCATCGGTTTTGTCGATGATCATCCCCGAGAGTTTGACCACTTCGATGCGGTCCTTGAAGCGCACCATCAAACCATCAGAGCTGCCCTCGCCCGAGCTGCTCGTGCTTGTGTCCTTCTCTTTGCTGGTCGGTTTGGTGAAAACGGCGACTGGCACGGCCAGTAGGCAGAGGACCAGGATTATCCAGACAAACCAACGTTGATTGATGCGCACTTTTCTATAGCTCTTTCTTTGATGGCCTGCTCGTCCGGTCCGGGTATCCTGCTTTAACTGACTAGATAACGCCCTTGCTCAGATCAGATAGGACCGCTGCCGGATTTTCCGGCCATCGATTTATTCGCCTTAGCGGCGGGCAAAGTGAAGACCGGCGCCTCTTGCTTCTTGCTGTCGTCGGCCACGGCGGTCTCACCAAGCATCTGCAGCTCTCTGGCGATATCGGTATCGAGTTTGTCGACTGCTTCCGAGCCGGCCAGGTCAATGAGATTTTGTCTATAGCGGTGCACATCGTCGGCAATCGAGTCGATGTCGCGTTTTTGTTTGCGCAGGGTGTATTCGGTTTCGAGCGGCCTCGATGTAGATTCGGCGGCCATTGCTTTCAGATCTTCGAAGTCTGCCGAGGCTCTCTGGATGCCGACCAAATTTTTTTTGTAGTCGCGGTAATGATCGACCATTTTGTCGGCGGTGTTGCGGACGAGCTGATAGAGGGCAATCATTTCAGATTGGTTGAGGTTGGCTTTTTTAGCCTGTTTGCCTTCGACCGCGCCGGAAATCTGCCCGAGGATGTTGGCGGCGCCGTTTTGCATGGCGTAGCTGCTCTGGCCGGGGCTGATCGTACCCGCGGCGCTGACACCGGCATAAAGTGCGGTGGTGACCAGGCGCATCAATACTGTCGAGGTGTGGGCACCATCGGTGGACGGTACGAGCTTCTGCACGACAAACTGGATGTCCGGAGAGCGTTGCAGGGTTGCTTCCCAGAGTTGAGAAATTTGTTTCTGTTCGGAATTTTCCAGCTGGTCAGATTTCATCTGCGATTCAGCAGGGGTGTTAGTCAGAGCAACCGGCATGACGTTTACTTTTTTTGCCTGTTCAAGAGTCGTTTCGGTAGCGACTTCTTCCTTGTCCTTGCCTTTGCCTTTTTTCTTCTCTTTGGTCGGCGCTTTCGCTTCTTTAGGCGCTACAAGGCTCTCGCTGGGCAGGCCGCCTTCATCGCCGGCGGGACCTTTGGGCACAAATTCATTTTTGCTTTCTTCGAGCTTGTAAGTTTTGCTGCCGGTTTCACCGTCGGAAGCAACGGCATCTTCGCTCTGGCCGGCGTCTTTGGCAGCGCTCTCTCTGGCCGCACTGTCTTTGGTGGCTGACTTGCTTGAGACTTTGCTCTTCGGTTTAGCGTTGTCTTTGCCTGCTGAATCTCCGGTGAGGGTCAAAGGCGGCAAAACTGTACCGGGTTTGAGGATGTCACCACCAGCGGTATCACCATTGTCGGTTGGTTCATCCAGAGAGGTGTTTACCGGCAGCTGAAAATTTTGCTTTTGAGCAGAATAGGCCGGCAATGTCTGACTGGCTATTGAAACTGAAAGACTTACGATGGCAACGGTTATACGGGCTTGTTTTGAAAGGGACATCAAGATCGCATCCTTCTATTCAGTAATCTTAGTCGGTACTCTTTTAGTCGATGAGAGCGAAGTGAATGTTTCGCTCGGACTGATTTTCATGGCGCGAAACGATTGCGCGCTTATGGGCAGAGCATCCCATTGAAGGTGCAACTATAACATAGCCGCGCCTCTTTGAAAGTTACCTTTTGTCAATCTTGGTAAGGCTTGCAGGGGGTTGTAGTGAGCTTCCGAGCAGACTGCAATCACCTGAAATTTCGCGGCAATATTTAGCAAATTTTTATCGAAAAACGCAACTATATAATCAACTCTTTTGCGAAGCCTTCATGGCAAACAAAATGATACCAACCAGCACAAGCATAGACGTCAACTGATCGATCGTGGCCGGAAGGGCCGTGGTGAGCAGATTTGGGTTGCCCAGATAAGTGGACATGTAATAGCCTTTGGCGAGCAGTGCAACTACTGCCAGTGCCATCAAAATTGGTGCCATCGGATTGGCCGGTGCGCTCGACATGCCTGATTGCATCGAGGACCTGCCGCCTTTGCTGAAGGGCACGTCCTGGTCGTCGTCATCGACGGCGGCCATGCTGTGACCCGTACCTTTGCTGCGTCTGTCGGCGAAGCGGGCTCGGCGATCGAGGGGACCGATCGGATCGTCCGAAACGTCACCGAGCAGTTTGGAGCCACGCATACCGCGAGCCTTCGGCATATCAGACCCAGATTCGGACTGATCGGCGGCCGGCATCCTGGTACCGGTAGCGCGCGCCGGAGTAGAACTTTCGGAGCCTGCGTCAAAATTGGTCGGAGGCAGGGCCTGTTGATTGGGTCTGGGCATAGAGCTTGTCGATGCCGGCAATGCCGGTACACTCGCCGAGGCCGAAGGCGATTGCGGCAGAGGCGGTTTGGGCAGCGGTGCCTGATAGCCAGGGGCGGCATTGTTGACGCCATAGTTGTACTGGCCGTCGGCAGCCGATCCTGCATTGCCGTTACCGGCCGGTGTGCCTGGAGGGGCGGCCGGCGCGGGCGGAGGGCTATAGGCTGGAGCCTGGCTCGGCGCCTGCGGCACGATGCCGATCTGGTTGCCCTGACTGCCTGGATTGGGAGGGAAAGCGGCATAGTTCGGTCCACCCTGGACATTGCCGGCTTCTTGCTGAAGTGGCTGCTGAGGGGCGGGCAGAGGTGGGTTTTTCACGGCAAAATTAGGAGCATTGCCGCCCGAGGCCTGAGTGTAGGGTCCCTGGACGAAGGGGGCGGCTTTCGGTTCGCCGACCGGTATAGGCAGAGGTATGGACGCATTGGCCGGACCGGGCATCGGCGAATTGTTTACGACCGGGGCCGGTTGGTTGTGTGCTTTGGGGGTGCGCACCGCTAGTAGCGGCGAGCGCAAAACGGTCGGGTCGTCTATTTCTTCGACTTCATCGTCGAATATTTCATCCTCATAGTAATCTCCGCCGCCGCCGCCGAGTATAGGCGAACGCAAACGGCCTGATTTGCCCTGTTGTTTGCCCGGTCCGCGACCGGCATCGTCGTCATAGCCGCCGGAATAATCAGCATCACCGGCACCACCACCGAGCAGGGGCGAACGCAAGCCGCCGCGGGCGCCGGTATTTTTTTGGCCGCCTGCTTGCGAGGATTGCGATGGTTCGGCATTTTGATGCTCATCGGCATCATGATGACGGTGAGGAAATTCTGTCTTTTTGCCCTTGCCGCCGCCGCCGAAGCCGCCGAATGCTTTGCCGCGGGGAGCGATATCAGGCTCGTCCATATCATCGTCGTCGCCGCCGAGCAGGGGCGATCTCAGGCCGCCGCGACGTTGGCCGCCTGTGCCGCTCTGGGATGGATCCGGGCCGTGATTGGCACCGCTCTGTCCTGATTTGACACGTTGGAAGGAAGGGGGTGGGTCCTCATCACCGATGGTGCCGCCGCCTAATATAGGTGAATGCAATCTCTGTCTTTTGGGCGGCTCGGCGGTAACCTGAGGCGGCGCTGCATCTTCGAAGCCCGACGATGCGCCGGCATGCCCTGCTACCGGAGCTGGTGTCTGTAATCTTCCGCCGCATTCCCGACAAAATTGAGCTGTCTCTTCATTCGTCACCTGGCAGATCTGACACTGAATCACTTGCATTTCCTCGTTATTGCCCTGATAGCACTATAGACCGGCTTAGGTAGTGTTTGCGTGAAGACTAAGCGCGTCTTTACTGTAACTTTAATAAGCTTACTGCATCTATATATAGAAAGTTAAGGTCTGGCGGAACGATCTCCGAAAGCGCCAATATTTGCCTGCAGGCCGGTTGGCGCCGGATGTCATGTATCAGTTCGTTTCTTCCTGTTGATTTCTTTGATGGTGCTAATTCTTTGCAGGTGCTTGAGGTGTTAAACTCCTCATTCTGGAGCCGCTTGACTGCTCCGGTGATAGGTTCTTAATCTACGTGGAATTTACCGCTAATTGTCCGAGCAAAATTAGTGAGCTAAATTGGATACGATTATCGCGACGGGGAAAGAAGGTTGATGAAATTGACGTTGGAAGCTAAGCCATTGACTGACAGATTCAATTTTAGTGGTGCGAAAAAGCAAAACGGCAAATTAGCTGGTTTCCGCGCCGTAAGCATGGCGGCGAGCTTGATGATCGTGCTCGGCCCGCTCGGTCCGGGAGCCTTGTTGCCGGCCGTTGCCGCCTCTGACTCCAATCTCAATTTTAAAATTTACAGCCCACAAGATCCGCCCGCCGCTAAATCCGAGACCGCCCCGGCCGCCAACGACGGCAGTGATGGCTCGGTGATGGAAGGCCAGGTGCCCGCGGCCTCGGAAGGCCCCAAGTCGATTTTTGAAGAAGACACACCCAAGCTCGATACTTCGTTGAACAAACCAGCCGGCGCCCTATCGCCCGATGCCGGTCCTGAGAGCGAGCCAGTCGCCGCCCCCGCCGCCAAGGCTGCTGCTTCGACGCCCGCTGAGACGCCTGCGGAAACGCCTGCTGCGGCCACGGCCGAAGCCGCTCCTGCCACCACCACTGGTGATGCCCCTGCTGCTACCGCCGCTGGTGAAACTGCCGATGCCACCGCCGGTCAGGCCGCCTCTGGTGAAGCAAAAGCCGACGCAAAGGGTGAAAAAGTCCTGCAAGGTTATATTCGCGTCGTGCCCACCGGTACGAAAATCCCGATCATTATGGATACCGCCGTCGACTCCGACACCAGTCAGGAAGCCGATGAATTTTCCGCCCGTACCTCTGAAGATCTGACCATCGACGGCAGCACTGTTGTGCCCGCCGGCTCGATCATCAAAGGCCGTATCGCTCAGCTTAACGCTCCCAAGGCGATGAGTCGCTCCGGTTCGGTCGCCCTCAAATTTGACACGATTACGACTCCGGACAATCGCCAGATTCCGCTTGTCGCCAATATTGTCGCCCATGGTGGCGTCGTCCATGCCAAACGCGGCATGAAAGACATCGCCATCGATGCCGGCGCTGTTGCCGCGCCTGTCTTGATTGGCGGATTAATTGGTGTGCTCGCCGGTAAGAGCAATACCAACACCTCGACGACGACGGGCTCAACCAGCACCAAGCACGTCTCCAAAGCAACTGGAGCGGCGATCGGTGTCGGTATCGGTCTTGCGGTCGGTGTAATCATCCTCTGTGCCAAGAAAGGCAAGAAAGTCGAAGTCAGGCCCGGCGACGAACTCAAAATCGAGTTGGCTGAAGATCTGCGCATGCCGACCATCTAAGCCTGAATCTCCCTTCGGGTTAACCCCGAGCGATCTCTAGAGAAGTACCTCAACCGGTCTCAGTGTTAGACCGGCTGTTTGCTAGGTGGGCAAAATCTATAGTGGATGCAATGCGACATCGTCGCGGCGTTTTCCGGCAAGGATTTTTGCATATGCCTATATCAGTCGACAAATTCAGACCTCAAGCAGAGCCGAATTTCTATTCGATGACCTCTCTTAAAGACGCTATCTTTCCGGGTTTTGGTCAATATCGCGGTGGTGAGAAGCGTAAAGGCTTGCTCTTCATCCTCGCTCATTCGATCAACTTCCTCCTCTTATTGATGGTCATTTTCGTTTCTACGATTTTGAAGAGTCTGAACGCCTTTTGCACGGCCTACAATCTGCATCTCAATCAGCCTCTTAGCCAATCTTTTTCAGAGTTGGGCAGTGGATCTCCGACGGCACTGATCATCTGCATACTCTTTCTCGCCTTTGCTATTTTTGCTGCTCACGACGCTTTCGAGCATCGCTTGAAGCTGAGGCGTCAAGCCATTTATCACGATGAGTGCATGGCTATGCCCGAAGCCGTTTCGAGTTCTTACATATTTCATACGACCTTTCTGCTATCCGTCCTCTTCCTCGCCTTTTTCTTCCTCGTACCGCTGCCGCCCGCCAGGCAAATAACCGATATTGAATTTGTCCAGACCGAGCAGACAAGCAAAGAAAAAGTGGAGACGAATAAGCGCTCCATGCACAATTCCCGGGCGACTGGCAAGCGCGATCCAAATAAACCGCTGGACACGGCTCGTCCTCAAGCGCAAGCGGCCAGGTCACAGGCAGCTAAAGCGCAGCCGCCTGAAGCCGAAGCCGCTAAATCGCAGGCCGCTAAATCCGAATCAGTCAAATCTGAATTGGCCAAATCGCCTGTGCCCCCACCGGTCCCTGTCCCGTATGCTATCCAGCCTCCAGCCTCGCATCCGCATCCTCAGCCTCAGCCTCAGCCTCAGTCTCAGTCCCGGCCCCAGCCCCAGCCGACAAAGCTTGCCGTTTTGCCTGCAGCTCCCAGACTAAATCCCTCTCTTCCCGCTCCCCAGGCGGCAAAGTTGCCCCTGCCGCCCAAAATCGCCATGGCGCTTTCGGCCGCGCCCCTATTTCAAAAAATTGACCCAAGCGCACTGACGGCGGCTCAACCCAGGCCGACCGCCGCTACTGCCGCGGCCAATAGTGGTCCGGCCTTGCCAGCTCCGGTTGCAGTAAGTGGGGGCGGTAGTACGATTGGCACCAAGAGTGGTGCCGCAAACTTATCGACAAATCAAGCGAATAATATATCTCTGGCTCCGGTCGGTGTCGGCCGCCCCACCGCAGGTGGTGCCGAGAAAGGCGCGGCACCCGGTCCGCGCCGCCATCCCGGCGCTGCCACCGGTGAGGCGGATGGTCCTGGCGGAGCGCTCTCCGGTCTGCCCATGGCCAGACCCAATCTCGGCGCTGATCATCCTGGTAGTGGCAGTCCGAGTAGTGGCACTCCGGGCAGTGCCAGCAATAGCAGTAGTAGTAGTAGTAGTAGTAATCAATCCGTCGGCTCTGCCCACGACAGCGGCAGCGGCCAGAATCACAATCAAAACACCGCCCGCGAGGGCAGCGATCTGGACTCGACATGCAAGCAGCCCGACTGGACCGCTTACATGGCCGATTTACAAAGACGCATTAAGCGGGCCTGGTTCCCCCCGCACGACTCGGAATCCAAGAGGGTTAAGGTCGTTTTTGCCGTGCAAAAAAACGGCGAGATGTCTAATTTGCGTTTGATTAAGAGCTCTGGAATACAGAGCGTCGATATGGCCGCTTTGAAAGCGGTGGAAAATTCCGCTCCCTTTCGCCATTTGCCTGATCAAGCGCCAGCTTCGGTGGATATCGAATTTACTTTCGACTACAACGTTTTTAACGGAAGTCTGCGCTAATTTTTCTTGAGGGTAAACCCTAGTAAACGTCTAGCCAAAGGCTGGCAGCAAGCGCATCATTAAGGCGCTATAGTAAATTTTACGGACCGCCCATGGTAAGTCAGAGTCGCCGGTACCGGCCAGTTTCACGGCCGAGATTGTGCTAAACTCTCCTGGTTATTGGTCATTTTTGTGACCAGAAAATCAGGCAAGCACTTACTAACATACTAAACGGTTCCCTCTCGTTGACAAGCATTTTGAACTATTCCCCGTAGGAACTCTCGTAGATGACCAGTGTGTCCCCAAAAAATGCCGGTTCCCAGAGGCCCAAGGGCGATCCAAATGCGGTCGGCATGATGTCGTTTTTCCTGCCCGGTCTGGGGCAGATGGCCAACGGCGAGCAGCGCAAGGGCCTGCTTTTCATGATCGTCGGCATTCTCAACTATATTGCCCTGGTGGCACTGATGCTGGCCCAGCCGATCATGGTTCAGATACAAGCATTTGCCACTGCCTATAATGTCCGCCCCAATAACGACCTGGCACTTTCCTTCTCGCAGCTCGGCTTTCCCTCGCCTGCTTCGCTTTTGCTTACCGTCCTCTTCATCGCTTTCGGCGTTTTCGCCGCCCGCGATGCCCATGACAAAGCGGCCAATCTCAAACGTCAGGCTATATATCATGACCATGCGATGGAGATGCCCGAGGCCACGTCCGGTTCTTACATCTTCCATGCCAGCTTGCTTCTTACGTGCTTTGTTCTCGCATTCTTCTTCCTGATTCCGCCGCCGCCCCGTTCGCAGGTGACGGACATAGAATTTATTCAGAACGAAGAAAACACCAAAGAGCCGCCCAAGACACAGAAGCGTGCTCAGCACAATTCTAAGGCCGGCGGTAAGCACGATCCGACCAAGCCTTCGCAACAGCCGACTCCCGCTCCCAAGGCGGCTTCCAAACCGACACCGGAAGCCAAGCCTCAGCAGAAGCAGTCCAAACCGGCGACAAATCCCACCCCAACTCCATCGCCGTCTCCTACACCGAGACCGACACCGACGCCGGTAGCGCATCCCTCTCCCAATCCTTCGCCCAGACCGACACCTACTCCGAGCCCGGCACCTTCGCCTACTCCGACGCCGTCGATGATGCCCAAGATTCCCAATCCTTTTGTAGCGCCCAGCGCCGCACCCAGTCCTCATCCTTCTCCGTCGCCTTCACCGGTGGCCATGCCCAAAATCGGTAGCGTCAGTCCTGTCGCCGTGCCTCGTGCCGGTGTCGGCGCTGGTTCTGCTACGGCTCCCGGCCCGGCTCCAGCTCCGATCTCCGTCGCTTCGGCCAGTGGTGCCGCCGGCGGTGGTGGACCGCCCACACCGGTGCCGGTTGGCGGTGGTGCTACCTCGCGTGGTGGTGGTAGCGGCCCTTCGGCTGCTCCTGCTCCCAGCCGAGGCGGACGTGGATCAGGCGGTGGCGCGGCCGGTGGTGGATCACCTGGTATTTCTGTCGCTCCTTCCGTGGCTCGATCGGGTGGCGGCGGTGGTGGTTCCGGTGAACAGGGCAACCCTGACGACGGCCCCGGTCGTCCTTCGGTTGAGGCCAGAAAAGACGTAGACTTCGGTCCTTATATGGCCGATCTGCAAAGACGTATTAAGCGTGCCTGGTTCCCACCCAAAGGAAATGAATCCAAGAGGGTAAAAGTCGTGTTCAAAGTGCACAAAGACGGTCAAATGACCAACTTGCGCATTCTGATTTCGGCGGGATTACAGATAGCCGACGCGGCAGCCCTTAAAGCTGTTGAAAACGCGGCTCCATTTAGACCCCTGCCCGATGGCGCTCCGAGTGACGTTGATATCGAGTTCACTTTCGACTACAACGTTTTCAACGGTGGCGGTAAAGGCGTCTTCCGCCAATTCTGATAGACTCAGTAGGTCGTTGCGCTAGTTATATAAGTTCTGATTTTCAGTTAATAGGAGAAACGTCAGAGAATTATGGAAAGCAAATTCCTCAGCTACTTTCTCGAGTTCATGGTGCACGACTGGTTCGCCTCGGTGCCGATCTTGATTTGTTCGATCTTCACCGTGGCCGTCACGGTCGAGCGCTACATGTACTATCAAGCCAATCGCCGCGACGTCACTCAATTTATCCACCAGTTGCAACGCGACCTGGAAACGATGAACCTGCAAAAGGCACAACAAACCTGCAGCCGCCTCGGTGGCGTTGTTGGTGAATTAGCCGAAGAAGGTGTCCGTTTGATGGCCGACCAGAAAGAAGATTTCTCCAAAGCTTTCGACATCACTGTTGGTCTGGTTACCCGTAAGTTAGAAAAGCATCTGGCAGTGCTCGGTACAATCGGCGCCATCTGCCCCTTCCTTGGTTTGTTCGGTACTGTGGTCGGTGTTATCTTCACCCTCGACATGCTCGGCGCCGCCGGTGGTGGTACCCCGGTCGTCGTACTCGGTGTGGCCAAAGCTCTGATTGCGACCGGATATGGTCTGATTGTCGCTATCTTCGCCGTTATCTTCAACAACACCTACACCAACATCGTGAAAGGCTTCAACGACGACTTCCTGTTGCTCAAGCTCCTTTTCCTCAGCTTTGTCGGTAGTGAACCAGTTGCTCCCGGTAGCAACCGTTAAGACCGGGAGATAACGTCCTATGTCAATGGGAGCCACCGGCGAACAGTTCGAGAGTATTAACGTTACTCCTCTTACTGACGTGTTTCTGGTGCTTTTGGTAATCATGATCTTGATCGCTCCTTTGATCGACAAATCGGAGCTCAAGATCAAGCCGCCCGAAACTCTCTACGCCAAAAAAGACGAAGCCACCAAGGGTATCAACATCGACATCGACAAAGAAGGACAGCTGGCCATTAACAGTCACTATGTGGCGGCCAGTGATTCGGAGAAAGTGGCGGCAACGATCAAGCAACTGGTCGACGCCTCGCCGACCGGCAAGGATATGCACGTCACCTTAAACGCCGACGGCGACGCCAAGCAAAAATATGTCGTCGAGGTAATGAGTGCCGTGGCCGCTGCCGGCATTACCAGAATGCGCGTTGCCACGCGTCAGCAAAACAACTAAGACGGTGCATGGTGCTAAAACTCGGTCTTCTGGGCCAGTCGCTCAGCCATACCCTTTCGCCTACCATCCATCAATCTTTTTTTGAAGAGTTGGGCCTCTCCGGGCGCTACGACAAGATTGAAGTGGCGGAGGCGGCAGATGTTGCCGCCCGTCTGACCGAGCTTGCTGATGAAGGCTACAGCGGCCTCAACGTCACTATTCCTTATAAGCTTAGCGTGCTGCCCCTGTTGGGCGCCCTGGCCGAAAGCGCCGAGCTCGCCTCGGCGGTCAATACAATAAAATTTGGCCCTGGTCTGGTCGCGAGCACCGGCCACAATACCGACTCCGGTGGTCTGGCCGAGGCCCTTTCGCGTCTTACTGCAATCGACGCCGAGCGTCGTGTTCTTATCCTGGGCAATGGCGGGGCGGCACGTGCTGCTATTATCGCTGTCAGTGCTCTCGGGTTTCGCGGTCTGACCGTGGCTGGTCGCCACACGGAAAAGGCTCTGTCTATGCTGGATCAGCTCGGCAGCGCAGCCGAGCGCGCCTCGCTTGTGCAAAACTGCCGCACGGCTAGAACTATTGAAGTCCTTGATGGAGTGGCCGCCGATCAAGCTTTTACCGAGGGCCAGGCACTCGAAAATATCGGCCTGGTAATCAATGCCACGCCAATAGGACAAAAAGACGGTCATGTCCCAGCCGCTCTTGTTGAGCTTTTCGCCAGCTTGCGTAAAAAAGTGGAGCCGGTTGCCTTTGTCGATCTCGTCTATGGCCGAGAAATGACACCATTATGCCGATTGGCTAGAGAAGCCGGTTTCAAATGCGTTGAAGACGGCAAGGAGATGCTTGTCAATCAAGCAAGACTGGCTTTCAAAATCTGGACTGGGGAACTGCCCGAGGGGAAACTCGCGCGCAAGCGGCTCTCGGAATAGTTACAAGTACAAGTGCTAGTTAGTGCCGTCGAAGAAAATCGGTACCAGCTGCATGGCCAGGCCGAGCTCGCCGTCGATTTGCAAAACGCCCGATAGCGCTGCCGTCATCGCCGCCATGCGACCGGTCAAAATCGCTTCCAGGTCATCGATGTCTATAGAGATGCTGCAGTCGGCCGGAGTATTGGGCGTTGCTTCGACGATGTCGCAGGCGCCGTCGTTGATTTTGGTCAGCCAGGCGCCGCCGCCCTGCCCTTTGACGTTAATCAGATAAGTGGCGTTTAAATTGCGAGCTGCTTCTGGTTTAAAACGCTTTCTCAGCTCGTTGATTGTGTCAGTGGCGGGCAATGTACTTTCCTCGTCAAATCGAAGCCTCATCTATGAGACTTGCTGTATAAATAAAGTTTGGTGGGCAACAAATTATAAACTAAGCCTCCGCAGTCTTAGCCTTGAAGAAAATAATGAGGCGTGATGGACGAATCGAAAAAAAACAAAGCAAAAGACAAGGGCTATGACGCGCCCTATACACAGCAACATCTAGTCGGGGCGCGGGCCAAGGGGCGGCGCAATTTTTCGGACATCTCGAAAGTATTGCCTCAAGTTTTGCGTAAACTTGGACTCGATCAACGTCTTAAAGAACAAACATTTATGAATATCTGGCCGCATGTCGTCGGTGAGCCCTTCGCCACCCTGACCCGGCCTCTATTTATAGATAACGAGCGCAATATCGTTATCGCCGTGCGCGATGCTTCGACTGGTCAGGAGATTCAGTTTCACAAAGTGCAATTGCTCAAAGCGATTCGCCAGGCCGCTCGTGGTGTCGGTATCGAGATTACCGGCATGAGATTTGATTTGAAGAGATTTCACGAAAAAAGTCCCGACGTCATTGCCGATATTCTTCCTGACCCGGCAAATGCCCTGCCCGAGCCAACCGCAGCCGATCTGACCGATGTGCAATTGAGCGAACAAAACTATGGAGAAATAGCCGCCCTCGGTCTCTCTTATGCCGCCGCACAGCCGGACGCCGCTCCAGCGCTGATCCGCCGTGTCCAGGCGCTCTACGAAAAGGAAATCCGACTGAGACTCTGGCGTGAGCAGCAGGGATATCCCCACTGCAGCAAGTGCGGAGATGTTACCGCTCGCTTACATGGCACATCTTTAATATGCGCCCAGTGTTTCGCCTCCGGTATGTCTTGAAGTGCTTGCACTGGCTATCTTTTCGGGTCGCTATACCTGGGCCAAGATGAACAATCTCCTACCTTGCCGCAATTGTCGTCTAAATCACTTTTTCCTCGTGACTACTGTGTTATTATTGGCCACTCTTGAGAAGTTGTGTCTCCCAGCAAATGGGCAGTAAAGCATGATTAGACTGCAAAACGTCTACAAAAATTACGGCGGCAGACCCGCCCTGAGCAATGTCAATTTGCACATTGCCCTTGGCGAATTCGCCTTCCTTGTAGGTCCTTCCGGCGCCGGCAAGTCAACGCTGATGCGTTTACTTTATCGCGAAGAAACGCCGACCACCGGCAACGTCTTCATCGGCGGCGTCAATCTTAACCGGTTGCATGCCGGTCAGATACCCCTTTTGCGTCGACGTCTCGGCATTATTTTCCAGGACTTCAAACTTTTATCCAGTCAGACCGTATTCAATAACGTCGCTTATATTTTGCGCGCCCTCGGCGTCGATGAAAACGAAGTGGCCAAGCGCGTCAATTCGGCGCTGGCTGTGGTCAACCTCGAGCATAAGTGGGACGCCTATCCCTCCGAACTCTCGGGCGGCGAACAGCAGCGTGTCGGTATCGCCCGCGCCATCGTCAACGGACCGCCTGTACTGCTTGCCGACGAGCCGACCGGCAACCTCGATCCGGCTACATCTTTGGAAATCGTGCAATTGCTCGAACGCATCAGTCAACGTGGTACCACTGTTTTGATTTCCACGCACGATCAACCGATCGTCAATGCCATGCGTCGTCGTGTCATTGCCCTCAAGGGCGGGGAAGTGGTGGCGGACGTCGACAATGGTGTCTACGAGCTGGAGATGACATAACCCATGCTTAGAACGCTTAGAATTTTCCGTCGTGTCTTAATCGAAACCGGACTTGGTTTAAAAGCTTCCGGCTGGTCGAACTGGCTCGTCGTCAGTATCCTCTGCGTGGCCCTCACCATATTTGGTGGCGTGCTCCAGCTCACGATGACTATGAAAAATCTGGTCAATGCCTGGGGCTCGCAGATTGAAATTTCGGCCTTCCTCAATGACAGTGCCGATCCTAAAAAAGTCGCTCAGGAAATCAGCCAATTCGCCGAAGTCAAACAGGTCGAAATCGTCACCAAGGACGTGGCCTGGCAGGAAATGCAGCACAACTTCAAATTGGGCGTACTAAACAACCCTCTGCCCAATACGCTCCACATCAAGCTCTCCAATCCCGAGCAGGTCGAGTCTCTGGCGCCCAAGCTCAGACTTTTGCCGACGATTGAAAATATCCGCTATCCGCTCAAAGTGGCGAAGAAAATCAATGACGTCAGGCATTTCGTCGAGTTGGCAGGCTTCTTCGTTACCGCCGTGCTCTCCGCCGCTACGCTCACGATCATCGGTAATACCATCCACCTGGTGATTAAAGCGCGTCTGCGCGAGATCGAGATTTTATCGCTCATGGGCGTCGGACATTTCTATATCAAGTGTCCCTTCGTCTTCCAGGGGGCTGTTTACGGGGCGGCTGCCGCGCTCATGGCCACCGCCATCTTGCTTGGCATGCACATCTATATCGATCCCTATTTGAAAGATCAGCTCCTCAGTCTGGCGCCTTTCATGCCCCAGGAGCTCGAATACAGCATCTTGCCCACCGCTTCCTTGATGGCGGCACTCGGTATCGTCGTTGGTGCCGGCGGCAGTCTCTGGACTTCCGGACGTTATATCAAGATTTAGACTGAAAGTCTCAAAGCAATAAAAAAGGGAGGTCCTCTCCCTTTTTCGTTTATGCGATTTTTTCTTTTCTCGGTTTGAACAGTTTACTTATTGGCTGTTTCCAAAACGGAGACTTTGGTCATTTTATCGCCGGCGCGCAGGGCGAGGGCATTTTCGAGACCTTCGACGACCTTGCCAAAAACGGCGTAGCCGGGCGGGTTATCGATGAAGCCTGCCGGAGCGAGGGTGATGTAATACTGGCAGCTGGCCGAGTTGGGATCGTTGGAGCGAGCCATGGCTACCATGCCTGCTTCGTTGTGCTTGAGATTGGGTTTCTTCTCGAGCTGGATGGTGCGTTTCTTGCCGGTGGCCGGGTCTTTGTAATCGCCGGTGCCGGTGCCATTCGGGCAGCCGCCCTGGATGACAAAGCCGGGCTCATAGCGGTGGAAGGATAAACCGTTATAAAAGCCTTTGTTGACTAGATCAAGAAAGTTTTCGGCGGTGATCGGAGCGTCTTTCTGGAAGACTTCAACTTTGATCACGCCTTTATTGGTTTCGATCGATACGATTGGGTCTGGCATATTGATTTATTGAGGACAGCTCCTCTGTTTGCACCATCGTCATAAGGCGACTGGATGCAAAGATGCTGCCATCTAACCTCCGTTAAATATCTACCGGGAGTATTCTACCACTCAAATAAAAGCGGACTGGAAAAGGTCTGATTCCGCCTCTTTCGCTTGCTTATTTTGCGGGCAGTTCGACGACTCTGGTCATTTTATCACCCTTGCGCAGACTCATGACCACATCCAGTCCTTCGATTACTTTGCCAAAGACGGCGTAACCGGGCGGGTTGTCGAGGAACGTTGCCGGCGCCAGGGTGAAATAAAACTGACAGCTGGCGGTGTCCGGATCATTGGTGCGAGCCATGGCCAGCATACCGGCCGAATCATGAGTCAACTCCGCTTTCTTTTCGAGTTTCAGGTAGCGGATCTTGTGCGTGACCGGATCGATGAAGTTGCCTGTGCCGGTGCCTTCCGGGTCGCCGCCCTGGATGCAGAAGCCGGGCTCATAACGGTGGAAGGTCAGGCCATTGTAAAAGTTGCGATTGACCAGGTCGAGGAAATTGGCCGAGGTCAAGGGAGCCTGGCGCTTGTAGATAATCGCTTTGATCACGCCCTTATTTGTGTCAAATTCAACAATCGGATTCATCTCGATCTGCTTGCCCTTGGCTGTAGCCTGCTCGCTGACGCCAGCGTTAAAGCCAAAAGCGATGATCGCCGCCGTCGCCAGTGTTGCCACCGCCGGTAGTGCAGCTCTTATTTTGCCGGTAAACTTGCTTGTTTTCAGATTCATCTTTTCTCTCTATCTGGTTGGAGCTATTACAGGGCGATTGAATCGCCGATTATTTGATCGAATAAACGGTGGTCGGCTTGCCGTTTACGGCGCCGGCCTGGGCCGCTTGCATGGCGACATTGACGCCGTAAATCGGTATCGATACGCTGCCCGAGCTGGTTGTGTATGGAGGCGTGAGCAGGGGCAAAGTGAGCGAGCTCAGTGTGTCGGAGTCGCTGGCATAAAAGGCTACCCAGCCGGTCGTTTCGTCCTGGGGCAGGAGTACGCGGCGGTTGAAGCGCCCTTCTTCGATTTCGTGACGACCACGATCGCGACCGGTGGCCGTGCCTGGATTGCGTTTGCGATATTCTTGCGGGGCGAAGACCTCATAACCGATCACCGATGTCAGGCCAAGCGAGCCGGCGCCAAGAGCGGCCACAGCCAGTTTGCTCTTGGTGGTCATGACGTTTTGATCCAGTTTGACTATCTTTTCATAGCCGACCGGGTATACAGTTTTTCCAGTGGCCTGACCGCGGATGCCTTCACCAAGCAAAACGACAGGCGAGTCTGAGGTATTGCGAATCGTCAGCTCGATATAAACCAGACGCGGACCTTTGTAGCGCGTCAGCGGATTGACGGTCATGCCTTTGGCCACACCCATGAGGGCGTTGGGCGCCTTCGGGGAGGGGGCGTCGTCGGCGATGCCGGCGAGTGTGCTGGCCGAGCCTGTCAGTTTACTATCGGGGCTACTGGCCACAGGGGCCTTGGCCTGCGTATTGGCCAGGCCCGGATCGACCTGCTCGGGAGTGACCGGCAGCTCGGTCATCGGACCGGCCGGCACATCCGCCGGCGAGACACCGGTGGGCAGAGGGTCGGTCCGGAGTGGCAGTGCTTTTTCCATGCTGTGCTCATGCTCAGCCGGATTGAATACTTCGTCGCCTTCAGTCGGGACAGCCTGTGCCGACGTGCAGAATGCGCTCAGACAAGCGAGAAGTAAAACCTGACTTCTCGCTTTCGCTTGATACCTTGAAAATTTCACTGGCTAAATGTCCTTGAATACGGGGTTGGTTCCAGGACCTAACGTTGCCGTTGACCGAACAATTGATAGGTAACCTTGGCGCGGGGAGGCTGTTGTCCGTCCTTGATTATCGATATTCTCTCAAGACCCTGGAAGGTCGCACCGCCATTTTGAAGTTCCATGACGATTGCTTCCTGTGCCATTGTCTTACCAATAGGGTGCTGGTAGCGGATCATGGCAGTATTTTTACTTACTTTGTAAATCGCCAGAGCGGTCTGCACACCCTGATCGTTACTCATTTGATAGCCTTGTTGAGCGTTGCCGCTAATCGTCCAGGTATTTTGAGTATTTGCGGCGAAGATGCTGCTCAAGCTGGCCTGGAAGGCCGGTTGCGCTTCCATGCCCGAGCACTTGCCCGCAACTGCCCAGGTGCCCATGAAGGCCGGCGGCAGGGCGACAGAGCGCTGTACTTGCGCCTGGAGCGGACGGCTCTGACCCTGTTGATTGGCCCCGCCCTGGAGGGCTCCGCCATAGGGGTTGTTGTCGTAGGTGGCGGCGCCGGCATTGTAGGAAGGCGAGACCGTCGTCGGCGCAGGATAAGTAGCGTTCATTGGCGGGGGATTTTCGATAAAGTGACCGGTTTCGGCGTTCAACTGAAAAGGAGCGGCCAAAACCTGGCTGCAAAGCCCAACTGCAGTGAGCGCGATGGCCACCAGGGCAGCGTTGGCGAAAGTCTGCGGGAAAACATTTTTGGTCATCGCTCAAATCCTTTGTTATAGACGAGTAATTTATTCTACCCTTCAGAATGGCGCTTGGCTCACCCGCGGGCATTTATCCGCGAATCTGAAGGGGCGGCCGCTTTCAATGAAGTGCTTTAAGAGGCGGCTTGCTGGCTTGAGTTTTGAAATTGTGGGCCGGGGCCGGCGACGGCGCCGCGGCGGCGGTTGGAGCAACGGCCGGGATCATAGCCGGCAGCTGTGTGGCAGTGCTGGCTGGCGGTACTGCCGTTGCGGCGGCCGGGGCTGCCGCAGCATTGGAAAAGCCCAGATCGACCAGGCGTTTGTAGGCGGCCTGACCGGTGGCCGAGCGCGGATCGGCGGCGACGATGTCGACGAGGGGACCGAGGGCTTCCGGCGCGCGTAGTTGTTTGATCAAAAGATCGGCGCGCAGCAGTTGCGCTTCGCGTTTCAGTTGGCCAAATTTTAAATTGAGGGCTTTTTCCGAATTTGCTTGAGGCCTGGTCAGATCGCTTTTAGAAAAGGAAAGAAACATGCGGTAGTGCGCATCGGCAGCGTCATTGAGCCATTCGCAGAGCTCTTGAATGCTGCCCTGCACATCCTGGGGACGAGAAACCGAGAGGAGTGCCCTCAATTCATCGAGGCGGCATTTGGCGCTGTCGGCCGTAAGGGGCAAATCTTGATACTTTGTGCGGCTTCCAGCCTTGCCTGAGGCTGCTGCACCGGCGGCATCTGTGGGACCGCCTGAGCTCGCGCCGCTGGCCTGTGCATAACCAGCTCCCGGGACAGGCGCGCTGGCAGCGGCATGGCTTGTGCCACCACCGGCGGCTGGTTGATATGGATTGTAATTGCTGTAACTGGCGGCACCTGGCACCGGCGAGCCCTGAGCTTCTGCCGGCAGGTTCAGATCAATGAGGCCGGTCGAAAGCGGCAACAAAGCGAAGCCAAGTGCAGTCGTCAGTATCCGCGAGGGTCGCTCATTGAAAATCATCTTTTCTCCTGCTGGTTTGGCACTTGGTTCTTGAATGCCAAATTCTATCAAACTGTTACTATGGATTCTTATGGAAAAAATTGGTTTCTCTCTTAAGGCTGTCAGTGCAGTCGGCTTGAGTTGCTTGCTTTTTTTGCAGCAGGTGGCTTTGGCTCCCGTGGCCCTGGCTCTGCAGGCGACTGGTGCAGCGAGCTCGGCCAGCGCCGCAGCCGCTCCAAATACCGCGGCCGGCGGCGACCAGAGTCGTCTGAACCTCGACTCCGATACCGAGAGCGAGTCCAAAATCGAAGGTCAGATCGACGACGGCAAGTCGGATAGTTTCAATCCAACCGACGCGAATTTTATTCAACGCTATTTGAAAAAAACCGACTACATACCTGTGTCCGAAATAAAGGCCGGCATGGAAGGCTATGGCCTGACTGTGTTTCAGGGCACAAAAGTGGAGAAATTCGGTGTCAAGGTAATCGGTATCATTCGCAAGGCATTGAACGGACGCGATGCGATTTTGATCCGCATCTCCGGCGAGAAGCTCGGTAAAAACAATGTCGTGCGTGGCATGTCGGGATCACCTATCTATCTTGACGGCAGGCTTTGCGGTGCCCTTTCCTATGGTTTCGATTTTTCGAAGGAGCCTATTGTCGGTGTGACCCCGGTCGTCGACATGCTCGACGCTCTTACATTTCATGACGAGATCCTGCATCGCAAGGAGCACAAAGATCAGCCGCCACGTGAAGTGAGTGAGCTGCGGCATCAGCGTTATATCGAAGCACCGGCCAGCGCTCTATCGATACCAAATGCGGTGCCGGTGGCCGGCGGTACGATGCGTCTGACGCCGCTGCTCGCCCCCGTTTCGCTTTCGGGCTTTTCACCGAGAGCGCAGGAATTTCTCAAAGACAAATTTGCCGACGTGGGCCTTGGTGTTGCTTCCGGTGGCACCGGCGCTCTCGATCCGGCTCTCATTGATAAGATGGGAAAGATCGGCAAGTCAGGAGAGTCGGGCAAGTCGGGCGAGAGTGAGGATTCTTCCACGGCGCTTGCCCCGGATAAGGTAGCTCCCGGCTCGGCTGTTGCCGTCATGCTCACCACCGGCGCTTTTTCCTCGGCCGCCACAGGCACGGCCACTGCTGTTTTCGGTAAGAAGGTGGTCGCCTTCGGGCACGCTTTTATGGAAGGCGGCTCTGTTTCTCTGCCGCTGGCGACGGCTTATATCCTCGAGATTTTGCCCAGCCTATCGGTGTCTTTTAAATTATCCTCGCCGCTCCAAATAGTCGGTTCTATATTTGCCGACCGGCCCTGGTCGGTCGGTGCCGAACTGGGTCGCTATGCGACTATGCTGCCTGTCGATATTTCAGTACTGGACGTCAATCGCGGCGTCAAAAAAGTCTTCCATTGCAAAATCGTCAATCATCCGCAACTGACGCCAGACTTGATTACAGCTTCATTGATGTCATCAATGGACAGCACCTATCAATCATCGACACCTTATGTCGTGAAAGTGGACTCGAGAATCGACGTCAAAAATCACGGCGTCATTAAAAGGACCGATCGTTTTCCGGTCAATTTTTCCGCCCACAGTGCCAGTCACGATTCGCTCGCTCGTTTGCGGCCACCGGGCGATCCGATCAGCGGTTATCTGGGTGGCATTGTCGACCGTTTGATTTCAAATGATTATGAACGCGCTCAGATCGGCTCGGTCGCTGTCGATGTGACGATCGAGAGCGGTCGTCGCGTCACCAGAATCGATCGCATTTCACTCGACAAATCGGTGGTTGCACCGGGTGAAAATGTCACGGTCAATTGCTTGATGAAACCCTATAACGCGGCACCTTACAATCAAGCGATTATTTTTCGCATACCAAGAGATGTGCCCGACGGTGACCTGGCTATCGCTGCTTGCGGCGGCGATGAGCTCGAGGCCGTGCGCAGGCGTATGGGTATCAGCGAGCCGGGGGCCGAGAGTTTGAATCAGCTCATCCGCCGTGTCGAGCGTAAGGAACGTGCCGACACACTCTGTGGTGTACTTGCCTTACCCGAACAATCGCTGGTCATGGACGGACAGATATTGCGCTCTCCGCCGGCCTACTGGATCAAGCTGCTCTTTACCGATCGCACGACTCGTACGCCCTCTCTTGTGCGCGGCGATGAAAATTTTCGTCTGACCTCGGATAATATTATCGACGGCAGTCATATCATCGCTGTCACTGTCAAACGTCCGGACAGGATCGCGGCGAAGGCTATGCCGATGGCCGCATCGGGCACCAGTAGTCGGACCGGCGATGGTATTTTGATTACCGAGCAGGCCAAGAAGGTCCTCGACTCCGGACGCAAAGAGAGCAATTTGGTAGCCAGCACTAGTGCCACCTCCGGCGGTGGTACCTCCACTGCCACCTCAACCTCAACCTCCGCCTCCGCATCGACGGCTGCTTCTTCTTCTTCTTCTTCTTCTTCTTCTGCTTCTTCAGGCGCTGATTCCACTTCCAAGATGCCCCCTCTCTGGTCGGTCGCCAGTGGCTTCCCGCACCGGCGCGGCATTCAGCTCTGGCGGCAGGACGCGGACGAAGATTTTCGCGGCGCCAAAATGGAAGGCGTGCAAATCGATAGCTGGGGGCGACTGGCTCCAGGATTTCGCCAGCTGGCCAGGCTAACTTCACCTTCCGAAGATGATCAGCGGATCTGGGACGGCCTGTATCTAAAGGGCTTTTTCTACTACAGCTGCGGCAATAAAATCTATCGCTGGTCGGGAGCAAAAGATGCGCCGGTGCTGGTCACTGCTGCCGGCGGTGGCGCGGACGAAAGCTTGTTCATACCGGCTCTTGCCGCCGACTATGGGCGCGGCATTTTGTATTTCGCGCCGGCGCCGGGCAACAAAGTCTATGCGATCAATGCAGGTGACAGCGCCGATAAGCCGTACACCTTGGCGGCCACTACCGCCGATAACGACGAGACTATAACGGCGCTTGCCGTGTCTCAGTCTGGAGCACTCTATATCGGCACGGCCGGCTCGGGTAAACTCTATCAAAAGGCCGCCGGGCAGCAGAATACATCGCTTGTCTTTGATAGCGGTCAAGCTCATATCAGCTCCCTCTGGTACAGTGCCCGCGAAAACAGAATCTATGTCGGCACCGCCGAGCGCGGCAGTGTCTATTCCCTGGCTTGTGCCGCCGCCGGCTCCCCTGCCGCCACTGCGGCTGCTCTTACCGGGGCGGCCTGCCTGCGAGCCGAATATGAAAGCGGCGAACATATCGTCACCGGCATCGCCAAAGATAATGCCGGCAACTTGTTCGTAGCCACGGCCGGGACCGGCAAGCTGGTGCGTATAGAGCACGGTGGGCCCCCCGAGCCGATTGCTTTGAGCGATGCTTTTTACCGCCTTTATTACGATGCTAAAAACGATAGCGTTTATGCCGGTGATGGCGAGGGAGATGTCACTAGAGTAGAAATCGAGGGCCCTCCCTTTAGTGACCAGGCTCACTTCTTGCCGGTCTGTCATAGCGAGCAGGAGGCCGTACTGGCTATTGCCGGTGATGGTGAAGGTCGCCTGTTTTGCGGTACGGCCAATGTCGCTGAGCTCAGATCTTTCGAAATTGCACCATCCGGCGAGCCTTACATGTGTTCGCTCGTGCATGACGCCCAGAGCCGGGCCGAATGGTCGAGACTGAGGCTGGCCGATGCTTTTAATCAAGATAAGGTCAGCCTAGATCGCTTGATCCGCGTCGAGACCAGAGGCGGCAACACGGCTCAACCGGATGCCACCTGGTCACCGTGGGTAGTGGCAGAACCGGGCCCTGATGGTCATAACGATGGTTTTGTGATCCGTACCTCGCCCTGTCGCTTCCTTCAATACAAGCTCAACTGGCGTCTCGATGCGAGTGCTCGCGGTAAACGCGATTTGATTATCGCGCGTGTCGACGTCACTTATTTGCCCGCCGACAATGCGCCATCTTTCACCGCCGTATCCGTCAAAGCCGATGATGTCCTGTCCGGCAAAGCGCCAATCACTGTCACCGCTGCCGATGCCGATGCCGATAATCTGGCCTTGAGTCTCGATCTTTCCAATGACGGAGGCAAGATCTGGCAAAGCGTCGCCAGCGACCTGCGCAGTCGTCTTTCCGACAAAGAAAGAGAACTCGAAAAAGCGGCCAGAGAGAAAGAAAAAGGAAAAGAGAAAGAGCGGGAAAAGGAAAAAGATAAAGAACGAGTCGAGAAGACCAGAGCCAGGGCAAAAGATTCTGCTACTAAGACTGAGAAATCCGGAGAGAAGTCTCCGGAGCATTCTTCAGCGAAAGTCCCGGACAAATCAGTCAAGAAGAAAAGCAGCGCCATGGACGCGGTCGGTAGTTGCCTTCAAGACGGGAATACTCAGCCCGCTCCCGGTGAAGACAAAGGCGAGAATAAAAAAGAGGGCGATGGCGACGGCAATAAGGATAAAGAAAAAGATAAAGACGGCGATAAAGATAGTAAAGAGGCAAGCGGCAAAAGCGACGCCAGAGGCGAGGCTAAAGACGACGGCAAGAATCAGCAAGACAAGAGCCTAAATAGGGGCAAGGCGAAAGTTGAGTCCGTGACGCCTGCAAGCACGGCGAAGACGACCGAGAATTTCAGCCTGACTGAAAAAATCAACTATACACTCGACAGCAGGAAGCACAAGGATGGCCCTTACATCGTGCGGCTGACCCTGAGCGACCGTCCATCGAATGCGCTCGATGCCCAGTCGACGGTAGTATTTCGCTCGATCGTGATCGACAATGGCGAGCCTGAAATCGATTCGCTCGTTGTCAAAAAGATCGGGGTCGGCCGCGTGAGCGTTCGCTTGACTGCCCATGACGCTATTTCCGCGATTTCGGACTGTGTGTGTAAAATTGATGACGGCGAGGGATTTGCCCTGTCCTCACCCGCGGGTGGCGGACCATTGTCGGATGCCAGTCGTGTTGTTTTTGTCGGCGATAATGTGCCCTTCGAGGGGTCGGCTAAAAAGCTCACGGTCCAGGTATTTGATAGAGCCGGAAATAGTGCCAAGAAAACAGTGAGCTTGCCTTGATCAATAAATTATTCCGTACGAAGTCGCCAGAATCGCTTGTGAGCGAGGCGTATGACGGAGACCGCCTGATGAAAAAGCACCTCAGTGCTTTTGACTTGATGGCCTTTGGAGTGGGAGCGACTATAGGTTCAGGCATTTTTGCCCTGACCGGAACTGCTGCCGCCGGGCAGGTCGAGGCCGTGCACGACGTCATCTCCACCCCTTTGATCAATTTTTTATTGCATGCCCCTTTTGGCCGGGACGGAGCCGGACCGGCCATCGTCATATCGTTTTTGATCGCTGCTGTTGCCTGCGGCTTTGCCGCTCTTTGCTATGCCGAGCTGGCGGCGATGATTCCCGTTTCCGGCTCGGCTTACACTTTTGCTTACGCGTCTCTAGGTGAAGTTGTCGCCTGGATTATTGGTTGGGATTTGATTCTTGAATACGCGGTCGGCAATATCGCCGTCGCCGTCTCCTGGTCGGATCACTTTTTGCATTGTTATCACGGCCTCTTTGGGCAGGGGCTGCCGCTCTGGCTGTGTACCGATACAATCACCGCTCTGTCGCGTAAAGCCTCATTTGCCGCCGGGCAACTGCTCAGTCAAAAGGAGCTTTACTCCAGTCTTGATTTGCCTCAACTCTTTGGGCATGAATTTGCCGTTAATTTGCCTGCTTTGATCATCATGCTCCTGGTTACCTGGATTCTCGTGATTGGTATCAAAGAAAGTGCCATGGCCAATTCGCTTGCCGTTGTAATTAAGGTTATCGTTGTTATTTTCTTCATCATTTATGGTGCTGGACTGGTCAAAACTTCCAACTGGGTGCCCTTTGCCCCCTCCGGTCTGGCCGGTATCATGGGTGGTGCGGCGATTGTATTTTTTAGCTTTATCGGCTTCGATGCGGTCTCATCGACTGCCGAGGAGACGAAGAATCCTCAGCGCGACATGCCCATCGGCATGATTGGATCGCTGATTATCTGTACTATTTTGTACATTGCCGTCTCTCTTGTTTTGACGGGCATCTTGCCCTACAAGCAATATCTCAACGACGCTGCTCCCGTGGCCACCGCTCTGGCCGTCAGCGGTGCTGCCTGGGCGCATCTTGTTGTTTCGATCGGTGCGCTGGCCGGTATGACTTCGGTCATTCTTGTTTTTCAACTCGGTCAACCGCGCATTTTCATGGCTATGGCCCGCGATGGCCTCTTGCCGGCATTTTTCGGCAAGCTGCATCCTAAATACCGCACACCCTACATTCCGACGATTTTGACCGGCCTTCTGGTCGGCCTCGCCGCCATGTTCATCGACATCGGTCAGGCGGCGGAGTTGACTAATATCGGTACTCTTGCCGCTTTTATAATCGTTTGCGCCGGGGTTTTGTTCTTGCGCCGCTCTTCACCGGATACGGTGCGTCCTTTCAAATGTCCTCTCGTACCTCTTGTGCCCTGGCTCGGCATTATTTCCTGCTTCATCCTGATGTTGTCCCTGCCGGTGGTGACCTGGATCCGCTTTTTCGTCTGGATGGCCATTGGTGCTGCGATTTACTTTGCTTATGGGTACAGGCAGGCCAAGCCGT
The DNA here is from genome assembly GCA_018971775.1 of Cyanobacteria bacterium REEB67. Classification (GTDB taxonomy): domain Bacteria; phylum Cyanobacteriota; class Vampirovibrionia; order Obscuribacterales; family Obscuribacteraceae; genus REEB67. The sequence goes on along the minus strand of JAGXAB010000006.1, from coordinate 11,070 downwards.
CTGCAGCGGACTGATTGACGATATTTTGCCTTTGGTCGACATATGCTCTTGCCGAAAATAGTTCGAGCAAAAGCAAAAAGCTCGAAAACCGGGCGTTTTCAGCCTCAAAAGTATCGAATAAGGGGTGGAAATGGCCTTAGAAATGGGTGTTTTTATCGAACGAGGCCGAAAAGAGGGCCTGAAAATTGGTGTTTTTATCGAACGAGCGTTTGCCCCGGTGGCACTTCTTTAGATGCTCACAAAGCGCTCATTGATTTTCTGAAGAAAAAAAGAGAGGGAGCCCGAAGGCTCCCTCTCAAATCGATTTATTCGTTCTTGAACCGTTAGAGTTCAGCTCGACTTCAAATAATCTTTGCCAAATAATTTGGAAAATTACTTGATGGTGACTTCTTTGGAAGAACGGATTTCGGTTTTGTGAGCGCGATTTTTGGTTACGCCATAAACGTGACCTTCGATCGAACCGGCGGATACGGGGATGCGAAGAGCCGCTTCAACTTTGGGCAAGCTTACGAAGAGAATGCCGCGATCGAGACGAGCTTCGATGCTGTCAACGAGGATTTCGGTTTCGAATTCGAATTCGCGAACCATTACGTTGTGAGCGAGTTCTCTGCGGATGTAGAGAGCTTTTTCTTCGAACATTGTCGGTGTGCGCTTGGCGATTACGGTCAGGTAACGGCCTTCGACTTTGATTTCGATATCATCGAGGACTACGCCGGGAAGAGCGAGTTCGAGGACGAATTCGTTGTCGAGTTCGAGAACATCGGCGCAAGGAACTTCATAACCAACATGACCGAGGTTCCAGTTCTGGTTGTTCATGGTTTCGAAACCGAAGTGGTTGCGGGTCATTGTGTGGCGCATGGTCATGTTGTGGTTAGCGGTGCGATTTAAAAACATTGGATTACTCCCAAGTAAGTTATTCTCTAAAGCCGTTCAACCCGCTTCAAATCAGGCTTCTAGTAAAGTGGCCAGAAGCAGGATTAAGATATGCGTCAAGCAGTCTCGCCCCAAATAAGCACCGGGGGCTGTTCTTGAAGGATGTTGAAGGACTCCGTGCTGGATATGTTAGCTCAAAAGCCACTCTTAGTGCGCATTTTCAGCTTTCGTTTTGCTTTCCGCTTGTGAACCTGAGAACCTGTTAATGATGAGCGTCTCGGGGCTTGGCAACTTTTCTCCAGGGGAGAAATATCTCATCTGATGCGGTTCTTCCATATTTGGGTGAGGCGCCGAAAGCCGCCTAGAATCTGCCTTGCATCGTCTTCAGAGCTAAGGTGTGCGCCACTTAATTTATTAATTGTGCGCGGCGCTTCTTGGCAGCCTGCGGCGCCAGACGCTTGTTTATGCGGTCCAGCAAGCCTTTCAGCTCATTTGCCTTGAATGTCAAACGATCTATATCGCTATTTACCGTGCCCGCCTCGCGCTGGCTTGCCTCGAGTTCGCGTTTACTGACGACGCCTTCCTGGAAGAGGCCTTCGAATTCCTTGGCGCGCTGGATTTTTTCTTCTTTTTCGCGACTGCGATCTTCGAGTTCGCGGCTGGCATCTTTATATTGGATGCTAATTTCCTTGGCTCGATCTTTCAGGGCTTCTTTGCTGAGCATTTCGACCGGCATGCCTGAGTACATACCAAAGTCCGCGTCGCCAAGCATGGTTGGCGTTGTCGGTGGCGGCGGCGGCACGAAGTGGGAGCCGAGATTAGCGGATTTGCGTACTTTGTTTTTTTGCTTGTCGTCGGCCTGGGCTTTCTTGCCTGCTATATCTTTTGCGCCGGTCGCGCCGGTTGCGCCGGTCGGGGCCGTGGTTTTGCCGGCTGCGTCTTTGCTTTGTATCGATTCTTTTGCTGCGCCGACCGGATTTGCCCTGGCGGCAGGTTGAGGATTTGTTTTCGGCGGCGTTTGTGCGGCGGTTGCCGGTGGATTTTTCAGGACGGCAGGGATCGGGCGCAGCACCTCTTTGTTGCTGGAGTCATCGAGCTTCTTTACTTGCATCGTCGTCGTCGCTGATACCGCTGGCTTCTGGGCGACTGGTTTTTGTGCGGTTGGAGTAGCTGCTGCTGCTGGCTTCTGGGCGACTGGTTTTTGTGCGGTTGGAGTAGCTGCTGCTGCTGCTGCTGGCTTCTGGGCGACTGGTTTTTGTGCGGCTGGAGTAGCTGCTGTCGTCGACTTCTGTCCGGCTGGAATTTGCGCAGTCGGAGCACCTGCCGCCGCCGCTCCCAGGAGAGCCGACAGAGACAAAAGGCCTGCCAGAAGCCGGCCAAGATTATTGGCTCCGGCAGAAATACTTTTGCTAACAGTTCGTGGCATGGCGGACTCGGTGCATTCCTATATGGTGTAAGCTCTAGTGATGACTTCCCAATCAAAGTCTAACGCATCACTGACTATCCTCTTCCTTGGCGACGTAATAGGCAAGCCGGGGCGGGAAGTAGTGAAAAAATACTTACAAGGGCTGCGCCGTGACTCGGAGCTCGCAGACGGGTCTGGGGCGCCGTTCCCGCACTTTGTTGTGGCTAATGTAGAAAATTCGGCACATGGTTTTGGCGTTACAAGAGAAAACATCAACGAGCTCAGAGATGTTGGCGTTGATGTTTTTAGTGGCGGCAATCACACCTTCGATCGCAAAGAAATTTTTGCTTTTATCGACGACGAGCCCAATTTGCTCAGACCGGCAAATTATCCGCACGGTACTCCCGGTCGGGGTCATTGTCTTGTCGAAAAAGACGGCTACAAGCTTGCCGTCGTTAACGTCATGGGTCGCGTTTTCATGGAGCCTTTGCAGTCACCGTTTCTGGTGGCGGAGGCGCTGGTTGGAAAGGTCAGTGAGGTGACGCCTATTATCCTGGTCGATCTGCACGCCGAAGCGACCGCCGAAAAAATTGCTATGGGCTGGTATCTCGACGGCAAAGTCTCAGCCGTCGTCGGCACGCATACGCATGTTCAGACCGCCGATGAAAGACTCTTGCATAAAGGCACTGCTTTCATCACTGATGCCGGCTGTTGCGGTCCTACCGACGGTGTGATCGGCATGGCTCAGGAAGGCGTTTTTCGCCGGATGGTGCAACAGCTGCCCTCCCGTTTTGAAATTGCCGCCGGGCCGGCCGCTGCTTGCGGTGTGAAAATAACGGTCGATGCTGTAACCGGTCGAGCTCAGGCTATTGAACGGATTAGATTTTTCGACGAGCCGCAAACCGACTAGAGAATAGAGAAAAAGCTATTTATGATCGATTTGCACCTGCATTCTCATCACTCGGATGGTACCTGGTCTCCGCGCGACCTGGTCGACCATGCGCTGAAGATCGGTATGAAGCATATCGCTCTCACCGACCATGATACCGTTGCTGGTGTCGGCGAAGCGATCGAAACCGCGGCCGGTCGCCTCGAGATTATTCCCGCCGTTGAAATCAACACCATTCACCACGATGAGCATGGTGCCTATGATGTGCATATTCTGGGCTATTTTATCGATATTGAATGTCCGGAGCTGGTCTCGGTCCTCGACAGGCAAAAAGCGGCCCGAGCCGCTCATGTGCTCGACTGTATCGAGCTTGTCTCTGCTTCTGGAGTGGCCATTACTCTAGAGGATGTGCAGGCCTGCGCCGGCAAGGGCGCTATTGGCAAAGCGCACCTGACCGAGGCGATTGTGCGCGCCGGAGGAGCCGCCGATTTGACTGCTGCTTATCACAAATATATGGTGCGCGGCTCGAAGTATTACGCACCGCGTAAGAGTGTCGCGCCTGTCGATGCTGTCCGCGCTATCCGCGCTGCCGGCGGTATTGCCTCGATGGCCCATCCCGGCAAAGAAGCGCATGTGATACCGCTGATAGAGGCACTGATCGAAGCGGGTCTTGAAGGTGTCGAGGCTTATCACCGCGTTCATGGTCTTACGCTGTTGCGCAAATACGTGCGTTTCGCCCACAAGCGCAATCTGCTCGTTACCGGCGGTTCCGACTGTCACGGACCTTATGAAGAGTTTGCCTCGATGATGGGCCAGATTTCTCTGCCGCCCGAAATTCTCATCGCCTTGAAAAAGGCTCGTCGCTAGCAATAGCTCACTAAAGTGCCAGGGCTCTTTCGAGCTGCTGGTTGAGTATGCCGTTTTCTACTTCGCCAATTTGACTCCAGGCTACTTTGCCGTTTTTGTCCAGGATCACTTCGAAGGGGATGTAGCCTTTGTAGTGATTTTTGATTAGCGCCGTCGCTTGAGCATTGATTGGATGATCGACGTCAATCAAGAAAAACTTTACTGCTTTGCCGTTCGACTGTTTGTAGAGATCGACGAGGCGTTTCGCCTGACGGTTGGTGTTTAAATCGCCGCTGGCACCATAAAAGATAAAACTGATTTTGCCCGGATCGAGCTGCATATCATCCATATGCGTGGCGTCTATCGGAAAGCCCGAATCGGTGTCGTCGTTGAAAGAGATCCCTTTCTTCAATTTGAGATCATCGGCTGCCTGCGCCTGGGGGCCTGTTTGCAAGGTGGTCAAGATCAGTGCTGCGGCCAGGAGAGCAAGGGTGAGCACTGATTTGCTAGTTGCGGCCACGACCTTTTTCCCTTTTTTGATTTCTGTCTTTCGGTTACTTGCTCAAAATTTCAAAATTTCAAACTTTCAGATTGCTAAGACTGCCGGCTCTGCGCATATGTTCCGGGCCATAGGTTTCGAGCCATATCTTCCGGTCCTTTTGATCCGCGGACTGCCGTCACATCCGGGGGCTCGTCTGATGATCTTACAGGCGAAGGGCGCGCAAAAGCGCGGCGGATTTTGTGGCAAAAATCTAAGAAATTATTTGAGCAGGTGGAAATCGCTGGCTTTGACGCTATGGATGAAACGCGACCACTTCTGCTGCTCGTAGCTCATCGAGTATTCGTAAAGGGAGTTCAAGAGACGCGAGCCGGAGCTCGATGCACCTTTGAAAAAGTAGGCCGGACTATCTTTGGGTGCTGCTTTGCTATTTTGGAGGCTGGACTCTAGCTCGGCGGCACTGCCGATTTGTCCTTTCAAGCGACCTTTGAGCTTGAGAGCGAGCTCGGCGTCGGCGGGCAGGCGAATCGTCCGAGGATGGCTGGCCGGCTGATTGGTGGCGGCCCTGGCGATTTCTACTTCGCAGTGGATGACTTGATCGACTGCGTTTTTGGGTGTGCTGGCCAGTCGCTCCCACAACCAGAGACTGAGCACCTGGCTGGCAGGTAGTTCCGGTGCGGCGTTTTGAAGGTAGCGACTGAAAGCTTCTAAGATCATCTTTGACAACTCCTTTTCTGGAGTGTATCACGGGTGGTCAAGCGGCGCGAGACTTGATTTTTAGCGCTACTTAGGGCATAGGAAATTTTGGCAGCGCCGATAAAGATCCGATCCGGAGAGGGCAATGTCGGCGCCAGCCATTATTTTCCAGACGATTAAAACTAATTGTGAAATTAAACTTTGCCGATGTATATAGTTAGATCGACCTGAGTTATAATAGCTCTACTTGAGGGCGCATTAGCTCAAGACCCTTTTAGATGCCAGTTTATACTCTCTCTCCAGAAGCCGCTCCGGCGCTTCGGAGGCTGTCCCAGACAGATGCACCTGGCATCAAAGCGCAAGGAAGTGCGTGGGATTTTCTATGGTCACCTGCTAGGGCCTGGAAAGCGATTTTGGAGAAAGGTCATCGCAACTTATACCAGCAAGCAAATATCAACCCTCCTGACGGATGAGCTCCTGCCCCGAGTTTTTAAACCGGGTCAATATCTGGGCAACGAATGGGGCGCTCGTCGCAAGTCTTTTGATCATAGTGCCGTGCGGATGGCTCTGGCCTTCCCCGATATGTACGAGCTGGGCATGTCCAATTTCGGCTTGAAGATTCTTTATCAGCTTCTCAATGACATGGACGGCTTGATGGTCGACAGGACTTATGCGCCGGGCGGCGACCTGGAAAAATTGCTCAGAGAAAAGGGCATCCCGCTCTGGGGCTTCGAGTCGAGAGAGCCGATTTACAATTTTGAGCTGGTCGGCTTCTCGCTGCAGTACGAGCTTACTTACACCAATGTCGTCAACATGCTCGACCTGGCCGAGCTACCCGTGCTGGCAAGCGAGCGCAAAAGTCTTTTCCCCCTCGTTTTTGGCGGCGGTCCCTCGGCCGTCAACCCAGAACCGATGGCGCTATTCATGGACTTTTTCATGATTGGCGATGGTGAGCAGGCACTGCCGCATTCGATGCGTGTGGTCGAGGACTTCAAGGTCCTTTATGGCCAGGCGGCCGCGGCCTCCCCGGAAAAAGGTCATTTTTTCAAGCTCTGGCTCTTGACCAAGCTCGCCCTGGAAGTGCCCGGCATCTACGCACCGGCCCTTTATGTAGATGCCAAACCTGTGGCCACGCCGCGTCCTCTGGCCGGCATCATCGAAGAAATCGTCGCTGCTTTGCCCGAGTACGAGGCCGAAATCAAGAAACTCGGAGCTAATGACGCTGTCGTGCCGCCGCGAGTATTCAGGCAGATCGCCCCTTTGACTGCTGAAAACCAACCAACCCATAATCTTGTCCCTTATCTTGCCCTCGTGCACGATCGCGAAACGCTGGAAGTGCGTCGCGGTTGCGACCGGGGTTGTCGCTTCTGCCAGCCCGGCTATACTTTCCTGCCGGTGCGCGAGCGCTCTGTCGCCGAGCTTGTCGATCTTTCCAAAAAAGCCCTGGCCAATTCCGGCCACGAAGAATATTCGATGCTTTCTCTTTGCGTGAGCGATTACACCAGTTTGCATGAGTCGGTGCGTGCCCTCAACCGCGAGCACAGTGCCGCCCGCACTTCGCTTTCTTTCCCCAGCCAGCGCGCCGATCGCATGAGTCTCGAGCTGGCCGATGAGTTGAAGGCTGTGCGTAAATCCGGTATCACTCTTGCTCCGGAAGCTGGTACTGAAAAATTGCGGGCCGTCATCAATAAAGGTCTCTCACACCAGCAAATTATCAGCGCCATCGAATCGGCCTATCAGTCAGGCTGGTCCTCGGTTAAGCTGTACTTTATGTGCGGCTTGCCCTTCGAAGATGATGACGATCTGGCCGGCATCGTCGAGATCTTGAAGGAAGCCTTTCATCACTGCCGCGTTATTCGAAACAGCGACCGGGCCAAATACAAGCGCGATATCGATTTCACCTGTACGATTTCCAATTTCGTGCCCAAGCCATTTACACCTTTCCAGTGGTTCGGTCAGGTCACACCGGAAGAGACTTTGAGAAGACACGGCGTTTTGCGCGCCAAACTAAGGGAAGCCGGTCTGCGCAATGTGCAGTTGAATGTCACCGGTGTGCAGATCAGTCTTCTGGAAGCGGTTATCTCAAGGGGCGATCGCCAGATTTCAGAACTTATTTATAGGGCCTGGCAAGATGGTGCCGTATTCGATGCCTGGGACGAACACTTCAAGCCGGAGCGCTGGCACCGTGTCGCCGCATCGATGGGGCTTGATCTGGAAAAGCTCGCTTGCACCGATCAAGAAGTGGGCTCGCGCCAACCCTATGACGTCGTCCATATCGGCCTGGCTGATTTCTGGCTGAAGCGCGAGTGGGAAAAAGCGGTGAAGGCCGTTGAAACTGCGCCCTGTACCGAAAACGTCTGTCACGCCTGCGGTATTTGCACCATTCTCGATACTCACCACGAGCTGGCCGAGCCTATTCCCGCCGTGATGAAGAAAAATCCATTCGTCAAGGAATTGAGCGCCAATACGAGCGACGAAGACAGTCACCCTTCTCTATTTTTTACCGCACCGCCGGCGGAACCACTTTCGCTCGATGCGATCAAGATACGCTTTGCCTTCACCAAGATCGGAGACCTGCGTTTCGTCGGTCACCTAGATCTGTCCAATTTGCTGATCCGGGCGGCTCGCCGCGCCGGTCTAGAACTTTCTTACACGCAGGGCTTCAATCCTGCTCCCAAGCTTTCACTGGCGACGGCTCTGCCGATTTTTCAGGAAAGTCTCTATGAACTCGCCGATATCGAACTGGCTGAAATCATTACTCCAGATCAGTTTAAGGATCGGCTCAATCGACAGTTGCCCCCCGAAGTGCAAGTTGTCGATGCCTGCGTTGCTCCCGGCAGCAAAGATCAAGCTTTGAATCAGATAGTGGTCGCATCTTCATATGAAGCGCGGCTGCTGCCCCGTTTAATCAGTCCGCCCGTCGTCGACGCTGCTGTTCTCACAGCGGAAGTCGAACGCCTATTGAGCAGCCCGTCCTTGCTTGTGTACGCAAAAGACAAGGACAGCCAATCGCCAGTCTTAGAAAAAAAATTCTCAACCGAAGGAGATTCCCCTACCAAAAAGGGCAAAGAAATTCGCCCGCTAATTCACCAGATCAAACTTTTACAGAAAGATGATGGACTCGCCCTGTTGCTAGAGCTGGCCACCGGCCCCAAAGGGCATCTCAAGCCGACTGATCTGCTTGAGCTAATTTGCCCCGAAGCTCAGCTTAACTGGCGCATTACAAGACTCGCCCTCCTGGCGCAGTCGATGGAGCCCATCAAAGCCACCGCCAAATCACCACTGCTAAATCACTAAAAATGATTTCAATTTAGAGGATGAATATGAGAAAGTCACTTGTTATATCCGAAGTGGATAACATCGCAGCTTTACTGGAAAACGACCGTGTGGTCGAGTTTTTCGTAAACCGCGGTGAACTCCTTTTGGGTGACATCTATACGGCTTCCGTAGAAAATATCTTGCCCGGCATCGATGCCGCTTTCGTTAATCTCGGCAAAGATAAAATGGGTTTCCTGCACGCTAACGACGTGCCTGGTCAAGGACCGCTCAAGGAGCGCCTCGTACCGAAACAAAAATTACTGGTGCAAATCACCAAAGAACCGACCGGCCACAAAGGTCCGCGCGTTTCGACCGCGATCTCTCTGCCCGGCCGTTTCCTGGTGCTTGTACCGGAAGAGCGCGGCGTCAGCATTTCGCGTCGTATTTCGGAAGCGAGAGAGCGTGCCAGGCTCAAGTCCGTCGTCAATTTGATGAAGCCTCCCGGTGTCGGTATCATCATCCGCACTGAAGCTAAAGGTCAGGGCGACCAGGAGCTCTTCGAAGACTTCGAACAACTCTGGGATCGCTGGCAGACAATCGTATCTGAAGCGGAAGCTTCGATCGGACCGACTCTCATTTATCGCGACCAGGACTTGTTGTTCCGCGTCATCCGAGATGCTTTCTCCCATGACGTGACCGAGATCATTGCCGATACGCCGGAAGGACAAAGACGCGCTCAAGAATATCTGAGCGGCTGGGCCGGCAAAACAACCAAGGTTATTTTCCACAGTTCGGAAGAGCCGCTCTTGCTCTCCAAAGGCATCGACAAAGAAATCGAAGCGGCGCTCTCCGACCGCGCCGAATTGCCTTCCGGTGGCCACCTCAACATCCAGCCCACTGAAGCTCTCACCGTTATCGACGTCAACTCCGGTCGCTTCACCAGTAGCCGTACCCAGGCAGAAACGGTGCGTCGGACCAATCTAGAAGCGGCGCAGGAAATTCCGCGTCAGCTCAGATTGCGCAACATCGGCGGTATGGTGATCGTCGACTTCATCGACATGGACAGTCGCAAAGATCAACAACAAGTGCTCGAACAATTCCAGAGAGCGCTCGAAGACGACCGCGCCAAGCCGCAAATCGGACAACTCTCGGATCTCGGACTGGTCGAGCTGACCAGACGCAGGCAGGGACAGTCGCTGCGTGAGCTCTTCTCCGTCAAGTGTGGACATTGCGTCGGTCAGGGCGTTATCCCCACCCTTGAGCTTGGACCCCCCGAAGATCGTCGCGTCATCAGCTTCAAAAACAAAGAAGATGATTTGCTCGGTCGCAAAAATCGCGGCGGACGTGGACGTGGTGGCAATCATTCTCTCAAATCGGCCAGCGTCACCGGTGGACGGATTGTGCCGACCATGCTCGATGCGGCCGCTTCAAGCAGCGAACACGGCCACAGCCACGACGCTGGATCTATTCATGACCATGATCATGATCACGATCAAGCCGAGCTCGATGATGTACCGGAAGAAATCCTGGCCATGATGCCGGAAGACTTGCTGGACAGCAGAGCTGCCGGCAAAGCTCCTTCCAAGCATAGTCGCTATGGTGATCACGACGGCGATGGCGACGTCGATGATGAGGATGACAGTATTGCCGAGATCGGCTCTGCTGTTGTCGAGTCGCACGACAGGCAGCACAGTGGTCAGAAACATGGTAGCCAGAAGCACAGCAGCCAGAGCATTTATGCCGAAGTGGCAGCCGATGACGAGGACGGTGAATTCACCGAAGACCTGGCTATGGATCTGGCCCGCAGCGTCTCAGCCGTAGAAAGCGTCTATCAGGAGCTCGATTTGCATGATGCCTCTCGCGGTGCCACTTCGGTCGAAGTCATCTCCTATGAACATCAGGAAGGCGATCATACTGAAGTAATCCATGTAATCGAAGTCGACTACCCGGGGGTACATTCGGCCGATGCCGTCGTCACCGATGGTATGCATTCGCATGCTGAGCACGGCGGCGATCATGGTGCTGGTCACGATTCGGCTGGCGAACATAATCATGAACATGGACATAATCATGAACATGGAAATGGCGAGCCCGAAAACGAACAACAAATGATCGACTACGAAGTAGGCGGTCTAGAACAGGCTGGCTCGGATGAAGCCGATGAAGTCCAGGTGAGCAACGAGGTCGAAACCGCACCGGCGGCAGAGTTTGATCCGGTTACCGGAATCTACCGGCTAAAGCCTAAGGCCACCTCGGATGAAGACGGCGCTTCCGAGACTAAGGCCAATGACACAAATGCCGGAAACTTCGACCTGACAGAGAGTTCTTACAGTGAAGAACAATCCTCTGAATCATCAGGTGGTGAGTTTAGCCAACTGCTGATACCATCCCTGGTTTCAGAAAAGACAAGTTCCGAAGACTGAGGCTGAGAGTCGCGGTCCGAAAGAAATAATAAAAGAGGCAAGCCCCGACAGCTGGAGTTTGCCTCTTTTTTATGGTCTCATTGTTGTCTCTTCTCTTGCACCGGATATGGTGCTGGAGAAAGGGTCAAAGTCAATATCGGTCTTATGGCTAGCCGGAGCTGGCTAGAAGCCTGTGCCTTTT
>JAGXAB010000052.1 GCA_018971775.1 Cyanobacteria bacterium REEB67 | reverse complement strand
GAGCCCAAAGAATCTCTATTTCTGGCCCATTCTCAGCACGGTTGGATCGCCAGTGAAGAAGAGGCGGCTTTCGTTGATAAGTTGGAAAGCTTTCTCAACAATATCGGCAATAAAAGCGCCCTTCCATCGTAAACCTCCCACTGAGAGCCCTGACCATGTCGCCTGCTGACTTGCCAGGTGCCAATTAGTAAGGTACGGTCGCCTGCAGGGATCTTAATTCGTTTTTAGTGCAGGCTCTGGAGGTTGTGCATGGGTGAAGGCGTAATCGCCGTATTGGGCTTCTGGCTATGCATGATTATTCTGGTTTTGCGCAAGCCGGTGATCAAGATGCTTGAGGCCAAAAAAATCGATGGTGCCGACACGGCAAAATTCGAGGAGCGCTGCCAGAAGCTCGAGCAAACGGTCTCTGACGTCAGTGGCGAGTTGATTCGAGTGGCACGAGAGCTTGATGAGATTCGTAATTCATCGGAATTTTCCTATAAGCTTCTGCTTCAGCAGCAGGCCAATCTGGTCGCCGCGTCCACCCGCGCTCAGGCCGACATGCAAAATGCAGCCATCGCCTCTGGTGGCACAGTCGAGCCCAAGCTTTTGAGCTCTAATGCACCGCAGCCCGAAGACTTCGGCAAGGTGACCAACGAGCACACCATTCGCTTTGAGCGCCTTTTACCGGGCAGTAAGGAGCAGGTCTGGAAATATTTCACCCAGTCGGATCTGCTTGGCCAGTGGTTGGCCGAAGGCAAAATCGAGACGCAATTTGGCGGTCAGGTGGCCCTGGATTTTGCCCCCGGTCGCAATCCCGGAAATCCCGAGGATGGCTCCCGCATCAAGGGTCTCGTCAGTCGTGCCGATGAAGGCAAGGCGCTTTGTTTCTCCTGGGAAGACGAGGCCAATGGCGTTTCGTCTCTCCTATCGCTCGAATTTATTGAAGAAGGGCAAAAGACAAAAGTAATCCTCACGCACAGTCGCCTGCCGCAAGAACGCATGCACCATTTTATGGCTTGCTGGCACACATTTTTGGATACGCTCACGGCTCGCCTGCGTAATCTGACACCACCCGATTTTAACCTGCGCTTCCGCGAAGTAATCCAGGTCTATCTTATTCTCGTGGCAACTGTTCTGGCCGCCAGTCCTGCTCTGGCCGAAAGTCCGAACGCCACCTATAAGATCGTCACCAGCGAAAAAGCCAGGTTGATGAGTAAATACGACAATCTCTGGCGCGATGTCGATAAGACGCAGCGCGAAATGGATGCGATGAAGCGTGACACCACTCCCGACAATAGCACCCTCAATTATCTCGACAAGCAACTCAAAGACAAGTATCGTGATATCAAAGCCGTCGAATATGAAATCAAGGACTTGGACGCTGCTTTGCGGGGATGATTGAATTAACTAGCGGTGAGTGATGGGCCGGCGGCGATGAGCAAAAAATCGAGACTGCTGAGCGGGATTCTTGTTCTAGCGATTGCGCTGGTGGCACTGGCCATAATCTTAGTGGCCTGTCGCTTCGTCGACTCTCTGCACACGGACGTGCAGGCGGCAAAAAGCTTGCCGATCGAAGGACAATCGCGAGGCAAGGACCTCAGTTCGCCGCCGGGTGAACTGGAAAGTAATTTTGATCTGGCCGCCAATGTCACCGACGATGCACTTGGTAGTTATCGCGATCATCTATCGGGATCTGAGATTCTATATCAAAAAGGCCTTGACGCAATCAGCGCCAAAAATTTCAAAGAGGGTGCTTTTTGTTTCACCGAAGTGTTTCGCAACATTCCTGTGGAGGCGCACAGCCGATGACGATGGCTGGCCGCCGGGAAGAGCTGCGATAGGGAACTATATACCGCTTACACCTACCAGGTCAGAGCAATGTGCTATTTATCGCTGCGACAATATAACGATGCTATCGCTGATTTGAGCAAGGCAATCGCTGTGCGACCGGATTATTACGTCAACTATCTAAACCGCGGCAAGGCATATTATCTGCTTGGCCAGAAGAACTTGGGTGATGCCGATACAGTAAAAGCGAGAGCTCTTATGTCGAAGCTATCGACAGACAACTAGGGCTCGCTTTCTCGTTGGAGGAGGCCGACTGATTTATTTATGTGCACTGCGCGATGGCCAGCTGTAGGTTTTGACAAAGGCGCTGGTTGGCAGAGACTGTCTGCGTTTATCCTGGGCGCGATTGTACTTGGCGTTGCTGTCGTCGACTGGCTGAATCACTGTTGTATTGTTATTGACAGAGGCAGAGCCATAACCGTAACTGTAACCGCCGCCGTAGTCACCAAAGCCATAACCATAACCGAGATTGCCGTAGCCGAGACCGCCGTAGCCATAACCGCGATAACCCCGGCCCAAACCACCGCCCCAACCACTGTGCCCGCCACCGCCGGTGACACCACCGCTAATGCCTCCCAGTCCGCCGGCTGGACCACCACCGCCGCCAAAGCTGCCGCCTCCGCCACCTGGCCCGTTGCCACCGCCAAAACCGCTGGCCGCGTGGCCGCCTCCTGCTGCAACTCCGCCACCGCCAAAACCGCCACCGCCGCCCCGGCAGAAACCAGCCGTCGCTCCGGCGGCGCAGATTGATAGTGCCAGTGCCAGTGAAACTAAACTTTTCATGATTCCCTTCTCCTGAAAGCTCTATGGCCGTGAACGCCCACTTCTATCAGCTTTCTACTGGCTTAGAGTCTCGGGAAGGTCTTTTGTTCCAGCCAAAATACCAAGCTGTAGCCGCTAGAGCACAGCGATTGAGCTTCTGATGTCCCGGCTGCGGCAGCCGCCTGCTACCGGGGGGCGTCTTCCACGTCGGATGGCTTCAGCGCCTGCCCTTCCGGAATTAAACGTTTTGTTGATTTACCGAGCACCTGGCGCACGTCACTAAAAGAATCGCTGCGCGAGGCCATACGCACGTCCATATGGATCGAGCCCATGGCAATAATTGAGCCGGCCCGGATGTCTTTGTTTGAACAAACAACGGTGAGACGTTCCAGCTCTTCATGGAAGTGCTGCACCGCAGCCAGGCGCATTTGCGTGCAATTGGTACACTGGGCGCCCTTGTAGGGTCTATGACAGGTACGACAAATCAAAGGCTCCGGCTCAAGGGCGACGGCGGGTGCAGCCGGGATATTGCCCCAGTTGCTTATTTCGCGCAGATCAAAGGTTTTGCCCTGTCTGCCGTAGAGCGATTGCAGCGCGGTAATGGACCAGTTTGTGTGCGGGTGATTTGTGCCGTAAGCAATCATGTGGATAAGCAAAGCCTGTTTCAGGCTATCTTCCGCCTGGGTGAGTTTGTTTTGGAAAGACTGACAGGCCGAGATTTTATGCAGCGTTTTGGCCAGTTCCGGATGTTCCAGCCCGAGAGCCGATATCTGCTTGTCCAGGCAGTCATTGTAGATGGATTCTGAATCGGAAAATTTTGCTTGTTTGTAATAGAGATCGCCAAGCGACTCCAGGCAGAGGGCTACTTTGACGAGAGAACCTGTTTGAGCGGCTGCATCGATTGCTTGCCACAAATAGTCTTCCGCACCCTTGAGATTATCTGTGACAAGGGCGTTGTCGGCGTAAATTTTGAGCAATTCCCACTGTTCGGGCAAGGCGTTTACCTGCAGGACCCCTTATATAATACCGCCCTGTCGCCAATTTAAGCGGCTGCTTCAGCTCGCTTTTCTGTGTCTCAAGCGGTCGAGCATGACTGCTCCGATGATGATCACCCCGGTGACCATTTCCTGCACCCAGTTTGATAGACCCATCTGGGTGCAACCGGAGCGGATTACGGTCATAATCAGGGCACCGATGATGGTGCCGGCAATTGAGCCCTCGCCACCGGCCAGGCTGCCGCCGCCGATCACAACCGCCGCTATAGCGTCAAGCTCGAGCCCGGCCGCTACGGTTGGGTCGCCCACTGTCAGGCGGGCAAATTGCATCAGTCCGGCCACACCGGCAAAAAGACCGCTCAGGCCATAGATAGTGAGCTTGGTTTTCTCGACCGGTACGCCGCAAAGTCTCGCTGCCTGCTCGTTTGCGCCAACTGCAAAAGTGTGCAGGCCAAATCTGGTATAGGTCAAAATCGCCGTGACCAGTAGGGCGAGCAGGATCAAAATCCAGACTCCGGGTGGCACGATCATCCAGGCCTGCTCCGGCTTGAGGGCGGCGAGCAATTCATTCAGCCAGCTCAGGGGCGCATCGATTTTTTGTTCGCCGGCGGCACCCTTGGCCAGGCCTCTGAAGATAAGCAGGGTGCCAAGAGTGATGATGAAGGGCACTAATTTTAGCCTGGTGATCAGGGCGCCGTTCAAAAAGCCGCAGGCTGCACCGACGGCGATGCCGCCCAGAGCCGCCAGGATGGGCGAGATATTATGGTCGAGGAGCCAGGCTATCGCCACTGTAACGAGGGCGACCACCGAACCTACAGAGAGGTCGATGCCACCGCTGATGATGACAAGTGTCATGCCCAGTGCTGTGATACCGACAATGGTGCTCTGTCTGACGATCAATTCTAGATTTTTGAGGGTGGGGAAACTCTGCGGCGAGAGCACCGAAAAAATTATATAAACAAGGACCAGAGCCGCTAAGGGTGCCAGCTTGCTCAGTGTGGCCCGGGCCCTGTTCTTTTGCTCCTCGCCGGATTGTTTTTCAGGTTCTTCGTTTGTAGTACTGGCGGCATCGGTAGAAGTATTTTCAGTCATTTATTTATCCCCGAGATCTACTTCAATTGCTTCGGCCATGATCTCCAGCTCATTTGTGTCGGCGACATCCCTCGCTTTCGAAAGCCGGCCCCGACTCATCACTGCTATCCTGTCGCAGGTGCCAAGCAGCTCGGGGATATAACTACTGATGATCAATACCGCCTTGTTTTCCAGAGCCAGTTTGTCGACAAGCTCATAAATTTGACGTTTGGACCCGACATCGATGCCGCGCGTCGGTTCGTCCAGCAGCAGGACGTCGACGCCATTATTAAGAAGTCTTGCCAGAGCCACTTTTTGCTGATTGCCGCCGGAGAGGTCGCCGATTTTCTGGGCGGGAGATTGACATTTGATAGCGAGATTTTGAATCCATTTCTTTGTCGTCGCTTCGACTTTTGCCGGAGAAAGATAAGTGGCGGTCTCTTTCATGCCAACCGGCAGAATCAGATTTTGAGCGATGCTCAGGCCGGTGAGCAGACCTTCGCCTTTGCGGTCTTCGCTGACCATGCCCATGCCCTGCTCCCAGCGCTTGGCCGGGCTGAATTTACCTTGATAGAGAGCGACTTTTAGATCCCCAGATTGCACTGCGTCGAGGCCGAAGATCGCCCTCAGAAGTTCGGTGCGACCGCTGCCGATCAGGCCAAATATACCCAACACCTCACCGCGACGCAGAGTGAGCGAGGCTTCTTTCAGCTTGGTGAAACCGCTCAGTGAGTCGATTGTCACGATCGTTTCAGCCGGCGCATGTGGCGAGCGCGGGTAGAGTGAATCGAGCGACCGGCCGATCATCTTGGCGACGATGTCATCCTTGCTAACATCTTTCATCATGCCCGTGGCGACGCTTTTGCCGTCGCGCAGCACGACGAAACGTTCGGCGATTTCTTTCAATTCTTCGAGGAAGTGCGAAATATAAATAATCGATTGGCCCTTTGCTTTCAACTTGCGAATCAAAGCAAAGAGTTTTTCCACATCTTTATTAGTGATGCTCGAGGTCGGCTCATCGAGGATCAGTACGCTAGCTGAAGCGGCACTGGCTCGGGCAATTTCCACCAGTTGCTGGTCCGAGATCGAGAGCGTGCTGACACGACTGTCGATATCGACCTTGTGACCGAGCTCGAGCAGTGCAGTCGTTGCACGCTCGGTCATTTGCTTCTTGTCGAGCAAAAGGTTGCGGGTCGGCTCCATGCCTAGGAAGATATTTTCACGCACGGTCAGGCTGGGAGCCAGAGCCAGTTCTTGATAAATCATGGCGACGCCGCGGGCACGCGCCTCTTTTGGATTTTGCGGACTGTAAGGCTGACCGTCGAGGAGCATTTTGCCGGTCTGGGGGCGCACCGCCCCTGATAGCACCTTCATCAGTGTACTTTTACCGGCGCCGTTCTCGCCGATTAGCGCCAGCACTTCACCGGGATGCACGTCGAGGTCGACATCGCCGAGGGCAATCGTGCCGCCGAAGCGCACGCCGATATTTTCTACTTTCATTCGTAAGGCAGAAGCGCTTTCGCTCATTTACTTTCCCCCAGGAGGGCTTTCATATCCGGTGCGACAAGCTCTTGTATGGCCGGTTCGTTCAAGTTTTCTTTTGTCACCAGTGTGGCCGGCACATCGACCCGAGCGGCAATCGGTTTTTTATGCAAATGGTCGACCAGTGTGGCGACGCCCAGATAGGCAATTTGCATCGGATTTTGGACGACGAGGGCATCGACCTGGCTGTGAGCGACTGCTTCCAGAAGCTTTTTCGAAGAGTCGAAGCCGATGAAATGGATTTTGCCGGCCAGTTCGCCGTCTTGCAGGGCTCTCAGCATACCGAAGGCCGATGACTCGTTTGGACAGAAGACGCCGTCGACACCGGGCTTGCCGTCGGTGGTGCGCAGCTTGGCCAGGAGATTTTCGCTCGCTTTATAGGCCGATTCGGCCGTGGCTCCTGCGTGCTGGTTGGAGCTGACGACTTCCAGGCCGGGATATTTTTTCAAAGCATCGAGGAAACCCGCCTCGCGGTGATCCGTGCTGGCATTGCCCTCCACGTTGCGCAGTATGGCCACTTTACCGTGGCCATCAAGCAGCCTGGCTAGATGATCTGCGGCCATGGCGCCTCCTTTGACGTTGTCGGTGGCGACGAAGCTGACAAATTTGTCGCTTTGCAAATCAGAGTCGATGATTACTGTAGGCACACCCTGCCTGCGCGCGTCTTCTACCGGTCCGCGCAGAGCCATATTGTCGACCGGGGCTAAAACTATGCCGCTCACGCCGCGCACGAGCAGATTTTCGACGACATCGATCTGGGCGGTGCGATCATCGCGCCGGATCGGTCCCTGCCAGATAATTTCGACACCGAGTTTGCGGCCGGCCTGTACGGCCCCGGCGTGGACCATCTTCCAGTATTCGTCGGTCGTGCCCATAGGGATGACGGCGACGGTGAGTTGGCCGGATTTTGATGGGGTGGCGCAGGCACCCAGTCCAAGGGCGGCCACAACCAGGGCTGCGGCCACGTGACTTTTCGAGCTTCTTATCCAGGGTGTCATTGCAGCGGCCTCGAGCGTCAGTTTGGCTAGTGTACCTAAAAACAGACCAGACAAACGGCTGCCTCGACACCTTGGCAAGGGCGAATCTGTTCGCATTTTGCTCAGCCTCTGTTAGCATGTCCGTGGCTTATAGTTGCATCTGCCCCAGCAATCAGGACGACCCGCTTTATGGACGAACAGGCTTTTTGGTATATCATCGCCGGCTCCCTCGAGGACGCCACCAGCATCGACGAACAATTGCAGACTCTCAAGCAGCTGCTTACCGAATTGCCCGACGAAGAGTTAATTGCCTTCCAGGAAATGATCGATCACATGATGATGCAGGCCTATCGCTGGGGTCTGTGGGGAGCTGCCTACATTATGCTGGGCGGTTGTTCCGATGAGATGTTTGAGGCTTTCCGCGCCGGTCTGATCATGAAGGGCAAGGAAGTCTACGAGATGGCCGTGGTCGAGCCCGACAGTCTGGCCGAGGTCGGTGAAATTGCCGAGTGCGAAGACCTGCTCTACCTTGCTTGCGAAGTCTATGAGGACCGCAACGATGATGGAGCTATCTACGATCGTTTCCACGAAGAGGGCAAAGCCACTCCCGATGGTGACCAGGTCGACGAACACGACAGCCGCTATATGAAAGAGCACTATCCGAGGCTCTGGGAAATATACTGCGCCGATCAGGAATAAAGAGGCCGAGCCGTCAGTTTTGATACTACTGGCGGCGTCGTCAAGAAAATCTGCGCATATTTTGATTAAAAGTTGTCTGAAGGCCATTGAGCGGTCTAGACTTCCGGCCGTGCTCAAGTAAAATAGCGGTATCTAATCTGGTATCGCACCAGATATGATGCTCGTATATCTCCAGGATAACTCGGTCGGGGTATTGGATGCCTGTATTGTCCCCTGAAGAAACCAGGGTCGCTAAGTCTTCTGTTGACGATGAGGCAGCTAAGCTTGTTAAGACCTCGCGCGCCAATTATTCTTTTGGTCAGCTGTTCACGCTGCTCTCAAAGCCAGTTCCGGCCGTAAAAGGCAAGGGCAAAAAGCGCAAGAAACCTTTGCCGCCCGGTCAGAGATTGCTGCGCGCCATGGCACTAGCACTGGTGCTGGTCGGTGGTCAGGAAGTTTTGCAACCGATGCTTGGTCCTTGTGAAAGTACCGCCCATGGTGCTACTCATGCTGTACCGATTTCCCCGCCATTTGCCATGACCGGCGAATTGGCCGATGTCAAAAAGCAGGTTGAGGAAGCCTGCAAAATCAAACGCCTTACCCCCGGTATGTTTGCCATTGACCCTAAGAGTGGTGCCTTCATCGATTACAATGGCAGCCGTCAGTTTCCCGCCGCCAGCATGATTAAAGTACCGGTGCTGGTGGCACTCTTTACCGCCATCGATCATGGTGATGTCGATGCCAAGACGATTTTGACTATTCGGGAAGATCTTGTAGGCGGTGGCTCCGGCCACCTGCAATATCGACCGGTCGGTACCAAATTGCCTCTTTCGACCGTGTCCGAGCTGATGATCATCATCTCGGACAATACCGCCACCAATATGATCATCGATCTTGTCGGCGGCAAGGAAGCGGTCAATAAAAAGTTTGCCTCCTGGGGCCTCAAGCACACCAGTGTCAGCAACTGGCTGCCCGACTTGACTGGTACCAACAAGACTAGTCCCTATGACCTCGTCTATCTGCTCGCCCGCGTCGATCGGGGCGAAATACTCTCGCCTGCCTCCCGCGCTCGTATGTTCGAGATCATGTCGCACACCAAGACGCGCACGTTGATCAATCCATCTCTGCCGCCTGGTGTCAAACTGGCACATAAGACCGGTGACATCGGTGGTATGGTCGGCGATACCGGCGTGATTACTTCAATCAACGGCAGCAAGCTCTATGTCGCCTTTCAAGTGGAGCGTCCGCACAACGACAGACGCGCCAATGAACTGATCCGCAAATTGTCTGGCATCACCTATAACGGCTTTGCCGCCGAGCCGGGCTTTGATGTCGCCAAACCGAAGGACAAAGATTCTGTTCTTGTAAAAGCACCGGCGCCCACCGGCACTATCGGCGGCCGCGTCAAAGGCACCGACTTGCTCAAAACAGAGCCCCGCGTCCCGTCCGAATCGTATTCAGAAGCGGTGGAAACATCCCCCCAGTAAATTGAGCCAATTACTTAGCCGAAGAGTGTGAGCTGTACGCCTTCGCTTTTTTCCTTTGGCTTTGTTTTTTGCTGATTCTTGCGCGCCGCCGCCTGCATTTCTTTGCAGACATTCTTCCAAAACTTTATGCCGGGATCGGTTGCGCCAAAATGCAGCTCGCGGATGCTTATCGCCCGCTCCAGGCTCTGCACCGCCTTTGGTGTCTGCTGTTGTTCCTGGTAAGTGTGACCGAGATTTTCCAGGGGCTTGAGGAGTTCGGGGTGATCCGACTCGAAAAACTTTTCGATAATCTCGATTGCTTCCAGCAAAAGTTGTTCCGCTTCTTTGAAGCGTCCCTGACGCAGACGAACCAGGGCCAGATTGTTCAGATGCGAGCCGGTCATGTGATGTTTTGGCCCCATCTGTTTTTGGACAGTGGAGAGGGCGAGCTTGGATGCTTTTTCGGCTCGATTGAAATCCCCGCTCTCGCAACAAGCGGTAGCGAGGCCGAAAAGACAATCGAGATATTTGCTCAGGCTAATTTGACCGTTGCCGGCCTGGGCGAGCACCGATTCGAAATATTCCTGAGCACGCACGTACTGGCAAGCGGCCAGCATTTCATGGGCAAGGGCCAGATTTGCTTCCAGATTGAAGTTGGCTTCAGCTTCGCTCAATTCGAATATTTATTCGTAATCGGGACGGCCGCCGGGTGAGAGCAACGGACTGGAGAGCTGGCCGATTTGGGTACCGGTAATCGCTTGAGCACTGGTGACGGTGGCGGTCAGAGGCAGAGTGCCGGCGCCGAGGCTGCCGTGGCGTTTGACCTGACCGAGGATACGCTGGCCGTTGCGGACGATTTGCTGAGATTCGGTGACGCGGGTGGCGAGGCCATTGAGGTCGGCTTCGATGCGGGTCAATACCTGATCGGCGTAGTGGTCTGCGCCTTCTCTGATTTTGGCTGCATCTTCATCGGCTTCCAGTCTGATGCGTTCGGCTTCGGCAAGGGCTTCGCGACGCATTTGCTCGACTTCACCGACTACCTGTTTGCGGATGCGCTCGACTTCGGCCTGGACGGCTTTGAGCAATTCTGATTCGTGCAGCATCGATTCGGCCTGACGTCTGGCAGTCGTAATGATCTGCTCGGCGCGGCGCTGGGACTCGGCGATGATTTCATCGCGCTGCTGAAGGACATCGGCGGCTTCTCTCAATTCTTCGGGCAAGCGCGCTCTGGCCTTGTCGAGGACATCGAGGAAATCGTCGGCGTTGATAAACTTGAATTTGTAGACGCCGGTGGCATCGTCAATAAGATGCTCGAGCAAGTCGAGATGCTTATAGATCGTCGTCTGCTTAAAAGTGTTGGCTGCCTGTTGTGCTTGCGGTGCAGTGATCATTGTCATTTACTTGATGCCTCTGCTGAAATGCTCATTCAAATAGTCATTTACTGGGGTTGGTACGAATTGATGTACGTCACCGCCCAGTCGGGCGATTTCGCGAACGGTTGAGGAGCTTATAAAAGAATACTCGGCTTTTGTCATGAGAAAAATAGTTTCTAGTTCAGGAAATAGTTGTTTATTGGTCTGAGCCATACCGAGTTCTGCTTCGAAATCTGAAATAGCTCTTAACCCGCGAATCAAAACCGTAATTTGATTTTGTCTTGCGTATTCAACAGTAAGTCCTTGAAACTGCCCTACCTTCACTCCTTTCAAGTCGGTGACGACTTGCTCGATCAAGCTCATTCTTTCGCTAACCGGCAAAAGTGGGGATTTGCCGGGATTGCCTACCACCGCCATGATCACCTCGTCAAAAAGGACGCTAGCCCGACGGATGATATCGAAGTGGCCCAAGGTCATTGGATCAAACGAGCCTGGATAGATGGCTCTGACCAAACCTCAGCTTCCTCCTTTTATTGCGCCTCTTTTTTGTGATCAGAGGGCAATTTGTTGCCTCATGGACGCCAGTCCAGGGAGACCTTGTCAACGGAGACGATGATAACACGGCGGAGCTTGAAAACCGAAAGTATAAATGGATAAGTTGCTAATGTTCAGGGGATTTACCGCAATAAGCGGGATGTAAATCTGATGTATTTATGGGGTATATGCGATCGTAGTAGTGGAAGCTTTTAACTAACAGCTTCCAGCGGTTCGCTGCCGGTCGTTGTTGTCGGCTGTCCCTTAATATCGCCGGAGCCGGCATAAAAATCGGCGCTCACTTCGCCCTGGTCATTGCCATTGCCGTAGCCGCCTTCGGTTTCGCTTTCAGCGAAGGCTACTTCCGACTGGGGCCAGATCGCCGGCAGGAAGAAGCTGAAGGTCGAGCCTTCGCCCGGTGCGGAGGTTACATCCATGTAGCCTTCGTGCTTTTCGATAATCTTTTTGACGATGGTCAGGCCGAGACCGGTGCCCTTGATTGTGTGAACTTTTTTCTCGACCCGGTAGAAGCGGTCGAAAATATGAAGCAGGGCATCTTCGGGAATGCCGATGCCCGTGTCCTTGATATGGACCCCGAGATGCTCGGCGGTGCTGTCGACGATGATCGAAATCTTGCCGCCCTCGGGCGTGTACTTGATGCCGTTGGTGAGCAGGTTGATGATGGCGCGCTCGATCGATTCCTGATTGATGTTGGCCATCGGCAGGGTTTCGTCGGCCACCAGCTCGAGCTCGATGCCGCGGTCGCGGGCCATGAGATTGAGGGAGCGCATCGCCGTTTCGCAGGCGCGCTGTATGTCCAGGGGGATGCGCTCGAAGTCGCGCTCGGCTTCTTCGATACGGCTGAGCTCGAGTACGTCGTTGACCAGGTGCATGAGACGGTCAGCTTCGGTGTCGATGATTTGCAAAAATTCGCGGTGGATATCGGGATCGAGTTTTTCGCCGTGATGGCAGAGCGTGTCCACATAGCTCTTGATCGACGTGATCGGCGTGCGCAGCTCATGCGACACGTTGGACATAAATTCGTTCTTCATCTTTTCGAGTTCGGCTTGCTTGGTATTGTCCTGCATGATCATTACCGAGCCGAGCAGCTCTTTGTTCAAGACTATTGGGGCGATGTGCAGACGGACTGTTTGCTCGCCTAATTGGATCTGCTGGACGACCGGTTCGAGAGCGCCATTGGGCAGGGCCGTGTCGGTAAAAGCCTGGACAACGAGACAGATTTGCGGCTGGTCCGGACCTTCGGTGCAGACGACGAGCGGCTTGCCGAGCAGGTCTTTAGCGTCCTTGTCGAAGATTTCGGTAGCGGCGCGGTTGACG
Organism: Cyanobacteria bacterium REEB67; assembly: GCA_018971775.1. GTDB lineage: Bacteria > Cyanobacteriota > Vampirovibrionia > Obscuribacterales > Obscuribacteraceae > REEB67. The sequence continues at coordinate 33,886 of JAGXAB010000052.1, read as the reverse complement.
ATCTGCACTTTATTGTCGCGGTCGCAGACGACGACGCCATCGGCGATCGACATCAGTACCAGCTCGAGCTTGTTGCGCTCGGAGATAAATTTGTTGCGCTCGGCCATCAGACTATCGACATTGTGTTTGTCGTAGAGCTGCAGGCGGCTGCTCATATAATTGAAGGCGTTGACTAGCTGGTCTATTTCTCGCCCGGCCCGCTGCACTTTGATCTGGTGTCCGAAGTGTCCGGTGGCGATCTGGCTTGCCCCCTGCGAGAGGGTGCGCAGAGGCGCGTTGATCAGAGTGTAGTTGGCCCAGACGCCGAGAGCGCCGAGCACGCCAACGAGACAGAAGATGGTGATCAGGAAATTGGTCGTTTCCTGCTGCGTGCCCAGAATCGTGAATACGTCGTTATTCAGGCCGACCCAGCAGAGACCGAGGTCTTTATTGTTTTTGCGCATCGGTACGACGATGTGGGTAATCGGGTCATAACCGGCCGGGCTGGAATAAGTATTTGGGACCGTATAGTCTTCCGGGTTTTTCTTATATAGGTTGTAGATCGGATAGACGTGACGCAGGCCTTTTTCCGGATTTGGATCGAGGAGGATATTGCCCGACATATCCTCATAGATAATGTAGGCGATGCCTTTGATGCGACCGCGCTGGGCGGCGATGTAATAACGAAGACTCTCGAGGTTGCCGTTGTTGGACAGGGTCTCGGCCCCGCCTCGGGCAAGGGCCTGGGCAAAACCCAGACCAAACTGTTTCACCGAATCATTTATAGATGCCTGAGCGCGATTGAGCCAGACCCAGGCCGTCACGGTGACAGTGGCGGCGATGCACACCAGTCCCAGGATAAGCAGTTGCTTCTGTGCCGGTACTTTTGACCAGAGCAAACGCAGCTTCGTCATCAATCGGGTGGTTCTCAAAGTCGCGGACGCCTCTTGCCTCGGGTAATGATCCAATTGTAGCCAATCCGGGCTGCCGACCCCAGCGATGTTGCCGAACAAGGGGCCCTACCCCTTAGACAATATCGTTTAAGAGGGTATTGTCAAGGGAATATTGCCGTGGGGTGGTAGTGAGGGCGTTAGGGTCAAGGGCATTCTGGAGATTGGACCTTGAGTAGAAAAACGCTGGTACGAAGTGAAGATTTGTTGAGTGAGATGCCGTCGCGGCAGGACTTTTCCGGCAGCGAGACGACCGAGCTCGTGCGTATGCACATGTCCCTGGTTCGTCAGATCGCCCGGAAATACAGTCAATTCCAGCCGGATGGTTTTGAAGACCTGGTGCAGGTAGGCGCCATCGGTCTTCTCAAAGCAATCAAGTATTACGATCCGCACAGGGCGCGTACCGCCAGCTTCCGCACGCTGGCTACCTGCTATATCCGCGGTGAGATACGACATTATCTGCGCGACCACTGCTCGCTCGTCCAGGTGCCTCGTCGCCTCACCGAGCTCAATACGCAGCTTTCGCAAATCGAAGAGAAGCTGACGCGTATGTTCGACCGCGCTCCGACGACAGCTGAGCTGGCTCATCACTCCGGTTACAGCGTGGATGAAGTGCTCGAAGCCCAGCAGTCCTGGGAAGCGCGTATCCACTATGAGTCCCTCGACGGCAATTCGGAGGACGAGGATCGCGAAGACAGGCGCTCGCTTTCGGAGGTCGTGCCCGACCGCCGCTATCAAGAGACATTCAATCTTTCCGAAGATCGCGAGCTGATCAATCAGGCCCTGAAGCGCCTCAGTGGCCGCACCCGCGTCATCATCGAATTCGTTTTTCTCTACGATCTCTCTCAGAAAGAAACGGCATATGTCTTAGGCCTATCCGAAATGGGTGTTTCGAGGGCAGTACATAGCGCTTTGAAAAAATTGAAAGAAATAATGGCTGCCGATTGCAGGCAATACGGTTAGCTGCAACCGGTTTGCTAAGCATCGGCGATCGGGGCGGAGAGCTGCCCCGTGGTCGTGCGGCCTCACCTGGACCTCGCTCGCCAAGCGGGTTCGTTAAGCTGCTTCATTAAATTGTCGACTTAATGTGCGAGCCTTGTTGACAATCAGTTAAACTCTGCTAACATTCTCCACTTGTGGCTTAGGCCCTGACTAATTCAGTAATTCTGAGGTTTTTTCCTCATGTCCTCATTACCAGATGAACATCCAGTACGCCTGGAAAAACTAGATGACCATCTAAAAGCGATTTTGAAAATCAAAATCCGCGAATTCGTCCATCTAAATCCGATTTTCAATTGCATACCGTCGATAGACGTCGAGAGCTATATTCGCCCGATCGGCGAAGGGGCGACGCTTCCCAACCCCGTTTTGGAAGATCTACCGGTGCGTCGCGGCATGCTTTCGCAATTGCCCGAAGCTTCCCACGGCTTGCAGCCCGGTGTTGGACGCGCTTATTTCGCCGGCTTCGATGTCGAATGTCCGAACAAATATCGTCTCACTCCCGCTCGTCGCAGACATGCAAACCGCACCGTCGGCTAATTGGCCTATTCAATAGATAGATAAGATGGACCCGACCGAGCTAACGCCATTGACCGACTTTGGCGCCAGTATAAATGGTCGCGTCATTGCCCTTTTGCGCCGTGGCGCTGCTATCTCTGAGATACTTGAGTACGCCTGCGAGGCACTGACCCGCGACCTGGGCGCGACGCGCTGTGTCGTCTGGCTCGTCGTCGGAGATTGGTTGCAATGCACGCAGGAATTTTGTCGAGATGAGGCTTCCAGATGTTTCCTAGGCAATAGTTTGCCTGCTCAAGAATCGATGGCGCTCGTCCTTGAATTTTTCAGTATCTATCCGGACGAGGCGGGGAGCGGTATTGTCGCCGGCACTCCCCTGATCGATCTCAATGCCGGCGGCGGAACGATGGATACACTCTGCCGGGCTGCTGAAGTGCAAGCAACGCTTTCGGGGCAATTGAGATCGCGCGGCGAATTTTCCGGTTTCATTCAGTTGCAGCAAAGTGGCGAAAGTCGCACCTGGACTGATGCTGAGTGCGAGGAATTGCTGGATGTCTCGCAACTTCTCTCAGCAATAGTAAAGCTTGATTTCGACCAGAAAAAATTGGCCGGTGATGCCTGGGACCTTAAATTACTTTACGATTTGACTCGTATGTTCGGACCGTTCGACGATCACTCACGGCCGGAAAAATGGGCTAGCGCGTCGACTTTAATCGCTGACCGCTTTGGTTTTGGCGGAGCGTGCGTTTATCTGGATAGCAATCCGAAGGACGGCAATGCTGACAATGTCTCGTCTGTCGATAATAGAGTCCTGAATCTCGCCGGTCGTTCGGAATCAGATGTCGGGCTGGTTTTGCCTGACGAGATAGCCTGCGCTGATGTTAAAAACCCGATTCTTGATTGTTTCCGTTCGCAAAAATTGAAGGTCATTCTGCCGCAGCCAGACGAGGCCGGGCTGCACTCAGCCTTTGCCGCCAATGAAGCGCTCTTGCTGCCGCTAAAAATCGGAGCTGGCTGTCTCGGTGTGCTTGCTCTCTGGAAGCGTCTGCCCGGGCGAGGTCTGCCCACTCCTCAAATGCGTGAGTTTGCGATCATCGTCTGTCAGCATCTGGCCGAATTTGCGGCTCAGTCTCATTTTTGAAAAAAATCATGCCGGGTCAAGCTCAGGAACGAAGCTTATAGGCCGGTTCCAATTCGACGGTTATGCAATTTTCGCAAATCCACACTTCTTGAGGGCCGCTGTAGGTCTCGACACCGCAGGTCGAGTTATTGCAGGTAATCACACCGCAATTTTGACAATGCCTGATACTTTCGAGCTTGTCTATTTTTGTTTTGCATAGCAAACAGACCATAGCCAAAGCCCGGAACCCCACAAAGCCGCCAAATTTTCCCCAGTATTTACGTTATACCCGTTAGAAATCTGGAAAATGCGTGGCTACAAAGCTTTTAGGTTAATTAGCTAATTTGACCAGTTGAAAAAGCTTGGTCGGCTCTTTCGGATCGGTGACCAGTATGTCGAGCTGTGAAACATCAACCGAAGCCGGTATTTCGAAAGCGAGACTCTGCATGTTGGCGACACCCGGGTCCAGTACTAGTTGATCTGGCAGTCCCGTGGCAGCGCCCGATTGGACGTTGGCATTGGTAGCGGCTTGATCGATGTCGAGTACTTGCTTTGTCGTGCCGTTCATCAAGTGTACGGCTGCATTGTTCGGCACGGTGACTGAGCTTCCGCCGTTATTCACGACCAGGTAACGGACGAGGAAATAAGAATTGCCCGCCGCTGGTTTCATGGCCGGATTAGCTTCAAGGCCAACAAATCCCTTGCCGCGAGCCGCTCCGAATTGATACTGGAGATCACCTAGTTTGAAGGCCTGGCCAAAAGGAATTGTCGTGGTGCCTGGATTGCCGCCGGGGATGACCTGACCCGAGAACGATGAAAGCGGCTGTTTCTGCGCCGGTTGACCGGCTTGCAAAGGTTGCATCTCGCGCACGGGCGGAGCCGCAGCTTGAGGGGCAGTGGCAGTGGGAGCGCCGCCGGATCCCTGGTCGTGTGCACCGCCGCAGGCTGACAAGAACAGGAGGGAGGCCAGGACGGGCAATCCCACAGTACTTTTTTTATTCATCAATATTAATTCCAGAGCGACGGACAGTATACGCCTATGCACTACATATCTAGATGCTTACATGCTCGGTGTAAAAAAATCGGGACGAGAGGAATTGAACCTCCGGCCTCACCCACCCCAAAGGTGCGCGCTACCCCTGCGCCACGTCCCGATAGTTGAACACTGACCAGCGTCTGGAATTATACTCGACTATACTACATATGATTTCAAAGGGGTTAGAGGCAGTTTGCAAGGCTTAACCCAACGGTAATTAGTTATCGAAGTGGCAAAACCTCTCATCTTGTCTCCAGTGCTGCTAAAATCGAGCCTACGCCTCTCAGGGCGAATTGTTTAGGAAGACCCGAGTTACTTATTTGCAAGTCGACGTAGAACATCTTTTCCCTTTTAAGTTGGATGAATTTCAACTTGAGGCCATCAGGCACCTGGAAGCTGGCCGCAGCGTGGTCGTCTGTTCGCCCACCGGTTCGGGCAAAACCGTTGTCGCCGAATACGCAGTTGAAATGGCGTTAATGTCTAACAAGCGTTGTTATTACACAACACCGCTCAAGGCGCTCTCCAACCAGAAGCTTTACGACCTGCGTCAGAAATATGGAGAGGACAAAGTCGGTCTGCTCACCGGCGACCTCTCGATCAATCGTGATGCGCCGATCGTCGTCATGACTACCGAAGTTTTTCGTAACATGCTTTACGGCACCATTCTTGGTGACGTCAAGAAAAACCTGCGCGATGTAGCCTTTGTCGTCCTCGACGAATGCCATTATATGAATGACCCCCAGCGCGGCACAGTCTGGGAAGAGTCGATTATTTACGCTCCCAAAGATATTCAGCTCGTCGCGCTATCGGCTACCGTCGCCAACGCCGAAGAGCTCACCGAGTGGATCGACGAAACCCACGGCCCGACCGCTCTGGTCGTCTCTGATTTCCGGCCGGTGCCTTTGCGCTTTCACTATTTCGGCGAGCGCAAGCTCTACCCGCTGATTAATCCTGGCGGCGGCGTCAATACATTTTTGAAGCAACGCTTCGGCAAAAAGAAATTTCACAAGCAAGATAAAGACAAGAAGCGCCGGCCGATGGGCGGTCTTTATACGCATCCTGGTGATGTCTTAGCCAATCTCTCGGCGCGTAACATGCTGCCGGCGATTTATTTCCTGTTCTCGCGTCGCGGCTGCGAAGAAGCGATGAAAATGGCGCGCGGCATCCCGCTCCTTCACAAGGAAGAACAGCGCGAATTGAAAATGCTCATCGAGCAATTTACCAAAGACAATCCAAACCTGGCTAACCATCCCCATCTTCCTTACTTGATGGAAGGCATGTCCGTGCACCACGCCGGTATGTTGCCGAGCTGGAAGGGCATGGTCGAAAAACTTTTCCAGAAAGGTCTGCTCAAAGTTGTCTTCGCCACTGAAACCCTCGCCGCCGGTATCAACATGCCGGCTCGTTCTACTGTTATTTCGTGCATTCAAAAACGTGGCGATGAAGGTCACCGCGAATTGCGCGCCTCCGAATTTTTGCAGATGTCCGGTCGCGCCGGCCGTCGCGGTATGGACGAAGTCGGTCATGTCGTCGTCCTGCACAACCTTTTCGAGTCGGTAGAAGACGCGGCCAAACTGGCTCAGGCACCGCCTGATCCTCTGTCGAGCCGTTTCACTCCATCCTACGGCATGGTGCTCAATTTGCTCGAGCGTCACACCATTGACGATGCTCGTGATTTGATCGAGCGCAGTTTCGGCCAGTTTTTGATCAACCGTACTTTGGCTCCGGTCTACGATCAAAAGATGGCCCTCGAGCTGGAAAAGCAAAAGATTCTGGAGCCGCTCTGCCCCGGTGAAATCGGCGATTTGCCGCTCTACGCCAAGCGTCTGGAAACGATTCGAGTCAAGCACAAGCAACTGAAGACAACCGAAAAAACGCTCAAGCAGCACACGCCCAAAGGTGGCGGTTTGCATCCTGGTCTGGCCGAGCTCGAAGGCACCCGCGAAGAGATTCACAGTATTTTGCAGGAAGCCTATGCCATGCCCTGTCACGGCTGCCCTGTGCAAAAGCCTTGCAGTAAGCAGACCGAGCGCACGATGCAGATTGATAAGCGCATCAAAGAAATCGACAAACGCGTCGCTCGCGAGACTAATTTTTACTGGCGTACTTTCGAAGCCCTGGCCAACATCCTGCGCACTTTCGGTTATATCGACGGCGACAAGCCGACCAAGCTCGGTAACATGGCCGCAGCCATCCGTGGTCAGAACGAACTTTTCTTGACCGAAATGGCGATGAGCAATATCTTCAATCATCTCAATGGTCCTGAACTGGCGGCTCTGATTACTGCCCTGGTTGGCGAAGAAGCGCGCGGTGGGCATGATTCGATGCGCATCAAAGTTTCGCCTCAGGTAGAATTTGCCCTGGAAAATGCGCACAAGCTACAACGTAAAATTTTGCGTTTGCAAAAAGAATTCGATGTCGAAATGCCGATCGAGCTAGGTCCCCATCAATCTGGACTGACCGAGATGTGGGCTCAGGGAGCCAGTTGGCACCAGATCAGAAACGCCACTCCTTTTGATGAAGGCGACGTCGTGCGCAGCCTGCGCCGTACCCTCGACCTGACGCGGCAATACATCCGCGCCGCCGGCATGCCCGAGACCGTTGTCGACCGCTGCCGCACCGTCGAGATGCTCTTGAACCGCGACGAAGTTTCGGAAGATTTTTAGAGTCGCTTCGCTTTCGCAATTGTAGCTAGTCTTTTTTACTCTCTTTTGCTCTTTTTCTCGGCGGCGAGTTTGTCTAGGCATGCCAGGTCGACTGCGGCCAGAGCTGGCTTTTTCAGTTTTTTATAGACTTTGGCTCGCTCTGTCAGGGCTTCGATATCTGTTGGGTTATATTTGATCACGTAATTTAAATCGCTCAAAGCCAGGTCATAATTGCCCAAGCCAGCGTATGCCTCTCCTCGCGATAAGTAAGGGTGCAATCTACTGGCATTGAGCTTAATCGATTCCGTACAATCTTCGATTGCTTTTTGATAGTCATGGTTTTTTACTTCGGAGCAGCCGCGGGCGCAAAAATAAAAGGCATTATTCGGAGCTTCTTTGATCGCTGCCGAAAGGTCGGCAATTGATTGAGCGAATTTTTTCTCGTCTCGAAGCATTAAGCCGCGACTGTAATGGGCAAAATCCGACTTTGGATCGATCCGCAGCGCCGCCGTATAATCAGCAATTGCCTGGTTGCGCATTCCCAGCTCGCGCTCGGCCCAGGCGCGGTTGCAGAAAGCGTTGAAATATTTTGGATCCAGTTTGATCGCCTGTGTGCAAGCTGCGCATGCCTCGCTCCACCTCTCCAGGTGTGCGAGCGAATCTCCGAGGTGATACCAGGCTGTGGAATTTTTGGGCTCAATCGCTATCACAGCTCGGCTGTCGGTGACGGCCTCTTTGTGCTTACCTAAGGCGTGCTCGGCTTCTATGCGCTGTAGAAGCGTGTATGGTTCGTCTGGCTCAAGTGCTAATGCACTATTCAGGTCTCTGAGAGCTGCTTCATTGTTGCTTATGCAAGTGAAGCAGTAAGCTCTGTGTCTGAGTGCAAATAAATAGTGGCTTTCGCTTTTCAGTGCCCGGTCATAATGTTTGATCGCTTCGTCGAATTTCTTCTCTTTTTCCAGCTCGTTACCCCATCCGCCCTCATTGTTAAAAGCGTCAGGCTCCCACGAGGCGACTCTGGCAAATTCTTGCAGAGCGAGATTGGATTCTCCTGTTTGCGAGTGACAATAAGCGATAAGCATGAGTAGGCGTGGTGAGTTGACAGAGAACGTTTTCAATTTGCTGAATGATTCAAGCGCATCTTTGAATTTATGCAATCTCATTTGTGCCGAGCCGCGATTGAATATTTCTTGTCTAGCAGTGGCCGTCGTTGTATCAGTCACTATTTCCTGACATAATTTGTCTCTGGATTTGTAGTCGTTGAGAAATTCGAATGCGATTGCGCGGCGCATTAAAGTATTGGTATCGTGAGCCGATTCGGTCATGCTCAAATATGTTTTTAGATCGTTTTGACCCGACTGTCTTTTGCCTAGATCACACAACAACAGGCCCCTCAGGCAGAGAGCTTCCGCAAAGTGTGGACGAGTCAATAGCGCTTTATTGCAGTCTGCGACCGCTTCATTCAGCTTGCCAATGCAACTTTTCAGACGAGCCCTGGCTAGCCTTGCATCCACATCATCGGGGTTTTTCCCTAGACCCTGAGCGCACAAAGTCCGCGCTCTATGCCAGTTACCATAGTTGATTGTTTGGTCGATCGCCTCGGCGAACGAACTATGATCTTCGGCTCCAACTTGAGATATCGTCAGAGCCAATGATGCGATAAGCGGCCAAATTTTCAATTTTTAGCTAGACAACTTGGCGTACGACACAATCGCCGACCACTGGAAGCGGTGATTACCGTTGTTGTCTATTAGCCAGTGGATTTTGAACCCGACTGGCCCCTGGCGCAGGAGTGCAGCTTCGGCAGCGGTGACTCCGTAGGTTTGTTTGAAACCATCTGGGAAAGTGACTTGCATCTTGTTGACTGCGAGATCGACAAAAATCGAGCCCTGCTCTTTTGATTGCATCAGATACTTGGTGAAAGTCGGATCGATGGTCAGGCGGCCTTCGCTGCCTTCGATCACCTGAGTGCCATCGGCGCCCAGGGTCATGTGACGAGCTGGTGCTCTTTTACCAAGGTAAAGTTCGGCGGTTTTCTCGCCGCTGCCGACCTCGGTGATGACGGCGCGCTTCTCGCGAGTTTTGATCTCATAGCTGACTTCGTGATAAGTCTCGTCAAGATTTAAAAGATTGATATCCAGGCCTTTGAGCTTGGAGTGTTGGTATTCCACCTTGACTGATTTGGCTACTTTGGTCGAACGCACGGCCGTCAGTGTGTCACCACCGGCGGTGACAATTGTATGGGCGACGCCGCGATTGTCGTAGGCTACTTCAAAAGTGTCGGGGGAAAGAGCAGGGGGGCGTTTGAGGGCAATGGCTGGCTGAGTGGCCGTTTGGGCAATTGTGCCAGGCTTCGACGCCGTCAACTGACCGGAGCGGATCGCCTGGTTGATATCTTTGATTGTCTCCTTGAGGGCGCTCTGCGCCTCGAGACCGGGGGATTTTTTAGCTTTTTTAGTTTCAACCGTCGCCATGCTTGACTCCCATTGTTATCAGTCGCCGCGAATTCCTCTATGCCTTTATTCCCGATTAATAATTTAGATGAATGCTTAGCGGAGATTAAGATTAGCGTGAGCACATATTAAAGTCGATACCGCTGACCCTGTCGTCATCTCGAGAATTATTAAATTCTCGGCTCTAAGGTCGGTTGTCATGATAGTAATTGATTAATTCTATATCTGGCGCTTATCTGTTGATGCTTTCTGGAGGGTTGCGCTCTATGGCTAAGACAAATGGGAAAGGTCAAAGATGTCCTTTTTGCCGTCGGGGCGACGTGTCGTTCCGGGCCCTGGTGGCAGCGGCTCGTGGCTTGATTTGCGAGCACTGTGTACTGCGCGGCCTGGTCACGGTCGTTTCGGTTGACCATGTTTCGCCGGAGAGTTGGCTTTCGAGCGCCGATGAGGTCGGCTGCCAGATCTGTCTTTTTTGTGAAAAGAAGTGCCTGACGCGTCGCTGCTTCAGTCGGGACAAGTGGGTAATCTGTGTCGAGTGTTTGTGCGCCACGCAAAAAGTCCTGGACGCTCAATATTGGAATGTCGGCAAAGAGCCGCCGCGCCTGCCTCTGCCTGCTGACGTTGTCAGCGACAGTCTGGCCAATTTAGCTCTGACAGTTACTTTGAGCGGCTTTTCCTGTGGTCGGCCGGTAGTCGCCCGGGTGGTCGAGCCTGTCGAGCGCGGCTACCGCGTCGCCGTGCGCGGGCCGGTCAATGCCGATGGGGAGACGCATCTGGTTCGGGGTGTCGTGCGGACGTCGACGGCGCTTGATGTCGGTCAGGACATTTCGGTGACGGCGGTCGGAGTGCACAATGGCGAGGTTCTCCTTTCGACGTTTTCTCCGCGGGGATTGCCCGACAAGTTTTAGCTTGGCGGCCGATTGGAGGTACTCTCGATGAGTGATGGTGAGGCGGACACAGGCTCTGAGGAATATCGCGCCAGACGGGCAGAGCATAAATTTTTGCAGGCGGCCGCGCCCACTCTGCATACCATGCCGTTTTTTCAGATGTCTCCTTCGCAGCAGGCTTACCTGACCAAGAAGTGCCATAGCGGCGGGGAAGGTGACCTGCCGGTGGTCGTCTGCTTCTTAGATAGCGACAACTGGTGTCTGGTCACCACTCGCCGTGTGCACTGGAGCTGTGAGGGCGATTATCACTCACTTCTCTATAAGGACATCAAGCAAGTCGGCTGGTCGGCCGGGCCGAAGGCAGCCCGCAAGCGGACCTATGTCGATCAAATTGATATGTGGATAGAGACGGACGAGGGCAAAGTCCGGACAAAAAGTGCCAGCCCCTGGTTTTTCATTTTCGAGAAGAGTGGCACCAGGCATGAGTTGAAGTTGGAGATAGGCAGCCCGCAGGCTGCGATCTGGGACGCTATCGATATGCTGATTCGCCTCGAGCAAATTCATCCGCGCGTCGAACAAGATCGCGTTTGACAAAAGAATAAAATGCAAAATTCCCAATCGCGCTTATGGATAATGTTAAGAAGCTTTTTTACTATCTTGCTGAGCGGTTCTTGCCACCAGCATTTAGCGCGGTATCTCCTGGCAAAGCCTGGCGTAGAGTACGTTTGATGGGATGCCCATGATTGTTGTGCGCTCCAGAGACTCCTTGCCGACCATCATGCAGACGACTTCATTTTTCGCGTTGACCACGGGCGAGCCGCTTGATCCCATGGCCGTCAGTTTGCCATCGAGGGCGATGGTCACTCCGGTGTTGAAAGACCGCGTCACCACCCCGGGGAAGCGCTCCACTTCTTGCGAAGTAGCGGGCATATTTTTTGAAAGTACCCAGACTTTGGTCCCAACTGGTACTAAGTTTGGTGCTAGGGCAAGGATTGGCATTCGACTGCCGCTCTGCAGTTCAAACGCCATCATATCGCCGGTGATATCACCGCGCGCTTTTTCTACGGGCCAGCCGGTGCGCAGAAGGCCATGCTGAGCCGTTGCCACCACTGATTTGCCTGTAAAATCGAGGACGTCGATCGAGCTGACTTTTTCCGGTACATCTTTAGCTTCGATATAAGTCGGATAGCCGGCACCTGGTCCCAGTAAATGCAATGGGCAGATCAGTAGCGTCTTGCCGTGAAACCATTGTATAGCAAAAGCCTTGCCGGCACAGGTTGTGCTGCCGTCGCTCAAATGAAAACGCGGCACTCCTACAGGACTAATGCTGCCGATATATTGCGCCGGCGCTTGTTGAATAGTCGCAGTCGATTGTAGAACAAGTGCGATTATTGATGGTATTGCCAGTAGTGTCGTAAGCCGCTTCGCTATACTGTGAACTCTGCATGTGTTTTTATCGATGGCCTTGCAGTAGGCGAAGGTCGACTCTTTTGCTGGGCTGTAAAGTGGGCTCGGCCTGTCAACAGTGCTCTTTGGCGTAACACTGCAATAGAGATGGGTGAGCAGAGTAGGATGCGGCATTTTGTGGGCCTCAGGCGACTTAAATTGCATCCATATACATAGGATGGCCGGTGCTTAATTAAATCATTTTACCATTGGTGTAAAATGAGCCTCCTTGCCACCTTTAAAGATCATGTATTTATTGGCTCTTATTGGCTCAAGTCACGTCAATCTTATTAAAGGCAAATCGCAGCCTTCCTAACTTTTCTATGAAGGGAAAAATTGAATGTCTAATGTTGGAACGAAAAAAGTCGTCGCCCTCATGGCCTCCATGCTTGCCGCAAGCTCGTCTTTGCTCTCTATCCCGGCTCTGGCTGCTGGTCCGGCCGTCAGCAAGACTACGACTAGTACTAGAACGGTGACAAGCAGAACAGTAGTGCAAAAGCTGCCCACATGGAGCCGAGCGATTAAAACTCCGTATCGTTCCTGGATTCCTCTGAACAGGCCTTCTGAAGTTTTGCTCTGCGTTCATGGTCTTGGCTTCAGCAGTGCTTCTTACGCGCAGTTTGGCCGGGTGATGGCCGGGCACGGTTTTGCCGTTTATGCTCTCGATGTCCGCGGCTTTGGTCAGTGGATGCACAAAAAGGGCGAACAGGAAGTCGATTTCGAAGCCTGCTTGAACGACGTCGAGGATGCCCTCAAAGTATTGCGTAAGCAATATCCCGGTGTGCCGATCATCATGGTCGGCGAATCGATGGGTGGTGCCATTGCTCTTGCGGCCAACTCCCGTCATCCTGACCTTGTCGATGGTTTGATTTCTTCCGTGCCCTCAAGTGATCGGTACGCCAAGACCAGCTCGGAAATCATTGTCGGTGCTCATTATTTGAGGGATGAAAATAAGCCGATGGACATGTCCACCGAAGTTGTCGATCGCATCACCGACGATCCCAATTTGCGTGCCAAAATGGAAGCTGAACCTCTCAATCGCATGAAGATCACCCCGAAAGAATTGAAGCAGTTCGACACTTTCATGAAGGGTAATCATGACGCGGCCAAATTGATTGAAAAGACACCCGTATTGATGCTTGCCGGCTTTAAGGACAAGCTCGTCAAGCCGGAAGGCACGATTGAATTGTTCAACGATCTTTCAACCAATGACAAATTGCTTCTCATCGTCGGAGATGGCGAGCATTTGTTGCTCGAAGAAAATCAGCTGCAAAATCAGCTCGCCTTGCTCCTCAGAGACTGGCTCCATACCGAAGGACAGTCGCACAAGCCGGCTCGCTAATAATGTCTTGACCTTATAAATATTCTGGAGAATTTTGATGGACTTTTTGAGTGTACGTAAATCCGCAGCTGTGGCCTCACTGGCTATAGCTCTCGCCACTTCGGTCAATTTAGCCAGCGCTGTCGGTGCGTTGGCTAAGGACAAAGTCTGGACAATAGACACCCGGGCCGCCAGATTGATGCAAGAAATCAATGAAGGGCAAAAAAACGGTGAATTGACGGTTAAGGAAGCGAAGAAATTGCGCAGCGACCTGGCCGATATCGCTCATCGCAAGAAGCTCATGAAGGGCGACAATGACGGTAAAGTTTCACCCGAAGATCGCAACAAGATCGAAGGTGATTTAAACAAAGTCAGCGCCAAGATAAAGAAGTTGGAGCTGGAAAAACGCGTCGAGCATAAGTAGCGATTTGCGCTTAGTCGACTACAAAACTTCCAATTGGCTTTTTTCGTGAGCAAAAAGCAGCGTTTGGTAGTAAAACATGTACTGGGCCCTGGCTCTGACATATTTCGGACATTGCATAGCATAGGAATCCAGTCATGACGGTATCATCATTATCCGAACTGCTTCTGGCGTTTGAGCGCAATTGGCCTACGGTTTCGGAGTCGGTGGCGCGGGGCAACATCAAAATGCTCAAGTCATTTCTGGGCCCGGCCTATAAGGGTCTCATCCTGCGCTCACATAAGGGTGTCGACTCTACTTTGATGACGGCTGAGCAGACCGTACATTACGACTGGAAGTACATGCGTGAATTTCCGGCCATGGCCAAGCTTTACGAGGCGGCCAAAAGCGGTCAGTGGAATGCTAATGACGGTACCCTCGACTGGAGTCACGCTTTTGATCCTCTTGATCAGGTCAACCACATCATCCCGGACATGTATTGTCCGGGAGTGGTGCTGCCTCAGTGGGGCAAATTGACTGAACGGCAAAAAGCCGAGCACCGTCAGGCTCTCCTTAGCTGGATGCTCAGTCAGATTTTGCACGGCGAACAAGGTGCGCTTTACGGTGCAGCGCAGGTTTTGCAGTCAGTGCCGTGGCTCGACGGCAAGCTCTTCGGCTCGACGCAGGTCGTGGACGAGGCCCGTCACATCGAAGTTTTTCACCGCTATCTTGATGAAAAAATTCAACGCAAGTACGAAATCAATGAAAATCTCTATGTGTTGAGCGAGGCTCTGGTAGCCGATTCTCGCTGGGATGTGAAATTTTTGGGCATGCAAATCATGATCGAAGGTTTTGCCCTCGGTGCCTTCACAATGATTCGCGGTGTGGTGAACGAGCCGCTCCTGCGCGACATAATGAAATATGTCGTCGCCGACGAAGCTCGTCACGTCAATTACGGAGTGCTTGCTCTGCAGCGCTTTTACGCGACTGAGTTGAATGAAAAGGAACGGGCCGAGCGCGAAGATCTGGCCTTCGAAATATCGCTTCTTCTACAGCGGCGCTTCTTGATTCACGAAATGTACGAAGAATACTGGGGCAACTATTTTACGATCAAAGAGTGGAATAAATTTGCGTCGGAGTCACAGCTGATGACCTTCTTCCGAAAGTCTATGTTTCGCTTGATGATTCCCAATTTGAAGCGTCTGGGTTTGCTCTCTGAGCGTATTCGTCCTAAATACGCAGAGATGGGTATTCTCGATTTCGAGACCGGCCGTGCCATGTCTGACATGACCAGTGATGAAATCCTGGCTGTGCCGCTTTAAATCCAGGGCTAGGCCGGCATCTAATGTGGTTGCGTAATGCCGCCGGCTGTATTTGCCGTCGGCTGTTCGGCGCCTGAGCTTACAGCCGGCGGTTGACTTGTCGTCAGCGGTGCGTTGGGCGGCGTGGCACCGGTTCGACCGACTGTGTTGATTGTATCGTTGACCACTTTGAGCGAGTTTGCAAAATCATTGTGGAAAGTCAGGCCACCGGTGGCGCCGCCTTCGCGGTCGGCAACGCTCTCGGCTACGGTCTCTTCGCGACCGGCCGTTCCCGGTTGCAAGAAGTAATCGAGCTGGGCTTTGTCCTTTGCCTGCATGGCTTGCACATCTTGATTGTAGGCCTGTTTGAAGTCATCGTGTTCGGATAGCGTCTTGATCGTAGCGTCGACGGCGTGGCCGGTTTCGTGCCTGAGTACTTGTTCTGTACGACCGCTTGGTACCCATTTACTGTTGCCCAGTGATTGTCTTTCTTCGGCGACGATGATTTCTTTTTTGCCGCCGCTGTAGCAGCCGTCCACGGCGTCCCAGGTTGCGCCCGCCGGCCAGCCGCGCGGTGCCTGGCCTTTGAGCTCGGGCATGGCGTCGGTGAGGTGATGCACAGCTTTCACTTTGGCACCACTCTGGCGGATGATTTCGAGTGTTTCTGCAGACATGGCGTTGAATGTTTTGTTGACGGTGGCATCGAAGGCGGGACTTGGTGGTACGATAACGTCTGTTGCGGCACCCGTAGAGGCGGGATTTGAGCCGCTATCGGCGCCTTTTGACTGGGCACCGCTAGTGGTATCAGGGCCAGTCAGCTGCGGAAGGAGATCGTTTTTGACCGGTGTGTCATTTGTGATCCGCCCGGCGTTATCAAGCCAGGGCGAGACAAATTTGATTTCACCGGGATTGATATCGCCGATGTGCCGGCGGATGGCGGGGTAATCGTGCTCGTAAGGATGGATAATCAGCTCGCCGTCACCGTGCGTTTTGCGGTCGGTGCTTTCTGCTTCCAGGTGGAGTTTTATTGTTTCATCGCTGAGCATCTCGGCTGTGCCGATTGGTGCGGCCTTGACGTGGTTTTCGCCAGGCAGACGCAGGGGCGAAGTCGAGGGCGTGCGCTGATCGCTCAAAATATCGACGCTATTCAGGCCTTCATTCTGGGCGACATCCGCCGCACCTGACCTTGAGCCTGATTGGTCATTTCCTGGCGTGGCGCCGGCAGGCCGCGCCACTGCATCGCTATCCGCGGACGGTGGCGCAAAATCGAGACTATTCTGGTCTTTCGGACCATCTCGTTCGGGTCTGTCCATGATGTAATCGGGGCCATTTCGGGGGAAATGCCTTTTCAGGCTCTTTCAATATAGTGGCGCCGGTTAAATTTGGGACTGGGGTACTTACGTATGAAAGCCGAAAGTTTTAAGCCTGGACTGGCTGACCACTCGCCTGCTTGTTTGCTTTTAAGCGTGATTTGACCAGGTCCATGAGCCGTTCCACGACCTCATCGACGGAGAGATTGTCGGTGGAGACCTCGACGGCATCCGCCGATTTAGTCAGCGGTGACACTTCACGGGTGCAATCGCGATGGTCGCGTTCATTGATCGCTTTCAGAAGCTCATCAAAGACGGCCGTTTCGCCCTGTTTCTCAAGATCGATCAGACAACGGCGGGCCCGCACTTCGGGGGATGCTGTCAGAAAAATTTTCAGGCCGGCGTTGGGCAGGACAACGGTGCCGATGTCCCGGCCGTCCAGCACGGCTGAGCCATTCGAGGCCAACTGCTGTTGTTTTTTTACCAGGACGGCGCGGAGCGGGCCGAGGGCCGAGACCGGGCTTGTCCACTCGGTGATTTCGCGGGTGCGGATTGCTTTGGTCACTTCTTCGCCGTCCACGAAGACGCGGATGCGTCCTTCCGAGCTTTCATCGGCCGGTTTCAAGACGATATCGGTCTGGCTGGCCAGACGGGCGATGCCTTCGGCGTCGCTGTAGTCCAGATGGTTTTTGCGGGCCAACCAGGTGGCGGCTCGGTACATAGCGCCCGTATCTATATATAGGTAGCCGAGAGATTCGGCCAGCTTACGCGATACGGTCGACTTCCCGGCACCAGCCGGGCCATCGATGGCAATCTGGAGTGAGCCAAATTCTGCTTGTCCTGCGGTCATTGTCTTTTAGTCGCGGCGACTGCCTTTAAACTGTTTACCCAGCCAACCCAGGAAGGGTGTGGACTGGTCGGGCTTAGCCGCGGCCATCTCCTTTGCATCGTCCGGTGTCGTGCTGGTTTCAGCGCCGCCGTGTTTGTTTATCAGGTCCATTATCTCTCCTTCTTGAGGAAAGCGGCCCAATTGCTTCTTTGAAAATATTAAAACGCCGCGGTCTTCGACCTCGAAGACTCCACCAGTAGAAGGTGAAATTTGCACCTCTGCCTGGAGCTTTGTTTCTAATTCGGCTGCCAAACTGGCCGCCCGGCTTCTATAGCCTCAGGACGTGCAATAAGTGATTTTGAAGCGCTTCACTTTAGATTCGTTCATTGGATTACCTCAGGGTTGACTCTTAAATATTTTTTTCCACCAGGGCAGAGCGATATAGCTCTGGTACCGCTTCTTGTGTTCGCTCAGCAACTGCTGAGCCAGTTTCAAATCTTCTTTTAATTCAGCTGTCTGAGTGGCGTTTACTTCCAGCAGGCGCATATTATTTTGCATCTGGCTGATCAGGCGCATGTCTTCCATGTGCAGCCGGCGCTCTTCCGACAGTTCCTTCTGGACATTAGCCAGCTCGCGCAGCAGCTTTTCCACTTCATCCGAGCGGTCGATGACGATTGTATGTTCGACGTCCAGTGCACTGGAGTGCATCTGATTTTCGGCGATCAACTGATTTTTGACATTGATACCCAGGGAAGCCAGCTCTTTTTGGGCGATCTGGCTGGCTGATTGAAAGAGCTTTTCCAGAGAAAAACCACCGCCGGACTCGCTGTTTGCTGAATGGCCGTTGTTTGTGCTGGTCGAGTGCGCGTTGCTCGTAGCATTTGGCGCGGTACTGGTGGCCACGTTCTTGTCCCCTTGCAAAAAGTCCTTATAACGTGATGACTGGTGATCTGAGGCCGCTGTTTTTGTGGCCGTGTTGTCGCCGGCAAGCACTTCGGTTGCCGAGTGTTGATCTTTTTCTTCGCGCAGTAGCTCGAGCTCCTGCCTTAGGTGCTCTTTGACCTGCTCCTGCGAAACTTCCTCTTCCTTAATGAGAGCGGCTTTAGTCGAGGGATCTACTTTTTTTGAATGTTTGATGCGAAAACCGGGCGGCGGAATGATCCGCCATTCATCTTGACCGTCGATGCGAACCCGCCTGGCCTGCCAGCCTTCTGGCAGTTTGTTGCCCCAACGGCCGATGATCGAACGCTCGACACCGCGCGCCGAACGGCCCAGCATCAGACCTGCTTCGTCGACCGAGAGCCAGGGTCTGGGTGTTTCATAAGACCAGCTATCTTCGGGGAAGGCGTTTCCCGATTCGTCGTCGTCATCGAATGCGCTTAAGTCTCGCGGCCGATCGCTGACGAAGGCCTCGCCTTCAATACGGGGCTCGAAGTGGCTGGGGGCAAACTGTTGCTCAGGACTTTCGCTGATTACTTTGTTCATCGCTTCTACACGCCATATTTGAGTTCGAGAGCTAATTTTAGCGTTTCCAAGGGGGCTTGTGCGGCTTTTCTCTATTTTGTGTCTTGAATTCTTTGTAAGCCACAAATGGATTTTTTTGCCGTCACAGGTTGTCGGGCTTTTGCCGGGGCTCTTGAAGAAAAAGGCGGGAAGCATTTCTGCCGCCCGCCATTTTGCTTTTGCGAATTGCTCTCTAAGCCGACAAGCTGGGCGATTATTTGAGCAGGTTGGCTTCGACTTTTGCCCAATCGATGTTGCTAAAGAAGGCCTCGATGTATTTCGGGCGATCGGCAGGTACATAATCGAGCAAGAAGGCATGCTCCCAGGCATCCATTACCAGGATCGGTGCAAAACCGGCAATGTTGCCGTCTTCGTGCAGATTGATCCAGTTATTGGTCAACTGTTTGGTGAAGGGGTCCTGGAACATAACAGCCCAGCCCACTCCGCGCATGGCGCCGACCTTGAAGAAGTCATTTTTCCAGACTTCGATCGAGCTGTAGTTTTCTGTAATCAATTTGCCGAGTGCGCTCGACTCTTTCAGTTCGGAACCGCCCGGCTTGAGGATGCCGAAATAGTATTCGTGCAATCTCATGCCGTTGTATTCGAAACCGTAGCGACGCTTCAGTTCTGAATATTCGGGGGTGCCGCTTTTGCCGGCTTCTGTCAACTCGATGACTTTCTCATTGAGTTTGTTGGTGTTGAGCACATAGCCGGCGTACAGCTTGAGGTGGATTTCCATTGTCTTGTCGGAAATGCCGTTGAGGCCGGTGAGGTGCTTGAAATCTTTCTCTACGTAGGGTTTGTAGGAAATCTTTTGTTGAAGCGTCATTGAGGTGAATTCTCCTATGCAACACAGTATGCAGTCTGGGTGCGGATCTTAATGGCTATTCATACCATAGATCAAATTTCAAGATGATCGTTCCCACATAAATTCTGAAATTGCGCAATGAATATTTTTAATCCAGGCACCGCATATGGTGTCTTTGCTCGCTGAAATTTTTTGAGGGGAAATGTTTTTTTTTGTTTGATCAGGGGATCAAATCAGCAAGGCGCTTCTTTGCCGAAGATGGCTTGCCTTCTTTGCCTTCACCGTCTTTTTTGATCACTTCAGATTCACCGGTGCTGGTCGGCTTGTTGTCAGCTAACGGCTTTTCGGCGCCGGGCGGCATTGTCATTTCCATATCGGTCGCGGTCGGTGAAGTGTTGCCGGTAGAGAGCTGCGGCGCGACCATGGCCGGTAGATGAAAAGCTGTTTGAGTTGCTTTTGTTGGAGCCGGTTGGGCCGCTGGCTGTTCGGGGGTGGCGGCTTGCGGGGCAGTCTGCGCGGGCAGCACAAGGGTCTGCACGGGTGAAAAAGAAGGATTGGTAAGCAGAGTCTGACTCCAGCCCAATTGACGAAATGCTTCGTCGACTGAGACATGGCTTTTGGCGCAAATGCCAAGGGCGATCACGGCTTGTTCGGTTTTGAGCACGCCCTGGCGGAGCAGGTCCGAGCATTTGAGGGCTACAGTCAACAAATCGTTGTCGATGGCCCCGGTCAGCAAAAGCATCTGGCCCATCAGATTAGAATCGCGAGAACCGACCTTGAGAGCGTCTTCGATGTCTTTGGCACCGATGACGCCGGCGAGCTGTAAAAATTGATAGAGCGGTATGTTGCTGGTGTTGCTGGCGGGTTGTGCGGCGGCCGGCGGTTGGACGCGCTCCATTGACTGTTCAAGGCTGAGATTTTCTTTGTGGCAGAGCTCGAGGACGAGGCCGCTATTATGTTTGCGCAACTTGCCGGAGCTGACCAGCTGCTGGATCTGGAGTGCCGTCTGGAGGACGGCCTCGCTGACCATGCTGTTTTGAACGAGTACCTGACCGATCGGTTGTTCGTTGATCAAGCCGAGTTCGACGGCTTGCATCAATTTTTGTTCGTCGAGCAACTTGGCCATGACGAGCAATTCACCAAGGCGCACGCTTTCGGCTGAAAGCATTGCCACTCCGGTTTCAGCTAAGGCTTCTTCGATCGGTACTTGTCTGTCTTTAGCGGCGCGCAAGCTCTGGATGGCCTGTTCGCGCGTGACACGCTTGTCACGTATCAAAATCTGGGCATTCAATGCCGATGATAGTAGCTGTTCGCTGACTGCGCCGGTGACGACGAGGACGCGGCCGAGCGGCAGGCCGGATGTCTGACCATGGGCCAGGGCTGCCTCGAGCTGCTGCTTGTCTACCAGCCCCGATTCGAGAAGTATTTCACCGAGTTTGTTGGTGACCTGATTGGAGGTCTGGGCGTAGCCCATTTTACTCAAAGCTTCATCCAGTGAAATTTCGCTTTTGGATATGACGCGCAGTCCGCCGAGCGCAGTTTCCAGGTCGATCAGGCCGTCTTTGAGCATCGACTGAGCCTGGACTGCACCCTGCAGGTGCCCTTCCTGCATGTAACCGGACATAATCAAGACGCGCCCGACCGGCAAGCCCTGAGACTTGGCGATCATCATCGCCTGGCGCAAATCATCGGATTTGAGCAGGCCGGCGCCCGTGAGGAGGTCTCCCAGTTTGACTGTCGAGCCGCTTTGGGGCCGGCTATCGGCCGCCCCGGGGTTGCCATTTTGTTCGGGTTGCGTGGGTGAGCTGGACGAGGACATGTCAATATTTCCAATCAGACTGGCTATTAAGAGTGATTTTATCGTATCTGACTAAATTTTCCTTGGCAAAAAGTGACCGGGAAAAATTTCCATTTGCCTGGGCGGACATAGTTTATCTTTCCCCGGAACAAGACTTATTTAATAGGTCTTGACGGACAAAATTTCGGCAACTTTTTTGGACCTTCTGCGATCGCGGCTGCGACAGTTTGATTTGGTATCGCCTGTGGTGCGGTCTGCCGCCGGCGTTCGACAATAAATTTTTGCTGTGCTCCCAAGAAAAAGCCGGACGACAAGCGTCCGGCTCAATACCATATCATCAGATATGCAGCCACCTAGTGGTGGATTTTGCCCCGAAGGGTAGGAAGTAGACTTTCAGTTTTGGCTGATAGTGCTCTAACTGATTCCTCCGTTCGAGCTTTGTCTACGAAGTTTACTTACCCAGGGATGGGTGACCTATAAACCTCTTTTTCGAAAATTTGATTTTTTGTATTACAGCTTACAATTTGTAGCCTTTCTCCCGCATTTAACCCGGTCGGGGGGAAACCCGTATATACAGGTATGCGCCTTGCCTGTAGACTCCCGTTAAACTCGGAGGCAGCAGAAAGGTTTTGTTTAACCAGCCGGCTATCGATAAATTTGTACTCTCGTTGCGCATCCGCTTCGTCGTGCCTTTTGTCTTTTGCTGTGCGCTCAGCCTCTGGCTCTTTCTCTGTCAAACGCATTATGAGTCCTATTGGAATGGCACCATTCGCAAGGTGCAGACCACCGATTTCAATATTCTCCACCACACTATGCCGGTCACCCTCTCGGCGCTTATTCTGGCCGGCCGCGATGACCTGGTCCAGCAGGCTCTGGATTCGAGTTATGGGCTTTTTGGCCTGGTCTTGACCGATGCCAGCGGCGACAATATCGTCTATAAGACCGAAAAGTCTTATCACAACGGCTCCTGGCGCGATCGCTTGACTCGCGAGGGTCTGGCTGAAGAAAGCGAACCCTTTGATCTGATTACAGATCCGCCGCAGCTGGCACCGCTTTTTGTCCACGAATCGCCCCGCTCGCTAAAAGCTACAGTCGCCAACCGCCCGATCCGTTCGAAAGTGCTCGGCCGCCTCTACTATGTACGCGATGTGCCCCCGTCATTTAACTCCGATATTGCCAATTTCCTCTTCTCTAATATGACCGAGATTTCTGGAGCCAAGCGCGGCTACTTCTATATCTCGATCACCGTCTTGAGTTTTGCCACCGTTACTCTCTTGCTGATTTTCCTCCGCCGCCGCGGCCTCGAGCTGAAGCAAAGAGAGCTGGATTTTGTCCGCCGTGAGCTCGAGATCCGCAAAAAAGCCCTCGACCACCTCAATAATGAGTTGGCCACACAAAAAGCTCGCAAGGTCTGGCTGGAGCGTGAGGCTGATCAGGCCTACAAGCGCGCCATCGGGCTGAAGAACTCGCTCGAAAAATTGCGTGACGCTCTGGCCGGGGCCATGGCTCAGCAAGCCTCCCAGACGGCAGCCGGCGCTCAGAGCGGTCTGGCCCACTTTGCTCCGGGTGAAAATGGCAACTTTGGTGTTGTCGGCTTCAATGAGCAGGGGGCGCCGATTTTCAACGAAGCGCTCAGCAAGCCGAGCAATTCGCATGTGCGGATCCGGCCCGTATCGAGCCCGCCCAGTACGATTTTGGAAGAAATCGAAACCTTGATCCCCGACCTGTCTGAAAACGCTAATGCATTGCGCTCCCAGGCCGATATTCTCCATGATTATTGCAATGCCCTGGAAGAACGACAGGTCGAAATGAAGCGCATTGTCGAAACAGCCTTTGTCCGTGCGCAGAGGATTGGCGGCGGCGCTCCCGGTAATCCAGGCAACGTCGGCTATGTCAGCGATGATTCGGTCACCGCCGGCATGAGCGCCGGTACCGGAAACGGAGCTATGACCAGTAGCATGAACGGCTCCGATATCCTGGACATGAGACCAAGCTAAGCTGCCGGAGGCCCGGACTGGCGAGGTCATTGCCTTTATTTGCAACGTCTGGCGGAAGACGTGCTAAGCTTGTTGAGTTAGTCAGGCTTCCACTTAGGGAAGCCATCTCTTACCGCTCGTCTGCGGTCGGTGAAAATTATCTGGCTAACGCCCGTCAACAACAACGACGGTAACGATGCCCTAGTAAGGCTAACTTTGCATGAAGCAGATATCGGGCTCTGGCAAAAAATTGGCACTCTCGCTCAATGCCGTCCAGGAGGCAAGCAGCGAACCCGTCTATCGGCGCGGTGTCCAGTATTATCGCCGTAAAAAAGTCCTCAAATATAATGAAGATGAAAGTGCCGGCAACATAGAAGCACTTGTCATCGGCTCGGAACCGCAGCCTTATAAAATTGTGGTTACGATCGATTCTCCTGAAATTTTCAAGGCCGAATGCAGTTGTCCTTATTTCGAGGAAGTCTGCAAGCATTCGGTGGCCGTTCTCCTCACTCATATCAATCGCCACAATCCGGGTGCCCGTTTTGACCTGGCCGAGCCGGAGCAACGCAAGGAAGGGCCGCAGGAAAAAGTACCGAAGGCTAAAGAGCTGCTCGATGATCCGCGCGAAGAAGGCATGGTCGCCGATGACAGCAATTTCGAGCTGGGTTTACTCGTCCTGGAAAAACCACTGGCGATGATTGTCGGTGTCGTACCGGACGAGCCCCACGGCAAAGTCAACATTTTAAAAGTACCGCCGGCGATTTTACCGACGCTTGAGCCGGACTCGCGCATCTATCGCCTCACTAAATATCTCACTTCCCAGCCCCAGACCACCAAGGGCATGGCCGGCGGCCACCGCATACCGCGTGGCGAAGAGGGCATCGTCATCGGGCATCTGAGCCTTTCTTGCAAACTGCTCAATACGAGCAACGGCAATGCGATCAAATTCAGCAGTGAATCATTGAAACCACGGGCGGTGCTATCCGAAACCGAAAGCGGCGAGCTCCTGCTTCGCCTCGAAGGGATAACCGAAGCAGGCGAGGCCGTAGACCATCCCGTATTTTTCATGGGTACATCCAGTTGGATACTCTCCAACGATACTTTCTATCCAATCGATCTCTCCGCCATTCACCGCTCCTTTCAGTACTTCGACAGCTTCGGCCATATGACTGTCAAGCTCGAGGTCGTCCCGAAATTTTTGTCCGTCGACTTGCCGGTCTTGCTCAAGCGCATGCCGGTTTTGTTTGATGAAACAACCGCACCGTTCCCCGTTGCCATCACTGAGCCTCCCCAGGTCGTGATCAGATTGTCCGAGCGCAAGATGCCCGGCGGCAGCAATTCCAGCAATATCATCTCTTCTCATTCCGGCTCTAGTGCCGTCGTCCAGAAAGCAACAGTCGATTCGTCCAGCCTGGAAGTTTCGCTTGGATTCCGCTACGGTTCGCTCGTCCTGCAATCGCGCGATGAGACCAGCGCCGTCGAGTCCGAAAAATTCACCCGCACCATTTCAGAATCCGGCCAGAGTGTCTGGGTCGAGAGGCAGTGGGAAAACGAAAACTCGGTGCGTCGCTTTCTGACGAACATGCAACCAATTCGCAGCATCGCCGATCGTTTCTCCTTTATCGAAGAACCAGCCATGGAAGTGCTTTTCCAGCTTTCTTCCGAACAGACCGCCGACTGGGATACGACCGGTTGGGATGAGCTCGTCAATTACCGCGTGCGCAAAGAACCTATGAAGCTCAAAGCTCAGCTGGCGCTGAAAAAAGATTCTTACAAGTTTGAATTCGATCTGCAGTGCTTTACGGAAGGCGAGGAAGTGCCTTTCTCGCAGGTGATCGAGTGTCTCTTCCGCAACCGTAATTTCTTGAAACTTCCCGGAGGCGACTATGTGCGCATCCCTTCGACGACCCTTTTGACTCTGCTCAAATCAATCGGCCAGAGCAAAGACAGTGCCCGCCCTCTCTATCAGGCACTGAGCATCCTGCATGCGCTCGAAACTCATGAAATTGATGTCGATGCCGACAAAGGCTTCCAGGAATTTGTCTATCGCATCCATAATTTCAAGGAACAAGCTTCTTTTGAAGTACCGAAAGAATTCAAAGGCGATCTGCGCGAATATCAAAAAGAAGGTTGCAACTGGTTGAGCTTCCTGCGCGAATACGGCCTGTCCGGAATTCTCGCCGACGACATGGGCTTGGGTAAAACCATCCAGACTCTGACAATGCTCCTGTCGCATTATTCGAGTGGCAAGGCCAAGGCCGATCGCAAGCCGACTCTCGTTGTCGCTCCGACATCGGTCGTCTACAACTGGCTTTCGGAAGCGGCAAAATTTACACCGACTCTCAAAACAGCCCTCTTCCTCGGCCGCGATCGCCAGGAGCTTTTGAAGACGCTTTCCAAGGAAGGCGGCGCCAAGCCGCAACTGATCTTCACCACCTACGGTATCATCCGCCGCGATTACGAACAGCTGAAAAACCTGCAATTCGAGTTTCTTATTTTAGACGAAGCGCAGAATATCAAAAACCCTGAATCGGTCGGGGCGATTGCCGCCAAGTCTCTCAAGGCTTTCCATCGTCTGGCACTATCCGGTACGCCGGTGGAAAACAGACTGAAAGAACTCTGGTCCCTCTTCGATTTCTTGATGCCCGAGTTCCTCGGCGCGCACAAAGATTTTGCCGAAGTCTACGAGCGTCCGATCGAGCTCGGTCTCGAAGGCGCCGGTCAGAAGCTGCGTAAGGTTGTCCATCCATTTATCCTGCGTCGTCTCAAGTCGCAGGTCGAAACCGAACTGCCCGATCGTACCGATATCATCCAGCTCTGCGAGCTCGATGACGAACAACGCGCTCTCTATCTCAAAGTTCTCGACGAATGTCGGGCCTCTGTTTTCAGTGACAACTCCAAAGCCAGTCGCAGACCGCAAATGTCTCTCACCGTGCTCGATGCACTGTTGCGCCTGCGTCAGGTCTGCTGCGACCCGAGTCTGCTCAAAAACATGGAAGGCCCTGTCACACAGCAATCGGCCAAGCGTGATGCCTTCGTCAATATGATCGCTGATATCATCGATGAAGGTCACCGTATATTGGTATTTAGCCAATTTACATCGATGCTCGCCATCCTGCGCAAAGATCTGGAAAAAGCCGGCTACAACTATGAATATCTCGATGGTCAGACACCGGCCCACCAGCGTCTCGAAAAAGTCGACAAGTTCAACGCCGATCCTTCCATCCCGATCTTCCTGATTAGCTTGAAAGCGGGCGGCACCGGTCTCAACTTGACCGGCGCGGATTACGTTATCCATTACGACCCCTGGTGGAACCCCGCTGTAGAAAACCAGGCCACCGACCGGGCGCACCGTATCGGTCAGACCAGACATGTATTCAACTACAAGCTTATTACCCGTGGCACCGTCGAAGAGAAAATCCTGGCCATGCAGAAGAAGAAAAAAGAGCTGGCTGACCTTGTCGTCGGCGGCGATGATTCTGTCGCCAAATCGCTCACGCAGGAAGATCTCGAGTATCTGTTCTCGTTCTAGGCCAAGCTATCTGTAGTCTTTGACGCTTGAATTCAGTGCGTTCAAGACAGGCTTTTTAGAGCGTACAAATTTTCAATTTCCTAAAGTCGTTCTGTAAAAGAGTCCTTCAATGTATGAACGAAGGGTGCTTATATACATATCAGTCCGATGCTCAATCTTGGAGATCTCGCCTTGCTTCACGTTTAGAAGTTCAGCCAGATTTTGCTGCGATTGAAGGACTGCTTTGCGTAATTCCTGCAATCCCATTTCTTCAGCGATCATTTCAGTGCTGGACCCAATTCTTGCAACATTACAAATGCGGCCAGCAGCTCATTCTTAATGGCTTCCTCCTGGGTGTCGAACCACTCGGAGGATTCCTCATCAAATTCAACTATCCCTGCCATGACTCCAGTATATTCCCTTGAGGGAATATTATCAAATTCGTTGTTTTTGGCTATGACCTAGAAACCAAGCTGGTCCTACACTTGGGCAACTGTTTAACACGTCGAAGAGTCTATGCTGAAAATTGTATGCTCGGGGCATGCAGTCTTTCCTCTTTTTTCGTACCACCATAAAAGCAGCCTGTCTATTATTGTGCTCTGTTCTTGCCTGCGAGCGCCCCTCACGAGCCGAAGCTGCGAACGCTGTAACTGGTATGAAGAGAGGCCACATCGCGATGGTTGACTCGGTCCGACACTACAGTATTTTCTTGCCCCCGGTCAAAAACAGGCAATCTGGCGGGACGCAGGCTACAGAGCCGCTCAAGATGCCCGTTGTAATTCTATTGCATGGTGCTTTGAGCCGACCCTGGTGTGTCGATTTCGACAGCGAAATGCGTCGTTATGCCAAACGCCAGGGCTTTATCGTCGTTTACCCGTGCGGCACTAGTGCAGGAAAGAGTGGCTTGCTCTTCTGGAACGCCGGCGGATGCTGCGGACCGGCTCATGAGCACAAAGTCGACGATGTTGAATTCATTCGTCGTTTGCTTGCCGAGGTCAAAGCAAGCTACAGCGTAGATGAGCGTCGCGTCTATATTGCCGGAGCGTCTAATGGGGCAATGCTCGCTTACCGGCTCGGGGTAGAGCTATCCGATCAGATAGCGGCGATAGGCTCGGTTGACGGCTGTATGTGGCCGATCGAAAAGCAACCTGCCAGTCCGGTCTCAGTCATTGAATTTCATGGTACCGCTGATAAGGTCATCCCTTATCGGGGCGGGACCGGCAAGTGGTTTTTCTTCAAAGTGAAGAATGTATCTTCCACTGCCCAGACGCTTGCTTACTGGGTAGCAGCCAATCGCTGCCAGGCTGCGCCAATTAGACGTGATGATATCGGTGTTGAGCGCTTGCTATATCAGAGCGGTGATAGAGGCAGCGCAGTACAGCTCGTCAGCACTAAAGGCGGCAGACACATGTGGCCCGGAGGTCGTGCTTCATTTTTGACGGACAGGAAGAGTTACAAGGTCAAGTGTACTGAAGAGATGTTGGATTTTTTCTGGCGCCATCCTAAAAGGAACGCAGACTAATTCGTCTACAACTTTTGGCATTCAAATTTGACTTTTGGATATGCAGCATTAAGACTTTTCAAATCGTTAGCCGATACATTTAGACAGCCTGTCAGATTCATCTGCTCCAGTTTCTCCCGACCCTTGCAAAAGTTCTTCAATCCATCGCCAGTGATTTTCGTATGGCTCAAATCAATACGGCACAGCGTATTCATCTCCGACAGGTATGCCAATCCCTTATCGTCGAAGGCCGTGCCGCTCAGTCGAAGCAACCATATATGCAGTTTGCCGAGATTTCGAAAGCATTCTGTAGTTAGTTGCGGATTGTCGCCAATGTCGAGGTAATCGACTTTGGTATAGGCAAAATCCTTCAGGTCGAAATCCTGAACATGTGTGTTGGCCAGAGTTAAACGGGTGAGCTTTGGCATGGTGGCAATTTTTTTAATGCCGGTGCTCGAGATGCCGGTTGACTTGACGTTCAAATCTTTTAGATCTTTGAGCTTGAGAATATTATTCAGACCGACGTCATCGAGATTGGACTCGCTCATATTTACAAGAGTCAGGTCCAGGGCGACAAGCCGCTCGAGACTGGCGTTATCGATGTCGCAATTGTTCAGAATTAGTTTCTTGAGCCATTTGCATTCGGCAATTTGTTTGATATTTGCATCTGTCAATTTCCTGTTTCCCAGGCGAATTTCGCCTTGAGCTTTGACTGCTTCAAGCTTTCCTTTTAGCTCCGTTTCTTTGATCGTTTGCAAATCTGATTCATCGACACTTTTGTCCATGGCCGATTCGACAGCTTTAGAGGTGGAAACGAAGCTTGATTCAGGTATGGCTTTCTTGCCTGTGCCAGCATCTGTGTGTGTGTCCGAAAGAGTTATTGCGACAATAATTGCCGCTGCGAGAGCTAGCAAACCTAATCCAACGATAATGGAAGCGCGCCTTTGTCTGGAGGCAATCGCTGTGGTTGCTTCGGCTTCTGGAATTACGGCGTCATGCTCTCTGAAATTTGCGCCTGCACTGACCGAGCTCTGATTGTTTTTTCGGCGACCGGCGATTCTCGCAAGTGTCTCGGCGACTTCATCGATACTCTTAAGTCGCTCTGATGGTTTTTTTGCCAGCATGGCGTTGAGTAAATTTTGCAGACCGGTCGGGAAGTCGGTCCGGCCTGATACGCTCTCAAGAGTGGGAATAGGAGCGTTCTGATGAGCCAGCATAGTACTGAAGGCGTTTGGCCCCCTGAACGGTGGTTGGCCGGTCAATGCTTCAAACAAAGCACAGCCGCTGGAATAAATATCACTCTGCTCTGTCACAGGCAGACCCGTTGCCTGCTCAGGGCTCATGTAGAGAGGACTGCCAAAAATCATGCCGGCGTTGGTAAGTTTCTGATTTTCCGGAGTTGACTGAATGAGGGCAGCGATGCCGAAGTCGACGATTTTGACTAGTTGCTCATTGCCTCGCCCTGGCACAAAGGACAGAAAAATATTGTCCGGCTTCATATCTCGATGGATGATGCCTTTTTTGTGAGCTGAGGCGAGGCCGCTGCAGACTTGAGAAAAAATGGAAATACATCCTTCTACAGGCAAAGCGCCGCCTTCCCGTATTCTGTCGCCAAGAGACTGGCCTTGCAAATATTCCATTGTGTAAAAGGGCATGCCTTCGGCCGTCGAGCCATAATCAAAGACCTGGACGACATTGGCATGACTGAGCTTGGCGATTGCTTGCGCTTCACGCCGGAATCTCATTTTTGCTTCGCTGTCTAGGTCTTCTGAATTGAATGTCTTGAGGGCCATTTCCTTATTCAACAAAAGATGTTTTGCCAGATAAACCTGGCCCATGCCACCCGATCCGATCAGTTGTTGAATGAGATATTTTTCGTCGATTGTTTTGCCAACAAGGTCGGCAGGCTTGTTCGCGGGCGGATTTGAGGCGCCAACGCCAGTCATTATTTGCCGGGTGGCAAGATCGAAGAGATAAGATTTGGTTTGGTCGGCTTCGGTCATATTTACCAGTCGGTCGCTCTGATGCGCTCAGGAAATCCGTAAAACTTAAAATTACAACTTCAAAATACGCTCGGCATTTTGATAGCAGATTTTTGCCCGGAGCTCTTCGCTAAGCGGGGCACTATCGATGAAATCGGCGGCGATCTGTGCCGATTCAAAGGGATAATCTGTGGAAAAAAGCACGTTGTCTTCGCCCATCGCTGTAAGGCAACATTGCAATGGGGCATTGTCGCAGGCACCGGATGTGGTGACGATAAAATTTTCTTTGAGATACTGCGACGGCAGCTTTTGCAGAGGGCGAGTCGGTTCGCTAAGCTGAAATCTACTGTCCAGGCGCCAGAGCATAAAGGGTAGAGCTTCGCCCATGTGTTCGAGGATGACTTTCACGGTGGGCAGGCGGTCGAAGAGGCCGCTTAAAATGAGCCTCAAGGCATGCGTGGCTGTCTCCACTCCCCAGCCCCACATGGCGCCGCGTAACATCGGATAGTCGTGGTAAGACTGCGGCATTTCGAAGGCATCGGCAGGATGCAGGTAAATGGGCACGTCGAGAGACGCCACTGCCTCCCAGAAGCCCTTGTAGCACTCGTCGTCGAGATAGACGCCATTGGTGTGTCCATTGATCATCGCGCCTTTGAAATTGTGTTCCTTGACGCAGCGCTTTAATTCTTTGATTGCCGCCTCTGGCTCTTGCAAGGCCAGATGGGCAAAGCCGGCAAATCTTTTTGGGTGTCTGGCGATTACACCGGCTAAAAAATCATTTGCCTCGACTGCTTTTTGGCCGGCGATGGCGGCGTCCTTTTCAGCCTGTAAACCAGGAGAAGTCATAGAGAGGACCGAAATTTCGATGCCGGCTTTGTCCATCGCTTCCAATCGGAGCTGGTCAAATTCCGGCAGTCTCAAGTTTATATCCTGCGATGCAGCGGCCTTCCGGCCTTCCTCAATATTGGTTTCGTATTCTTCGAAGGGCGCTGTGATGAAGTGTTCTTCCAGAGCGATTTTTTTCATTGGTTTCACTGATTTCATTAATATTCAGAGACTCAGGCTTTTTCGGATGAGTTGATGAAACTGATAGACACCTGCTTCCCAGGTAGGTGAGTAGCGGCCGCTCTTGTAAGCACGCGATTGGATACCGCGTTGCACGGCATGCACCACTTCTTCATCTTCGATTTCGGTCTGGGTGATGCCTTCGACAGAGTAGTTGCCGAAGCGCTCCGGGCGCCAGACATAGGTCAAGAAACGCACCAGTGTGGCGTCGTATCCCTGCGGCATGACTACATTTATCGATAGTCCCCAGGGGTAGAAGTTGAACATCATATTGGGATAGAGCCAGTAATAATAGGCCGCGATCAGCTGACCATAATCTTTTGACGATTCGGGCAGGTCGAAGGCATCGTCTTTATTTGTCGCCACGCCGATTTGCAGATTGCCGTAAGGAAGGAGTTCGGTGCGGTAAGCCTTGGTGTCGAGGAGTGTGGCGAGAGATGGATGCACAAAAGGCACGTGCAGCCCCTCTAAATAGTTGTCAACGTACAAAGCCCAGTTTGCCTTGATCTGATAGTCGCGTGATAGCTCAGGCGAAAATTTGAAGTTGGCCAACGGTAGGAAATGCAGGCGTTCTTTTATCTCGCCAATCAGATCGTCGAGGGCAAAAGCCGGATTAACTGCGGCAAAATGAAATTGTCCCCAGCTACCGAGGGGAATGGCCGCCAGATTATCTTCAGGGCCTGGGAAATTTTCCGCTTTTTCAAATCCTGGTGCCGAGAGATAGGCACCATCCAGGCCGAATCTTCTGCCGTGGTAACGGCAGCGCATACTTGCTACATGACACGCTTTTTCGACCAGTACGCTGCCACGGTGAGTGCAAACATTGGAATGACAGGCGAGGCCATCCGCGCTTTTTACGAGAATGCAGGGCTCGTCCAGGCAGCCTTCCAAAATGGTTAGCGGAATTACATTTGCCTGCGGTTGAGCCGCCGTCAGTGTGTCGGTATCGCCGATAAATTGCCAGGAGCGCGCAAAAATTTCATCACAGGAGCGCTCGTAGATTTCGCGGCTGCGGTAAAAGGAAGCCGGCATCGTACGCGCCGTCAGGAGCATATCTTTTTCTGCAGCCACTTTTAAAGTTTTTGACGTCTTGTCTGATTCGATCACTGTCTGATTCCGGCTTTTGCTTTGACTCGGCTCAATGCTGTTTCCACTTTCAGATGAAATTTCGGGTCGTGTTTTTCGTGAGCCATTTCACGTAGTGCCTGGCGGAATGATTCGACCGCTTTTGCGTATTCTTTGTTTTTCTCGTAGTGCTCGCCTTCGAGATAGAGATTGAGAGCGCCCCGACTGACGGCACCAGGTGTATGCAATGCTGCATCCTTGGCCAATATCGGTGCGTTCGGCAACAGCAGCGCGCAACATGCTGCAAGCAAGGCCCGGTAAAAATATGTGAGGGGTCTGCTCTGCTGTCCTGCCATGCTCATGCTCCGCTTATTGCCAGTAATATACCCATCTGCTGCATTATTCATGATTACCATTGTCGCATCGGCTCCGGCACAGGAATCGCCTCGCTTTTCAAAGATAGTTTTACTTTTTCCAGGACCGCCCTGACAAATTCGCCGCGCTTGCCTCCGGTTTTTTCTATAAGGACCGGAATGGCAGTCTCCCAGATGTTTGGCTGAGGCATACGTTCGCTAAGATTTTTGGTCAGTGCCGCCATCTCCCCGGCGCTGACATTTTCCTCGGGGCGGAAGCTCAAGCTATCCGGATCGACGGGCAGCATACCGCTGCCGGCCAGGACATGGGCGGCGGCAAAGGCGGGATGGTCGGCCTTGAGATCGTCGAACCAGAAGATCGGCGCGCCTGATTCAGCCAGGGCAATCTGCAGAAGCAACGTTTTGTAAAACTGGTCGACAACACTGAGCGGGGTGATTTTTACCCGGTGCGCCAGGCTGGCTAGAGCACCGGCAGCGGTGCCGATTGCCCATTCGATCGGATGCAGTCTGTAAGCGCCGTTGGTGATGTGCGTGACGCCAATATTTTTGCAGCCGGCGATGTAATTTGGGCAGTAGTCGGAAACCAACGCCGCAAGCGGCACCTGAAAAGGTTTGGTCTGTTGAGCGGCTCCCGGTATCTCCTGATGGCCGTGTATGTCGACTGGATAGAGGCCGATGCCGCAACTATCAGGGAAGAGTGTTGCCCTGGCTTCGGGGTTATCTGTTTCGACGATGTCCTGGGCGACGACTACGAGGCGCGCCGCCAGCCGGCGGGCTTCCCGAATGTAGGGATATTTAGACAGGCCGTCTCTGGTGCCGAGCACGTCATAGCGGAGTTTCAGTTCGGGATAGCCGATAGCTGTCGAGTCATCTCGTGGAGCAGTAGTTTGCAGCCAGTAGAGGAAGCCCAGGCTGACTCTTTTGGCCAGCGAGAGATATTTCTTTTGTACCGCCGGACTTTTGTCGATGATGTTTTTGCCGCGCAGGTCGTTGCTGTCCCAGTTGATCATCGAGACGTCCGACTTATATGTACCGGATTTGAACAGAGTCTTGTCGATCAGGCGGCGATACGTCCAGAAGGGCAAAAGATGGCGCTTTCTGCCGGTGCTAT
>JAGXAB010000131.1 GCA_018971775.1 Cyanobacteria bacterium REEB67 | reverse complement strand
GGGCGGAGCTATGATTTAGTTAAGTCGTAGCCTGATACGGCGCAACTTTTAAATTGTTTTCGCTCGCAGCTAGCAGCACTTCAGTGCGAAGCGTGCTGTCACTGAGTTCTATGAACTGTCCCTGTGTGCACTCGAGCGCATCCGAACACGTCTCGTAAAGAGCAAATGATTCTTCTTCGTTATGTGCATTGGAGAAAACTAGTCCGTCTATCGCCTCGTACAAAAAAGGATTTTCGTAGAAGTAACGCGACCAGGCCTGGCTAAATTCTCGATTGCTGTCTTTACTGATACTGGCTACTGTGCCGGCTCTCATGGCGCCTTTGCCTCTCAGCTCAAGCAATGTTAGGTCGCGTTTTGTCGTAATAAGTGCAACCATCCAGCCATCTACTTGAACGATTTTGCTGTCACCAAAAATTTCCACAATGCAGCACGAAAGTGTCGTGCCTGCGTACATAATGCCACGTTCTACATCTCTATTAATGGGGATTCTGTGATGATCGAAGCGTGAAATCGGTCCATAGTCGCGAAATGAGAGCTCTGTTGCTCCGAATCTGTTCGGATGGTACATGCGGACCAATTGCCTTCCCTTCGCAACTTTCGTCCAGATTGGTTTCGGGCGAATTTTGGGCGGTGGTAAGTCAATTGCCACCATTGTCAATTCAATTCAACAGCTCGTGCTTCTTTGAGCACTTCTTCGATTTGACCGCGTTTCAGAATTTCGATCGGACGCTCGTGTCCAAAGACTGGATTGGCAGAGGCTAGCCAACTTATTTTAGCGATGTCGCTGCATTTCAAAACTGCAAGAACTTCAGCTAATCCTTGCACCACTCCGCTCGGACCATTTGCATCAAACTGCCAATCTGGAAATTTCAATACATTGCTATCGAGGGCGCCCAGTAGTTGCCCGCTACGAAAACGCTCATGCACTGTTTGCCGGGAGACCCCGAGCATTTTTGCAAGCGTTGTGGCTGGTATTGCATTAGCCAGCAGGCTGCGTCGATAATCAAAAAAATTGACGAGAGTTGCAAGTTCTAACGCTTTCTGATCCGAAGAATCTAACTGTCTGGCGCCTAGAGCTTTGGCAAATGTACTACTAGCGGACGACGTCTTTTTTACGCGCTCATCTAAGATTTGAATAAAACCCTGCTGAGCTTCAGGGCTTAGAGCGGTTAAGAATTGATGCAGGAAATTTTCGCGTTCCTTCCTGTCTTCAAGGAGGGCAAGAGCGCGACGTTCGAGGTCAGTTGATTTCCTTGAAAAAGTCATGGCTTTCCCCATGGGCATTTTTGATGTCATTATAGCAGAAATGTCAGACTTGTCAACCTGACAGGCCTGACAGCATTAAATTGCGAAATGATGTGTGGTGTAATCTATTCTCGAATATCTTTCACCGGATTCTCCAAAATATACGAACAGACCTCTCGCATTTCTGCGGAAATGCTTTTGCAGAGCTCTCTGTTTTCATCGCTTTTTCTTTGAAGCAATGCTGCGTCCCAGAGGTGCATTTCAGTCCGCTCTGGAAGTTCGTGGAAGTCGAACGCGCTCTGATAAAGCGAGCTGAATCTTTGATGCTCGTGTAGGTCAAGTTCGCGCATGGAGCTTCGCATGTAAAGTATGGCCTGCTGTGCGTCAATAGCACCGTCCAAAAATGCGGCTGCTACAAATTGCATTGTGTAAGGGGCGTCTTGTAGTTTCAGCAGGGTCAGGCGTAGCTCTTTGAAAATGTCGTCCTTTCTTCCGGCCCAGAATGACTGCGGTTTGTCTGCCAGTTTCCTGTTCTTTTCTCTCGCTTCATCGAAATCAGACTCGAGCTGAATGAATTTGTCGAATGCTGATGTTGAAAGCAGTCCGTATCCGTCAGCCATTCGCCAGAGCCGGCCGCATCCTTCTATCGGGTCGACACGGCCGTCAAGGATTTCGTAGACCAACTTGCTCAGGGCTGAGCTATTTTCGCAACGGATGTAGGTATCTGCGCACGGGAGCATTTATCACTCTCTAGAAGTGTGATTTCTGACCAACTAAATACTGTTTTGTTTCATTGAATCTCCCGACCGGTTGCGCCTGCGTCGATCCACTCACGTTCGGATTTATCCGGGAGTTGTGAATAGTCTGAAGCGGCAAGCAATTCGGCCATGGTGTAGCGGTGCTTCGAGTTGGATTCAATTACTATTCGATCCCCTTCTATGCCGATTTTTACCGCTGAGTCTGCTCGTAAATGCAGTTGCTCAAGAAGGGCCGAGGGGATCTCCAGCATGACCGAGTCGCCGACCTTCTGCAGACTTGTGATGTGCATATTGCGCTACTGCGGTTATGTCCTAAAGACACTTCCCGATTTTCTTCAGCGCTGCCACCACATCGTCGACATCTTTTTCGGTCATCGAGGCAAACATAGGTAGGCCGATTTCGCGGCTGTAAAATTCTTCCGCACCCGGGCAATCCGGTGCCCAGTCGCGGCCCAACAGCTTCTTGTAGTAGGGGAATTTATAAGTCGGGATGTAGTGCACCTGCACGCCGATATTTTCTGCGTGCAATGCTTCGAAGACAAACTTGCGAGCCTCTGCGTAATTCGCCGGATCGCCCTTAACTAAAATCGGGAAAAGGTGATAGCTGGAAAGTCGTCCTTCCAGTTCTTCTACACAGTAATAATCCGGGCAGCCATCGAGCTTCTGACGATAGAGATCGGCGATTTCGCGACGCCTGGCGACGAATTCATTCAGTGATTTCATCTGGCTTGTGCCGAGAGCCGCTTGCAGATCGCACATACGGTAATTGAAGCCGAGCTCTTGCATCTCGTGATACCAGGGGCCTTCGTTCACCGTCAGTTTGTCGGGGCGCTTTTCGATGCCGTGGGTGCGGAAAATAAGAAGCTTTTCGTGGTATTCATCCGAATTGGTCAGGATCATGCCGCCTTCACCGGTGGTGATTGACTTGACCGGGTGGAAGCTCAAGATCGACATATCAGCCTGTGCGCAAGCCGGTTTGCCTTTGTAGAAGGCGCCC
This sequence comes from Cyanobacteria bacterium REEB67, assembly GCA_018971775.1. Classification (GTDB taxonomy): domain Bacteria; phylum Cyanobacteriota; class Vampirovibrionia; order Obscuribacterales; family Obscuribacteraceae; genus REEB67. Next base: position 8,670 of record JAGXAB010000131.1, on the reverse strand, counting down.
AGAGAGTGCGCGGAGTCGAGGATGAAAATCAAACGATTGGTTTTGCAGATTTCGGCGATGCCGTCGTAATCGCAGGGCTGTCCGGCAAAATCTATGCCGACGACCGCGCGAGTGCGAGGCGTGATGCGCTTTTTCACTGACTCGAGATCGATCAAACCGTTCTCGGGTGAGACATCGGCAAAGACAGGTCTCGCGCCTTGGTAGACAGCGGCGTTGCTCGTCGCGGCAAAAGTTATCGGAGAGGTGATGATTTCGTCGTTTTCACCGATGCAGGCGGCAAAATATGCTGCATGCAGGGCGGCTGTGCCGCTGCTGACGGCGACGGCGTGCTTGACGCCTACATAGTCAGCCACGGCCTGCTCAAAAGCCTTGATGGCGGGCCCTTGAGTCAACCAGTCTGATTTGAGAGTTTTGACGACAGCGGCCACGTCATCTTCTGAGATGACCTGATGACCGTAGGGTAGCCATGAGTCGCGTACAGGCTTACCGCCGTTTAGCGCAAGGCCGGCGCTTTCTGTGCTGAGTCCGGGTCGGCGTGGGCTATCAGTTTGCATAGATCGTCTCCTGTCAGCCATTGATCGTTAACATCCGAGCGGTAGCGGAAGCCTTCGGGGACAGGCTTGCCACCACGTTTGACGAGTTCTTTAGCATCCCACCAGAGCTGGCTCGGTTGGATTACATAGCGGTCGGCAAATTCCAGGCACCAGGGCGATTCGTCACGCGGGACGAGGGTCTCGTGCAATTTTTCACCGGGGCGCAGGCCGCAGATTTCAAATTTGCAATCGGGACCGATTGCTTTGGCCAGCTCGAGCAGACTCATACTGGCGATCTTCGGCACAAAGATTTCGCCGCCTTCGACTTGATCGACCGTGCTCAAGACAAAATCGACACCCTGTTCGAGGGTGAGCCAGAAGCGTGTCATGCGCTCATCGGTGATGCGCAACACGCCTGTCTTGCGCATTTCCATGAAGAGCGGGATGACCGAGCCGCGTGAGGCGATGACGTTGCCATAACGGACGATACCAAATTTGGTGCCTTTGTCGCCGGAGTAGCTGTTAGCTGAGACGAACAATTTATCCGAACAGAGCTTGGTGGCGCCGTAGAGGTTGATCGGGTTGGCCGCTTTGTCGGTGCTTAAGGCTATGACTTTTTTGACGCCACGGTCGATAGCGGCATCGATGATATTGGCCGCGCCGAGGACATTTGTTTTGACGAATTCAAAAGGATTGTATTCAGCGGCCGGCACTTGTTTGAGGGCGGCGGCGTGGATGATAATGTCGACGCCGTCGAAGGCTCTGTAGAGTCTATCTTTGTCGCGGATGTCGCCTAAAAAGAAGCGAAGACTGCGGTCTTTCATTTCTTGCTGCATTTCGTATTGCTTCAGCTCGTCGCGGCTGAAGATTATCAATTTTTTAGGCGGGGCGGCGCTGCCGAGCAGCTTCTTAATCAGCGCTTTGCCGAAGGAACCGGTGCCGCCGGTGACCAGTACTGTTGAATTTGCCCAATCTGTCATAAATGCCCTGTTTGTTGCCCGTCTTGCCCATTTGGCCACTCGGGCCATTTGAAAAAATAGCACAATACCATGACAGCCCCATTACAGGCCGAGATCGCTCTCATATATGACGATTTTCAGAGGCTTTGCAACGCTTTTTAAAACAAAATCAGGCGGTATTTGGTCAAATCGAGCTGATAAGTGGGGGTGAGATCCAGTTGCAAATCTTTCAAAATCGCGTCAGCGCTGTGTTTGTCGCAGGAGTAGCCGCAGATTTCTTCCCAGGGACCGGGATAGATGCCAACGGTGAGCGTGATCGGGCCGGGGGCCAGTTCACCGTCGGGCAGGATGTCCTCGATGGTGAAGGATTTCCATTCGGGATCGGCGGCCAGAAAAGGGGGCGTATTGGAAACCAGGACGGGTTGACCGGCCTTATTTTTCGAGGCGAGCAGGAGGCCGACCTTGGAACCTTTACGACCGGCTTTGATCCGGCCGCTCAGTTTGAGATGGACGGCGTTGCTGCCCGGGCTGCGCGGGATTTTGTATTCGGCGCAGACGCTGCTGGCGGCGTCGACCACGTGTCTGCTCGTGTGCAGTTCGCCCGCTACACCGGTTGAGAAGCAGGGATCGAAATCTTTGCTGATCACATCGAAGTGTTTGGCGGCCACCCAGTCTTTTGCTCCACTTGGTTTGTCCTCGGTGGTCAGACCAAGGCGGTCGGCGGCAACGATGTGGATGCGCAGGGCACCGGGGAGCTGCGTGCGATGCCCGGCTCCGTCATCGGTTGATGATGTCTGTGCTACGTCCGCTTTGATTTCAGGCATGACCAGCCGGGTTTCAAGACCGATCGAGGCATTGCCCAGCTTGATTGGACTGTAGTAGAGGGGAGAGAGAAAGTGTCTGGTTTTCGGGTCGCTTTCACCATAGACGAGCAGGCCCTGATCCGGCGCCCGCACTTCTATCTTATTGTCGCCGCTCCAGTTGACCGCTTCTTCTGGGATTTCCACCAGATACCATTGACGGTAGCTCTCAGGCTTCTGGTCCATGCTGTATCCGAGCTCTTGAAAGACGTAATATTCGCTGTATTTGGCCGGATAAAAATAGCGCAGGTGTTTGAGCGGCGCTTCCACTTTTTTATCGTTGACTGTCACTGTTGCGTCGGCCAGACGGGCATCGCCGTCGACCATGATAAAGAGGCGCGAGCCCGGTTGATGGCGCTCTTTTGTCAGAGTGATCGTTTTGCATGCCACCTGATGCGGTGCCAGCTGCACAATCGTTTCTTTGGACTGACCCCAGTGACTGAGGTCGTCGAGATTAGCTATCAGCAGGGTGATCATGGCGGCAAGAGTGACGGCACAGGCCACGACAAGCTCGTTTTTTCCGCGGTCAGGAGCGGCGCCGCGAGCGGCCAGCAGGCGAGCGACGGGCAGCGAAGCAAAGATGGCCAGGAAGGGTGTGATCGAAAATCCGTAACGTGAATTTGCTTCAAACAGGAGATATATGGTCGGCGCCAGCAACCAGCCGAGCGAAAGGACAAAGACGCTTGTTTTAGCGTAATCCAGATTGATTTTGTTGCTGCGCACTCTTTCGTAGATAAACAGCCAGACACCGCTCAGCCCCATAAAAACAAGGATGAGATGCCAGAATTGTTGACTGTGGGCATCGAGGCCGAAGAAGCTATGCCTGAAATCGTTCCAGGGATGCGCATACATGCGCGTCGCCTTGCGCAACACCATAGTCAGATAGTTTTTGAGGTTGTCGCTCCACTGCGAGTACATAAAGTGCATCGGTTGGGGATCGTTGACAAAGATCGAGGTCAGTGGCGGCATCGGACTGGTGAGCACGCCGTCTACTTCGATGTCGTTGCCCATGGCGATGTTGTAGGCGCTGTTGCGTGGTGTGGTGAAGTAGGCTTTACCCAGATAAGCCTTGGTGTAAAGAGCCCAGGGGCCAAAGGCACAGGTGATGCCGCAGATCATCAAAATAATCGCCCAGACTTTGGCACGGGCCGAGAGCAGCATAGCCAGGTACGATATACCAGCGCCGGCTACCAGAGCTGGTTTCATCAGGAAAACGACGCCGGAAAACAGGCTGCCGAAAAATATCGACAGGCTTGCGGTCAGGTCTAACTTTTTGGTGATATCACTATTGGTGGCATCCTCCGCCCCTGTTGCCTTGTCTTTTTGCCTGTTGCTTTGATAAGAGGCGAAGAAAAGGCTGGCCAGCATGAGCAGAATCATCAAGGGCTCGTTGTAATAACGTCCACTGGCGATCACGGCGGCCGGATATGTCGCCCAGAGGCAGCCGCTTACCAGCGCCGCCGCTTCTACTCTGGTAGCTCGACGAGCGGCCAGATAAACAAGCGCAGCTGATGTCGCATGCATAGCCGACTGGATGATTTCAAAAACTGTCCAGTCCTTGTTTTGGGGGATGTGCCCAAATATGGCGAAAATAGTGGCAAAGGTGCCGGGTAAGATCGGTCCGTCGTTGACGATGGCGGCCATGAAATTTTTGTCGGCAATCGGCGCTAAATCAGGGTGTCCGTGTAAGAAGCTGACTAAAACCTGAGCTATTGTCGCCGTTGATGAGAGATAGCTGCGTGCGTCATACAGGAAGACCGTGCGCGGGTGACTGCAAGCGAAATGATGCAGAAGCGCCGTGATCATTGCCAGTGCGAAGACCGCAAGCAATCCGAGCTGGCCGGATAGCTTGTGCCCGGATCTGGCGCTTGAAGTCTCGCCTGGAGATGCGACAGTATTGCTGGCAGACTGACTGATGGCTCGTGCCTCGGAGATACGGCCGCCTATCTTACTATATGCGCATTAAGTTATTTGTCTTTTATACACAGCCCGGGGGCCCGGCGATGCTCTTTAAATAGGTAAAATTTCAAATTAGGGTAAGCTTGTTCTTCGCGTAAGAGCAATTGCCGCACGAGACGGACCGCTCAGACCAGCCCCAAGAGCAGGACACCAATGGCCGATACACCAGAGACAAGCAAATTGAGTCATGCCGAGCTGCGGGGCGTCTATCAGGCTAATCAAAATGTGTTGCGCTTTTGCAAAGAAAAGCTTGGCAATTCGGCTACTAATGAGCAGGCAGCGATCATGCATGCTTATGAACTGCAGACCGGCTCCTACATCGAGCGCATGAAAGTCGATGCTGATTATCGGGCCAAAAAAGAAAAGTTTGGTCAGCTTGTCGCCTCCATCTTTGCGCCTTACAAGTCTGCCTCTATTTTGGAAGCAGGTGTCGGTGAGGCGACCACGCTGGCTGCCGTGATCAATCATCTGCCGGCCGATCAGGCTCAGTGTGTTTATGCCTTCGACCTTTCCTGGTCGCGGGTCCTGGTCGGCAGCCGCTATTTTGCCGAGCAGACAGCCGGTCGTAAATGCAATTTTTTTGCTGGAGAACTCGAACATATCGCCCTGGCCGATAATAGCTTCGATATCGTCTTTACCGCCCATGCGGTCGAGCCCAATCAGGGGCGCGAGAAGCAGATTTTAGAAGAACTTTATCGAGTCACGGCGGGTCAATTGATCCTAGTAGAGCCGGCATATGAGCTTGCCGACGACGCCGCTCGCAAACGCATGGACTTCCACGGCTATTGCCGCGGCCTGAAAGATATCGCCGAAGCAAACGGCTGGCATGTCAGCCGCTATGAACTTTTTAACGTTTACGAAAATTCGGAAAATCCCAGCATGCTATTGGTGATCGAAAAGAATGCCAAAACGCGCAACGAGCCTCAGTATGTTTCACCCGTAGACGGTGGCATACTGGTCGAACATGCCGGCAATTATTACAGCGCTGAAGAAGGACTTGTCTATCCAGTACTGGGCGGCATCCCCTATCTGACGCGTTCGGCTGCGATTCTGGCCACGCACTATCTGGAAGTTTGAGATTCTCGACTTTGCCATCCGCTCGATCGATGACGGCAAAATTGCAATCTAGCCTTTTTTGACGGCAATTAGTGACTCTACCAGCTCGGCCGTTTTCATCAGACCGGCACTGCGACCGGTGGCAAAGATTGCCCGCCAGAGATTGCGCGATTGGGTGAAGACGTCGGTTTTTTCAAGATTGCATAGAGTGGCTAGATGCGTGGCGATCGTTGCGGCCTGGTCGTAGACGCTGAAATGCTTGTGACAGGTCGTCTCGGCATAGGCGCGCTTGCCTAGCAGGGGCGTTGCTTCGCCGTTGTGCATTTTGATTGAAATGGTCGGCACGCCAAAGTCGAGCGCTTCGGTCAGGGTGCTTGATTCATGGGCGATGAAACAATCGCAGGCAGGCAGCACCGCCTCTATCGAGTCAGTGAGGCGGACGCGGTAACCGGCTGCGCTCAACGCTCCGAAGGCGGCAAAGGGATATTGATTGCGACTAAAAGAATAATGCGGGTCGGAGGCTGGTGACGGATGATATTTGATGTAGAGCACAGGATTTTTGAGGTTGTGCTCACTGGCGGCCAGTTTAAATGTGCCGAGCATCAAATCGAGGATCTCTTGCCGCGATTTCGTATTGTAGATGCTGATATCGTAAGTGGTGGCATAGACGATCACCGTGTCACTTTCGTCCAGGCCGAGCGCCGAGCGTGCCGTCGAGCGCATATGTTGCAGGGCGATCTGTCTCGGGAAATCCTCGATACTGGTCGAGCCGACAAAGGTCATTTGCTCTGGAGCGACGCCGAGATCTGCATAAAATTCTTTTTCCGGCTCGCAGCGCACCACGACTTTGTCGATGCGATTGAAAAAGTTCATCAGCGGATCGCCCGATGGTATGCCGTGACAGAGGCTCACTATCGGTGGCAGAAGTTCTTGCGGTACGTCGTAAAGGGCCTGCGCCAGCGGGGTCTCAGCGGCACCGAGGAAAATCACATCCCAGTATTTGCGCTTCAGCAACTCGACCAGAGCCCATTGGTATTGGACCGCCGCCGACAATTCTTTGACGAGCCAGTCGCGACTGGGGAAGCGTCCGACAAAACCCTTCGGCAGGGCGTCTATTTCGGCTTCGGTACGTTGCTTCAGCGCTTGCTGGTAGGCGGCGTAGTCGAAGTTATATCCGTTTACAGACCAGGCCAGCTCGACCAGTTTGCCAGGCTCCATATCATGGATATCGGCCATGCCGGAGAGGGCGTCGACGACAAAATTTTTCGGGCCGGGATTGGGGAAATAGAGCAGCCCGATCCGGGGCAGGTCTTTTTTATAGTCGAAAATATGAGCGGCGGCATTGTCATCGTTGAAGATCGAAATGAAGCGATAAAAGTGGCGACGGAGCAGGGGGGAAATGCTTTCGGGCAGTCCGTCGCAGGCATCCATGTACTTGATTGCCATCTCGCCAAAATCGCACATAAAAGGATGCCCTTTGTGCAATCTGGTTAGTTTTTCCTGCGCTTCTACACTGGCGCCTTCTGCGCTTTCTCTGCGCAGATCGCCGTAGGAAGAAAGGAAGGACGCAAAAGGAGCGTCCGGCACTTTGCCATTGGCGATGATGTCCTGGCGCGACATGTCGATTTTGATCCGACTTTTATCGAGGGTGGCGAATTGCTGTCTCACCACTTCGGAGATGATGTCAGCGGATGCGTGGGCGCCGCTTGCGCCGTATGCGCCATTACCATTTGTATGATTGACGCTGCCGTCACCGCCTGCGCCACCATCTTTGAGCAGCGACGATATTTTGTTTTTCAGGCGACCTAGTGCAGTCAATGGACGGGCTCAGCAGTATGTGAATGGAGGTGTTTGGTTTGAATGGGGAGCGAAAATGAAATCAGTTGATCGAATCGAGCAGATGATCGAAGGTCAGGCCACTGCCCTGTGCTACCGGTTTTTTCACCGGTCGGCCGGCGACCTGGGCCAGGTGTCTGGGGTGCATACCTTTGCTCATCGAGCCCGGGCGCAGGATGCCGAAGTTTTTGTCTTCGGTGAGTACGTCGCCTGGTTTGAGATCGACTAAGGCCTGCAAGGAGCGCTTGGCGAAGCGGAACAATTCCTGTTCTTCTGGTGCCACCTGTTTGAAGCCGTCTCCGAGAGATTCTTCCGCTTCGCGGATGGCCACCATCATCGCCTTCAATTGCGGCGGCTCGATGGCGTATTGATGATCTGGTCCGGGTAGATTGTTATCGAGGGTAAAGTGTTTTTCCAGGGCGCTTGCACCAAGGGCGATGGCCATGATCGGAGCGGCGATCGGATCTTTGCTGTGGTCTGATAGACCGACCAGGCAATCGTAGCGCGAGCGCAATGTGGGGATGGTGCGCAGATTGAGCGCTTTGCGCGGGGCGGGATAGGCGGCAGTGCACTGCATCAAAATCAAAGGCGCAGCCGATAGCTGTCTGAAATAATCGACCGACCAGTCGATCTCATCGATTGGACTTGCTCCCGTCGACATCATTGTCGGCTTGCCGGTGGCGGCTGCTGCTTGCAAGAGGCGCAGGTGCGAGTTTTCGTAGGAGGCGATTTTGTGAATGGGCACGCATTTGTCGATGGCGTTCAGATCATCTACCGAAAAGGCCGTGGTCAAAAAGGTGATGTCGACTTGCCTGGCGTATTCAGCTAGCTCAAGCACCATTTCGTAAGGCATTTCGAGTTCTTTGAGCAGGTCGAAGACATTGCGTACTTCACCCGACTCTCGCAGATAATCGCTGTCGCCGGCATTGGAGACATAGGTGGACTTTGCTTTGAATGTCTGAAACTTGACCGCATCGCAGCCCGCTTCCTTGGCCACATCGATCAAGCGCCTGGCTGTTTTATTGTTTTCTTCGGCAGTGCCTATTTTCCAGTTTGATCCTGCTTCGGCGACGACAAAGCAGGGCTCGCCTTCGCCGATGGCGCGGTTACTGCCCGGCAGGCAGAAGCTCTCGCTGATTGTGACGGTGAGTCGCTCGACGACTACCGTTTCGCCGCTGGCCAGTAGCCGCGAATATTGATCGTGGTATTTGAAGCCGGCCTTTTCAAAGGCCTTGCGCGAGGCTGGATTGGTGGTCTGGATCTCGGCCAGGATGATCTGCACGCCCTGCGCTTTGAGCAGCGGTTGGATCGCCTTCAGTGCTTCTGCGCCGAGGCCTTTGGAGCGGCGCTTCGGGTCGAGATTGATCGATATGGCGACAGCTTGCTTGCCGCCCACAGCGGCGATGCGCTGGAAACCGACGATGCCGGCGCGCTCACCGTCGGCCAAAATAAAATAACCGGGCAGGG
>JAGXAB010000130.1 GCA_018971775.1 Cyanobacteria bacterium REEB67 | reverse complement strand
AAAGGCGGCTGTAGAAAACCTCGCTGTGGCAATCCCTGTGGCCGCTTCATGCAAGCATGCCAGCAGATCACCCGCTTCGAGGCCTACAAACGCGCCTACATAGCCTTTGGAAGGCTTACAGTGTCGCTATTGTAAGAGTTCCTATACGATCCTTTGCTTAAAAGAATTGAAGAGCAGAGCGTTGCCTTAAACGAACAACAAAAGATGATCCGCGATCAACAAAATGCGATCAGAGATCAAGAAATTCAACTTCGGCTGCTGCCGGACCTTAAGGCTCGCGAAGAAAACGAGCGGAAAGCAAACGAGCAGGCCGAGCTCGAGAATGCAGCTCTTAAGAAGCAAATTGAAGCCCTGGCCGAGGCTAACGAAGCTCTTAAACAAGAAGTAGACAAGAAAGAAGCCTTACTAAAGCGGCCTTTGTGGAAAAAGTTTTTCGGTATCAGCGATCCAGCTTAGCCATCTGTTGGCGCGATCCTAGTCAATTTTGTTAGCGGCATCCGATAAGAGCAATGTCTACCAAGGCCGCAATGAGTTCACATAATCACTTTGCATATGCCATCAGCAAAAAAGTTGTTCTAGTCTTTCTGCAAGTTGCAGTCTGGCGATTATGACGACAACAAGACGAGAGTTTTAAACGGGTACGTCAGCGAATGCAGGCCCCAATGGCTTCTTACAGACGCTAAGGCGCTATAATTTGCCGACATCCAATCAGTCCGCGCGCAAGCGAAGGTTTAAGCCAATGAAAAGGAAGGACCGTAAGGCCCCAATCCCAAGAAGCGAAAGTCAAGGAGCAAGCGAAGAGCTACCTCCGAAAAAACCTGGCGACGAAGTTGCATTGGTCGATTACCGCCAGTTTTTAGACTCGCTCAAAGAGCAGATCCAAACTGCTCAGATGCAAGCCGCCGTCACAGTCAACACTCAGCTAATCAGCCTCTATTTCAACCTCGGTAAAGCTATTGTAAATCGGCAAGAACAAGCCGGTTGGGGAGATTCAGTCCTGGACAGACTGGGCACCGACCTTAGCTCGGCATTTCCCGAAATGAAAGGATTCTCTCAGCGTAATCTTTATAGAATGAGAACGTTCTATTTGGCCTACAAGGACGACGGCGACATTTTTGCCACAGCTGTGGCAAAAATTCCATGGGGTCACAATATCATGATACTTGATAAGCTAAAAAGGGCACAGGAACGTCAGTGGTACGTCAACCAGACCCTGGAGCACGGGTGGTCACGTGCGATACTCGAGTACCAAATTGAAAGTGGGCTTCACCTGAGGCAAGGTGCGGCTGTGACAAATTTCAAAAGCACGCTGCCCAGGCAGCAATCTGACTTGGCCCAGCAAGTGCTAAAGGATCCATATAATTTTGACTTTCTAAGTTTGGGCGCGGAAGCCCAAGAGAGAGACATAGAAAAGTCACTGGTAGACCATATTCAGCGCTTCCTCATTGAACTTGGTTTAGGATTCGCATTCGTCGGTAGACAGCATCGCTTGGATGTAGGCGAGCAAGACTTTTTTATCGATCTATTGTTTTATCACCTTCGCTTGCGCTGCTATGTAGTTATTGAGCTGAAGGCCGGCGAGTTCAAGCCAGAGTACGCAGGACAGCTTAACTTTTATCTATCCGCGGTCGACGACACGCTACGTCACGCTGATGACCAGCCCAGCATCGGACTCTTGCTCTGCAAAAGCAAAAATCAGCTCATCGCTGAGTACGCCCTGCGCGACATCAACAAACCAATTGGGATCTCAGAGATTCGCTTCAGCGAATCTCTGCCGGCTAATTTGAGAGGTAGTTTGCCGACTATCGAAGAATTGGAAAAAGAACTGGGCGAAACTAAAGGTATGGAAAACACTGGGGAGATGTAACGGTCTTATGTCAATATTTTCTGGTGGATTCAATCCTGTGCCGTGGTTGCGGGAGAAAACCGTTTCAGCGCTGCAGTATGCAGTGACATTAATCGATCTCGCCAACGAGCCCGATACAACAATTTGGTACAAAAGAAAGCTAACGAATATTGCAGAAGGCCAGCTCAGTGTGCTGGTTCCAATAGTAGCTCTCGTGCATGACGCTGGAGCGGACGCCGCTGACTACGAACAGTGGAAGCATATGCTAGACGGTGGAAGTTTCGCTTTGGGTACTTGGTGCAAAAAGTGGAAAATCGCTGATCCGCGCGGCGTGGCCGTAGGATCGCTCCTTGAGGTTCGAACTCACGACGAAATAGAGGAAAAATCAGAAGAAAGTTTGCCGGCCGGATTTGATGGGGATGCGGTGGAATTAAGACTTGAGATTTACAGGAGCATGACCCGGCGACTTTTATCCGAAGACCTATCGGATTCAGCCAAACGATTACTCCTTTGGCTTCTCAGCCATCTATGGATAAATGAGCCACCAGACGTAGTGACGATCTCGAGAAAATTCTTGCCGACCGATATCGGCGTAAACCCAGAGGAGGCCAGTGAGGCATATCGGCAACTTTACGAGCTTGAGTTAATTGAAATGCTCAACAAACAAAATCGCGAAGATGGCCAAGATCGCCTTTCAGTCAGACTTATTGTGCAGGGCATAAATGACAGTCGGCATCCGCTGGAATTTCAGGAAGTGAAATTCGGCTTTCCTGGAGCCAGAGTCGCTGGCAAATTAACTTCTGGCCAAGGATTCTTCGTTAGGCTTCCTGACACTCTTTCAGCAACGCTAGGCTGGTGGTTCAAAGAGAAACAGGAGCTGCCTGAGCTTAGAGACGAACTCCAAGAACGGATTGGCGAAGATACCATATACGTGGAACAGGCAGAAATTCAAATGCGGGAAGATAAACCGATAATCTTTGTCCAATTCCGCTATCCTCTAGATGCCGAGTTAGAGCTGCTGGAGAAGCAGCTAACGAAATTCGCAAGGGAATGGGTAGAACAAAAGCTGGTAAGGTACTAATTGCTCGCGCTTAAAGCTTCAACGCATAGCGCAGGCAGGTTATTTCAAGCTTGAAAATGCCCACCAATTCAGCGTTTTACCCGACCGTCTAATTATGGGACACGCTCCTAGAATGAATTGCTGCAGCCAGGACGTGTTTATCACCGGCGTCAGGCAAATCAAGGCCGTCAATTAGCGGCTCGTAGCCTTCTACTAAGCAATCATCGATGACCGAATTCATCAGATCCCGCGTTCTATGGAGAGCGCCTGGGTCAATGTCAGGGCGCATTTCGACCAAATTAGCCATCCACTCTTCATGGATCTTCTCTGTCCATTTTGCACGAAACCAATACTTGTTTTGCCCATACGCTGCAAGCTGCATCAGCAAATCCCGCAAGGGGGCCGGATACAGCACGCAAGCGTCGAAGATGACAGCGGTGTTGCGAATCATCTGGCTTTAGTAACCCATGTTGAGTTCTTGAGCCTGGGCGGCTAGTTCGTCCATAGCCTGATTCTGTTTTGTGATTCGTCGACTCTTGTATGCAAGCAGGTCTTCGTACTTAACCCGTCTAAATCTGCCGACCATATGATGCGGAATCTCGCCTGAATCGAGCAACTTGCATAAAAAAGGCCGCGAAATATTGAGGAAATCCGCAGCTTCTTGAGTCTCCATCACCTTGTCGATGGAATTGACGACAACGGCTTTACCGTGGGAAATGACATTTACGACCTCAAGAAGCGCCTGAGCTGCCGATGGCGTTATATCTATTTCGACGCCATTGTTAATCACCAGGGTGCACGAAACCTGGTCGGACGATTTTCGTTCCGACAAAACTTTGTCCAATTTGACGAAGCTGACCTTTGCCAGCTCGACTTCCGCGCTACTAGGCAGAAAAGCTTCTTTTTCGGTACTGGTCATGATATTGCTCCCTTCCGCGCCTATTGAGAGTATACCATCTAGTCGAAATAGTCGCAACGGTCGAAGTAGTCGATAGGCGAGGAAGTGGGTGCGAAGTTGGTCTTGTCGGCGCAGTGACTGGGTACATTGTCACTCTCCGAGGCAGGATTTGTAATGTCTAAAGACGGCAGTGACATTCCGGCTCAGCCACCGCGAGTCGAGCAACCAAAGCTAGAGTCGGCCGACGTGCAACAAGCTCTAAATGCCAGTGGTCAAAATATCGCTGCCACCGAAGGGATAAGAACTAATGCCAGCGACGGCTCGCTGCGAGACCGGTCAAAACTAATCGCTGAACAAGAAGAGAGCATCCAGATTATGGGTGCCGGCGGGCGAATCGCTTCGAGACTGAACAAGCTCGGTGAAGGCGACCTGGGCGCTAGAGATACCGCAGCAAAAAGTATCGACGTTCGAGAGCTTTTAGCCAAGCCTGATAGTGAGGCAAAAGCTTTAGTAGAGCAGTTCGGGCGGGTGGCAAATCTGCCAGCGGGCGCCGCCAGGGACGCGGCACAGGCACAGGTGCAGCAGCTTGCTGATAAAACATATGGGCGCGGCGAATTCGCTAATCAAGCCGGTGCGACCGAGCTGCAAGCTCCGAGTGACAAGATTCAAGTTGGTGGCCATTTCTACGACCGCAACAAGATCTTAGCCAGTAATGACGTGCGCTCAGACGTGATTTCGGACGGTACAAATGCAACTGCTTTTGAAACAAATCAGGAAAAAATAATACCGAAAGGTTATGAGAAAACTTCGCCGACGCTCATTAAGAACGGGCTGGACTACAACACTGAAAATATCCCTATCAGTCAGAAGTTGGTCGCATTTGCCAATTCGGCACAGGCCCGTTTGCTCGATCCAGTCGGTCGAAAAGCCTACTTTCAAGGCATGATCGATGAAACCCTCGGCATCGGAGAGGGCTTAAACTTAGCCAAAGAGGAAGCCAAAGAATCGACAAAAATCGCAGCTACAAAAGCATGGACAGCATTGAATGACGGCAGCGTTGCTACTTTTATGGCTACGCCGAACGCTATTAATGAGCCTTTGTTCAAGACTATTGGTAGTTGTCTCGACACGATGGCACGCGATCCTAATGCAGTAAATAATGTGCTGGCGGTGATGGGACGCGAACTTCAGTCAGCAACCGACAAATACAGGTAAGCGGTGCAGGAACGACAGTCTAGCGCCGGAGCGCCCTTTAGAGAGAGAATTTAGGGTGGCATTGGAATTTTTAGAGAGACTGCGTCATGCGCAACGAGTTTGTTCAGTTGGGTGATTTGAGGTGGATGCCGCGTCTTTTAGCGCTTTCCACCTGTCGGGAAGGAATTGCTCAAGTTCTTTCTTGGTGCAACCGGGCATACGACGCAAAACGTCTTCGAGATATTCCTCGGGGTCGATCCGAAGGCGTCGGCAAGTCTGAACTAAGGTCATCAATATTGCACTTGCTTTGCCACCGGAGGCGGACCCAGCGAAGAGCCAATTGCGCCTCCCTAGCACGATTGCACGCAGAGCATTTTCGGAGTCGTTGTTATGCAATTTGACGAAGCCGTAATTGAGAAACTGGACAAGACCGTTCCACTGGCCGAGCGTGTATTTTACTGCCCGGAGAAGGGATGTTGGAGCTGCCGATTCATTTTGTGCATCGAGCCAGGTCTTAAATTCTTCCACGATCGGCTTAGACAGGCGCTGCCGCAGTGCAAGACATTCGTCTTCTGGGAGGGTGAACGCAAAGCTGTCGATATGAAAGAGGCTTTTGATCAAACCGAGTGCGTAATCTGCCTCTGCCTCCTCGGCATGCTTCGCATCCTCAAAGTAGCGGTACACGTGCGCCCAGCAGCGCGCAGAGATGGCCTGTTCTCCATCCTTGTCCTTGACTTTGAAGAAGTCATCCAGCTTGTTGGTTCCATCGGTGAGGACGACGCCAAAAAAGCCAGCGAGAAACTTCTCCACGGTATCACCGCTGCCGGTTTCTGCAAATTCGTAGATATTGTATGGATGTTGATCGTCACCACCGAAGTACCAGATAGAGCCGGTCTTGGTCTTTCCGAGACCCTTCAGGATGAATGGCATACTGGTTTCGTCATTAAAAATGATGCGACCTTCCATTGCCTTTTCGCGCATGAGGTCCCACAGAAGCTCAAACTCTTCAGCACTCCGCTTAAGCCACCGCGAGAGGACGGAGCGCTTGAGCGGAATTCCCAGATTATGAAAAATTTGCTCCTGCCGGTAAAGGGGCAGATGGTGTGCCATTTTCGATGTAATGACGTGAGCAAGGAGCCTAGGGCCTGGATACCCTTTATCGATAGGCTGGTAGGGCTTGAGGGCGGTAATCATCTCGCTATTACAGTTGCGGCAGGAGTATTTATACTCCACATGCCTGATCCGTTTGAACCTGGCTGGGATGCGTTCGAGTTGGGTAGACACTCTGAAACCGGCCGGCTCGCGAGCGACTTTGCAACATGGGCAAAGGAGGTCGTCGTCAGTAAGTTCGTGTTTTTGGGTCTCCTCTTCCTTGGCGGCATCGGGCGCCTTTCGGCCGCCGCCTGCGTGTTTGTTTTCCGATTCTTCGATGATGCCTCTACTTATTTTTTCTTCCTTGATTGCTTGCTTAGTCCGGTTGTAGAGCTCTTTACCGGGGCCAGAGAGGTTATCGGCGGGTGTTTGGGCAGAGCGCGGGCCAAACTTATCCCGATTGCGTCGACGCTCCTTGTGGCCGGTGTTTTCAAAGTAGTCCATCATGTCGCGGATGAGGGTATGGCATTCTTCGACTGTGGCGGGAAGTTCGTCAGGGAGGATGAACTTAGGCTTGGAATGTGGCTTGGAGCAGTTTTTGGCCAATGTCTTTTTCTCTGCGCTCGGTACTGCTATATTATACAGTAAGCACCACCTGCGCTACCATACTAAATCACCAAAAAGGTTTGGTATTTTTTGCCTGCAAACAATTAAAGCGGCTGATAGTCTCGATTATGTTTTATACCAAATACCCATTTTTGGATGGTTTCGACCCTTGCGGTTCTGATAATTGTCTTTTGGGGCAGGCGAAATGCCTCGATTTCAGCTGGGCTCTGGCGTCAAGGTTGGTGTCAGTTTTGGTGGTGTTTTTCTGTACTGAAATCGTTTTTGTCGGCGCGCTGTTTTTAGATCAATGCCTTCAAGAATCATCATCAGCGTGCCGTAGTCTACGTCGATGCTGTTGCCTGAAATTGTGGATGGGAATCTGAAGGTGCCCTTGGGGAGCAGCTTGTACCAGATGACGAAGCCATTGCGATCCCAGAGCAAGATTTTGAGCCGGTTGCCCCGCTTATTTCTGAAAACAAAAAGCGCACCACTCATGGGGTCATGGCCCATGAAGGATTTCGCGGTTCCGTAGAGGCCGTTAAAACTCATGCGCATGTCGGTCGGCCTGGAACAGAAGTAGATTTTGATTGCATCGGAGCTGAAAAACATTTCTGTTGCTCCTTATTTCGTGACGGCGCTAATGATTGCTTGCAGCGTATGGACGGGCACCCGCGTGGGCAATTTAAACTGCACGCCATTCGGTAGTGAGACCTCAATTACGCCAGCGTTCCCTCTCTCTGCCGGCGCATGCTCCGGCACATCTTTGAGATTGACTTCGACAAAATCGTTAAAGTCCTTGTCTACTGGCGCGGCTTTCGGTGCACGCTGCCCTCTACCGTTCGCTGACCTCTCAGTGGATTTGCGGCGACCAGCCGACCCCGATGCTGTCGCACTCCCCCGCGCGGCGGCCTTCCTAATCGCATCTCTTTCCCGGATCTTCGTTTCCCACGAGCAGAACTGGTTCAGCCTAATGTCGTGGTCACGGCAGAAGTGTGACTTTAGGCGGCCACTTTGCCGCCAGGCGCTAATGATATTGCGCCAACTCTGTTCTTTCGCTTGATCGTACTTTCCTGATTGCGGCATTGCCTGATACCTCCATTGGTACCAGACAGCTTAGCGAGTTTCGTTAGCGCCTCGGGCCTGCCATTGCTGCACCGCTTACACTGTTATAGCTCTTTCGGTTGTAGCTATCGTAGAAATTATTCAGGCTATTAGGGCAATACAAGGATGGCTAAAAAATGCAGCCTTAATCAACTGTATGGATGTTGCTTCCGCAGCGATTAAAGACTGCGAGAAAGAGAAAGCGAAATCTTGCAAAAAGAAAAATAATCCTGAGCAACAGGAAATAGTCGACGAAATGTACAATAACTGCATGAATGCGGCAAGAAACGCACTCAAAGATTGCTTGGCTGCTAATTCAGATTGGACTGATGATGAGATTGACGATCTAATTATGGGCCATCTGAGCCGACAAGGGCGTTAGGCTCATTAGTGTGCTGGGTATATCATTAAGTATATCCAGCATTTGGGGTTATTGCGTTAAAACTCACATCGGGGAGATACGGCTTGAATATACAAACAATGTGCGCACACTTTCAACTTGCCATTTTGAAATGCGCCAGCAAAACATTAGGTCTCCTAGAGTGTAAGTTAAGAAAGAACGGAAAAATACCTTTCAAGCCCGGCGCGGCTTCTTTTGCCTGGCATCGTAGAGTCTCTCGACGTGTTTGTGCTTGGATTGTAGTTCGATTAAGAAATCAAAAAATCAAAGATGTCGCGAAAATTCGGTTGTATGTCCAAAGTTTGAAGTTTTCCAAGTGACACGTTTTCGCAAGAGCCTGAATTTCATCACCTTTAAGGTAGTGGACCGAGGGAGTTCCGCTTTTTTGGCCGATTAACATGCAGTTCGGTTGGTCAAGGTCGGCCTGATCCGATTTAAGGTCAGTGACCTAACCTACCGTAAAGCGGGGCGGTAGGTCGTAAGAATGAGAAAAGCGTCACAAGCGCCGGGTCTACCAATCTGTTTGGCTGCGTCAATCATTGAATTGACCTCGGCTTCTGTTAGATATTCTCTTGAATGACGTTCTCGGTTGGTCCGCTTAAATGGCGGGCCAACCTTTTTTTTGGGGGGTGGAACAAAACTGCCGGGTAGAAGAGGACGCGTCGCCGCGCCTCTCCCGCCTAAGAACTGATCGTGATAGTTTGCCCATCAATCAGCTCAAGCCTCTTTCGCAGATTTAATTCGTCGGTGTCCGTTCGGTGTATTTGAAAAAAGTAGCGATTGCCGGATGATTTCCCTGTGAATACAGGAGGTCAATCGATGCAGAGAAAAACTAAATATCAGATAAGAAGCGAAGCTGCCAAGAAGCGCTGGCAGAGGGACGAGGATAAAGAATCATATTGGCGGGTTCACATTGAATCGTGGCGGACTAGTGGTCTCAGCGTCAGAAAGTTTTGCCAGGTCAACTTACCGAGTCATCTTTTTCGCGCCTGGCGGAGAGAGCTTGCGCTGAGGGACCGGGAAAGCAGCAAGCCGTCCGACCCAGGCGTCAAGTATGCCGCAGCCGAGTCACCGTTTGTCGCAATTCGCTTGGTTGCATAGCGTCATTAATCTGGCCAGCAAATAGCATTAATTTGGCCGCTTGATAAGCCAAATCTAAATAGCGAATCATTAACCAAGACGGTCTTCACGTCCTGCCCAGACTGCCATTAAACGATCCTTGTCCAACGCATTAGTTGGAGGTTTGAGCGCCAGATGCACGTACTAGCCACATAAACACTAAAACATCTCCTAAGCCATTTGACAACTTGACGAAACACTGATTCTGTCAAATGACGATTCGGCGCCAGTAAGCTTTTCCGCTCATAAAGTCATTTTAGACAATTTTTTCTTGGCGTAAGACTCTTCGGAAAGCAATCGTCAACTAAAAATTGCTGTTTGCTCAGGACGAAAAAAAGTTTTCGTCCCTAATTGGCTGATAAAGACCGATCTGTTTCATTGAAAGGTAAATAACAAAACCGTCTAAACTTCGAGGAGATGTCACCGTAAATGGTGGCATCTCCTCTTTTTTTTCTTTCGAAATTTGGTCTACTACTCCATGACATAATTAACCGACTCGCTGGCTTCCTGGGCCGACTTAACCGAAAAAGACTATCGGCGCGATCTGTTTAGCCTTTGCCGAAGCCGCATTCTTCCATCAACTAGATTGGCTGACTTTCCCGAAGACGGTCATTTTCGGGAGTGTACGTGATTTTGTTGCTTCTTTTCATTATTGGACGACGGCCACAATTTAACAACTTACTTTTGTTTTTTAGAGGTATGGGGAGCCTTGTACCACACTGTGCCATTTCTACTGATATTCAAATTCCGGCAGCGTTCAAGTGTTTGTCTAATTTCTGCCACGCGCCAGCCGCGCTTAGAAAAATGATCGTAGATCTCGGAGCTTGTCACTTTGCCAGAAGCAGCCTGTACGAACGATTCTATGATAAATGTGTGCCGGCGGCATTGCCGTTTCAGTGAGCCGTCCCAAATCATAGGATATTCTATGAGTTCGATTCTTGGATGTTCGTGATAGCGCAGGTGTGAATACATGGCCTGAACTGAAGGAATGCCGGCATCGCGAAAGTGCTCATAGTGTCTATCGAACAGCATATTGGCCTTGAATTCACTTATGCCTGTATCAAAAAGCTGAATGATCTCCCTTTTCAGATCCTCAATGATTGATGCAGCATCTGGAGTTGATTGACGGTGTATATAATATCCTACGCCCCAATGAAACAGGTCTTTATGGTTATGAAAAATCTGTCCAAGTAAGCCAGGCTGTGGTTTGCGACTATCTCCCAGCTCGGGGATCGCAACACACAAAGTGGACCAAATCAAGTCCATCTGTCGGTACAGATAGGCACCAGTAGGAAAAAATTTTCCAAATTCGTAAGCTACTCTATCATTGCGCTTTTGACTTGCTGCTCTATAAAGCCCGTCAACGTCACGCTCGAAGAAGGAGCTACATATGTTTTCTACCAACAAAGCAGAAATTTCCGGTAATGGTTTTCCAGCGAAATCTCGGATCACCTCATCTGTGTACTCTGATATTTCGCTCTGACTGGCTGCCCCACTGTTGAACTTTGGAAGAAGGCCTCTGTAAATATGCTCACTCATGGATTCGGCTTCTAAGCCAAGATCTTTACTCCAAACAAGGTGTATCCCTGGTTCGAAACAGATATCTAAACCAAAAATTTCTTCGATAAACTCGTTGATCTCTTGAACTCGGCCCAAATCCAAAGGTATAGCATAGTTGAAAATGGGCACGAGGGCGAGTTTTTCATTTAGTAAGCTCGCAATCGCGGCCGCCGGCAATTGAAATCGAGCCACAATCTTTTTCCGGACTTTAATTTCTATCTGTCTGACTCGCTCCCTCGAAATACCGAACCGTTCGCCAAGTTCGTGCAAAGTAGAGCGCTCAAGATTTTTTGCTCGAGATTCGTAAATGCCTATCTCTCGTTCGGTCAAAAACTCATGTAGGCATTGATCAAAACCTTGAAAATAGTGATAGATCTGGCCTATAACCAACGTTTCGGTTTCGCCTCGGGGGAAATGTTCAACACCGGCACCAACTAAACTTTCCAGAACATCTGCACAGATGACGAAACCCAATTGCTCAACTAAATCCGTATGTTTGATAAGGCCAATTTGCCAGACGAATAACACACCAAGTTTTTGAAGTTTTTCAATCGCTTTAGACTGAAGCTTAAATTCAAAAATTGTTTTAAATAGAGGGTTTCTACTGTTCAGAAGATCATCTATCTCCTCAAAGGCTGTAAATGCCTCGGTTCTTCTTTTAGTGGTTTTTATCTCGAGCTTCTCAATTTGGCTAAAGAAAGAACTAGTTATAGGAACCCTCAAAAGCAAACTTAGTGCTTCCCTTGATAAAAATTCTATCTGCTCAGCAAAGACAATACCGCAGGAATGTAAAACTCTACAGACCTTTTCGCTTCCCTCAAATGTTTCTATTACCTTGCCGGCGCGCATTTCTCCATACAGA
>JAGXAB010000129.1 GCA_018971775.1 Cyanobacteria bacterium REEB67 | reverse complement strand
GCTAACCGCGCTTTCAGCGAATCGCAGGCGATCGACTTTGCCTTCGTCTCCGCTTTGCTCAAGCATTTTTGTCAGTGCGAAACGATGCATCTGACCGTGCGCGGCAGGCTGTCCTCCGGTAATTTTGAGCTGCGCTTGCCGAGCTCAGCCGGTATCATCGATGTCTCGAATGTGCAAATCGAAGTCGACGCCGGTTATGAAAATGACGATCAAATCGTCCTGGTCGAAGCCAAGATCGGCAGACGCAGCGACTTCCACATCAGACAAGTAATCTATCCCTACATGCAATGGTCGCAAAAAACAAAGAAGAAAATCCGCCCGATTTTTTTGACTTATTCCAACGGTCAATATGTCCTCACCGAATTTGCCGTTGGAGAAACCTACGGTGCCCTCGAAATAGTCTCCAACCGTGCCTTTATCGTCAACGACAGCGAAGTCGCTCTGATCAACGTAGCGGAGCTTATGCAGGCACAACCGCTCTTGATCGAGCCTGTGGAAATCCCCTTCCCTCAGGCGAATGATATGGACAAGGTCGTCGATACGATTCAACTAATCGATCAAGGCGTAAACACAAAATCCGCCCTCGCTGAGTTTTTCGAATTTGATGAGCGTCAAGCGTATTACTACAGCGATGCCGCTCGCTATCTCGGTTTTGTCGAAAAAGAAAAACAGGTTTTTGTTTTGACCGAAGCGGGGCGTGAATTTTTGACACTGGCAGCGCGCACCCAGAGGACAAAGGCAATCTTTCGTCAGATGCTCAAAAGGCCGAGTTTGCGCGGTGCTATCTCTCTGCTTGCCGAGCGGCAGTTTGATCTAACCAGCGTGAAAGAAGCTGAGCTTGCCGCCATCATCCAGCAGAATACGGCCTTGACCGGCTCAACGCCGCTGCGCCGGGCCAACACTCTGCGCAAGTGGTTTAAATGGTTGTTGAATAATAGTGTTTTGAAATAGAGGCTCTCAGGACGACTGCGAGTGTTAAAACGAGTGCGTCAGTTTGGTGATTTCAAATTTTAGATAAGAAGCGAGCGGGAATTGTTCCAGGTGTTTCTGGATCTCGTCTTTATCGCTGCCGCGCATCTTGAAGAAGGCTCGCCAATCGGGATCTTCGAGAGCGCTCATTTGGAAATCCGTAAGTACGCCTTCTCTTTTAAGCTTTTTGATTGTGTCAGCCTCCGCCTGTATCAGAGATTTATATTTGTCGTCGATCTCTGCTATGCGGCTTACTACGATCTGGAAACGTCCTTTATTATCCGGCCCCCAGTTTGGATAATCAGCGAGAAGCGGCATTATCAGCGGTACTTCTTTTGTAAAATGCGCCATGCGCTCGGTCAAAGCAGTCAGATATTTCTCCCGCTCGCTATCTCCGATGCGCGAAGCAGAGTAAGCAATGAACGGCTCCAAAGGCTGGAAGCCATTGAACCAGAAAATACCGTGTTGAATCGGCTTGAGTAATTCATCGAGCGGAGGGTTGAGGCCCCAGCCGTCATAAGCGTTTGCGCCGCCACCGGTGGTAGCGATCAGCATCGCTCTCCTTTTGCCTTCGCCGAGACCGTTTTCAAAAAACTTGCCGCCGCCGTAAATGCGTCCCATAGCCAGTACCCGGTCGCACCAGCCTTTCAATATGGCCGGCATACCAAACCACCAGAGCGGGAAGGAAAAGATCAGAGCATCGCACTCTTCCAGTTTTTTGATTTCAGCTTCCAGGTCGGCAGCGAAGCCATGCGCGTCCGAAGCGTACATTTCTTCCTGCTGTTGTTTTAGATAAGTTGCATCTTTCACGGTGGTAAAATTGCGGCGGTCCGATACCGGATCAAAATTCAGGGCGTGCAAATCAGAGAGAATGACTTCGTGACCATCCTTTTCCAGCTGCTCTTTGGCGCGCAGTCTCAGGGCCGAGCAAAAGCTTTTCGGTTCGTGGTGGGCGTGGACGATCAGAATTTTCATGTGCGATCCTGTGTGTTTCTTGCGCCGGCTCAATCTCTACTGTGGCGCTTTATTTTAGCAGTGTATTTTTTTGACGCAAGGTACGTACAAACATACGCGAAGATTGTTTGATTAGTCCCGGCAGATTCTAACCTCTGATACCACATCATTTTTAAATTTGATGCAGAGCCATTCAGAATCTATGCTGATGAAACTACGCTCTGGTCCTAGCATGTACACAAAGTCGTATTCCTTGAAATAGTTCGTAGTCGGTGGCTTTCCCAGTAGTTTTTCAACTTCTGCTCTAGACATGCCTTCGAGCTTATATCGTGCAAGCAAGTCGTCAACCATGCGGAGGCATACAGGATTTTCTCTCTGTCCGCTTTGCGCCGTCGCGACTTTTTTCCAGGCTTCTGAATCAAAATGTCCGCGCTGGCTGTAATCGGCAACGGTCGGTCCGAACACCATCACTAAAATGAGTGCAATGAAGCTGGCTCCGATACCGAGGAAGTATGACAATGATCGGCCGAAGTTTCGTTTTCGAATATCTAGCACTAGGAATACAAGCAATCCAAACCAGTAGGTATTTCCCAGCATAAAGAAAATACATTGAACAAAGGAGTTCGAGAACCATGAATAGCCCTTACTCTCAAGCCAAAACCAGAACATGATCGGCACAGTTGAGGCAAAGGCGAATATGATCACGGCCCCTGTGAAGCACATCAAAGCCGTTTTACGATCGCATAGAAAGTATTTCTTCACGAGAGCCCTGCCTGCCGACAAGATTTCAGTATAACAATCGGCGGTTTAAGCTGATTTAGCTTTGACCGGCCAAAAGTTTTGCTCTCTCAAACAGGGCGTTGCATTCATTTTCGAGTACCCCGCCGATGATCGTGCAGTTTCCGTAATCAAATAAGGCCGCGTCGACGATCTTTTGGGCCCGAATGTTGATTTGGCCAAATTTGCATTTTTGCAAGAAGGGAATGGAGCTGCCGTAAACGACCAGGGGCATCTTTGTCCAAACAATCGCTGCTTGACACATAGGGCAAGATTCACCGGTTGTGTACAGGCAGGCGTCCTGCCAGTTAAATGCCTCGCCTTCCTCAGGGCAATTATAGATGGCTGTCATTTCTCCGTGCCAGATTGGATTTTTGTCGGCTTTGACCCAGCCTTCCGCCACTAATTTCCCACTTTTTGCGTTGACGACGACTGCGCCAAAAGGGCAAGCTGGTACCTTATTGGCTTGCTCGATAGCAAGCCGCATAAAGCGTTCATGATCGAGATTTTGAAATTGTTTGGGCAGACTCACCGAGCGAGCATCGGCGCGCAAACTAGAGGCGCCAGCTAATATACCTGCTGCGCCACAGAGAAACGACCTTCTGGCAATCTTCTCTAATTTCTCAAGCATGACATCACTCCACGAAACTGATACCTCATAATAATCTATCGCGGTTGAAAGGTTCTTGGTGGCAAGTGAATTACTACTCCCCTCTGCCTGTAAATACGCTTGAAGGAGTTAGACTTCAATGACCATGACATAGCTCAATCTGTGCTCAAGCTCGCTTAGTTTTACTATAAAATGCACAAATACGCTGAGGCCGAGCCGTTATACATTCGTGCCTTTGCGCTCGCAGAAAGAGCTTGGTCTACTGATTCCCCACAGATTGCGACCTTTCTGGATAACTACGCTCATCTTCTTCAGGTGACAAATCGAACTACCGGACATAATTTTTCGTGTGGGCACTTTTGTGTGCGTACCGTTGAGGTTCAAATTTCTGACCAAACTCCCTTGCAGTCTTGTCTTTCATTGCTCTAAAACTAAAGGCGCCGCTCAAACCACTACCAAAATTAAGGGCGTGCAAATCCGAGAGGATAACTTCGTGACCATCCATTTCCAGCTGTTCTTTGGCGCGCCTGCCCAGTGCCGAGCAGAAGCTATTGGGTTCGTGATGGGCGTGGACGATTAGAATTTTCTTGTGCGATCCTGTTTGCCAGCCGTGCCTGGATTGCGCGGTGATGGATTATTTTAGCGGGACGCTTGGTTGTGTGCAGTTTTAAAATGATTTGCTAGGACCTAATATATCTGAAACGGCGAGATTTTTGAGCCATGGAAGAGGCTAGTGTGCCCGTTTGGTTTGCGCCCGGTGCGCCTCTAAAAGTGGGAGAGTTTTCATGTGCTGGTCCACCATTGCTAGAGTCTCTGCTGGAAGGCCAATCGTGTGTCGGTCGTTCTTCCAGCAATCGAGAATACGTTCACAAGTTTCGTTAACGATGTTTGCCGTCAATCGCTCCGATGCGCCCGCCTGTTGAGCCATTTTTTTGAATTTATCAACAGTGACGTCGTTGAACTCTTTTGTACCACCTAGATTGAGTCCCAGCGTTTCGTGGGAGATATAGCCAATCGTTGGCACAAAATCGTAGGCTGGAGACAATGCCGGTTTAAGGGGGTTAGTGTAAATCAAGCTCCAGTTTTTAAGGTGCATATCGCCGTTGCCGATCGCAACGGTAAATACCAAGCGGCGAACGAACTCCCTAAAGCAACCTTCACTGGCTTCGGCCCAGAGTACTTTTGCGATGTGGCCGTATCCCGCTTTTTCATATTTGTCTTTGGGGTAGACGTCATAAACTTGTGCGAAATCTTCAATGTGGATCCGCGAGCCATCATCGTGGAGTGAAAATCAAATTGCTTATATTTGCAGGGCTTATCGCTTTCGTCGCCGGGCTTTTTCTATACTTTCGCACACGGGAGTGGTGTGTCCAAGACTTTTATCCACAAGCTAGGCCCGAATCAGTACGAATTAGTCCACCGAGAAAAGGTCGGACTTTGACACTGCTCATAGATTGCCGAGAACAAACGTTTTTGGCAGGCATAAACAGGACCTTCTTCTAAATGCAGGATTTTGACGATGCCGACAAAAAAATCCCGCCCATCAAATTTGGTAAAGTCTGCCACGTCAACCAGTATACGGGTTGTTGTATACACCCAGCTCAAGCCGAAGCGGCAACGGCCGCTTATCCTCATAATTTGTGATAGGTTGAAATTATTGTTGTTGTTCAGCCAGGTTGTGGCTGTCGGGAGTGATATGCCCAATTTATATTTGACGGTTTTAGCCTTAATTATCCTCACATCTACGTCACTGTCGGCTCAGGCGAACGAATCCAACAACGGCGATAACCACAATATTGCTCGTAATGGCCACTTGGCTCACCGAGATCTAGGCAGTGGCTCTTTAGCTCTTTCGCCCCTCAAAAAAACAATTGTAGATACTCCCTATGGTGCCATTACAGTTGACAAAGGAGCATTCGCCATTATCGTTGTTTCGGCGGATGTTTTGAGCGCATATAATTTAATTGCAGGCCATAAGATTAGGTTGACTGCCAATGATGTTAAGGTCGATATCTTACCTGGAAATTGCGCAGTCCTTGCCACCTTCGATGCTAAGTCTTTCGCCGAGATAAATAAGGCGCAATTTATTCCATATCGGCACGTGACCAGCGATTCGATCGGTAAAGAAGGCAAACTTTTTACCGCTGAATTTGACGTCATGGCTATGGTCCGAGGCTTACCTTTGGTACAAGCTCAGGTTGAAGAGAACGGCTGGAAAAATGATTTGGAGAAGCAGGCGGCGCATAGGCTAATATCATCAGGCGAATATTTTCACCTTTTCATTTCGGCAAAAGAGCGAGAAAAATATTCGCTGCCAATCGTAAATGAGGCTGTGCAAAAGAATTAGACGCTGCTGCAAAGGTTTTATTACCTTGCCCTGGAACGCAATAATATGGCTAGAATGGACATAGAAAGCACTGTCGAAACTCACTAATAGCCTTGCTGAGCCCTGCGTTATTTCATCTCACTATTTAGCGCAAACGATTTTTCCTTCAGCAATTTGTTTTATCTGGCCGTCATAACCAACTAAAAATTCGTCTACGGTGTTACCGACTTTTGGTTTCTTTTGTCGCTGATGAGTCATTGCTATCTCCTTTTCTGACCAATCCCTGGCCTCAGCCCATGTGGAAAAGACAGCTTTTGGATGTTCGAGGTCGTCATCATGCGTGGGCTTGAAAGTCATTAAAAACGGCCTGTCGGGGACGAGCACCGCTCTCGCGTCGGGCTTGCATTCTATTGGTTGAGCGTGATTAGCATCTGTGAAGACGCTAAACAGGGCTATTTCAATAGCTCTTGCGTTCGAACGTTTCTTGATTGCAAATAAATCAATGTCCCCCAAAGAAGCAACCGTCCAGCTGGTTCCATACTTCGCAGCGTCAGCAGAAAGGAGCTTGGCCAAATTTTCGCTGATTCTTTGCGTCGTAGAAGGATCGTAAAGTGAAGCTCCGTCTGCCTCAACATCCTTCAGCGCGTTTCCAAAATTGTATTCAATGTTGGTGAAGTATTTGGTGGAAATCCTATGACCTTTTCGCTTTTGCAAAACCATTGCTGAGCCCATCCGGGAATATAGAATAGTTCCATTCATGCGGACTTTGGTTGCTCGATCATCGAATGTCCCCGGCTTTTTGAGGAGAGTGGCTCTCTTATCGCTTGTTATAACCAGCCCATCGGCACTATTGGCTATAACAATCTCCGTTGCATCGGCGTATTGGCATGTGCTAATACATAGAAGTATTACCAGTAAGTTCCAGCGGTTTATTGCCCGACGCAAGAGCCATCCACTGGATTTCCCGAGCGCTCGGAGATTTTGAGTAAGCATCCCGGCCTCTTGGGCGTGCGGCATCAGGATTTTTCCACGTCGTCCAACGGTTCCTTGCAAACATCAGCATCGGCTTTGTAGAATTCCCCACCAGGAAGCAGTAAAGCTCTGGAGAAATAATCATTCGCTTCGGAATACTTGCCCATTTGAAAAAGCACTCGTGCCCAAGAACCTTGAGAGTGCATATCGGAGGGATTATTAGCGGCTGCCTCTTTGAGGCTTCTGCCTAAAGTCTCAAAGACATGGCACCTAACTTCAGGGAGATCGGCACCGAGATTTTGTAAGACCTTTGCGGCAACGCCTTCGCCTTCTCTGATCAATCCGAGAAGCAGGTGCTCGGTGCCTATGTAGTTATGGCGAAGCTGCCTTGCCTCATCCCAGGAAAGTTCAAGAAGTCGCTTGGCACGAGGTGTGAAGGGTATTTCAACACTCACAAAACCCGAGCCGCGTCCAATAATTTTTTTTACTTCAACGCGAGCATCATCTAAATTGATACCCATTGACTTGAGAGTCTTGGATGCGATGCCAGAACCTTCGCCGATCAGACCAAGAAGCATCTGCTCAGTGCCCACAAAATTGTGACCAAGCCGGCGAGCCTCTTCTTGGGCCAGCATTATGACCTTGATCGCTTTTTCCGTGAACCGTTCAAACATGGCGTTAAACCTGCGATATCCTTATAAACTCGATTATGCTTCGAGCTGATACATATGTCCAGCCGCATTGCCGGATGCTGATCACTCGCGTGGCGTTATCGCAGCTACACGCACTCGGTAACAAGATAGCTCGTCAAAGAGTGGGCGAAAAATTCATCAGATGTTACGGAGCTGGTAATCTATTACTGTCTGAGCAGGAGAAATGTTTTGAAACCAATTGCAATTCTGGCGAGTTTGTTTGCTCTTGCGGTCTATTCAATTCCTTCTGCTAAGGCCGCTGACAGTCTCTACGAGGCCGGTTTGAAGGCCTACAAGGCGGGCGACTATGCCCGCGCTTCTGACAGCTTTGAGCTGGCTCTGAAGACAAATCAAAAGGACCCAACGCTCTGGTACTACGATGCTTTGTGCTTCCATCAATTGAAAAACTGGCCGAAGGCTGCCAGTCGTTACAAGACCATCGCTAATTATTTCCCGCAGACTGCCGCGGGTAAAGCTGCCATAGACGCACTAAAGAAGCTTGATCCCAGCTTTGTTCCGCCGTCTGGGTCTGCTACGACAGCGGTGGCAGGCGCCGCAGGTGCTTCCGGTCCGGCCGCAAGCTCGACTTCCGGTAGCGTTGGACTGACAGGCAGGTCTGAAACCGATTCTGCGGCGGCGAAGATCAATGCAAAATCTATTTCTGATGCAGAACTCGATAAAGAGATGGCGACGCTGCCCGATAGCGCATACTTCTATTTTAAGAAGGGTCCTAGCGGTCATATGGAAGTGGATTTGATGGTTAATGGGCATCCGGTCAAAGCACTTTTTGACACTGGTGCCAGTGCGTTTTTTTATGCTGACCAACTGAAGGAAGCGGGCTTGGATCTCAACCGCGCTAAAACCGGACCGGCGGCTTCCGGTTGGGCTGGAGTCAAAGTAGATACGACTGTGATACCGGCCACTATCACTCTAGGCACTCTGACCCGCAAGCTGGATATCCGCATGCAGGAAACTACGAGCGGTATGAGTAAAAATTTGATCGGTCAAGACATTGTCAGAGGCTATCAGTACGAAATCGATGATAAGGGTGGGCGTGTTGACCTGAAAAAGGCGACAGCGCTTAAGGCCTCAGATATCAATCCGCTTTACGATATCCCCCTGATAAAGTTGGGGCCAAAAGACGCTATCAAATTTTCGGTTAACAATAATTTTGCCACGGCAATCATTGACACCGGAGCTGCCAGCACTATCTTCAGCAATGCCGCGGCTGCGCAGTTGAGGATTGAACCAACTGGTGAAACTGTTCGAATGGTAGGAGTCGGCGGTGCTCTCACTATGCAGAAGGCCTACGTGAATATCCGTATTGGAGGAATGTTGCGTGAAAACTTTCCCGTACTCATCGGTGGCTCTGGTCTTTGTGCTCTTGGCCAGGACCTCATGGACGGCTGGCGCTATAAAGTAGATCGGGAGCACAATTTGCTGCGGTTTTATCATTGAGGTGACGATGTTTTCAGTATTATTCGAAGTCCATCCAAAAGAGCCAAAATGGGATGCCTATCTTGATTTTGCTTCAATGCTCAAACCTGAGCTCCACAAAATTGATGGCTTCGTCGATAACATCCGCTATAAGAGTCTGACTAGAGGCGGTTGGATTTTGTCGCTGTCGGGGTGGCGCGACGAAAAGGCACTCGTCCGGTGGCGAACATTGGGTGTGCACCACGGTGTCCAGGAAAAAGGACGCGAGGAAGTCTTTCTCGACTATCGTTTGCGTGTAGGGCAAATAACCGCAGATACCAGGCTCCCTGAGGGCATGAAACTTGTCGAACAAAGACTTGACGAGACCGAAATCGGCGCGGGAACGACGGTCGTCATGATCGACGCCAAGCAGCCCTCTAAATTAGCTGAAAAAAGTCATCCCGAGGACAATGCCGCATATCTTGGTTTTGAACCGAAAGCTCATGGTCTTGCCACGTGGGACGTCTATGACGCTGTTTTGACCCCGGGCGATCTAATACTTACGACATTATGGAAAAACGAGCAAGCCGCAGCAGACTTTGCCCAATCGGTGAAAGTGCCGGCTGATGGCAGGATTCGTACGGTCAGAGTCGTGCGGGATTACACAATGTTCGACCGCCGTGAGGCTCCGCAATATTATCCAGAGGCGAAGAGTAATATTTGAACTGCATCAGGTAGGGCTGTCCACCTGAAGAGACTTTACATAAACTGTTGGAGAAAGGCCAGTCTCGCGCTTAAAAGCGGAACTAAAAGCGCTCACAGATTGATATCCGGCCATCTCGGCAATATCGATCATGGGCATTTCCGAGGAGACCAGGGCACTTTTGGCAAGTGTCATGCGCCAGTTGGACAGGTATTCGATAGGCGGAATGCCCACAAGCTCTGCAAAGCGCGAGGCGAACGCCGACCGCGACATCCCTACCTCATGGGCTATCGCAGCGAGTGTCCATGGTTGCTTCGGGTCTGAATGCATTAGTCTGAGGGCGTTTCCGATTTTGGGGTCTGCAAGTCCAGCTAACAAGCTGCTCCTGCCATCCCCGATATCGGCGGGACGGTAGCGGAGCGCCTCGATCAATATAAGTTCCAGTAAGCGGTCCAGAATAAGGGACCGGCCAGGCCGATCGCCGGTAACTTCATCGCCGAAGGTCGCCAGCAGTGCTCCCAGCCGATCTGCCGTAATCTCCTTACCCCGCACGACGACAATGGGTAGCATGAGAGTCGATATTAGATCGCGATTGGCGGCCGAAAAGGCGAAATTTCCCGCCATAAAACGCGTCACTTGAGTTGTGCGCGCGGACGAATGAAGCAGGCCTGGATTTTCGATCACGGCCTGGAAGTCGACTGCGACGGTGCCGCCACCAAAAGCATTCATCGTCCAGTTCGGCGGTGCCGCCATCAAAAGAAAGTCTCCGGCCTCAAGGTCTAAGCAGATTCCATCTTCCCGTTCGACGTGGCATGTGCCCTCTATAAGCTGACCGAACACGACAATATTGGTGGGACGAAAGCTAATCGTCCATGCATCATTAGCCTCAACTACGCGCCAAAAAATCGCCTGCGGCTTGAGGAGTTTAATTATCTGCGAAAAAGGATCCATTTGGACTCCTGATAAACCGAACTGGACTTTTAAGTATATACAGTCCAGGGCATCGGCTCTAAAGTTGATTTCAGTGGATCGCAACCAGCCCACCAGACCACGACCAAATTATCGGGCAAAAAGGAGAGTAATACACATGCGAGTTTTTGTTACGGGCGCAACCGGTTTCATTGGGTCAGCAGTCACCGAAGAACTTATAGCCGCCGGACACAGTGTCACCGCGCTAGCAAGGTCAGAGGCGGCCGCAAAGAAGCTTTCCGCCAGGGGTGTTCAGCCGAAGCTCGGTAGTCTTAGTGACATGGAAAGTCTGCGCGATGCAGCAGCAGCGGCAGACGGAGTGATTCACCTGGCGTTTATGCATGGCCCATCGCAGATACCCTTTATGCAGCGCATGGGGGTGATCTTCGGCGGTCTGCCCGGCGGCATTGCTGCCCGGTTTATGAAGGTAGCGGCTGAAGCGGATCGGCGGGCCATCGAAACATTTGGCGCCGCATTGCAGGGGTCGGGACGGCCGCTGGTGACAACCTTTGGCACAATGGGCCTCTCGCATGTTGGGTTTCGGGCGGCGAAGCCTGCCACCGAAGACGATGAGCTCGATCCCCTGTCAGCCGGCCTCGCCCGCGCCAGAACCGAGGAAAATGTCGAAGCGTTGGCGTCATTAGGGGTGCGCGCCACAATGGTCCGGCTCGCGCCGTCTGTTCATGGTGACGGGGACACCGGGCTAATTCCCCAGCTCATTAGCATTGCGCGCAAAAGAGGACGTTTTGCGTACGTAGGTGATGGACAGAATCGCTGGCCGGCTGTGCATCGGCGCGATGCGGCAAAGCTCTTCAGGTTGGCGTTGGAGAAAGGTATAGCCGGAGCTCGCTATCACGGTGTAGCTGACGAGGGCATCGCGTTTCGTTCCATCGCCGAAGTGATCGGGCGTCAATTGAACATTCCAGTTGAGTCTGTCTCACCGAATGACGCAGCAAAAAACTTCAGTTGGTTCGGGGACTTCGTCTCAACAGACAATCCGTCATCCAGCGACCGCACCCGTCAAGAACTTGGTTGGGAGCCGACCGAACCGGGACTCCTCGCCGACCTCAGCGGTCCGGGATATTTTGTAAGCAAGTAATTGGGAGTCGGGAGCAAATCGCCCAAGAGAGGCGCAAGCGCCACTGCTAAGCATTCCTGAATTTCGCGCTCATGCACTATTGATGGTGCCTGCGGTGATACCATTAATTATGGCGACGTCAATGGGTTTATCAACAGTCTTTCAGCTTTGAACGAGCGAATTGGACGTAAAGCGACTGCCGTAGGTAGGTATGAGGGAAAAGCGTGAATTTTAGGAGTTGGAAGATTGCTGGCCTATTGATAGCTCTTTCAGTCAGTATCGAGAGTACGCCTTCATACGCTAGCACAAACAAAGATGATGCTCAAAATTTGGCTGAGTTGGGGAAAGTTCTAAATGAGCCCTCGACCTCAATACATCAACCGCTGCGTGAAACTCAGAAATGGCTGAATTTGAAAATTACTGACCTTTCGCGCGAAGGATGGACAGCCGCCAATGCTGCAAAAGAGAACAGATTCGCCGTTGAATCCTTTGAAGATTGTTTAGGTGTTA
>JAGXAB010000051.1 GCA_018971775.1 Cyanobacteria bacterium REEB67 | reverse complement strand
ATTTTGAAAAGTCTGACGATAGTCAGCCACGGTCAGATTTATTTTGAAAAGTCTGACGATAGTCAGCCACAGTCAGATTTACTTTGAAAAGTCTGACGATAGTCAGCCACAGTCAGATTTATTTTGAAAAGTCTGACGATAGTTACCCAGGGTCAGATTTCCTCAATAAAATCTGACCTTCATGTCCCTGGCAACTGCCGGTCAGAATTTCAAAAAATAATCTGACGAAAAAAAGCTGACAAACAAAATTTTGAACCTTTTTCAAAAGCGAGCGTTTTACATATAGAAGCCTTTTCCATCAGTAAAGGAGGCACCATGTACGCAATAGCCATTCGAGACTTCATTTCAAAAATTCCCGTTGGAGAAATCATTCGCACACGCGACGTCCTGCATTTGGGCCCACGCAATACCGTGGACAAAACGCTATCTAGGATGAAGCAAGCGAACGATCTCATCCGCGTGGCCTGGGGTATGTATATGCGCGTCGGTTCTGATATCCCGAGAGGAGGAGAAGTAGCAGTAGCCAAAGCAAAGGCATTCGCGCGCTCGCTAGCCAATCATGGCAAGAAGCTAGCGCATTCATTCGGTCTGACCGGGGACGAGACCGGCCTGGGACGGTTTTACAGCATCGACGGCGGTAGCTCTTTTTTTACAGACAGGGCCAACAATACCTCTACAACTTTTCTCAGCACCTGCAGCCGAAAGCGCTATATGGATGAAACAAAAGAAGGGCGAGACTTACTTGCTCTCTGGGCGCTTACGAAAAAACGCTTCGAAGCACTCAGTGATGACGAAATCAAAAAGTTTGAATCTCTTGGTCCGGATACAACAAACAAATTTGCGGCCGCACTGCCACACTGGATCACCGACCGCCTTCTCAAACTAGATTGGAAACGTTAGTCTTAATCTTCATCTCATTCATTTGGAAAGGATTCGGCGACCTAGCATCATACGCCGAACAAGGCAGCCGACAGTTATAGAGGGCTTCTTCACCCTGGAATCTTGGCTCTTTCAGGTGGCGCCTGCCGCCATGGCTCCCTGGGGCGCCGCCGGTAGGCCTAGCTCCAGATCGTTGAAATTCGTGCAGTTTACGCGTTTGAACACGCGATAAAATTCTGAGGGATGATCCGGACACGGGCGTGAATAGTGGCTTACCGCGATGGTCAGATTTCTTTTGAGAATTCTGACTATGGACAGCCAGGAATTTTGGGGTGAACCTGAGCAAATTGATGAAAAAAGCAATGCGACCTTTTTAACTTTCTCAGGCAAGTTGTATGCAGCTATCCAGAAAACATTGCCAAAGGAGAATTCGTCAGTCGTCAGAACAATGACGCAGTGAAGTGAAAATGTTTGGGTGATGTAGCACAATGTCACCGCTTTGTTATGGGCTAATGGTGGATCTTGGTTTGTCCCATCATCATATCAATAGACCCTTCGGAATTGTCCGGCACTAGTACCTGACAGGAGTCATTGACGAGATTTAGTCCATGCGGTGGCTCAAAATCAGTGGATTTGAGTTTTACCCTTTTACAGGAATAAGTGGCTAGTTCTGTGGCTGAATGCTCGTCAACACTTGTGTATTTAAACTGAAGCGGCACGCGGTCAGTTGAAGGCAACGTGCAAAAGCGAGCAATGAACCAACCCACATGTGGATCTGTATCGAAATAGTTGGTGACAATATATTCCAGTCTTTTCGGTGCACGCCCGTCAATCTCACCTTTTTTGTACTGACTTGCCAACTGCTGTTCCGATCCTGGCGCTTCGACGTATCGCAGACACGGTCTGCCGAGGCTTTTTACCGGGCCCTTCAGTACAACCTTGACTGCGGAGAATTCGCTTCCCGTCCACAGGGCCATAGCTTTGAGATAGGGATTCGTTACTCTAGCAAACGGAGTTTTATAGATGTTGCCGGTTTTCTTGCAGTAGAAATAAGCTTCCTTCCACGGGGCAGCGGCAATAATTACCAGTCCGTTTTCAGGAACAAAAAGCCGCACACCGGTCTTACAAATGGAAACATCGATGTTACCGGTTAATCGTACCCTTTGAGTCAATTCCCAGCCTTCAACATCGGTATTAGCCGATTGTGCTGGTACCGTTGAAAGGTACATGGCAGCAAACAAAGCAGTAAAATGAGCTTGACGGTTCGACAATCTAATGACCATTTTCTATAAACAACGGTTTGCTGCTTAGAATTCTAGCAGGCGTGCCTGTGCCTGTATTTCGCGAGCCCAATAGTGGCATAAATGATACCAAAGCGAAGGTATGATAATGTGCATCCTTCAGATTGATACGATGGGTCTATGCTGAAAACGTTACAGAACAATTTAGCCAAAAAAATACTGGTGCTAGTGGCCATTCCACTTGTTTTTCAGATTATTTTTTTCGGTGCGTTTGCGGTTCTATTGCAGCAGACGGAAGAAGAGCTCCTCAAGGAAATGCATTCCAGAGAGGTTACCGCACAACTCAATGCCGTCTTCAACCAGCTAATTAGTGCCATCATCTCCGGCATGCTTTGCTACGGGCTGGATCCAAAAGACAATAAAGTCAGGCTTCTTGGCGAACGGCAGGCGGCCAAGAAAGCTGAAATGGAACTTCAACTTGTCAATCCAAACCAGCCCAGGGGCAGTGTTTTCTGGTTCTATATTCCCAAATATTAGCAATATTTTTTTGCGGATTTTCCTTTCAACCAATGGCAAGAGACATCGAATTACGAATCCACTTGAGCGCTTGCATTGAGCATCCGCAAAAACGAACTGGGAACGTTAATCTTCGTCATCCATAGCATTGATTTGAAAAAGATTCAGCTGCCTGGCATCAGTCGCTGACCGAGACTTATTGACGGGGCGAAGAATATTTTCCGCCTTTGGCGCTTTCGGCTTTTCCTTCGGCGGCGGCTCCCACTCAGGCTCTCCGGCAGCAATGGGGAGAGAGAGAGCCGGATCATTGAAACTCGTGCCGTTCACCCTTTTGGAGACACGGTAGCACTCCATCAATTTATCCGGATAGCTGCGCAAAACATTCTGGAGTTTGACCAGGTCAGTTTCCTGGTTATTCAGCCATATATCAACGGCATCAGGGGAAAGAATAGCCGGCATGCGATCGTGAAACGGTTCCATCAAACGATTAGCACCAACGGTAATGATTGCACTGGTGCGCATCATACTGCCATCGGGCGATGTCCAGTCCTCGTACAGGCCGGCGAAACCAAAAAGTCCCCCGCCCTTGAGACCGATACGAAAAGGTAGCCTTTCTTTTCCCGAACCGAGCCATTCATAGAAACCGTCGGCGGGAATGACACAGCGCCTACGGCGAAAAGCATGGCGATAGGAATTTTTCTCGGCAATGGTTTCCGCCCTAGCGTTAATCATGGGCGGGTACTTTTTGATGTCTTTCACCCAATCGGGCACAAAGCCCCACCTGGCTACATGAATGGTGCGCTTACCAGGACGAGCGAACTCATCGCCTTCCTGGGCCGTAAATACAATCGGCACCAGCTGTGATGGCGCAATGTTATAGCGCGGCTCGAGCGGAATAAGCAGCTGACGAATCTTGAAATACTCAAGAATCTCTTCCATCGTATAAGAAAGGGTGTAGCGTCCGCACATAATTTCCCCTAGCCGACGCTGCTGCCGGAAGATGTCGACGCTGCGTTTTGAGTCTTTAGAACAAAAGGAGGAGCCTTGTAGTCCTTCGGCAGGTGGTCAGCGGGTATGGTGCTGTGATTGCCGTCACGCAAGTATTTATAATGAGCCGACATTATCTCGACTCCGGCTTCGTTGAATTTGTCTTGAATGTTGGCGTGCAATTGGGAATAAACGCGATTCATTTTCTGCGCATCGTTGCAATAGGCGTTAATCTCATAGCAAACATAAAAATCAGACAGGGCGCTCTGCAGCACAAAAGGTTCGGGCTCGGAAACGATATTTTCCGTGGCCAGGGCAGCCGCAATTAACAGCTCATGGACCTTACGCCAGGGCTCGCCGTACCCGATCGTAATTTGAGTGTGCATGATCAAAAGACCCGACCGACCCATGACACTAAAATTGGTGACATTAGTATTGAGGATTGCACCATTCGGAATCGAGACAATTTCGTTTTTCGCAGTCTTCAATCTTGTGACAAAGAGCGACTTTTCCTCGACATCTCCAATGCAATCGCCGATTTTAATACGGTCGCCTATTTTGAAAGCATTGGTGTACGTGAGCACGGTGCCGGCCATGACATTGCCGATCACTGATGTTGAACCAAGTGATACTAGAATGCCGAACAGGAAACCGACCTGTTTAAACGACTCTGATTCACCGAAGGGAGCGTAAGGCAAAGACGCCACCAGGGCAAAAGCTATGATCATGACGCGGACAAGCTGGTATGTAGGCTCCGCCCATTCTGGGTCAAAACCGGTAAAGCGAATCTGCTCAGCACCGACGGCGTTGAAGAAAAAGTCAGCAAACGCGATCACACCGTAAGTAACCACTACTATGACCAGGATCGCTATTCCCTTAGGCAAGTAACCAATCACGGCTTCCACGGCCGTGGTCAGCGGCACGAGAGCAGTATCACGCAGAGCCAGAGCAAGCCATTGCGTGCCCGGGAAACTATTTAGAACTACGATCAAGTAAAGATAGAGAAAGGCGAGAAGAGTAACTAATTGACCGACACGATTGACGATGCGCAAAATACGACAGAGCGAATCGGCACTCAACAATTCCGCCTGCTGAATACGCACGCTACTTATAAAGGTGCCGTTCCACTGGTCAATACGTGCGTTTATGTAATTGCCCGCGCGCCCAAGAAAGCCGGCGCATAGCAAAAGCAAAATCGTGGCACCAATACTGATACCAATGCCGCAAGCAACAGTGGAAAGGGTCATCGGCTGCTGCTCACGACTCAAGGCAA
Organism: Cyanobacteria bacterium REEB67; assembly: GCA_018971775.1. Classification (GTDB taxonomy): domain Bacteria; phylum Cyanobacteriota; class Vampirovibrionia; order Obscuribacterales; family Obscuribacteraceae; genus REEB67. The sequence continues at coordinate 42,621 of JAGXAB010000051.1, read as the reverse complement.
TACGCAGTTTGGCAGCAAACTCACTCGCTAAAAGCTGGGTCGAACTATTGGCACGTTTTGCGTCTTCCAGGGTCATGGTGGCAATAAAAGTATTGCCGTAGACGATCTCGGTACCGTCCGACGTTTCGCGCAGCTTGACCAGGTTCGGGTCGAAGTTATCGAACTTAGCCAGTTGATTGATGGCAGTGGTAGTGCGTTGGGCGCGATCCTTAGCGCTAAATCCGTCACGTGAGCCCGTGAACACATAAAGACGCTTGTCTTTAAAAACAACCGCCGCGCTCTGATCGTCGGCGGCCTGGTCAGAATTATCAACAGAATTCTGACTTCTAGCGCCAAAATTAGTTGCGACGCTTTCCTTACTCCCGACCAAGTCCTGGGCGAGGGCCTTTTGGCAGGGAGTCAAAAAAGTCAGAAAAATAAAAAGAATTATGACCAGATGCGCAATGACCAGACCCGAAGATAAGGCACGCGTTAGTTTCAATCTCATGGCAAGCTCGGAGGGAAAGACCCCCTGATTTTAACGATCTTGCCCTTCCGTTACATGAGCAGCCTATTTTGCGGCCAACTGATTGACAGCCTTGACGGCCTCGGCGACGTGCTTTTCAGCATCGAGCATGGAGTTGAAAACAAGGCGTACGACGCCGTCTTTATCGACCACATAGGTGACGCGGCCGGGCATGATGCCCATGGCGCTGGGCACACCCCATAGTTTCCGAACCTGACCCTTGTTATCTGACAACAATATGAAGGGCAGCTTGCGGTGCTCGGCAAATTTCTTATGCGATTCGACCGAATCGGAACTGATGCCGATTACTTCAGCGCCGGCGGACTTGAATTGGTCGTACTTATCTCTGAAAGTGCACGACTCGGTCGTGCAGCCGGGCGTCTCGTCCTTGGGATAGAAATAAACGACGACGACCTTCTTACCGCGAAAATCGCTCAGATGGACAGTCTTGCCCTCGGCGTCACTGAGGGCGAAGTCCGGGGCCGGCTCGTTCAATTTGGCACCGCCTCCCTTGCTTTCCTTGGCGCCGGCAGCCTTAGTCGCGTCCTCGGCGTTGGCTGGCAAGAGCGCCGCCTGCATCAAAAAGAGTGAGGCCAGAGTAAGGAGCGCCGCTTTTCTCATGACAATTACCTGTGACTGGATGTGTATTCAAACAATAGCTGAGCCCAGCAAATTTAGCTGCGATTTGACAGGTCTCTGAAGCTGTGTAACCATGGCAGCCAAGACTAGGCTGTGGCCTGTTATTTGCGTTTGCAACGATTGAGAACAATGCCCGATCTAAGGGAAATAAGCGACCGGCGCGGATTTATAGGTTTTGTTCGCAGTTTATGGTTCTGGAGCAAGGGGCTACTCGAGATAGCGCTTGTCATGGCCACTCTGGGAGCGACTGTTGTCGGCCTGCTGGTTTTTTCCGAAGTCTCCAAACTGCCGGACATCTCTTACTTAAAAAATTACAAGCCGATCGACTCGGTAAGCATATATGACAAAAACGATAAGTTGATCGAAACAATTGACCAGGGCATCCCACGCACGGTCATACCTTTTTCACAGGTACCGTTGGTGATGAGGCAAGCGGTCCTTGCCGCCGAGGACAAGCGTTTTTACGAACACGAGGGGGTAAGCTTCCTCGGCATTTTACGAGCCGGTCTGGCCAATCTCAAGGCACTCAAAATGGTCGAAGGCGGCTCGACCATCACTCAACAGCTGGCCAAAAACCTCTTCTTCACAGACGTCAAACGCACAGCGATAGTCAAGCTTTCCGAGGCTGTAATGGCCTACAAACTGGAAGAGAAATACAGCAAGGAAGAAATATTCTCTCTCTATCTGACCGAGATCTATTTCGGCAATGGTGCCCGCGGTATAGAGCAAGCGTCAAGACTTTATTTCGGTCACGGTGTGGCACAAATCAGCCTGCCGGAGGCCGCCTTTTTGGCCGGCATCATCCGCGCGCCGTCCTTTTTAGGGAGTAAAGAACATAGACGTGAAGCGATGGTGCGCCAGCGCCAGGTATTAAACAGCATGGCCGAAGCAGGCTTTATCAGCACAGCGGACGTGCTTCTAGCTGAATCAAAACCAGTTGTCTTCAAACGGCTGGCTCCGCCGCGCAAGGCTCGCCCCTTCAGTCGTTATCCCTATTTCGTCGCCTATGTCCTCGACATTATTCACCACCAATTCGACGAACAGACAATCGAATTGAATGGTCTGAAAATATTCACCACCCTCGATCCGCAGGCGCAAGACGCAGCGGAAGCCGTTCTCGCCAGCGAAATCAGACGAGCACCGGTCGGTATCGAAGAGGAAGCGCTGGTATCACTGGCGGTGAAAGACGGCGCCATACTCGCCCTGGTTGGCGGCGCCCATGATTACTGGGAAAATCAGTGGAACTGCGCCGTTAACGTTCACACTGCCGGTTCATCGCTCAAACCCTTTGTTTATCTGGCCTCCTTTCTGGGCGGCTTTACGCCGGAAACACCTGTACAGGATGCGCCCTTTATTCTAAAGGAACCAAACGGGGCCGAATGGAAGCCGAAAAACTTCGATGGCAAATACCTGGGCATTATTACAGTCCGTGATGCTCTCAGCCAATCACGCAATATGTGCACGATTCGTGTAGCGGAACAGGTCGGTATTCCAACCGTTATCGACATCCTGCGCAAAGCCGGCATAAAATCGGATCTGGCTCCGACACTTTCACTGGCCCTCGGGAGTTCTGCAGTTACGCCGCTGGAGCTGGCCTCCGCTTACGGCACTCTGGCCCGCGGCGGCATAGCCATAACACCGTGGACGGTGCGCCGCCTCGAAGACGCCAGAGGCAGGACGATCGGCTCGTTCACACCTACAGCCGTCAGAGTTTTCCCCCAGGAGCAGGTGAGCTGGATCATCGACATCCTGCAAGATGTCGTCTGGAAGGGCACGGCCACACAAGCCAGGCTTAATAAGAGAGCCGTGGCAGGCAAGACGGGTACCGCCGATAAGGCAAAGGATATCTGGTTTGTCGGTTTCACATCCGACATGGTGACGGCGGTCTGGGGCGGCGGCGACGAAAAGAAAGTCGTAGCCAAAAATGTCACCGGCGGCACTGTCATGGCGCGCATATTTCGTGCCTATAACGAAGACTATTACCGGGCCAATCCGATGCCGGCAGGCTCGCTCATCTCATCGCAGTATAACGACATCGGCAAGCAAACAGTGACGAATGCAAAATCAGTCAGCCACAGTAATGATGTGCCCTATGTCGATTCATCAACCTATCAACAGTATCAACAAAGCGCTCAGCCCGCAGCTCGACAGCAAGCGCGAATGAGCGGCACAGCCGCACCGGATCCATCCGGCGGCCATGCCCTCAAAACTCAGCGCGGCGTGACAAACTACCAGTGGAGCCGCTAACGATAAGCTCAGTGCGCCTGATATAGCCTGGTGTACAAACCATCGGCCGCCAGCAGGTCTTTGTGCGTGCCGCTTTCGATCACCCGACCTTGCTCGACTACAAAGATACGATCGGCAGCAATAATCGTGGACAGGCGGTGTGCCACCACCAGCGATGTACGCCCTTGCATTAATGGGACGAGCGCCGCTTGGATGAGCGATTCATTTTCGGTATCGAGCGAACTCGTCGCCTCATCGAGGATGAGAATACGCGGGTTCTTCAGCAGGACGCGCGCTATCGCCAGACGCTGCCTCTCGCCGCCGCTCAGCTTATGGCCCCGTTCGCCGACAACGGTATCATAGCCTTCAGACATGGCCATGATCACATCATGGATATTAGCTGCCTTGCAGGCTTCGATGATTTGCTCCTCGGTCGCGCCTTCGCGAGCATAACGCAGATTGGCGTCGATAGTATCATGGAAGAGATAAGTCTCCTGGGAAACAATACCAATCTGTTCACGTAGCGAGGCGAGCGTCACTGCTTTGACATCATAATCATCAATCAGGATACGCCCTTCCTGAGCGTCATAAAGCCTCGGTACGAGATTAGTAATTGTCGTCTTGCCCGCACCCGATGGTCCGACAAAAGCGACCATTGAGCCTGGCTCGATCGTAAAGGACAGGTGCTCGACCACGGTCTTTCCATTTGGATAGCGAAAAGTGACATCGTCAAAGGTGACTTTTCCCTCTACTTTCTCGATCACGGTTGCGCCGGGCGGGTCGCGCTCCTCCTTCATATCGAGGTAGTCGAAAATGCGCTCAAAAACCGCAAGCGCACTGACTATTTGCACCTGCACACCGGCCAGAGCAGAGACAGGTGTATAAAGACGTGACAACAATGCAACAAAGCTGACAAGCACGCCAACGGTGACACCGTCGTATATTGCCAGCCAGCCACCTACCAGCCAGATCACCGCCGGACCGATGGTGACCATGCTGGTGATGGCCATGAGAAACCAGCGTCCGACCATGGCTACATTGATCTCGAGGGCCATGAGTTCGGTTGCCAGATTATAAAAGCGCTTTTTCTCGCTGCTTTCGCGCACAAAGGATTTGACCAGGACGATTCCGGAAACAGAGAGCGTTTCTTGCGTAGCAGCCTGCATCTGGTCGCGCTTAGCGCGAGTCTTCTTGCGAGCATCGTACATCTTACGACCAACCGGCCACAGGGGCAGCACCATTACCGGTACCACAACTATCGATACGATCGAAAGTCGCCAATCAATCGCAAAGATGGCGATCAGCGTGGTGACAATCGTCAAAATATTAGTGATGATCGATACCATCGTCATAGTGATGACGTTGTCGACGCTTTCAACGTCATTGCTTACCCGGTTCATGATTTCACCGGTCTTGGTGGCGGTGAAAAATTCAAGCGGCATTTTATGCAGATGGCTAACAAGCGAAGTGTGCAAATCGCGAATGATGCCTTCACCGACTTGGCTATTGAGATAGCCCTGATAAACACCAGCCAGACTGGCCGCCAGTGAAGCAACCACCATCAAAACAACATCGGTAATGAGCAGCCGAAAATTATGCGCCGGTATAGCTTTGTCGATCATAGATAGAGTCAAAATGGCCGGCGTCAAGCCGAGCACAGAACCAAACAAGATCAAACCGAAGACACCGAGCTGCATTTTCCAATAGGGCATAAAAAGGGCCCAGATGCGTCGCCACTCAACATGCCCCTTGAGCTTTTGCTTCTCCGGGTTGTACATGCTGGACCACATCAAGTGGACGGGCGGACCGCTAAACATATCGGACCATTACTTCTGTCACCACTGATTCCTGTTTTTTGTTTCCATTTTCGTTATAGCCTGCTTTCACTGACCTTGCCCGACTGCGTCGGCCTCGTTCGGCGCGCCGCTGGCGTCGGCGCCGACATACATCAGCATTGCTCTTTTGGCGATATTGTAGACAGGCTTGCGCCGCAAATTTGCCAGTGCCACCACGGCGATTTTCGCGTCAGGCAGCAACATAATCGAAGAAGCAACGCCAGGCAAACCACCGTTCATGCCGTTAACCCGCTGCTTGATATTAGGATTTACCGACGCTCCCCACCCATAGGCCCAGGGGCAAGGCTCACCGGTCGAGAGCGCCGGCCGCTCGACGAAATAAACCTGATAAGCAGCAGCACTCAATATTTTATGATCTAGCAAGGCCATAGAGTAAGCACAGAGATCGTGCAGAGAAGAGGCAAGCATGCCGGCCGAAAAATTCGTGGCCGGATCTTTCGGAGGGATGCGACGCACCTGCCCACCGGGCGGACCGACATACTGGCTGGAGAGCCTGCCGGTAGAAGACAGGCTCTCACAGGTGCCGGTAGAGCGCATCTGCAGTGGTTCAAAAATTGTCTGATTCAAATACTCCAAAAACGGCATGCCGGTGACCGCCTCAATTACTGTACCGAGGACGCGATAGCTCGGATTGCTGTAAACGTGTTTGCTATCGGGCTCATAGGCAAGCGGTTGACCTTCCAGATAGCGCATCTCCTGAGGCCAGGGCAGCTCCTCCGCTCGACTTTCAGGCAATCCGGCGCGCATGGAGGCCAGTTGAAAAATCGTCATCTTCTTCCAACTGTCCGGCAGGTTGCCTAGATATTTATCCAGTCTGTCAGTCGGCTCCACCTTGCCCTCGTCGATCAGGTGCAGGAGGGCAAAACCAGTAAAAGTCTTGGTCAGCGAAGCAAGACCAAAAATTGTGTTCTCATCCACCGGTCTGGCATTATTTAAATCGGCCTGGCCACAGGTCTGGCAAAAGACAACACGGCCGCTCTGGACAATAGCGATGGCATATCCAGGGATGCCCTGTTCCTGAACGGCCTGCCGCACCATGGCGCGAATTGCCGCAAGGCGGGGCGATTCACTATTGGCGGCCGGAGCAACAGTAGCTACCGTCGTTTGGTCAACCTGAGCAGCAGACGGCAGGCCACCAAACGACGAGAGAAGAAGAGTTGATAGCAAAAGCGAAAAAACAGAAGACTTGTTCAAATTCATATCCCGAGTCCGAGGAAATCGTCGATAGCTTGCCCGACTACCAGGCTTACTTCAGTTTATTACCTTGACATCGCGAATTTCTGATTACAGATTTGGCATACATAATTGCCGGTAGACCAGCTAAAATGGCCCCACAAAGCTCGGGACACGCAAAAGGACTTCGCCACCACTGTATGACGGACGGCTCTACAAGAGATTTATCGCAGCCTTCCGGTGCCCCTTCCAGACAGATAGAAGTTGTCGCGCCTTATGCTCACGACAAGCTCGTCTTCCTCTTCGTTTTCGCCTTTTTTACGATCGCTCTTTTTTTATGGTGGCATTTCGACCATAGTTATCCTTTCTGGGATGGTGCCGCCCATGTCAAAGATTCGATCGCTTACGCGCAGTTGATCAAACACGCGCACATCTTCAAAGCGAGCTGGATCAAACAATTTCTCACCGTCAACTACGACTATCCGCTCACAGTCCACTTTATCAACGGCATCTTCAAGGCGGCTCTAGGCTTCGGCCGCATCAGCGACATGGCTGCTTTGTTGTTTTATCAAGCAATCTTCATGGCAAGCCTGTACGGATTATCTCTCAAGCTCGGAAAAAATCATCTTGCCGCCGCACTCGCCGTTGTCATCGCCTGCTCCTATCCCCTTGTCGCCATGCTCTCGCACGTCCCGCTCCTCGACTACGCCTATCTCACCTTCACCACATTAGCTCTCTGGGGCATCGCCAATTTCGACAGCAAGATGGACTGGCGCAACGCTCTGATCATGGGTATCTGCCTGGCGCTGGGAGCGACGAGCAAGCAAGTGTCAGTGCTGTTCCTCCTTTTTCCTTGCTTATTTTTGCTTGGACGCGAAACAAAAGCCAGGCACGGCAAAAACATCGCCAGACTGGCACTGGCTGGAGCCTGTCCGGCGCTCGCTTTGCTTCTCTGGATGCTGCCAAATTTGAAAGCGCTTGCCGCCTGGAGAGACTACTACAAAAATGACCCGACCCTCAGTGGCGGACCCGTCAACGTATTTTTCGACCACTTTTCTCACTATCTTTCCGGTCTGGTCGGCATGCTGTCACCCGGCCTTTTACTCTTGGCAGCCCTGGCGATCCTTTGGCTCAGTCGCTCCCGGGCCCTGTGCAAGCAGGACATTTATATTGCCATTGCCGCCAGCGTCTGCGGTCTATTATTGCTTTGTTGCGTCGGCTTGAACAAACCGGAGCAGCGTTATGTGATACCACTGGCGATAGCACCAGCGATCTACTCAGGCCAACTGCTGGCCGGCTGGCTTGACGACAGAAAGCTGAAATTCGCCGCCTGGACTGTATTGTTTTTTGCCCTCGCTCAATTTGTCCTGCTCAATTACACGCCCTACCCGATCAATGCTTCAGACGCTTTTGAACATGTCGTCTACAAAATAGCCGGTCACAACGTCAGTCGTGAAATGGTCGAGCCGAGGCCTGCCCCGACGCCTGGCGGAGATCGCTGGGGCCAGGAATGGGTTATCGATCAAATTGCCGCGGCCAATGCAAAAGATCTGCTCGATCAGCCTGGCAAAAAAGGGGCGAAGATAACCTTAAACCTGATGCCCAGTACACCGGATCTTAGCGTTCACACGATCGACCTGGTCTGCATTTTTACCAATACGCAAATCGAACCGTCCACTTTTCGACAATTCACCTTGCACGGCGATATGGTGCGCTATGACGAAGGCGCCTTGAACTACTATGAATGGTATTTGCTTAAGACCGGCTACCAGGGCAGTCCACTCGATAGTCAGGCAAGCAAGGACAATTATAAAAAAATCTTGAACTTTGTTCAAAATCCGGAGCACTTTACGTTGTACTCAGAACGTAATCTGCCGGACGGCAGTAAGTTGCAGCTCTATCGTCGCAAGCAAACATAACTAGCAGTAAGCAAAGGAAAAACAATGAGCGCAAAAAAAATATTGATGCTGGTTGGCGATTATGTAGAAGATTACGAAGCGATGGTGCCCTATCAAATGCTTACCATGGTCGGTCACAAAGTGACGACAGTCTGTCCAGACAAAAGAGCCGGATCGAAAGTAAAAACGGCAATTCACGATTTCGAAGGGGACCAGACCTACAGCGAAAAGCCAGGACACTTGTTTGCCGTCACCGGCGACTTCGCCGCATGCAAAAGCATTGATTTTGATGCCCTCGTCATTCCCGGCGGCCGCGCCCCAGAATATCTGCGCTTGAACGAAGCGGTGCTCAAGCTGGTCAAAGACTTTTTCGCCGAGAAAAAACCGGTGGCGGCAATTTGCCACGGAGCGCAGATACTGAGCGCCGCAGACGTTCTGCAAGACCGCGTTTGCATGGCTTATCCGGCCGTGAAACCGGAAGTAGTGAGAGCGGGCGGCACCTGGTCGGAGCCAAATGTCGGCGTCTCGAACGCCGTCACCGAGGGCAACCTGGTCAGCGCCGCCGCCTGGCCCGGTCACCCTGACTGGATGGCCCAATTTCTCAAATTGCTCGGCTCAAAGATAGAAGCCTAGATTGACCGTAAAATAGACTTAAGCAGACAGTTGCAGACCTGGGAGCTGACTCTGAATAGACCATCAGCCCACCAAAGCAATTGCCAAAAATTGAGCTGTGGAAACAAGCTGTTTTAAAGCCCGAGAAAATCTTTGATCTTGTCGGCGGCATTTACCTTCGGTTTATAAAATTCTGCTGTCCAGCCCTGATTGCCTACCGGTGCAGCATCACGACTCTGACTGGTACTGGCCATTTGGGTGAGCACATCGAGCATAGCCCGACATTCGGCAGTGGCGCTGATACCATCGACAGCGAGGGCCTGCGGTTTATATGCACCACTAGCGGCATCATATTCGCCTACAAAACGGGCGTATTCTGGTCTCAGGCTATATCCGACAAATGGCACTAGAGGCTGGGCAAAGAGCTTGCACAATTCATCAAAAAGATGCTGCTGCGCATTCAAATCCCAGGCAAGGATCTGTTTGCCGCTGATCAGTTTTTGCATGCGCACGGCGATTTCAGAAAAGGGCTGGGCGTTGAAAACTACCGAATAATCGAGACCGTGCTCGCTGATCAGATCCGACGGAATCATCTCCTGCGGCTTCAACATCGCCTCGTAAACGACTTTGCCGGAAGGCGTGAGCAAGCTCAAGGAAACCAACTTAATTGGAGTGGCAAGCGGACCGGTTTCGCTATTGACGCGTGTGACACGAGTGGCGAAGATCAACCAATCCGGCGAGTCGATTAGATAACGGGCCCAGATAATCGACTTGTTACGATCGAGCTGGACGCCCGGTTGACTGGCATTGCCGGCCGCCTGGTTAGTAACTCTGGAAAAGCCTTGGGCTGAACTGTTTAACATGTTGGAAATCTCGACGAAAGTGCCCCAATTTTAGCTAAAAAGTGGCAGCGAGAAATTAACTCTTTGCAATCCGACTCCGCCTCCTGGGCCGAGAGCACCCGGACCAAAACATATCACTCAGGCTGCGTAACATATATGCGTTCAATAGTCTTTACGTCTCGACTGGACAACGTCTCGGAGCAAGACTTCCAGAACATGATGTCAGGACCGGCTGGTGAATGGGCCAGGCCAAAGACGTGCCCAAGCTCGTGGACGAGCAAATATTTGAGCTGCGTCCTGGCAAAATCGCTCATTTTGACATTTTGATTTTCCCAGGTCGTACCGTCATAGCTCGGACAATAAACACGTACATGGGCCCTGGTAATTACTCTAGTCTCGCGCTCGCCCAGATGCTCGAAGTTTGCACTGGTCCGACCGGCAGAGCCATAGGGGATATCATCATATGTAGTCACTCTCTCGATAAAGATGTCCGCTTTGCTCAAGTCGTCGACATACTGCACCGCTATCGGTGACTGCGGATAATCTCGCCAGAGATCAACCGCTTCGTGCACGAGCTTCAGTATGTCACCACCAAAACCATCATCCGGGCCGCGACCGACAAACACTTTCAAAGGGAAGCTCGCCCTGCGCCAGCGCTTGTTATCGGCAAGATCAGCATAATCCGGCCGGTCGGGCGGATACTTCTTTGCTTGTTCGAGATTATAATGTAAATCGGCGATCGTCCAGGTGAGGTGGTCGCGGCTTTCCTCGTCTTCCTCAAATAGCAATTTTTCCTTGTAGAGAGCGATCGCCATCTTAATGTCTTTAGCCGCTAAATCCGGCCGACCGACCAGATCATAATCAAGGCCCCGCCCGTGATACCAGGAAGGAAGTAGTTTCTTCATCGATTTGCCGTAGCTGTCGATGAGGCGATCGTAGTACTTAATGGCGCGCTCCGGTCGGGCGCTACTGTCACAAGCATAAGCCATGCCCCAGAGTACACTCATGATCATGTCAGTGTCGACCTTTTCGGCACTGCTACGTATAGCAAGCAGAGATTCGCCGCTGCTCAAAGCAAGATCGTATTGCTTCAGGGGTATCGCCGCGTCTACCGTACCTTGCAGCGCGTCATCAATCTGCCGGCGATCCTCACTGGATGCTCGCGGCAAATCAGCAAGCAGAGCATTGACTAGCTCTTGATGCCGCTCATCGTCGCCGGCCTCATGTACTTCGAGTTGCAGGCGCCTGGCAATGCGGGACAAATTGTCATAAAAGACATCCAGCCCCAGTTTCGCCTGCCCCTGACGCAACCCTGCCCGGCCAAGCATATTGGCCGTATCGACGGTCGTCAGGGACAGTGGATCGGCCTTTGCCCTGGCTTGCAAGCACTTGTCAAAATAATAGACACTCTCGTCAAATTTCTCATCCCAGAGAAGTGTTTCGCCAAGATCATAGGTGAGATAAGAGTATTCATTCTGCTCTTCCGGGAAATAACGCGCCACCAGCAAAAATGCCCGACGAAATTCAAAGGCGGCCTCATTCAGGCGTCCGTCGATTTTGGCCAGGTAGGCGATATCAATCAGCCAACCTATATTTCTCTTCAGGTTGAGTGTTTGATCGGCAGCGAGAGCTTCTCCCGCTTTCGATGAATCGGCCTCCTCGTATTTGAATAGTTCCTCGTCGATTACGTGCAACCAGGCTTTGCGCAATTCGTCGGTCTGCGGTCTTTGCAGTGCAGCCCGCGGTCTCAGATAATTGATGGCCTCGCTGAAATGTTCCGACGCACTTCCCCTTCGGTCGAGACTGGCCATGACATAAGCTTCGGCGACATGATTTTCATATTCTTTGAGCGCGCTTTCTTCTTTTTTTTGTGCCTGCTCGGCGGCACTTTTGCGAATCAAAGCTCGATCGAGACTTTGCAAATTAGCCCTGTCAAGTCGACTCTGCCGGCGGCCAAACTCTTCGCTGAGCGCGTTTATATCGGCGGCGGCAGTGACACTGTCCAGCTTAGCGGCCTGATTGTATTTAGTCAAAAAAGCCTGCACTTCTTCGTTGATTTTCCGATGTCGGCCAGGCTTGAGAGCAAGCACACGCCAGCGCAAAAAGCGCATACTATCAGCCAGAGCCGGACTGAGCCGCTTATCGGCGTCGACGGACAGGGCCGCGAATGTTCTTTTCTTTTCAGCACCGATGGCAGCAGCTTCTTTGTAGGGAGGGATAAGCTCCAGCAACTCTCTATCTGAGCTTTTCAAGGCTCGTTCATCGAGCAGCGCCGGCACCAGATAGAGTGCCAGGATTGCTTTATGCTGAAGACGTTCGAGGGGGGCCGAGGCGATGCCGTCTTCACCTGGCAGATAGCTGTCCCAGGCCTTGACGCCGGGCGCTTCGCCAAGCAAAAAATAATCATGCCTGGCCAGGGCCGGAGCATTCAAACCGGCGAGCGCTGCAAGCAAAACGACAAAATTGGGAATAAAGCCAGCGGAATAGTTAGTCTTAAACGCAGGTGCTCGCGTGTCCGATTTTGCAGCCGAATTTGGTAAAGTCGCCGATCTTGTAAACGGCGCAGCTAAGGGCGTCCTCAATAAATTTGACCAGATGCTTTTCAATGCTTTGGTTGGCTGCCTGAAGAGTGACGATTACGAAGCGGTTAAAGTGGCCGTCGATCAATTGGTCAAAGAAAATCGGCCTGTCAGCATACCACCTTTATATTTTGTCTCGAAAGCTCATCCAAATGAACGAGCTCGCGAAAAAGCACGCGTGGCCCTCAGTCAATTCAAGCAAGATGAAAAAATTCAAGAGTTGACCGCAGGCAAGGAAGTGAAAGATGCGGTGGTGGCACTTGTGAAAGAATTCGGCAATTACCGCCAGGGCTAAATCGGGACAGGCCGGTTATTGCTCCGGCAGCTTCCGCCAGTGGTTCATACCGGTAGCAGGATTACTGACTGCATGTGGGTCCGGCCCACCGACGATCGGACGCTCGGCCTCCTTCTCGTAAAAAATAGTTTTAAAATAGTGGACGAATTCCTCCGCACTCAACCGCAAAACGGCCTCATCCAGATTGCTTAAGTTGACGGTGCCCACGCCGCGCACAATCATTTTATTGCTGTTCTGGTCGAAGCCCTGCACTGCATATGGTTTCGATGGAAGAGGAGCGGCACCGGCAATGGTGGAGGCCTGAGAAATATTATCGGTGGACATGGCCACCATGATTTTTCCTTTGGAGAGGACATCAAGAATATATTGTCGCAACGCCTCAGGGTTAAAATCGGCGACGACAAGAGTGCCGATCTGACCGTTCGTCAGCGCTTCAATGGCCTGAGCCACTCTGGCTAGAGGATCTTTGCCGTGCTCCATCGACGAGGCCAGCTTATGACGCTGAGCGACGTACATTCCAAAAGCTTTTTCGAGCAATGGATACCAGTAACCGTATTTTTGAGCAAGACCATAGTGCATGATCTCTTCGGCGCGGGGCGGTAGCAGGTCCAGTGTCTTGCCGTGCATACCAGGAAACGTCACAGTAAAGCACTGATCGGCAGCCAGGTTGATCATGCGCATGATCGAGCGTGGATGGAGATCGATCAGGGAAACGAGAGCGGCGGCAAAATAGGCATCGCCCATGGTGCCTAGCCTGACTGCCTGAGCTTTGATGCTACCGAGAGGATAATCTTCTTCAGCATAGACCGTCGGACGAAAAGGTTGACCGACGGCCGGTTGAGCAGGCAAACCGGAGGCTGTGATGGAGGCCGGAGGAGCGCCGGCGGCCAGTGTCGGCATGACGTCTTTGAGGATGGACGCAAAAGCGAGCTTGAAGTCCTGCTTGGACATTACCGGCACGACGCCATGGTCGATAGGACGCTCAGCAACAATTTTTTTGCCCACCTGGTAGATAAGAAGGACAAATTGCTTCTCAGAAGCAGTCAATTCCTCGCCTTCGAGCATCTTTGTAATTTCGCTAAAATCGACAAAGCCATTAAAATCGAGATCATTGAGCGAAAAAATCCGCTCGACGGTAGTGGCGAGTTCGGCCGGTAAATTCAGGCCGCTGAAACGGGAGTCGGCTGCCAGATCAAGTGGCTTCGCCCGGCCGGCGGCCTCGGTCCGCCGGACAGCGGGCATCGGCGGTGCTGCAGACTGGGAAACCGACTGAGGCAATGGTTTCGGACCAACGGGCATGGCCGGCGCAGTCGGAGGCTGATAACCGGTGGAAGCAGGCTGATAACCGGTGGAAGCAGGCTGATAGCGAGCGGAAGCAGGCAGGTCGGGCAATGGTGCCAGGTCTGGCAGAGTGGGCAGGTCCGGCAAAGCCGCCAGATCAGTCAGGGGCGGCAATGCCTTGAGCGCCGGCCGGTCAGTCAGCTCGGGCAGGGCAGGAGGCGCCTGATAGGTAGCGCGGCCAGGATTATTGACCGGATCGGCTTTGGCCGCTGGAGTGGCCCCGGCCGAATAATTGCTGACCACTCCCGGCGTCGTCGCCGAGGCGAACCAATCCGGCAGGTTTGTATTCAGAGCGGGGTTTGCCGGCTGGGCGGCATCGCCATCGAGGCCAAAACTATAGCCGGCAGTGGCACCATCCCCGAAAAATTTGTATTCGGGAACTGTGCCGGAATCTTTCTTCTCGTCGTCGCTGCCGGACAAGTTAGTACCTACCTCTGAGCATACCGCTGCGACCACCGATCGGACTGTAACCGTAACCGCCCAGCATGCCGTAACCGCCGGTCGAATTATAATAGCCGTCGTTCGGAGTGCCACCCCAGGAGCAAGCACCCATCTCGCTTTTAAGTTCATTATATTGATTGATCTGCATCTGGTTTTCAAATTTCTGCTGATCTTTGGCGTCCTGCTGATTTTGCCGCATACCGGCAATATCATTATTCAAATTGGCTAAAGTCTGGGTCTGAGTCTGCCTCAAATTAACAATCAACTGATTGAGCTGCTCGATATAGGCCTGCTGCTTGGCCCGGTAGGAATCGTCGTTCTTGAGCCAGTTTTCGAGCATGGGCAGGTCGCCAGCCTTGTTTTTGGCCAGGGCGGGGGAGCGACGCTTGTAGTCTTCGAGCTGGTTGATGCGCTGCTCGGCGTAAAGACGATAAGCCTGGGAGCGTTGCTCCTCGCTGTTTAAATCGTTCTGGGCCTTTTCTTCGGCCTGAGTATATTGATTAATCATGGCGCTGTCGGTATTAAGCATCGATTGTTCATCGCCAAAAATTCCCTGATTGGCACAGGCCGCTTGAGCCAGAGCGGGTACAAGCGGGAAGACAGAAAGCGAACCGGCAACAAACGCCAGAGAACAGGCGACAGTCCAACTTCTTCTTTTCATAGAAATCTCCACTTCCACGGTGCATCTGCCCTATCTATACCCCGAGGGGAAGAGCTAAACACGCCATTCCATTAAGCCTTGATTAACAATACAAAGACAACACCACCGCCCCGGAGGGCGATGGTGCGCAAGTCTATTGTTTACCGGACGAACTATCCTCGAAGCGGACTTCCTTAGAAGGAAGCGCCATCGATGACGCTACCATTGACGCTCTGGCTCGTGCCACTGCTTGACACACCGGAAGAACCGACCGAGCTGCCGACATTGCCGACACTGCTGCTCAAAGCGGAAGCGCCGATAACGGCACCGGTGACGGCGGCATCAACCAGACCGGGGACTGAACCGGAAACATTGGTGACCGGACTGCAATTCGGCACGTCGTTATAAGGCACCGGAGTCGGTCCTGAAACGACTGTTTGAATAATCGGATCATCATAGTAGAAGAGCGGCTGATTGTTATAGCCAACGCTTATGGTGGCGGCATTGTAATAGTCACCGGCAAAAAAAGTATGCTGGCGCAGATCCTGATAATGATTTGGTTGCGTAAACAAAGGGGCATCGGAGTTGGTCAAATCGAAATTGCCGCTGCCGTTTGCATACTGGGCCTGAGCCGGCATGACATTGCTTACCGCGGCAAAGAGGGCACTGACAAATAGACACCGCAGCGCAGTCTCTAAGTGTTTGACGTTAGGCATACTATTTCTCCCAGACTAAATTTCTTGACCCCGAGAATGCTAAGCAGCAATCCGACCAAAGCAACGATAAGCTGGGGGCGGCCAGGTAACAATGGGGGAAGTACGAATATTAAAATCGGACAATATAGGGCCTTGTCAGGCAACCTTCGATAGCCAGGCGTCCGAAGCTAAATTTGGGTTCCCGACGTCGGTCCGTGCAACTGCCCGGATTGATGATCAGCAAGTCATCGACCACCTGGCAGTCGGGGATATGGGAATGGCCATAGACGACCACATGGGCCCCGGGGAAAAGCCTGCGCAGCCTTGCCGGTCGGCCTTTGCGCGGCCCCGCGTCATGAATAACGGCCAGGTTGACGTCTTCAAACGTGAGCTCAAGCGTAGTGGGCAAATCGAGACCCAGATCGTTATTGCCTAAAACCGCGTGCACCGGCACCATCCGTGCTATCGCCTCGAGCAAGGCGGCGTCAACGACATCGCCGGCGTGGATGACGGCATCGGACTCGCGAATGCTCTCCCAGACGTTGGCCGGCAGATCCCTGGCCCGCGCCCGCGGCAAACAAGACACATGAGTATCGGCAAGAATTGTTAGAAGCACTCTTCTATCTTACCTGGACTTTGCTTTCAATTTCTCGACGCGCGCAATGGCATCGAGCACGACAGCTCGGTCGGCCTTATTGAGAGAAATGGCCTTGCGATAATCGCTCAGCGCCGCATCAAATTTATTCTGGGCGGTGTAGACCCGGGCTCGGCCGATATACGGTTCGTCATCGGTAGGACTCAACTGAATCGCCCGGTTGAAATCGAAAAGTGCCTGCTCGTAATTTTTGAGCCGGTAGGCAAGATCCGCCCGCAATATATATGACCCGAAATCATCCGGATTGACCTGGATGACCGTGCTGTAATCGGCCATGGCCTGGCCGTTCTGATGTCTTTTCTCATAGATCTTGGCCCGCTCCAGCAGGGCATCGATATAACGAGGATTGATTTTGATCGCCTGGGTAAAATCGGCAACGATGTTCTCTTCACTGCCAATCTTGCCGCGCTCGTGCACTCTGGCTCGCTCAAAGTAAGCCTTGTATTCGCCAGGATCGACAGCGATGCAGCGGCTGTAATCGTTCGCCGCATCCTGATAGCGTTTTAGATCAGACTCGGCCACGCCACAGAGGAAATAAATATCGGCACGGTTGACCAGGTTTTGATCGACCGGCTCGAAATGTTCGCGGAAACGCCCCGTCAGAGCGGTAAATTCAAAGCCGATCAGACCGGGAAAGGCCACGGGTGAAGTGCCGAGTGCGGCCCGCCAACTCTCAAGCGCTTTTTGCTTATTACCCAGCTCAAAATAAGAATCGCCCCGCAAATAATAGGATACAGGGAGACTTGGCTGCAAAACAATGACCCGGTCGAAATCTTTGATCGCTTTTGCGTGCGCACTTCGATTGTTAAAGATCACACCTCTGAGAAGATAAGCGCAGGCCATCTTCGGGTCGTCCTTAATAATTTTATCGAGAGTAGCGATGGCCTTATCCAGTGCTCCCTTCTCGCGATAGCTGCGCGCCACGTCAAATTGTTCGTACGCTCGCAGCTTCTTAGCCATGGCCGCAGCCGCTTTTGTGTCGCCGAAGCGGTGGTAGAGAATCTGCATATTTTTGACTAAATTGACATTGGGAGCAATATAAAGTGTATCGAATTGATCGAGGTCGACAGACTTGCGACCGAGCTCGAGAGCCTTCTTGTAGTTATGAGCCATGAGCTCGCAATAGCTCAAACCGGACAGTGCTCTGGCATGGTTCGGTTGGGCGGCAACAGCCCGGGCATAATATTGACGAGCCTGGGCCAGCCGATTGCGTTCGATGGCTATACGAGCGGCAAAACAGAGGACATCCGGGTCATTGGGATGGGTTTGCAAGTAAGCGAAGATACGCTCAGCATTACCTGGCCTGCTCCAGGCCTCGTTTTCGATATAGATGGTTTCGAGGGCAGACTTGGTTTCGCTGGCCAAGACTGGAACCGAAGGGCAATCACAGAGAACCAGCCCGACCAGGGCCAGCAGGCTTTTTAATAATCCAGACGGGGATACCATTGCCGCTGAGGTCATAAATGGACCTGTTACTAAAAGTCGACTCAGAGTGGTTGAGCCTTAAAATCAGGACTGGTAGACGATCGAATCATACAATTACGATAGCACAGGCAGCTTATTTTTCGGCACCATATCCGCAACCATGCCCTTGGCCTTCGAGGAAAGATAACCAGTGGCCGCGGTTATGAAGTCGGCGGACTTCACCCAGCAATACACGCATACGATCATAGGTTGCCAGTTCGACAGGTTGGTGCAAAGGATTGCGACGACCGGGTCTGAACACTGCTGACTCTTCCTCGACCCGTGCCGAAGGAGGGATGTCAGCACTGTAAATCAGACGGCCCTCCTGGAAAACAAGCTGACGACGACGCTTTTTTTCCTCATATTTGATAGTCGTATCCAGAAGTCGCACGAGCGTTTTTGTAACGGCATAAGCCCGCGCCGAACTGACCACAAGACCGCGGACAAGACCGCAAAGTTCTTCGTCGGTAAGAGTCTCGGAATTTGCTTCGTCGCCCGCATCGACAATGCCTTCGACCAGCCCATCGATAGCCCTTCCGTCTACACAATCTTCACTGTTTTCACCGTCATCACTGCCGCTCGGGGGTGGCCCTAAAAAATAAGTCAGAGAGAGACTGCCTGTGCCGGCAAGGGCCAGGCCGTCCAGCATAGAACGGCGATAGAGCGAAAGCCCGAGAGCGAGAATATTTCTCACAGTAATCTCTGACAGGGCTTTTGCATCGACATTTTGCTCGGCAAAAAAAAGCGCCACGGCCCGATCGGTCGCCTCCTGATCGAGCAGCCCCCAGAAAAGTCCGGGGTCAAGCCGCCCGGTCCGCAGACCCTCGACCAGTAAAATCAAAGGCTCGATAGTCGAGCCACGGGGGAAAGGTCCGCAGCAATGCTCACCGTCGGGTCGCTCGGCCAGGGAGGCAAAATCAGCAGAGAAATAGATCAAACTCCGATCACGCTTTTTAAGAGCTCGGTTATAGGGTGGATCGTGCTCCTTAATCAGATCATTTTCCAGCAATGCCGCCTCGAGCGGTGTCGCCAGTGGGCTTACATGCAGGTCGAAGACCTGGCTGATCAGCTCTTTCGTCTTGCTTGCTTTGCCTTTCCGGCCCGTAAAATAACTATTGACTCGCGATTTTAGCGACGTCGCTTTGCCGACATAAAGTATTTTACCGTGGGAATTGAGCATGCGATAGACACCCGGCTCACTGGGCAAGTCTAGCCGACGCAAACGTTCGAGCGGCAAGAGAAATTTCTCGCCGACACCATTTTTGATACGGCCATGCTCATCGGCCTTCTTAGCTGGGGAAGCAGAACGAGAACTCTTCTTGCCGGCAATTTTTGGAGCAGGCTTGAGCCATTCGATAAGTTCCTCAATCTCGCCGATTCCCCGTTTTTCCAGATCCAGGGCCAGTTTTTGCCAGATGAAATAGGTGGACTCGACGTGACCTGCGGAACGCTTCATCTCTTCCACGTCAAGACCGAAATATCCGCCCACAGCGCGAATAGCCCGAGAAGGCAGCTCTGGATATAGCTTCTTGGCGATCTGGCAGGTACAGATGTAATGCAAATTCCCAGCACCGAAAGGATCCAACGTGGACGGATGCCTGACAAAGAAATCGCTCAAAAAAGTTCTTTCGAATTGGGCCCAGTGAGCAACTGCGTATACGATTCCCTCACTGTGCACAAGGGCGTGCAAATCAGCGGCCACCGATGCCGGTTGCCGAGCGGCGGTCATGGCCTCGGCGGTGATGCCAGTGATTTTTTGAATGCGCGGCGGTGGTAATTGTTGATCGGGTAGAGCAACGAGCATGCTGACAAAAGCAGGCGGCACAGGGTCGATAGCTCGGCCGACAGCCCAACCGAGCTCAAGCAGGTGAGCCGTAGCAGGAGTAGCTCCGGTCGTCTGACAATCGACAAAAAGCATTTTTTGGTCGGAGAGACTAGACAAGCGCTGATTTGACCTCATCTTCCCGATTGCTCTGCCAAAATTTATCAACGTCCTGGATGATCGATCGCGAAACGAGCTCACTGGCATTTTTATCAAACCAATCATCGGGCATGGCTAGCGCGTATTGCTTTTCGATGAAGCGCTGATCCATGAGCACGATGATGCCCCGATCCGAGTCGGAACGAATGACGCGACCGGCAGCCTGGATCACTTTGGCCATGGCCGGATAGACATAAGCGAAATCAAAACCGGAACCATATCTGGCATCATAATATTGACGGATCTGTTCGCGCTCGAAATTGTAATTGGGCAAACCGGGCCCGACGATTAAAGCGCCAATGATCATGTCGCCTGGATAATCGACCCCCTCGGCAAAGACCCCGCCCTGCACCGCAAAAACCAGGGTCGGCTTGTCTTTAGCCAGAAGCGAGCCGAGTAATTCCTGAGCGCGGGCAGCACTCATTTCGCTCTCCTGACGCATCAAGCGCATGCTCTCGGGCACGAGCAGTTTGACTTTGTCATAGACCGAGGACAAAAATCCATAGCTGGGGAAAAAGACGAAGTAATTGCCCGGCCGCACAGCGACAATGCGATTGATCGCCTCGGCAATCTTGCCGTAATTTTTGGCCCGGTCCGAAAATTTGGTCGAAACCTGGGGAATGATCAGAAGTTTGCGATTTTCCGGAGGAAAGGGGCTGAGATATTCGCGAGTTTTCAAATCCTCTTCATGCAGACCGGACAGCTGCGAAAAATAATCGAAGGGTTTGATCGTCGCCGAAAAGGCAACGACATGGGCAAATTCTCTATGGGCCAGTTTGAGCTTGGCGGAAGCATCGCAGCAGACGACGCGCAGGCTCTCTTCGATGCCGCCGTCGGGCAACTTGCTGCGTATATAGAGATGGAGAAATTCATCGCCTTCGTATCCGAGCGCTTCAACAAAGTCGGTGATCAAGTTGAGCAGACTTAAAAGAGCATCACGATTTTTGCCCTTACCTTTGGGATCCGGCTTGGCTTCGCCTTTGGCGCTGTCGCGCTTGCCCTCAACATAACGGCCGGCCAGGGCCTGCAAATCGGCAAGATGCGACTCGAAAAGGAGAGGCGAGAGCGTCACCTTGCAATCGCGTTGATTGTAAGTGCGCCCGACGGTAGAAATCGTAAACAAGATATTCGAGACGATTTTCTTGCCTTCGACGGCGATATCGAAGCCTAAATCACTAAGAGCGCTGCCAAGCTCGACAAGCTCCCGCGAGCTGAGACCGCGCGAATAATAATCGGTGGCGCGACCGGGTAGATTATGCGCTTCGTCGATGACGAGATTGGGCTTTTCATTATTCTTGGCCAGACTGAAAGTAAGTCGGCCAAGAATATTGCGCGGGCTGAAAACATAGTTGTAATCACCAATCACGACATCGGCATTTTGCACCGTATCCAGTGACAACTCAAAAGGACAGACCTCATATTCTTCGCCGATTTCTTTGAATTGCTCTGCACCGAGATGCCTGATTTGAGCCAATTTGTCGACGAGTCTGGCCTGGTCTACCTTTGTGTAGTAATCGCGAGCATATTGACAGTAGCTCGGATTGCAGATCACTTCTTCTTTCAGGCACATCTTGGCCTTGGCGTTGAGGGTGGTGCTGTACAGGTCGACATTCTCACCGTCTATTGTTTGACTGAGTCTTTCTACGGCGTCTTCGGCGACGGTATGTTGACTATTTTTTGGTGTCACATAGATGAAGCGCTCACCCTTTTCCAGACTGTCGATCAAAGTCGGGTACATCACACCAATAGTCTTGCCCAAACCGGTCGGGGCCTGCACGATAATATTGGCGCTTTCCTTCAAATCAGCGGTGAGATTAGCGACCAGCTCCTGCTGAAATGGCCTGGGTTTGAGAAAAGGAAATTTCAAAAGTTGAGCAACGGATTGCCTGCGCGTGCGACGATTCTCCTCAGAGCGCACTTCCTTTTCGAGCTCCAGTAAGCGCAGGTCGAGCCATTTTTTATAGTCATCGAGCGAAAAAGCGTAGTCGAATTCATCGACGATTTCGCCTTTGCTATCGGTAATGACAAAATGGCAGCGCGGTGCCACAAGTCGCTCCAGATACAAAATATAGGCATAGGTGGCCAGCTGCAGACAATAAGGATGGTGGGCATCTTCACGCAAGAGTGCGGCGAGCTCCTGCGGCTGGTTGGAGCTTTTGATTTCTTCAATCATCGGCTGCACACCGTCGACAAAGCCATCCATGCGCCCGGAGACACTGAAGATATAGCTTTCGCTCTCGAATTTTTCGGCGAGCTTTACTTCACTTTTATAGACGGCGTGCTCTTTTTGCCTGGCCTTCTGCACGCTCAAATGAATTTCACGCCCGCGCGCCGCTTGCGAACCGGCGGGGGCGAAAATCTGACCATAGCCAGAATTTACCTCGATGCTCCCGGTGCGGGGCACAGGCAACGCGAAATCGCGAACGGCTAGAATAATCGTCTTTTTGCTTTGTTTGGCCAATTGAGCCTACCTACATAGCTATGTATGGTATAACGCCCGGCTCTACCAGTCAAATGAATCTCTTGCGACAAAACGAGTTATCGCGTACCCATTTCGTCGGCGGATTGGATCTCTTTGCCGCAATGGGTGCAACGGGGGAAAGTCCCTTCCCAGGTGCCTTTTGGGAAGACATGACCATTGATATCACAGGGGCTGGTCTGCTTGCCGGCAAACAAGGACATGAAAGAACTGCTCAGGTCGACCAGCGCCGCCTTCACCTTATTGAACAAAGCAATGTAGAAAGGCGGCTTTTTCGCCTCGACAGCCTTCATGGCTTTGATTTCATGATGAGTGATGCGAGCCGCCTGCCGCTTGACCGGTTGAATCGGTTCATTTTCCTGCTCGTCCATAACATCCCTCCATGCGATTACCTAAAGCAGACTATACACTGACAACATAAACTATATGTGAGTAACAACCGTGATCCAAGCTGTATACGTTACAGTCTCTTGGCATCAGCCGTTTGATAAAATTAGCCACTCGGCTTTAATAAGCCGCTCGGCTTGATAGATTGATAAAAGGACTAAAGAAAAAATCTTATGGGTAAGACGTTAGGCATTGATCTTGGCACCACCAACTCGGTCGTTGCAGTCATGGAAGGTGGCCGCGCCACTGTCATCTCCAACTCCGAGGGCGGTCGCACAACCCCCTCCGTGGTCGCGATAAACAAGGCGGGCGAAAGACTATGCGGCCTGCTGGCCAGACGCCAGGCAGTCGTAAATCCGGTCAACACGGTCTATTCAATCAAACGCTTCATCGGCAGACGCTATGCCGAAGTACAGGAAGAGGCAAAAATCGTCTCCTACAAAGTGAAGGAATCGCCCGACGGCGGCGTACGCATCCAGATCAGTGACAAAGACTATTCGCCTGAAGAAATCTCAGCGATGATTTTGCGCAAATTAAAAGAAGACGCCGAAAAATATCTCGGCGAAAAAGTAGACACGGCTGTGATCACAGTGCCTGCTTATTTCAACGATTCGCAACGACAGTCGACCAAAAACGCCGGCACGATCGCCGGTCTTGAAGTTTTGCGCATCATCAACGAACCGACCGCAGCCGCCCTTGCCTACGGCATCGAAAAAAAGGGCGGAGACGAAACCATTCTCGTTTTCGACCTTGGTGGTGGCACCTTCGACGTTTCCATTCTGGAAGTGAGCGACGGCCTGATTGAAGTCAAATCAACCTCCGGCGACACCCACCTCGGCGGCGACGATTTCGACCACGCCCTCGTCGAATGGGTAGCGACCGAATTTTTAAATGCCGAATCTATCGATCTGCGCAAAGACCCTCAGGCCCTGCAGAGATTGACCGAAGCAGCCGAAAAAGCGAAAGTCGAGCTCTCCTCGGTTACCGAAACAAATATCTCGTTGCCTTTCATCACAGCCAATGAATCCGGTCCCAAGCACCTCGACATGAAGCTGACCCGCTCCAAATTCAACGAATTGACCAGAGGTCTGGTCGAGCGTTGCAAAAAACCAATCGAACAAGCTCTCACCGACGCCAAGCTCACCTACAATGAAATCGATGAAGTCGTCCTCGTCGGCGGTTCTTCGCGCATACCGGCCGTCAAAGATCTGGTCAAGAGTCTGACCGGCGGCAAAGAGCCAAACCAGAGCGTCAACCCCGACGAAGTCGTAGCCGTCGGCGCCGCCCTTCAAGCCGGCGTGCTCTCCGGTGAAGTTACCGACCTCGTCCTCCTCGACGTCACACCGCTCTCTCTCGGCATCGACGCCAATGGCGGCATCTTCGCCAAACTGGTCGAGCGCAACACCACTATTCCCTGCCACAAAACGCAGATGTGCTCGACCGCCGAAGACAACCAGAACGCAGTCGACGTTTACATCTTCCAGGGCGAACGCCCGATGGCCAAGGACAATAAAAAGCTCGGCAATTTCCGTCTCGACGGCATTGCTCCCGCTCCCCGCGGCGTGCCCCGTATAGAAGTTTCCTTCGACATCGACGCCAACGGTATCGTCAAAGTCTCGGCCAAAGATCTGAACAGCGGTAAAGAACAAAAGATCACCATCACCGCCAGCACCAACTTGAGTAAAGAAGATGTCGACCGCATGATGAAAGAAGCGGAAGAAAACGCCGAAACAGACAAGAAATTCAAAGCCATGGCCGACCTGCGCAACGAAGTCGATGGCCTCACTTATACAGTCGAACATCAATTGAAAGAAGCGGCTGAAGGTGTCACACCGGACACCAAAGACAAAGCTCTTGCTCTGATGGCAAAAATGCGCGAGCAAGTAAATGCTCTCGAAGACGAAAAAGAAGTCCGCGAGACCATGGATCAGCTGCGCGGCTTGATCGTCGTCATCGATCAAGAAGCTAATGCCCACAGGCAGGCCGAGGCTGAGAAAAAAGCGGCCGACGCCAAAGCTGAAACAGAAGCAGCCGACAGCAAAGGCGATGCCTGGGAAAAATCGGCCGAGGGCGCCACTGACGAAAACGGTAGCGAAAGCAAAGCGGCCAATGGCGATGGCGATGGCCAACAATCGCAGGAAACCAGAGCCGAAGACGACGCAGCCGCCACCACCGGCAGCTAATCGACAATAGAAAGGGAAGGAGCCGGCAATTACCGAGAGGATATTGCCGGCTCCACCTAATTATGGGCCGGGCCCGGTAGCTTATCTGTAACCTTCCACTGACGCTTGTGTGACCATGAAAAAAAATCCTGACAGTCGCGTTTTGCATCGCCGGGCAATCCAGGACCTTGCATTCCTGACCGTGCTTCTCGCCTTAGGCGTCGACATGGCAGCGGCTGCCGCGCCAGGTCAGGGGACTCGTGCCTACTCCGGCTCGTCCCGTGTCACCCCCAGACACAGCAGCCCAGGGGCGACCCCAGCCACGGCCTCGGCTTCTGCCTCGACGACAAATGCCGCTGCGCCAGGCAATGCAAGCGCCAACACCACTGCCGGCTCCGGAGCCAAGACGGTAGGTCGCAAAGCGAGCGCCGACAGTCTGCCTCAGGAAAAGATTCCCTGTCTGCGCTGGGCCGATGAAACGATTAAACCGCGCGCCGTGCTTTTTTGTATCCACGGCCTCGGTCTGCACAAAGGCTGTTATGAAGACTTCGGCAAAGCCATGGCCAAGCAGGGCCTGATCGTCTATGCCATAGATGTGCGTGGTTTTGGCGAGTGGGTAACCAAACAAAAAAACGACCGAGTCGACTTTGACGGCACCATGGCCGATATCAGACGAGCCCTCGTCCAGATTCGCTCCAAAAACCCCGGTCTACCGCTGGTCGTGCTGGGCGAATCGATGGGTGGCGGCATCGGCTTACATGCCACAGCTCAGTTTCCCGATTTGATCGACGGCCTGGTCTCCTCCGTACCGGCAGGCGATCGCTACGGTGCCACCGAAGGCAAAATAAAAGTCGGCATGCATGCCATTTTTGGTATGGGCAAAAAGATGGACGTCGGCACCGGCGTAATCAAACAGGCAACAAAAAAAGAAGACCTGCGCGAAAAATGGGGTAATGATCCCCTGGCTCGCAAAGAGCTGACACCGGCCGAACTGATCTCTTTCCAAAATTTTATGAATAACAACTTTGCCGAGGCGGCAAAGATCAAGGACAAACCCGTTCTATTTATACAGGGCTGTGAAGACAAGCTCGTCATACCGGCCGGCACTCTCAAGCTCTACGAAAGCGTAGCCAGTCCTCGCAAAAATAAGGTACTGAGCGAAACAGCCGAGCATTTGATTTTCGAAGAAGGACAATTCAGTCCAAAAGATCTCTCCTATGTCACCGGCTGGATCGATAGAAATGTGATCGCCCGCGCTGACGACGACAACGGCCAGAATACGGCAAACGCTTCGCCTGCGGGTAATGCTCAGACAAATGCAGGCGGCGCAACGGCGACGGTCAACACCGCCAGTGGTGCAGCTACTACCGCCAGTGCCTTTGATCCGGCCGTAGCTACGATCCATATTCAAAAGGCTCTAAGTGCGAGCCCCGGCGCCGCAAAAACAGATGATCTGGCCAACGCCAAAGCAGACAGCGCCAGTTTTGCCGCCGCTTTGAAGGGCACACCGATCAAGACAAACGATAAAATGGTTAGCGAGGGTCCGGCAATTTCCTACTGGATAGAGCTTTATCGCGGCGGTAAAGTCTATCGCTGCAACAATAAGATCGCCTTCCAGTCGGGCGATGCCATCCGCTTCCACATCATCCCCAAAACCAATGGTTATGCCTATCTCCTCATGAAACAGGGAAGTAGCGGCAAACGAGCCATACTCTTCCCCTCGAAAGCGACGGGCGACAACAACTATTTAAAATCAGGCACCGATTATCCGGTACCCAATAAAGACTGGCTCTCTTTCGACAATACTCCCGGTATCGAAAAGGTAAGCTTGCTCTTCAGTCACAAAAAAGTGCTGACCGGCGAAGAACTCAATCAACCAACCAATCTCGCCTATGTCTCCAATGATCGCAGCGGTGCAAAAGATCTGGTCCCGACGCGTATGCAACTATCCTGGGACGATCCGACACCGGTCATCTTGCCCGACTCCATGGCTCCGGACAAGCTCGGCTCGCAGCAAGTGACTTCCTCCGATGGAGGCAGCCTCGTCAAAGTCAGCTTCAACGATCCGGGCGGATTGCTTGCCGTAGACGTCGCCCTCGCCCACCAATAAAACGGAAGTTTGATGAAGAAGACGAAGAAGCTAACGCAGACCGCCTCCTTATTGCTCGCCTCGGTCCTTTCTCTGTGCGTATTTGCAGCGCTGCTGAAACCAGCCCTTGCCTCTGATAATTCCGACCTCTCAAAATCGCCTGCACAGGGCGTCAACTGGACGAAAATCCAGGACCTCGATCCCAACGCTAAAAGCAAGAACAGCCCAATCAAGCAAAAATGGGCAGTGGTAATTGGCGCCGCAAAATACAAAGAAAGTCGCCTCGATACGACCGATTCTAAAATGGATCTGGCAGCGAAAAGTTTTGGCGAATATCTAAAAGATCCAAACAGCGGACGCTTCCCCGACTCCCACGTCAAGACTCTGATCAATTCGGAGGCGACCAGGCAAAACGTCCTGGCCAACCTGGGCAAAGGCTGGCTCGGCAGCCTGGCTGGCGCCGACGATCTGGTCGTCGTCTATATCGCTACCCAGGCTTTCCCCACCACCGACGGTGGCAGCTATCTCTGCGCCTATGACTGCGCCCTGGACAACCCTTATTCCACCTGCTTTTCGATGAAAACCCTTATGGATACACTGCGGCAGGAAGTAAAAACCAATCGCATCATCCTCGTCATCGAAGCGCCCTATAGCGGTGCCGCTGAACTGCGCTCCGGCGCAAAGGCTCTGCCCGGTGAAAAATTCAAAACGGAAGAACCGGTGGCACTTGGTTCTGGCTATATGATCATTTCATCCAGCAAACCGGACCAGGAGACCAAAGGCTGTCTTTTTTCCAAAAATCTAATAGCCGCCCTCAAGGCCAATAACGGTCTGGTATCAATTGATCAGGCCTTTCTCGAAGCACGAGCTAAAACCGAAGCCGATACGGCCGACCGCGGCAAGCAAACGCCCCAGATAAAATCCGAATGGAACGGCAACCCGGCAATACTTGGCGCCGCCAGTAGCGAAAAGGTTAAAGACATCCCGGCTAATGTACTGACCTTCGTCGCCGCCGAAGCGCATTATTTGAAGGCGAACAATTTCGTCGCCGCCGGTGATTTTGACAATGCCATTGCCGAATATCAAGCAGCGATTCAGACTGACAATACTTATGCCGATGCCGTCGGTGACTACGGCGCGGTGCTCAGCATCAAAGGCGATTGGGCCGGCGCCCTCGATCAATACAAAGCGGCGATCGCCCTCAGTCCGCGCGACGCACTTTTCCACGCCAATTACGCCCGCGTGCTCTCCAAGCTCGGCAAAGTCGATGAGAGCGACCGCGAGCTAGAGCAAGCCTATGCCCTGGATCCGAAAAACAGAATCATCATCATGGCTTTAGCCAGTCGCTGCGTCGCCGCCAGCAATTTCGACAGCGCTATCAAAATCCTCGACCAGGCAGCCACTCTCTTCCCCGATTCCGCCGCCGTGCAGGACCGTCTCAGCAATGCCTATGCTAAGTCCAACAACCTGGCCCAGGCCCTCAACCATGCCAAGCTAGCGGTCAAACTCGATCCAAAATCGATAGCTTCCAAGCTAAATCTCGGCTCCTGCCTCTTTCTCAAAGGCGATCTGGTATCAGCCGAGGCCGCGTATATGGAAGCAAGCAGTCTCGATCCCAAAAACGCCGACGCGCACTATCTGCTGGCCGGCATTATGGAAACGCTCGGCGACCATGCCGGCGCCAAAATAGAGCTTGACCAGTTCGTAAAACTGGCACCGGCGAGCGATGCACGCGTAGCCAAGGCACGCGAGAAATTGACCACACTTTAGAAAATCAGAAAATCGAAAGCAGATAAATTAGAAACTGAAAATCAAAGGCATCAAATCCCGAGCGCAGCGCTCAGAGCACGGGGAAATTGACGGTGTTACCACCGCTGGTAATGCCGAGTTTCAGGGACTCGACACAGAGGTTGATCAAAGCGTCGGCGGTCTGCACGCCCTCCTCGAGGCTGGCACCGCCGACGGTTACTGTTGTACAGATACTGACGCCATCAAAGACGGTCTCGAGATCTTCCATCTTTGTGCGCATCCGCTCAGCGGCCACTTCAGCGCCGTTACGCGGCGTCTCCGGTAAGATCACGCCAAAAGAATCGTCACGGCAGCGGCCAGCTACGTCGACATCGCGGACGCAACCGAGCAAGACTTTGCCGCAGCCAAGGATGACGGCATTTTCGCCACGCAATCCAAAAGCGTCAACGATTTTACTGAGATTGTCGATCGTGACAAAGAGGACGGAGAGCGGCCGTTTATAGCGATTGGCGCGGCGCACTTCGTAATTGAGCCGCTTGTAGAAGCTCCAAAAATTGAACGAGTTGAGGTCGAGCAGCGCCCGGCGCTCGACTTCTTCATCGGATAGATTGGGATCCTCGATAGAGCGCTCGGCAAACAGTTTAGACTGGGCCCGCGGGATATCGAAATCAGGAGTTTCACTCAAATTCCAGGGAAATTGATTATTGCGGGCCCGCAATTCGGCCAGACGCTTCTGGAAAAGCAGCTCTCGCTCCTGGTTTTCATCAAATCGCTTGTTTCTATTATCGGACACGGCAAAAACTCTTTATTTGTTGATTGGGAAAATTACCGAACTTTATTTTGCAGGTTTCTTGATCGACATCTGTTGAGAAAAAGTGCTCTCTGTGCCTTCATCTTCCATATATTTGGAGACCATATTCTGCTCGACATCATGAGCCATTTGCGTAGGCGAATCGATGGCATTGCCAAAGTGATTTTCAGCAGCCCGCCACCAGAGCTCGGAACCATCGAGAAGCGATTCGTGTATCCAGGCCACCTGCATCTTTTCTATTTCGCTTTTGAACTTTGCCGCTTCGCTGGAATTTTCCCAATAATTTCTAGCGAATCTGACCCGCTCTTTGTAAGGAATGTAAGTCTTGTAGGATTCGGCTAAATTTTGATCCGAATTTTCCACCATATCGTGATAGGCCATGGCAAACTGCGCTTTTTCCAGCGCCGGCAGATTTTTATAATACGACTTGAAAGTGCGCGAATCGCGCCCATCGATCCAACCGTCCACAAACGTCTTATCGGCGTCGGCGGCGATACTGGTCACTTCGGCCAGGCTGACGCGATTGTTTGGATCAGCGTCTTTGAGCTTTTTGGGAATGGGCCTGGAATCGGTCTTCTCTTGCGACTCGGCTATCGTCTGCTGGCCGCGATCAACAGAATCGGGCTGCTGCGAGCAGCTTGTCAAGGAAAAAGCCAGAGTCGAGCCAGCCAAGACGATCAAAAGAAGCTCATGGAGACGGCTTAGCGACCGCAACCTGAGCCCGGCAATTAAAAAATACGCACAAATCGACAACAAACCATGACTCCTTACTGCCACGCCATTTTAACCGCCAATACAGTGATAAACTAGGCCCTGATTTAGCTTAGGTTTTACTTGCGATGAGCGATCCGTCCCACATAACCTCCTACAAGCCCGGTCAGGGCGTCATCTGCCGCATCGAAAGCATCGAGCCCGGCGGTTACGGCGCCGTCGTCGTTTCGGGCAAATTGCCTCCGCCGGCCGATTCCTCCGCCGATCAAGTGCCGATGAAAGCCTTCGTGCCTAGCACCGAGCCGCTTGAGATCGGCCAGAATGTGCCGGCAACATTTGTTTGCATGCACAATAACCGCGCCCTCATGACTTTTGCTTTCATGCTCGGCACGACCGAAACCATCCAGCTGAGCACAGCCCCCGATGAAGAAAACGCCTTTTCGATCTGGGTGGATAGCTATCCGACCAATCAGAAAGTAAGACGCGCCATCGACCTCTTCATGCCCTCGGTGTCGGGCAAGCTCTTGCACGAGTTGCAGTGCGCCAATTGCGACGCAAAAAAATTGCTCACCGATCTGGAGCTGGCAAATTTTACCGGCTGCATCAAAGCGCGCTCCGAAGAAAAAAAATCACGTTCGGCAATGGTCATAATCAATGGTCGTATCGTCGGAGCTATCTACGGTAAAAAGGACGCGCAAGAAACTTATCCGGTCGATAAAGCGACAAAAATGATCGGCATCGATCTGCTCGAACCGGAAACCATGCTTACGGTATATGAACTGCCGGAAGGCGTTGTCCTCAGCATGGCGGCGCTTTTTCTCGGCGTGCCGATCACCAAAGATCCAGGCAAGTCTCCGGCCGACTACTTAGACCATGCCATAGTTTCGATGAAACTGGCGGGCGAAACAGGCTGCATCACCATCGCCCAGGATTCAGACCTGATATCGACCATTCTTTTCATTCACGAAGGAGTCATGGCCGGAGCTTACAAAATCCGCGAACAGAGTTATTCAGAAGACAGTACGGCGGTCATCCTGGAAACCAAAGAAAAAAATTCGGCGGCGATCGACGCGCACATCCTGCCCGTGCACCTCTTATCAGAATCTGTATCCTTCGGCTACAAACTGACCAGAGCCATCGCCTGAACTACATCATCAACAAGGGGGCCTTTTAAGTGCAAAATTCTTCGACGGATAAATCATCACTAGGCACCTTGCAGCCGCCCAGGACCCTGCGTCTAGACCGTGCACCCGACGGCGTGGCCACTCTCTGGTTTGACTGCGCCGGCAAAGTAAACGTGCTCGGCGATGCCACCATGAAAGAATTGCGCGAACTGGTCAAAGAAATCGCCGCCGACAAATCGATCAAAGCGCTGATCATCGCCTCGGCTAAACCCGACACCTTCGTGTCCGGAGCAGACCTGCATGAATTGCTTGCTTTCGAATCGTTGCAAGCCGCGCACAGACTGGCAAGCGAAGGTCAGGCTGTCTTCAACAGCCTGGAGAATCTCGGCAAACCGACCGTGGCAGCGATCCACGGTCCATGCCTGGGAGGCGGGCTGGAAGCGGCTCTGTGCACCACTCGTCGCATTGCCACCAATTCTCACCTGACGATCATCGGCCTGCCAGAAGTACGCCTTGGATTGATACCCGGTCTTGGCGGCACACAAAGACTGCCCCGACTGATACCGGTAAAACAAGCTCTGGACTTCATCCTGGAAGCAGCACCGACCAGTCCGGAAAAAGCCCTCGAACTCGGCATAATCGACGAGCTTGTCGAGCCGGAAAACCTGCAAGGGCGAGCCCGCGCCCTAGCGCTACAACTGTTCGATGAATGCGAAAAGAACATCGCGCCACGGCCGCCAAAGGCAGCTGAAGATCCGGAAAAATTGAAAAAACTTTTCGCTCTGATGGAGCGCTCGGTGAAAATCCGCTTAAAAGGACACTATCCGGCCCCGCTCAAAGCTATCGACTGCGTGCGCCTTTCGCAAACCACAGAACTAAAAGACGGCCTGGCAAAGGAAGCGGAGTATTTCTCAGAACTCGCCTTTGGCAATACATCGCGCAACCTGATCCAATTTTTCTTTTCTCAGGACTTTGTCACTCGCTCGGCAGCGCGCACGGCCGAGAGGACGGCCAAACAACCGGTGAAGACACTCGGCATCGTCGGCAGTGGCATCATGGGCATGGAGATAGCGCACTTCGCTCTGGCCCAGGGCATGTCCGTCAGACTGAAAACATCGGGTAAGGCAAAAGAAGATCAGATTCGCCAAGCCCTGCAAAAGGCCATGAGCAGCGGTGAACAGAGCAGCGGTGAACAAATTATTGGTGAACAGACCAGTGCCGACAACGATATCGCCGTCTCGTCCGATTACGCCATCCTCAAAGATTGCGACCTCGTCCTGGAGGCCGTACTGGAAGACTTCAAAATCAAAGAAGCTGTCCTCTGTGAAATAGAAAAGCATGTGAGTGAAGACTGCGTTATCGCGACAAATACCTCGGCCCTCGAGCTTATTGAGCTTGGACAAAATCTCAAAAATCCGAAACGCTTTATCGGCACGCATTTCTTCTACCCTGTCGACAAAATGACCCTAGTCGAAGTCGCCAGCCATCCAAATACTTCAAACGAAGCCAATGCCCGGGCGCTCGGTCTCGTCACCGCATTGAAGAAAACACCGATCAGCGTCAAAGATTCCACAGGTTTTATCGTCAACCGCCTGCTTACCAGTCATCTACTGGAAGCTTCACGCCTTGCCGACGAGGGGGTACCGCTCAACTGGCTCGAAGAAGCAGCGCTGCAATTTGGTCTGCCTATGGGTCCTTTTACCCTTGTCGACGAACTCGGCGTCAAACTCTGCATCACCGTGGCAAAAGAACTCTACGCCAGCTTCGGCGAGCGCTTCACACCACCCACGGTGATGAAAGACAGCGATGCAGCGGGCTTTACCGGTAAATCCGTCGATAACGGTCTCTTTATCTGGGACGCCTCCGGCCGCAAAGGCGATTTCAATCCTCGCTTCGTCACCCTGAATAAATTGACGGTCAGCGCTGAGAAACCCGATCAGGCAACAGTTCAGCTTCTGCAAGATCGTCTGATTTTGCCCATGGTAGATGAAGCAGCACGGTGCCTGGAAGAGAAAGTCGTACGCAAAGCACGCGAGCTCGACCTGGCGATGATCATCGGCGCCGGATTCCCGGCCTTCCGCGGCGGTCCTCTGCGCTACGCAGATCAAACAGGCATTGCCGACTTGATCGCCCGACTGCAAAAAGTCTATGAAATGATGCCGGTCGATGGCCAGGTGCGGAAGGTTTCAACCTTACTCACCACCATGAACGAACAGGGGCGCCGCTTCTACGCTTCGGGCGAAGGTTAGACCGAAGCCTATAATGAATAACTAGCTCGAGTAGCTAAGCGAAGCAGTGTCGGCGCAATCAGTCTACGCGCACCATTATTTTGCCGTTCTGCTGATTGGTTTCCATGTATTTTTGCGCCTCGACTATCTCTTCCAAGGCAAAGACTTTATCGATCACTGGCTTCAGAGTGCCGTCGGCAAGCCCCGCGTAGATATAGTCGCGAGCCCGCTTGAAGCGCTCTTCATCGTCCACGATCTGAAACATCGTATAACCGTTTATACTCAAACCCTTGCGCAACGCCGTCTGCAATGGGAAGACTGTCGTTTGCAAAGAAAGGGCACCATAGATGAAGATACGCGCCTGGTAAGCGGCGGCAACGGCGAGATCAGCCATAATCGGTCCGGCTACGGCATCGAAGATAACGTCAGCACCATGCCCACCCGTGAAACTCGACACTTCCTGCCTCAGGTTTTGCTCATCGGTGACAATGACATGATCCGCACCAGCTTCGAGCAGCAGTTCGCGCTTGGCGGTACTGCGAGTGGTGCCGATCACTTTCACTCCGATGTTTTTGGCCAGTTGAATCGCCGAGTAACCAACCGAGCTCGAAGCAGCCGTTACCAATAGCCATTCATTTTTTTGCAATTTGCCAATTTCAATCAGAGCACCATAGGCGGTGAGATATTGCATCCAGACCGCCGCCGCCTCGACCTCACTCAAGCTATCGGGATACCTGGCCAGAGCCCGGGCCGGCACAACGGCCTCCCGCCCATAAACCCCATAACGCGTCATCGAAAAGCATGGCATCACACTGATCTTTTCGCCAACCCTAAAACCAAGCCTGGCCGCTTCCGCCCCCAGCTCCAATATTTCGCCGCTCGCTTCATAGCCTATCCGCGAGGGCAAACGCGGCCTTTCCAAATAGCGCCCCTGACGCAAAAGTACTTCGGCCCGGTTCAGCCCAATCGCCCGTACTTTAATTCTGGCCTCGTCCGGCGCCAGAGGCTCGTCGGGCACATCTTCGATTTTCAAGACATCGGCCGAGCCAAGCTCATGGAAACGTACAATTTTTGCCATCTTGAGGGGCCGCCTTTTGCTTTGTCTAATTGCTGAGACATTTTAGAATAAGTATCACGATAAACAATTACACTCGCTAAATGAGTAAAATCAATCCGCTGCACTGTAAGGGGAAAGAATATGGCCACGGATGTCATGGTAGTCGGCAGCTTGAGTATGGATCTCGTCCTACAAGTGCCACGCCTGCCCAAAATCGGCGAAACACTGGCGGGCAAGTCCTTCGACACATTCGTCGGCGGCAAAGGCAATAACCAGGCCCTGGCCGCCGCCAGAGCGGGTGCCAGTACGGCCATGCTCGGCAAGCTGGGCGGTGACGCTTATGGCGAAATCGTCCTGGCCTCTCTCAAGGACAATGGCGTCAACTGCGACAATATGCTCGTCGACAGCACTATCAGCACAGGCATAGCCAACATCTGGGTCGGTCCGACCGGCGACAACAGTATCATCATCGTGGCCAATTCCAATGGCAGACTTTCCCCGCAAGATATCGAGGCGGCAGCAACAGAAATCAGCAGTGCCAAAACGGTCCTCTTCCAACTAGAAGTGCCGATCGAAACAATAATCGCCGCCGCGGCCGTGGCCAAGCGCGGCAATGCCCTGGTCATACTAAATCCGGCACCGGCGCCTCCAAGCGGCTCTCTTCCCGAGGCACTGCTGGCAAACATCGATTTACTTGTCCCGAACGAAACCGAAGCGGAGCTCCTCACCGGCATCAGTCCCGTAGACGAAAAAAGCATTGAAGCCTGCGCGCTCAAATTGCTCGCCATGGGACCCAAGGCAGTAATCATTACTCTTGGCGACCGCGGCGCCGTCTACATGAGTCGGAGCATCGAAGGTACAACGAAAATCCAGGTGCCGACGTATCCAGTCAAAGTCGTCGATTCGACCGCAGCGGGCGATGCCTTTTGCGGAGCCCTGGCGAGCCAACTGGCGCGGGGAGCCACGATCGAAGAAGCCATGCGCTATGGATGCGCTGCCGGCGCCCTGGCCTGCACCAGAGCCGGTGCCGGACCATCGCTGCCTATGGCAGCAGATCTGGAAGCGATGGTCTCAACGAAGGTCTGAAATGACTTTGCCAAAATTACAACCCGCACAGACTTATCTTGTGGCAGCAATGGCGACGGTAGGTATGTCATGCGCTGCCCAGGGCGCCAACGCCTACTCTGCTCAAGAAGATGCACAGATGCTGAAACTCTATCAACAGAAATCAGGAAAGAAACCGGCGGCGGAAAGATCTTACAGTGAAGCCGTAGCACTCTTGCTCAGAGGAAACTGCGGCGCGGCCATACCACTCCTGAAAGAGACACAGAGAATTGATCCCTCCTGTGCCGGAGCATACGTCGCGGAGGGCTATTGCGAAAGTTTCCTGCAACAAGATACGGCCGCCATTGCATCCTTGACGAGAGCAATCGCCATCGACCCTGACAATGGGCTCTACCACTATCGCAAAGGGCTTTACCTTTTCAGCGTGCAACGTTTTGGAGATGCGATCGACGCGCTCAATCGCGCCCTTGAGTTGAGACCCTCGGACGCAGAAGCCTTACGTTTGCGAGCTCGTTGCTACCGCAAATTGGGCGACGTAGCCCGAGCAATCGCCGACTACACAACCCTGATCGACAAAAAATCTTTCACGACCGAAGCACTCTGCGAACGCGGCAATTTGAATTTCACAAAAGATGACTATGAAAAAGCTTTGGCAGACTTTGACCAGGCGCTGGCCAAAGATCCCAACCTCGGTGAAGCATTCGCCGGCCGCGGCACGGTCTTTTACAGACAGGGAAAATATCAACTGGCTATAGACAACTTCACCGCAGCGGTTGTCTGCGGCACGGACAAAGCAACGTACTGCACTATGACAATCGGTGAATGCAAAAGAAAATTGAGCTTAGCAAAATGAAAAAATGGCTGGCACTGCCCATAGTATTAAGCGCATTTTTACTTTGCTTCTCCCTTTCACTGCCGTCAATCATGGCTGCTGCAAATACTCCTGCCGACGACCTTTTTAATGAGGCCGACTCTGCCGAGACCGGAAGAAATTACAGTAAAGCGATCCAGAAATACACAGACCTGATTAAAATCCTCAAGGAAAAAGATCCGACAAATATAAAAATCGCTCGAGCCAAAGCTCGTCTCGCCCGCTTGTTTATACAACAAGCACATTTCGATCAAGCGGAGCCGCTTTTTGCTTCGATCATGCATCTCGATCGCAAAGAGATGCAAAAAGATCCTGAATACATGATCGACCTAGACGATTTGAGTGATGCCTACCTGGATCTGGAAAAAGACAAACGGTACGGATTTGAATCTCAAAAACATAGCTTGCTATTGCGCCAGTACATCAATCCGCATCATCCTCACTTGGCGGAGAGCTACAAGCACCTGGCCGATTCCTTCGCCAGGGCAGGAGACTACAAAGACGCCATTAATGCGGCAGAAAGCATGGTGGCGATAGAAAGGACCTATTCTTTGAAAAAAAAGTCAGCGCTGGCTTTTGATCTGGTCTTGCTCGCCCAATATAAATTTTCGGCGCATGATTACTCCGGCGCGAAAAAGGCAGCCAGAGAAGGGCTTGCTACTATCCAGCAGTGCGCCTGTGCACAAAAAGCAGTAATTAGCTATAACGAAATTATCCGCCAATGCGATGCGAAACATCAGGACTGACCGAACTTCAGTATATCGGCAGGAGTTGGAAGTTTAATTACGACGCCCACCATCAGTGGGTGCACGCCGTACAAAACTTCCGGTAAAACGTAGCGGCGATTGAGGGAAAAAAGCAAAGGCGCGAGACCCGGGGCGTGAAGTACCGTGCTCGCTACAGATTCGACCGTGTCACCTTCCTGCACGACGTAGAGATAGCGGTCGTCCCGGTTGCCCTGCCTTATTTCACGGAGTTCAGCAGGCGACATCTGGGCGGTAGATTCTAGCTCGTCAATAGCTTTAGCCGGCTTTTGACTTTCGCCAGCCGCTTCGGCCGGTGGGTCGGGAACCTCACGCTCAGTCAGCGGTGCTTCCGGAAAAGGTATCTCGGTCGAGGTCTGGCTCAAATCATAAAGGGCACCTTCGTTACTCACACTGATATAAGGGCGAGGTTTGTCCGCCAACGGATTGAGCTTGGGCGCTGGCTGCTCACCGGCTTTGCCACCATATTTGCCACCAGACACATGCATACTGACTGAGGGCCTGGCCTTCAACCTTCCCTCCTGGACAAAAGCAGGCAACTCACCATTTTCGTTGAGCATCAAGTGGGGGACTTCAACGGTATCGCCACCAATGTGTTTGGTAGAAGTGTTAAAAGTGTTAAAAGTGTTAAAAGTATTAGAAGTGTTAGAAGTGTTAGAAGATTCGGCGGCGCGCCCAAAGGGCGTGCCCTGCGCAATCCCACTCGCAGGCGCAAATGCAGCACCTGAACCAGTATCGGCGATATTTACACCGAAACCTCTAGCTACTCGAAGGCTGGAATCCAGTCCAGAAAGAAATGGTGTCAAAGCAACGACCGGACTAACCGGTGATCCGTTACCATCAACTGGCCAAGCCTTCGTTCGGACACCGGTGACTGTTAGTTCTCCAGGTATCGATTGCTTAGCCCCCGCCAATGGCCGACCTTCACTGCTGCCGGCAGTAAGACTCGAGGACTTCTCACCTGAAGATGGTACTTTGCTATCCTTGGCCCCGCGCCCAGAATCAAATTGTGCGCGCGCACCACTGAAGATACCATTCTTAACGCTTTCAATGATACCGATAAAAGCCTCCCCCGGGCTTTTGCCTCCCTCGCCGGCTCTGACCGGTGGCTCCAGCCGCCCGCCCTTCAAGCCAGACCGTTGTCCAGGCCCGCCCTCCTCGTGCATAGTCGCTTCCAGTGGCGAGCCATCCACTGCCCGGCGCACCGGCAATCTGGTATCACCACCACCTGCCTTCGGTTCCCTCTCTTCGATCATCGTCGAGTCAAGCAAAGAGCCATCAAGCGCACGGCGCCCGGCAAGGCCGCGATCGCCCGGCTTAGCTCGCGGACTGCGCTCCTCAATTATCGTCGAGTCGAGGATAGAACCCTCTGCAGATTTTCTGCCACCGCCCTTGTCGCCCTTCGGGCCTTTGTCGTCGTCACGGCCTGCGCTGTCGCCGCCCTTGCCTGCTTTGTCGCCAGAAGGCAGTTGAATGTTAGGCTTCCAGCCGCCATGACCATCAAAGATCTGACCGATGACCGAGGGGCCGGTGTCGGTCTTTCCACCCTGGCCACGGCCTCCTGAAGCGTCACCAATGCCAGATCCAGATCCGCCAGGTACGTTTTTACCAGCGTCGACCTTGGGGTCCATCACTCTGCCGGCCAATCCAAATGGATGTTCACGTCCGTCGGGTGTGGCACCGCCGTATGAAATCTGACCGGGGAAGTTGCTGTTTTCCGGCTTGCGTGTGGCCGCCTCAGGTCCATCGAGCCAGGATGTTGCTTTGCTCGTACCACCTTTGCCATCGCTAATCAGGCCGTCTTTGACGATGTCGGAATTGACACGCCCGCCAGAGATAGGATTTTTGTCAGCCAATCGGTCAGCCGCTGAGTCAATACTTTTGCCCGCTGCTGAAGACATCGGCGCTAAAGCCCCTCTGTCGACAGGAGGTCTCTCTGTGAGCGCAGTCGAAGCGCCACCTGGGCGTTGGACAGAATCCGAAATGCCCTCGCGGGCTTCCGCCGTACGAGCATACCAGGAAGGCCTCGGCGCTGCGCTTGCAGGCTCGGTCTGACCACGCACGGCTCGATCGCCGGAGCTCAACTCCTGACTGGAACGAGAAGCAGGACTTGGGTTTGGAGGATTGGCGATATTGCGATTAAATGACGATTGCGGCGCATTGTCGGATGCGGATGCGGATGCGGCAGGTATTGATACGGGCCGGTCTAGTTGAGGCGAGGGCTGTATAGCAGCTTGCACAGGAGACTGATTTGCCAAACCGGATTCGGCTTGCGACCCGCGGGAGCCTGGCGGTTGGGGAGCCGGAGAGCTTGCTGGAGAGGAAACTTCCGCTCGAGTAGTACTTTCGGGTCGAGGAGGGCTGTTTAATGCACTGGCCGGATTAGATTGGTAGCTAGATGCCAGACCAGTAGGGGCGGACTGACGTTCCAGAGGTGGCGTTGATGGTGGACTTGAGGCCTCGGCGGGGTGGGGAATGTTCGAGACATTTGAACTAGGGGTGGGCGATGAAGTCTTCACGTCTGTGATCTTGCTTTCGTCAGAGTTATGGCTAGTTCCAGAGAGTAATTCATCTCGAGGAGAAACAAAGCCATTAGCTTGCGTTCGGCTCAATGCTCTATCAACAGGCGTCCCGAGAGCTGTGCCGGATACGCTTTCATGACTGCTGTTTCCGAGGCCCTGTTTCGTAGCAGAAGCTTCGAGTCCTAAATCGCTGTTTACCTCGGAAATCATTGAGGCGCTGGTGAAAGCATTATTGGTCGATTCTAAAGCGCGAACGCGTTTCTCTTGACCGTCGGCCTTTTCGGGAGGAACTTCTGCGGATGGCAATTCGTTACCATGAGCCATATGAGAATGACCTCCTTTACAGCTATTAGATCCTTCCCACCGAGACCTCAAAGTTAACGTGCGCTAGTACTTAACCAGACTATTTAATTGAGCCTCTCAAGGCGAGTTGCCGCTTAATTTCTTCGAGAAATTTGCGGCTTACTTCATAATCGGGATTGATGGCCAAACTACTCTCCAAATCTCTTTGAACAGATGCACTCGGCCCATTCAAGTCAAAATCGGCAAAGGCTCGGGACGTATAAGTTTTGTAGTCACGAGGGTCTAAAACTAGGGCTTTAGAAAACTCGTCAATCGCAGCCCTGTAATTTTTCATTTGTGCATACATTGTTCCTCGCCATGCAATCATAGATGGTTTAAGAGGAGCTATCTTCTCAGCTTCGTTCATTTGTCCCACGGCATCAGCAGGCAGACCTTTTCCCAAAAAGTATTCGGCCCGAAAAATATAGCCCTTCTGCCATTTTGGATTTAAATTCAGAGCCTTGTCGAAATCATCCTCCGCAGCATCATTTATACGTCCGTGCAAATAAATAAACCCACGCTTCGCATAAAGCGAGTAATCACTCCCATTCGCAGCAATCTGCTTCGTAAGGGCATCTACTTCTTGCTGCTTCTCGGCGGAAAGAGTTTGCGCTAGCGCCGGAAGGGAGCAAACCAAGGCGGTGAAGACAGCCACCATAGCAGCGCGAAATCTAAGCCAACTATTAGCGAGACTGATCAATTTTCAAGCTCCTTACCGAGGACGCATTTCCAACGATCCCGAACGACTATTCGCCAGCGCGCTCAAATGCTTAGGTCATAGAAGCAATTTTAGCAGCCAACGGCGTCTTATTATTATCGCGATAGAAAACGCCTATAGCAGGAGTCTATTGTTATTTTGACTGTGATATTTGCTGTCTGACGGTAGCTAGCATTTCTCGTCCCAGTTCAAAAGATGGATTGATTTCAATGCATTTCTACAAATCACTTTCTACAGATTTGGACGGACCGTTTAATTCACGATTTACCGTTGCCCTTCCAGCCCAGTTTAAATAATCCTTTGGATCGAGTTCAATGGCCCTCGTAAAATTGGCGAGTGCTGATTTGTATTCATTCAGCTTCATGAACAGCGCACCACGCCATGCTATTTTCTGCGCCGGAATTGGGCCGAGTTGTTCGGCCTTATCCACTGCATCAATAGCTTCTTGAACTTTCCCCAGATGCGACAAACAATCGGCGCGGAGAAGCAGTCCTCTCTGCCAACTGGGATTTAACTCAAGAGCCTTCTTGAACTCAGGGTCGGCTATTGCAGGGGAATTAGCTTGAAAATAAATAAACCCACGCTTCGCATAAAGCGAGTAATCACTCCCATTCGCAGCAATTTGCTTCGTAAGGGCATCTACTTCTTGTTGCTTCTCGGCGGAAAGAGTTTGCGCTAACGCCGGAAGGGAGCAAACCAAGGCGGTGAAGACAGCCATCTTAGCAACGCGAAATCTAAGATAAGTATTAGCGAGACAGATCAATTTTCAAGCTCCTTACCGAGGACGCATTTCCAACGATCCCGAACGACTATTCGCCAGCGCGCTCAAATGCTTAGGTCATAGAAGCAAGTTTAGCAGCCAACGGCGTCTTATTATTATCGCAATAGAAAACGCCTAGAGCAGGGGTCCATTGTTATTTTGACTGTGAGATTTGCTGTCGAACGTCAGCAAGAAGTTGTCGTCCGAGATCAAAGGAGGGATTGACTTGAATACTTTTCATCAAATCGCTTTCAACTTTTTTTTGATGGGCCCGCTAGGGCAAGGTTGGCAGATGCCCGGCCGGCCCAATTAAGACAATTATTCGGGTCGGCATCTATGGCTTTAGCAAAATCATTGACAGCCGACCTGTAGTCTTTCAGCTTCATTAACAATCCAGCTCGCCATGCTATTTCCTCAGCGGGAATCGGGCTCAATTGTTCGGCTTCCTCTACAACGCCTACGGCTTCTCTCAACCTACCAGAATCAGCTAAGCAATTTGCATGAAAAAAAGCCCCTGTTGCCACTTGGGATTAAGCTGAATTGCCTTCTGATTGCAGGCCCATCTGAATCACCTCCTGCAGGTTGACGGTCTTCAGATCAAGCTTTACGGCAGGAGTTTTCTTGGACTTCTCTTCATTGACACGATGGCTCTTTACGGTCGATGATTTCTTCAAGGTTGATCCTCTTGAAATTTGGTATTTGATTTCGCAACCAAAACCATACCAGGCTAGTCCTGGAGGGGATCGCCAAACTTTTCAACTAGATTCGGGACGTCGCCTCAATCTGCAAGATCAATAAAGTCAATTATGCTGTGACTGAAGAGCCGATTCCCGTTTCGCCTTTGCAAGGAGATTTCGAATTCTCAAATTAGAAGGGCTCAAAGCCAAACCTTTTTCCAAATCGCTCAAAACCAGTGCGCCAGCGCCGTGCAAAATCCAAT